>NZ_JBFAYI010000048.1:0-44767 GCF_040681245.1 Lentzea sp. NPDC051838
GCTCCGCTACGACTCGTGACGGGACCCACCCCACCAACGCAAGCACCTACGCAACAGCAAGCCGCCCAAAGCAACAGGCGTGCCATCAACCCGCCCGCAGCGCTGGTGGGTCTTTGATCAGATTGGCGGGGTCTGGGGCAGAGCTCCCAGAACGCAACCGGAACGGCAGCACGGCACGCCCCCACCTACGAACACGAAACAGGCGCCCGCCAACACAGCCGGGGGACGACCTACGGACCCCACGCGCCGCGCCGACAGGCGCCTGAACCAACAATCAGAGGTTCGGGAACCAGATCTTGATCTCCCGCTCAGCCGACTCGGCAGAGTCCGACCCGTGCACGAGGTTGTACTGAACCTCAAGCCCGAAATCGCCACGAATCGTCCCAGGAGTGGCCTTCTCCACGGGGTCAGTCCCACCAGCAAGCTGACGGAAGGCGGGAATCGCGCGAGCACCCTCAACCACCAGAGCCACCAACGGCCCACCGGTGATGAAGTCCACCAGGTCGTTGTAGAACGACTTGCCGTCGTGCTCCGCGTAGTGCTGCTCAGCGGTAGCGCGGTCGGCGGTCCGCAGCTCCAGAGCGGCGAGCTTCAGCCCCTTGCGCTCGATCCGGGCGATCACCTCGCCAACGAGACCACGCTCAACGCCATCGGGCTTAACGAGAACCAGGGTGCGCTCGGACACGACGCCAAACTCCTCAAAACAGGTACAAACAGGTACGGGAAGTGCCGCCAAGGGTAACCGCGCACTCCCCGCACACCTCCGCAGGGCTGTGACCGCGGATACGCCATAGTTCGCAGCGTGAGTGCAAAGCACACCGGATCCGCCCTGACCGGCGCCGCGGTCCTCTTCGTACTGCTCAGGCTCCTCGCAGTCAGCCACTACGACTGGCACACAAGTTTCGCCCTGCTCCACACCCTGGAACTGGACGACGCCCCAGGCCTGTTCCTCGGCACCTTCATGGCCGACGACCGGATCAGCACGGTCCTGCTGATGATCGTCACCCCGGCGACGTTCTTCTTCTACTTCCGCACCCGCCAGGACCCGGAACGCGCCAACACGACGGCACTGCTCACGCTGATCGTCCTGGTAGCGCTGATGGTGTCGCACACGCTGACGTACCACCGGTGGTGGATGCCGCTCGGAGCAGTTGCGCTGGGCGTCGCGTTCGTACTGGCGATCCGGAACGCCCGCTGGCTGCTCAAATGGTTCGCCTGGATCCTCGCCGCCACAGCACTCGCGGTGGCGGCGATCGTCAGCACCCCGTGGGTCCCGAAGGAACGCATCAACGACGCCGAAGACGTCTACGTGTTCGAGACCAGCCCGGGCTTCCTGAAGGTCCTCAAAGCGCAGGACCGCAAGTTCACGATCCTGCGCACCGAGGACGTCCGCAAACGCGAAGAGCTAGCCGACCACTAGTGCACCAGCACGGGCTGCGACTCGGCGGCGACCGACACCTGCCGCAGCACGAACACCGCCAGTCCCAAGGCCACCGCGACCAACGACGCCGAGATCCAGAACGCCAGGTGGAAGCCCGAGGTCAACGCCTCCAGCCGGCCAACCCCTGAGGCAATCAGCGACGACGTGTACGAGGTCGAGGTGGTGGCCAGAACAGCCAACCCCAAAGCGCCACCCACCTGCGCGGTCGTGTTCACCAGACCAGATGCCAGACCGGCCTCGTCGTGCGAGGCGCCGGACATCGCCAGCGTCATCAGAGCCGGGAACGACAACCCCAGCCCGATGCCGAGAGGCGCCACCGCGGGCAGGATGTCGAAGACGTACGACCCGTCGACCGGCACCTGCGTGAACACGACCATGCCGACGAGCATGAACAAGAGTCCGACGATCAGCATGTTCCGCTCGCCGAACCGCGAGTTCAGGCGCGCCGACAGCGACACCGAGAACACCGCGATCGCGCCGGCGACCGGCATGAAGGCGAGGCCGATCTCCAAGGGCGAGTAGGCGAGCACGAGCTGCATGTAGAGCGTGCCCAGGAAGAACAGCCCGAACATGCCGGCGACCATCGAGATCTGCACGAGGTTCGCGCCGGTCACGTTGCGAGACCGGAACACCCTCAACGGCAGCAACGGTTTCGCGGCAGTCCGTTGCCGCACAACGAATCCGACCAGCAACGCCAGAGCGACAGCGCCCAGCCCCAAAGTCTGCACCGAGCCGAAGCCGTAGTGCTCGGCCTTGACGATCGTGTACACGCCGAGCATCACCGCGGCCACGATCAGCAGCGCGCCAAGAACATCCGCACCTTCGCGCAGTCCGAGACCAACCGACGAAGGCACCAACCGAACAGCGGCCACCGCGGCCACGATGCCGATCGGGATGTTCACGAAGAAGATCCAGTGCCACGACATGGCGTCCGTCAGCACACCGCCGAGCAACAGGCCGATGGACGCACCGGCAGCAGCGACGAAGCTGAAGATGCCGATGGCACGCCTCTGCTCGTCAGGCTTCGGGAACATCGTCACGACCATGCCCAGCGTCACGGACGTGGCCAGCGCGCCGCCCGCACCCTGCACGAAGCGCGACACGATCAGCATCTCGGAGCTGAACGAGACCCCGCACAGCAGCGAGGCGACGGTGAAGACGCCGAGGCCGATCAGGAACACCTTCTTGTGCCCGATCAGGTCGCCCAGACGTCCGGCGAGCAGCAGCAGACCGCCGTAGGCGATCAGGTACGCGTTCACGACCCAGGCCAGCCCGGCCTGGCCGAACTTGAGGTCTTCCTCGATCGCGGGCAGCGCGACGTTCACGATCGTCTGGTCGAGAACGATCATCAGCATGCCCGCGCACAGGACGATCAGCGCCAGCCAGCGCGAGTCCGTCTTCGGTCCCCCTGTATCCATAAGAGGAACCGTAACAGATAGTTTTGTACGGGACTATCTTTTAGCCAACGGCATGACGCAGAGCACGCTTGCGCGGCGGCTTCTCGCACGGCATCGGGGTGCTCAGACGGCCTTCAAGCAGTCGCGTCAGGCCGTTGACCAGGCCTTCTCGTTCGTCGACCGGCAGTGAGCCCAGGACGCTCTCGTAGACCTCGGCGACCACCCGGTCGGCCTTCTCGGTGATCGCGCGGCCTGCGTCGGTCACCGCGATGACGCGCGCACGACGGTCGGTGGGCGACGGCTTGCGCTCGGCGAACCCGGCCTGCTCCAGGGCGTCCATGGTCACGACCATGGTCGTCTTGTCGATGCTGACGTCGTCGGCGATCTCCGACTGCGTGCGCTCAGCGGCCAAAGCGCTGGACAGAACGCAGCGGGCTCGCGGAGTCAGTCCGATCTCCGCGAGCCGCGCCGTCAGTTCGGTCTCCAGCGCATGCCCGGTCAGATGCAGCAGCATCATCAGGTCAGTACACCCCGTCGTGCCCATGAGCACTACGGTACCGAATCTTCTCGACTAAAACGATTTGTCCAGCGGACTACCTCTCCAGCACGACGACCGACCGCGCGGCGCCCACCCGCTTTTCGCTGGTCACCGGCTTCCAGTCACCCGGAGGCAGGACAACAGCCTTGTCCGTCGGATACGGGTTGATCACCACCACAAGACCCCGCCGACCAGGATCAACGTCCGGTCCGACGGTGTCGTCGATGTGCATGACGATCACACCGGACTCAGCGGCCGGGAACGACACCTTCTGCTGCACCAGGTCGGCGGAGCCCAGCGAGAACAGCGGAGACGACTTCCGGATCCGCAGCAGTTCGAGGGTCGCGTCCAGCGACGCCTTCATGTCCGCCGACGAGGGCTTCGGCCCGGACAGCAACGGCTTCGCGTACGGCCACTTCGACTCGTTGTCGGCCTTGGGCGGCAACCCGCGACCGAAACCGTTGTCGCGCAACGACGGGTCGTAGGCGTTGAACCAGTCACCCGAGTCGAAGCTGTTGCGGTCCAACGACTTCGAACGCAGGAACTCGGTACCGGCGTGCACGAACGGCCGCCCCTGCCCGAGCAGCGCCGGAGCCAGCGACACCGTCTGCATCTTCACGCGATCAGCCATCGAGGTCTCGGGCTTCAGCTTGTACGTCAACGCGTCGAACAACGTCTCGTTGTCGTGCGCATCCACGTACGTGATGGCCTCCAACGGCTGCCCGGTGTACCCGGCGGCAGACCCGTTGTACTTGACATCCCGACCCGCAACCACCGGTCCGGCGGTCGACTGGAAACGGTAAGCAGCCATGTTGCCGGCCATGCCCAGCTTCACCAGGTCGCTGTAGTTCTCCAGCCGCGCGGCCACGTTCCCGTTGGCGGGCGAGGAGTTCACGTCGCCGGCCAGCCCGGAGCCGATGCCCTGCACCCGCGGGTCGTCGTCGAACGGCCCACCGCCACGAACGGCGTCGCGCAACCGGTCGCTGAACGTCCCGACGCCCGTGCCGGCCATGTTCGCCTGCGTGGCCTGCTCGAACCGGGCGTTGCCGGCGACCTCGCCGAAGTCCCAGCCCTCGCCGTAGACGCCGATCTTGCGCCCGTCCACGCCGTCCTTCTCCACGGTCAGCGCGTCCAGAGCCGCCCGCACCGCGACGATGTTCGCCTTCGGGTGGTGGCCCATCAGGTCGAACCGGAACCCGTCGACCTTGTAGTTGCGCGCCCACCGCACGACCGAGTCGACCACGAGCTTGCCCATCATCGCGTTCTCGGTCGCGGTGTTCGCGCAGCACGTGGAGTTCGCGACCGACCCGTCGAGGTTGAGCCGCTGGTAGTAGCCGGGCACGACCTTGTCGAGCACCGACGTCGGTGCGTCACCAGCGGCAGCCGTGTGGTTGTAGACGACGTCCACCACCACGCGGTTGCCGTTGTCGTGCAACGACTTCACCATCTCGCGGTACTGCTTCGAGCGCGCCCAGCCGTTCTGCGCGTCCTCCGTCGCGTACGAGCCCTCGGGCACGTCGTAGTGGAACGGGTCGTAGCCCCAGTTGAAGCCGTCACGACCAGCGACCGCACCCACACACGCCTGCTGAGCGTCGGAATCCGGAGCCAGCGAAGGCAGGTCACACGCGGGCGTTGCCTGGTCGGAACGCTTCTCGGGGATCGTCGCGATGTCGAACGTCGGCAGCAGGTGCACGGTGTCCATCCCCGCCGCGGCCAACGCGTTGAGGTGCTTCATGCCCACGGAGTCGCGGTGCGTGAACGCCTTGTACGTACCGCGCTCCCCTGCAGGAACGGACTGGTCGTTGATCGAGAAGTCGCGTACGTGCAGCTCGGTGATCGCACCACCGATGCCGCGAGCGACGTCCTTCGACCAACCACCAGGCTGCGTCTTCGGGTCGCGCAGATCCGCGAACTGCGAGTGCGTCGAGTTCACCGACAGCGCCACCGAGTACGGGTCGGTGACCACGACCGTGCGCTGCCAGTTGGTGACCTCGAACTGGTAGTACTTGTTCTTCCAGTTCCCCTTGGCGGACCACGAACCCGACGCGTCGTCGCGCTTCAGGTCCACGATCTTCGGCTCACCGGACGGCTGGTCGAACACCCGCAACCGAACGTTCTGAGCGGTCGGCGCCCACAACCGCACGGTCACGCAGTCGCCGTCGAACGTCGGCCCGAACGCCAGTTTCGTTGCCGCGGCGGCATAACGGTCGTCGAGGACGCCCGCGATCTGCACGCCCGTCCGATGCCGGATCGCACCACCCGCGTCGACGTGCACGGCGGAGAGCTTGTCCCGCAACGCCTCGTCGACGAACCCGCGCACCGCGAACACCGGCTTGCCGCGCAGATGCGGGAACTGCGCCGGAACCTCGTCAGAAGTAGGACTGAGGCGCAGCACCCGTGAGCCGTACTCGAGCCGGTATCCGTCGGATTGCACGGACGGCACGTCCCAGACGACCTTGTCCTTCGAGATCCAGATCGCCTTCGACTTGGTCAGGTCGTCGTCGGCGGCGGGACCGGCGTTGGGCGGCAGCAGGTAGGTCTCCTTGCCCTGCAACTGCCACACCTCGTTCCCCTTCTGGCCCAGGTCGAGGAACTGGTCGGGCCCGGGATCCTTGGTGTCGCCGCGGTGGATGATGTAGCTCAGCCCGGCCGCACCGGCTGCGAGCGGCACCGACCAGTAGACGCCATAAGCGTCCCGCCCGTCCGGCACCCGCGACTGGTTCCAGCCCGGCGACGGCTCCGCGGAGCCCGTCCAGTGGTACATCGTCCAGTCGGTGTAGTCGCCGTCCGCCCGGTTGTAGTGGATCACCGCCCGGTTCTCGGCGGCGGCCTTCGTAGCGTGCACCTTGCCGCCCGCGACCCACGAGTGGCCACTCGTGAACTTGCCCGACGCCTCCACGGTCGTCCCTCGCACCACGGAGAAGTCGGTGGTGGGCGGTAGTTCAGCAATACCATTCGACACTGGAACATCCGGCCGACCTGCGACACGAACCACGACACCGGTCGAGTCACCGACGTAGTGCACGACCGCCTTGCCGGTAGCGGCCTGCTCCGAGGCGTAGACCGGCGTCTGACCCTGCTTCAGCCACACCTCGGGCGTCACGCTCGGATCCACGAACCGGTCGACCGACGTGTCCTTCTCGTCGCCCTTGTGCGCGATGATCCCGACGGACTTGGCACCCGGCTTCAGCTTGATCCACGCGAAGCGCCCGTAGGCGTCCTCACCGGCGAACGGCAGCGGCGCGTTCCAGTCGACCGGCGTCTCGATGTCACCCCAGGCGTGCAGACCCCAGCCGTCGTACGAGTCCCGCTGGTAGTGCACGACCAGCCAGTCCGGGTTCCTCGTGCCGGGATCGGGGATCGGCGGCGCGGCCACGAGCGACACGAACGCGCCGTCCGCACCGATCTCGCCGGACTTCGCGACCACGCGCAGCTCGACGCGCTTGCCGACCGCAGCACCCGGAAGTGCCGCCAGGTCCGCGAAAACGCGGTAGGGAGCAGCGTCGTCGGTGCCGAGCACGGTCCAGTCGCTCGTGCCCTCGACGCGCGCCGCGAAGGTCGCCGCGGCGTTGGGCGTGCCGATGCCGTCCGCGCGGAGCTCGACGCGCTTGTCCAGCACGGTTCCGGCGGCCGGAGCGACCAGCACCGGCGCGGGCTTCGACGCGACGACATCGCTGGTTCCCTTGAGCACCAACGACGACAACGCGGGCACCGTCACCGTGACACGGCCGTTCTGGACGGGCGCGTTCTCGAACCCAGCTGAAGAAACCGGCACGGTCACGGTCGCGGGCGAGGTACCCGCGTTGGCCACGACGAGGTGCTCGCGGCCGAGAATCCGGCTGAACGCGAACACGTCACCGTCGGCGTACCGCAGCACCTGGTTGCCGTCCCGCCACACCGGGTCCTGGTCGACCTGCGCCGCCAGTGCCTTGAGCTGCTGGTACAGCGGATGCGCGGTGTTGTAGTTGTCAACAGCGCCCGTGCGGTCGGAGCCGACCAGCTTCTCCGCCATGTACTCCGGCGTCTTCGAGGCGAACATGTCCTGGCGGGCCAGCTTGTCGCCGCCCGTACCCGCGAAGCCCTGCTCGTCGCCGTAGTAGACGACCGGGTTGCCACGCCACAGGTACATCAGCTGGTTGCCGAGCTTGAGCCGTTGCAGAAGCTCGTCGTCCGAGATGCCCGGCCGGTCGTTGCGGATCATCCACGCGATGCGGCCCATGTCGTGGTTGCCCAGGAACGTGGGCAGGGAGGACGCGTTGGAGTCGGCGTCGGTGTAGCGGTCGTCGTCGAGCAGCACCTCGCCCAGGCGCTGGGAACCCTTGCCGGACAGGAAGCTCAGCGCGCTGCTCTGGAACGGGAAGTCGAGCGTGGCCTGCATGCGCCCGGTCGTCGTGTACTTCGAGGTGTTCTCCGGTGAGGAGTCGAAGACCTCGCCGAACACGAAGAAGTCCTTCTTGCCCTTGCGGTTCGCGTACTGCTTCACGTGCGGCGCAAGCGCTTGCCAGAACTCGATGTTGACGTGCTTGACCGTGTCGACGCGGTAGCCGTCGATGTCGAGCGTGTCGATCCAGCTCGTGAAGATGTCCTTCATGCCGTTGACCACGCGCGGGTGCTCGGTCATCAGGTCGTCGAGGCCGGAGAAGTCGCCCTGCTCGCTCGACTCGCCGGAGAACGTCGAGTCGCCGCGGTTGTGGTAGAGCGTGGAGTCGTTGAGCCACAACGGGTACTTCGTCGGGCCCTGACGCACCGGCGTGTACGGGAAGGACTTCTTCGCGTCGAGCTTCGGGAAGTCCTTGCTGCCCGCGTAGTCCGAGATGTTGAACGGCTTGCCGTCAGCGTCCAGGTACGGCTGCGCGCCCGTGGACACGTACGAGGTCTTGTTCTCGGCGTACTTGATCACGTCGGCGGTGTGGTTCGCGACGATGTCGAAGAACACCTTGATGCCGCGACGATGCGCGTCCCGGATCAGGTCGCGCATGTCCTGCACGGTGCCGAAGTGCGGGTCCAGCTTGGTGAAGTCGACGGTCCAGTAACCGTGGTACGCGGCCGAGTCGCCCTGCACCCACTGGTTGAGGAACATCGGCGTCATCCAGATCGCGGTGATGCCCATGCCGTCGAGGTAGTCGAGCTTCGAGTGCAGGCCCTTGAGGTCGCCGCCGTGGTAGAAGCCCTTGTCGGCGGGGTTGAAGCCGTCCTTGTCGTTGCGCTTCTCGCCGTTCGCGAACCGGTCGGGCATCACGAAGTAGAAGCGCTCACCTCGCAGGTCGTCGCGCTTCGGTGGCAACGCGAGTTTCGCGTCCCCGTCGCGCACACCGGGCGCTATGTCCACCACCTCCCCCACAGCCAGGCGTTGCTTCGGTTGAGCAACGGCCTGGACCGGTGTCAGCGGTAGTAGCACCAGTGCAGCGAGCGCGGCGACGACCCGACGCATCGCGACCTCCTTGTCGCAACTTCTTGCAGGGTTGCTGCACGAAACCACGACAAACGGCGGGAAACAATACGTCGGGCCTTGCAAATATTTGCGATCAGCGCGTCGGCCGGTGGTACGTGGGCACTGCGTGGAGGGGGTGGATGCCCCAGTCGTTGAGCGCCTGGAGTGCGAGCGGCCCGAGCCCGACGATCGTCCCCGGCTCCCCCGGCCCCTCCAGCGTGGGCAGGCCGTTGAACTGCGTGTTCGCCGACGGTGCCGGCGAGGCGGACGCGACCGCGGTCGGGTCGTCGTCGAAGAAACCGTGGACGCCGAGGAACACCTGCGGGTCCTGACGCAGGTCGTTCTCCAGCAGCTCGACGAAGACGTGCTCGCTGCGTTTCGCCGCCATGTACACGCTTCGGCCGAGCCGCTGGAACGACTCCTCGCAGGCTTCCGGCGTGGCCGCGGCCATCGCCTCCTCCTGGCTCACCCGCACCAGCGCGGACTTGGTGCCCGACGTTGAGCCGTCGTCGCTGTAGCGGCCGGGGATGAGCAGCTCGCCGCTGTGCTGGTCGATCAGCACCACGTCGCGGAACCGGTGGCCCGGCGAGTGGGTGCGCGCCAGCCCACCGAACCCGAGCCGGTCGGCCAGGTCGGTGTCGGGCAGCCGCCAGTACGTCCGCTGGTCCCCGACCTGCAACGCGACGTAGCCGCCGACGGACATGCCCGGCACCGCGGTGACGAGTTGGCCGGAGAACTGCGCGCGCACCTCGTCGGTGACGCTCTCGGGAGTGCCTTGGGCCTCGATCGACCCCTTCCAGCGGTTGAAGGTGATCGCCATGTCGAGCGGGTGCGGGCCCCATTCGAGCATCGCGGCCAGCGCCAGTTCGCCGATGCCCTGAGCGGCTGCCCGCGAGACCGGCGCGTTGATACCGGGGCCGCCCTTGAACGGTGTGTTCACCGACGGTGCCGGGGCGCACGAGACCAGGACGATGTCCTCGCCGTCGCGGTACTGCATGGCCATCAGCGCGTACGGCTCGACCTGCTCGCCCTGGTTCACGATCGGTTCCAGCGTGAGGTACTCGCTGCGGCCGTTGGCGATCTCGATCATCCGGCCGACCCAGCGGTAGGCCTCCTTGAGCGCCTCGGGCGTGACGGCCGCGTACGCCTCTTCCCTGCTGACCTGCTGCAGACCGAGCTGGATGCCGAGCGTGGCGCCGTCGGTCATGAAGCGGTCCATCATCAACGCGCTGCCGGACTGCTCGTCGACCATGACCATCTCGCGGAACCGGCCCTGGCTCATCGGGGAGCGGCCGAGGGTTCCGCGTGCGAGGCGGTGTTGCAGTGCGCCGTCGAGGGTCTTCCAGTACGTCGTGCGTTCGCCGATCTGCAACGCGAGGTAGCCCGCGACCGGGACGCCGCAGGTCGCGGTCATCAGCTGGGAGTTGAAGATCTCGGCGACCTCGGGCGGCACCTCCGGCTGCTGCGGTTGACCGGGCTGGAACGGCGGCAGCGCGGCGAACTCCGGGTCGAGCCGTGCGGTGCGCACGACGTGGTGGGCCCACGCTCGGGCGCGGGAGAGCGGGTGATCCGGGAACCGGCTGTCGTACCGCGGGTCGTCGCCCGCGTGGAACGGCAGCCGGCCTTGCAGCTGAGGCGCGTACGGGTGCTGCATGATCCAGCGCTCGAACCCGACCTCCGGCGCCAGCACGCCCTCGCGCATGCCCGTGACCTGGCCTTCCGCCGCGATCAGCTGCAACACCGCGCTGCCGTTCGCCTTCGGAACCGTGAACGAGCACAGGAAAGCCTGCCCGGCGGGGCGGTTCGGCAGCGGCACCTTGATGATCCGCAGCAGCGCGGGCACACCCGCGAGCTGGACGACGTGCGCCTCGATCAGACAGCCGTCCTTGGCGTGGATCTCAGCCAGGTCGTGCCTGAGTCTGGGCAGGTCGTCCAGCGCGGCGGGCAGGTCGGGGACCAGGTCGTAGTAGGTGAGATCTACGTGGTCCCCGTTGCCGTGCTTCCAGGTCTTCTGGTCGAGCTGGCGGAATCCGGTGGTGTCGAACGAGATGGGCACGCACCCGACCCTATTGCGGTTGCTACGCGGCTTTCAGCGTTTTGGACCAGAGCGCTGCGCCGGTTGCGTCACGCAGCCAGACGGTGAGCTCGTGCCGGTTCGCCTGGACCTCGCCGAAGTGCTGGAAACCGTCGAGCGGCGTGGTGTTCGGCGCGGGCGGCGCGTGCACGAAGACCGCCTGCGGGCCGAACGTCGGGTCGAGCGTGTTCGGGCCGAACGCACCCGCGTGCGCCGGGCCGGACACGAACTCCCAGAACGGGTCGAAGTCGCCCACGGCCGCGCGGTCCGGCGAGTAGTGGTGCGCCGCCGTGTAGTGGACGTCCGCGGTGAGCCAGACGGTGTTGCGGACCTTGCGCTTCTTGAGCTCGCGCAACACCCACGCGATCTCGTGCTCACGGCCGTTGGGCGCGCCCGGCAGGCCGTTGGCGACGCCCTCGATGTCCACGCCGTCCGGGACGGTGAGGCCGATCGGCAGGTCCGCCGCGATGATCTTCCACGTGGCGGTGCTGCGCGCCAGGCTGTCGACGAGCCACTTCGCCTGCTTCTCGCCGAGGATCACACCCGGCTTGTCCTTGGGCGAGGTGTTCTTGTCCTTGTACGTGCGCATGTCGAGCACGAAGATCTCGACGTTGCGGCCGTAGGAGAACTTCCGGTAGACGCGGCCGTCGACAGCCTTGTGCCGGTCGAGCGGCATCCACTCGTGGAACGCCTGGAAAGCGCGCTGTGCCAACACATCTACGCGCTTCTCGGTGTACTGCGGGAGGTCGAGGATCTCGCCGGGGTACCAGTTGTTCGTAACTTCATGATCATCCCACTGGGCGAACGTGGGAACCTGGGCGGCGAAGCGCTTCAGGTTGTCGTCCAACAGGTTGTAGGCGAACTGGCCGCGGTACTCGTCGAGCGTTTCGGCCACTTTGGACTTCTCGGGCGTGACGACGTTGCGCCAGATCCGGCCGTCCGGGAGCGTCACCTGTGGCTGCATCGGGCCGTCGGAGTAGACGCTGTCGCCGCTGTGGATGAAGAAGTCGGGCTTGCGGTCGGCCATGGCCTTGAAGATCGGCATGCCACCGATGTCGGGGTTGATGCCCCAGCCCTGGCCCGCGACGTCACCGGACCACACGAAGCTGACCTGGTCGCGGCCGAGCGGGGCGGTGCTGAAGCTGCCGGTGACGGGCTCGCTGCAGGTGCGGCCGTGCAGGTCCTCGGCCGTGACGCGGTAGTAGGCGGTGCGGCCGGGCAGCAGGTGACCGACCCTGACCTGTCCCGTGCCACCGGTCTCCGGCGTGAGCAGCGGGCCGCGAATGTGGCGGGAGAGGCGGAACTTCGGGTCGTTGGACACCTCGACGAGCATCCGGGAAGGACGGTCCGCGCGGGTCCAGACGATGCCACCGTCCCAGGTGACGTCGCCGGACTGGACGCCGTGGGTGAGAACGGGACGGTCGGTCTTGGCGAGGCTGACGCCACTCGGCACCAGGGCTGCGGCCGTGCCGAGTGCGCCTGCCTTGAACAACGTGCGACGGTCGAAGGTCATGCGCGGTTTCTAGTCGGCGATGCTGACCGGCCGCCGAACCCGAGGTGAACTTCAGCAGCGCTTGTCCGTCGCGCCCCACACGTAGTCGGTGACGCCGGAGCCGGTGCGGATCGTGGCGACGGCCTTGGTGCACTTGTCCAGCGTCGCCGCGCCCTTGCCCCACAGCTCCTGCTTGCCGGTGGCCTCGCCGCCGCCGTGGGGGATCTCCTCGCCGCCGCTGAACTCCGCGATCCAGTTGCTGACGCTCACGTTGCGGTGGCTCGAGTAGTACGAGTCCCACACCCACAGGTAGGGGTAGTTCTTGCCGCAGCCGGCGAACTGCTTGACGGAGCCGATCTGCTTGCCTTGGAAGGTGATGGCTCCGGTGGAGCCGATCTGCTTGGCGCTCGGGCAACCGGGGACGGTCTCGGCCGCGTTGGCGGTGCCGGAGATCCCGACGGACAGCAGCGTCGCGGCCAGTGCGGCGGCGAGGGCAAGTGGCTTTCTCACAGCCGCGACGCTGGTGCAGTCCGGTTATGCGGCGGTAAATCCCTTTGTAGTGGTGTGGCCCGGAACGTAGCTGGGCAATTCGCGGTCAGACGGGTGCCGCGAGGTGCCCTGCTGAGCGTGAATTACCCCGCCACGTTCCGGGTCGCGCCACTACGTCAGGCGCTTCAGCCAGTCGGTGATGATCTGGCGCGACGCGGGCGTGGCGTGCACCCACGTCTGGTGGTTCTGGTCGGTGTACTTGACCACGAGCCAGCGGCCGTCCTCGAAGTCGATCGTGGTGAGGAAGGTCTTGGCCCGCTGCCGGCCCTCGCCGTTGCGCTTGGCCGCGTACAGCTTCGCCGTGCCCTTGCGAGGCTGGGCGAGCAGCTGGCGCAGCGAGATCGACGGCGACGCCTTGCCCGGCTGGTGGACGTTGATCTCCGACTCGTGCACGTTGATCGACGCGCCGCGCCCCGCCGGGACGTCCGGCAGCTGCATCGCGAGCACCTCCGGCGCGTTCTCCGGCCGGATCGGGTGCAGCTGCACGAACCCGTTGTCGTGCACGGCGAGAACACCGTGCTGCGAGTTCGCCGCGACCACCACGGGCTTCGTCTCCTCCGGCGTGACCGCGATCCACGCCGAGTAGTCCTGCTCCGCCTTGGCGATCAGGTGCAACGTGCCCCGCACGTCCGGATGATCGAGCCCGACCCGGCGCAGCTCGCCGATGACGTCGCGCTCGATCAGCGCGCGCTCGTCCTCGGTCTCACCGGGCGACTCGACCGACAGCGCGGGGTGGTACTCGCCCAGCCGTTCCTGCTTCCACAGCACGTCGAACGCGAGGTCGGACAGCTGAATGGACGAACGCAGCACGCTCACCCCCCGATCGTCGGCGGCGCGACCATCGGCATGTCACCGATGATCTCGTTGGTGTTCTCCTCGGTGACCAGGTAGTCGGCCGACTTGTGCTCCAGGTCGTCCTCCCCCTGCCCCTTCTGGCCGTGGCCGCCCATGCCGCCCATACCCGCGGCACCACCCCGGCCCGCAGCACCCGCGGCACCACCGCGACCGGCCGCGTTCGGCCCGGTCTCTCCCATGCCGCCGAACACGCCGGACTTGCCACCGGGCTGCTGACCGCTGCTGCTGCCGGTGCCGACGCCGCCGAGCCCGCCTTTGCCTGCCGCGGAGCCGGACCCGCCACCGAACTTGCCCGCAGCACCGCCACCACCGGGGCCTCTGCCCGCACCGCCACCGGGACCACGCCCGCTGCCGCCGGGGCCGTTCAGACCGGGGGTGACGGGCACGCCGATGGGCGGGATGCCCGTGTTCGGCGGCCGGTCGATCACGCTGCCGACGGGCGGCTTGCCACCGGGGAGCTCGGTCCTCAGAGGACTGTTGACGTCGCCGCCGACGGCCTGGGACGTCGTGGTGTCGTTGCCGCCGGTGATGCTGCCGGGCGGGGTCCACGTGCTGCCGGTCGTGCCCTGTGGGTCACCCGTCGAGCTCGGAAAGGTCGGCGTGCCCTTCGGCATGCCGGTGGTGCCGACGTTGGTGCCAGGCTTGTCGATGCCACCGTTGTCGTTGTTGTTGATGACCTCGACGTTGAGGGTGTCCGCCGTGACGCCGGGGAACTGCTTCGGCAGCTCACTGCGGTTGGTGTTGCTCGCGCTCTGGAACTCCTTGTAGACGTTCCGGTTGTGGTTCTCATCGCCGTTGTAGGCGTTGACCGCGTCCTCGGTGTCCGTGTCCCACGGCGTCGCGTCGTCCCAGAAGCCCGTTTCCGGCTTGTTCTCCGGCATGTTCTTGAGCTGCGACTTGTTGTGGTTGAACTGGTAGACCTGGTTGGAGATCGAGTGGTCGGCCTGCCGCAGCGCGTCCTGCATCTGGATCATGGCCTGGTTGATGGGGTTCGCGGCGGCCTGAGCGGCGTCCGCGCTGGCCCCGGTCCACGTCTCACCGAGCGTCTCACCGACCCTCTTGAGCCTGGCCTCGACACCGGCATAGGTGCGCTCCAGCTCCGATGCCTTGTCCGCGGCGCGCTGCGCCGGCGCGGTGCCCGGTCCCCCGTGCATCTGGGCGTAGATCTGATGCCCCGTGAACGCTTCCGCGCGGGAGGTGTCCTCGGAGAAACAACTGGGCGCGGGCCGTGTCATTTCACACCTGCCTTGATCGTCGTGATTGCCTGGTTCGCGAACTCGGTCACCCCAGCGCACGGGTCCGCGAAGTACTTGCTCTTCTCATCGCTGAGGAAGGTGAAGAGGATCGCCCGCTCGTCGGAGGCGCCGACGGTGAGCTCGCAGTTGCCTTCCTTGCGCCGGTCGGAGAGGAGGGAGACGATCGCTGGGTAGCCCTGGATCGCGGGACGCTCCTCGAACACGCCGAACGTGTCCTTCTTGGCGTACTGGGAATCGAGGGTCGTCCCCGCCGGGAGGATCGACATGCCGACGGACATCTCCGCGGCGGTGAGCGAGCCTGACCACTGGCAGGCGGCACCAAGAGCAGAGGAGTTCGGCGACCCGGTGACGCCGGGCAGACCATAAGCCGTCAGCTGAGCCGCGGTGACCACGTTGCACGGAGCACCTTCGGCAGCCGTCAGGTTGAGCGGGTTCGAGACCTTGGGCGCTCCGCCACCCTGGCTGGTGCTGGTCGGCTGGGTCGCGTTCGTCGGCGTACCGGTGGTGCCGTTACCGGTGCTGCAGCCCGCCAGCAGTGCGAGCGCGGCGGTACCGGCGACGATCGTTCGGATGCGCAACTGCTCAGTCCTTCGGCTTGAGGTTTGCCTGGTTGCCGTGCTCTGTCTGCTCGTACTGGGTGAGCGTGGCCCTGAGGTTCTCGATGCGGGTCTTGAGCGTCTTGCGCAGCTGCTCGTTCGACTTCTGGTGCGCGTCGCCAGAGGTGACCGCCCAGTTGTTGTAGACCTTGCTCGGCATGTCGAGCCCAGCGGCCTCGACCCTCACCAGCTCCTCGCCGGCGAGGTGTGCCTTCTCGAGGTCGAGGTAGATGGACTCGTACTCCTTGATGGCAGCGCGCAGTGTCTCGAGGTCGACCTTGGTCCCGCTCATCCCCAGTACCCTTCCCCACGCAGATTCGTGCGTTAAGCAGCATAGCGCCGGGTCAGGGGCCTTGTCCGGGCTTCACGGCACGATCGGGTGAACAAGGCGAAGTGTCACCACGACATTGCGACAAGTGAGGGTACGAAGTGCTGCATGCTTCGTTCATTGGCGCTTTTCGTCAGCGCCGCAATGCTGCTCGCCTCGTGTTCGTCGGTGGAACCGAAAGCTGTTCCGGCCAAGATCAAGCCGCCGACGCCTGCCGTCGGGCCGCAGGGGAACTGCGAGAACGTGCTCACGGGTGATCCGGAGTCGTGTGTCGCGTGGACCGCGCCCGAACCGCACGGCTTCGCGTTGGTGCTGCCGATCAACGCCGAGGAAGCGGGCGTGGGTAAGGGTGTGCAGTGGGGTCCGTATTACTGGTGTGCCGCCATCAGTGACGATGTCGCCGAGAAAGTTCTGGGTACGAAAGACGTCATCCGGGTGGTGTCCAGCAAGTTCTATTGCCAAATTGCGGTCAGCAGGAAGACCGGCCTCAACAACACTCTGAGTATTTATCTGTCGCCGTACGAGCCCGGAAATGCCTCGTACGACTGGTTCGTGGAGCCGAACCCGCTGGGCACGGTCACTCAGGTGAAGGGGCGCAAGGCCGTGCGCACCGAGTGGCAGCGGTTCACGGGGTCGGACCAGGCCTCCTACACGATCGAGATCCCGGGCCACGGCTCGGCGTGGAGCGTCGACCTGCGCCGGAGCAGTGACTCCAGGACCCCGTTCACCGCTGACTACGACGACGCTGATCGGCGGGTGCTGGTCGCGGCCGACGCGTTGATGGCTTACGACCGGACGTGAGCTAGGACTGCTGCTGTTGTTGCTGCGCGGGAAGGCGGCCTTCGGCCATGCGCTTGAGCAGGTCCTTGCGCAGCCACAGCATGTAGATCCAGACCAGGCCGAAGATCACGCCGATCACGCCCAGCGCGGGCAGCAGGATCCAGGTGGCGATCAGGAGCACGTGCAGCGCGACTACCGCGGGGATGGCCCACGGGCGGCGGACGAAGGCGCACATCGCGATGAACACCGCGATGAAGCCGAACGCCACCCAGCCGACCAGGGTGCCCACGCCGCCGTGCAGTTTGGCGATCACCGGCAGGGCCAGGCCCACGACGATGACCTCGAGGATCAGCGTGCCGGCCATGATGCCGCGGAAGGCCTTCAGCGGGTCCTTCTTCAAAGGGGCTGGCTCGGTGGTCATGCCGGCTCCTTTCCGAACAGGGCACGGGCCTCGCCCGCGGTGACGACGGAACCGGTGACGATCACGCCGCCGCCGGACAGCTCGTCCTCGGTGAGGTGGATGGCTTCCTCGATGGCGTCGGCGAGGCGCGGACGGACTTCGAAGCGGTCCTCGCCGAAGATCGGGACGGCGATGCCGGCGAGCACGTCCGGGTCCATGGCGCGCGGGGACGAGTTGGTGGTGATCACCAGCTCCTGCACGACCGGTTCCAGGGCGGAGAGGATGCCCTCGGCGTCCTTGTCGGACATGACGGCGACGACCGCGACGAGCTTGCGGAAGCCGAACTCCGAGTCCAACGCGCGAGCCAGTGCGGCGGCGCCGTGCGGGTTGTGCGCGGCATCGACGAAGACGTTGGGGGCGGAGCGGACGCGCTCCAGGCGGCCTGGCGTGATGACCGAGGCGAAACCTTCGCGAACCATCTCCACGTCGAGCTGACGATCGGCACCGGCACCGAAGAACGCCTCCACCGACGCCAGTGCCAGAGCGGCGTTGGCTGCCTGGTGTTCGCCGTGCAGCGGAAGGAAGATGTCCTCGTAGACGCCGCCGAGGCCCTGCAACGTGATCATCTGGCCGCCGACCGCGACCGAGCGCGAGACGACGCCGAACTCGCTGCCGAAGCGGGCGATCATCGCGTCGACCTCGGCCACGCGTTCGAGGATGACCTTCATCGCCTCGGGGCCCTGCTCGGCGACGATCGCCACCGAGTCCGGCTTGATGATGCCGGCCTTCTCGCGCGCGATGTCCTCGACGCGCGTGCCGAGGTACTCGGTGTGGTCGAGGCCGATCGGCGTCAGCACGGCGATCTTCGCGTCCATGATCGAGGTCGCGTCCCACGTGCCGCCCATGCCGACCTCGACGACGGCGACGTCGACGGGCGCGTCCGCGAAGGCCGCGTAGGCCATGCCGGTGAGCACCTCGAACTTGCTCAGCGGGATCTCGGACTGCGAGTCGACCATCGCGAGGTACGGCTCGATGTCGCGGTAGACCTCGACGTACCGCTCGGGCGCGATCGGCTGGTTGTCGAGGCTGATCCGCTCGGTCGCGAGCTGCAGGTGCGGGCTCGTGTAGCGGCCGGTCCGCAGACCGATGCGCGTGAACAGCGCATCGGTCATGCGGGACGTCGACGTCTTGCCGTTGGTGCCCGTCAGCTGAACCACGGGGTAGTTCGTCTGCGGGTCGCCGAGCACGTGCGCCAGCGCCTTGATCCGGTCCAGCGACGGCTCGAGCTTGGTCTCGGGCCACCGCTGGTTGAGCTCGTTCTCGACGTCGAGGAACTCGTCGAGGTTCGTTTCCACGGAACTACGCCTCCGGCAACGCCGCGAGGCGCTCGTTGATGCGGGTGATGTCGGACTCGGCGGCGGCCTTGCGCTCTTCGATCTTGGCGCGGACGTCCGCGGGCGCCTTGGCGAGGAACGCCTCGTTGCCCAGCTTCTTCGTCGTGCCGTCGAGCTCCTTCTGCGCCGCCGCCAGGTCCTTCTCGAGGCGCTTGCGCTCGGCCACGACGTCGATCGCGCCGGACAGGTCCAGCTCGACCTTCACCGCGCCCTTGGGCAGACCGACCTCCAGCGTCGCGGAGACGGTGAACTCGTCGCCCGGCTCGGTCAGGCGCGTGATCGAGCGCACCGACGGCACCTGGTCGATCAGGCCGACGCAGCACGCGCCGCGGACCTTGCCCGCGACCTTCTGCCCCGGCTTGAGGCCCTGCTCGGAACGGAACCGGCGGATCTCGCTGATCAACTTCTTCAGACCCTCGATCTGCGCGCGGGCATCCTCATCCCGCTCCCCGCCGACCGGCTTGGGCCACTCCGCGACGACGAGCGACTCCTCGCCGGTCAGCGCGGTCCACAGCGTCTCGGTGATGAACGGGATCGACGGGTGCAGCAGGCGCAGCAGGACGTCGAGGACGTGACCCAGCACCGACTGCGTGGCCTCGACGCGGCCTTCCGCGATCTGGACCTTCGCGATCTCCAGGTACCAGTCGCAGAACTCGTCCCACGTGAAGCGGTAGAGCGCGTCGCAGCCGCGGGAGAACTGGAACGCCTCGAAGTTCGAGTCCACAGTGGACACGAGTTCGTCGAGGGTGTCCAGGATCCAGCGGTCCGCGGCCGTGAGTTCGGAACGATCCGGCAGCGGGCGAGAAACCGTTGCACCGTTGGACAAAGCGAACCGCGTGGCGTTCCACAGCTTCGTGGTGAAGCTGCGCGCCCCGGCGGCCCACTCCTCCGCGACCGCGAGGTCCGAACCGGGGTTCGCCCCGCGCAGCAACGTGAAGCGCGTCGCGTCGGCGCCGTAGCGGTCCATCCACTCCAGCGGGTCGATGCCGTTGCCCTTGGACTTCGACATCTTCTTGCCGTACTGGTCACGAACCAGGCCGTGCAGGAAGACGTGGTCGAACGGCTGGACCTCGCCCATCGCGTACAGGCCGAACATCATCATCCGGACGACCCAGAAGAACAGGATGTCGTAGCCGGTCGACAGAACCGTGGTGGGATAGAACTTCTTGAGGTCCTCGGTCTCGTCCGGCCAGCCCAAGGTCGAGAACGGCCACAGACCAGAGGAGAACCAGGTGTCGAGGACGTCCTCGTCCTGACGCCAGCCCTCACCCGTCGGCGCCTCGTCATCCGGTCCGACGCAGACGACCTCGCCGTTCGGCCCGTACCAGACCGGAATCCGGTGGCCCCACCACAGCTGGCGCGAGATGCACCAGTCGTGCAGGTTGTCGGTCCAGTCGAAGTAGCGCTTGTTCAGCTCGGCCGGGTGGATCTTGGTGCGGCCGTCGCGCACCGCCGCCGAAGCCGCCGCCGCGATGCCCTCGACCTTGACCCACCACTGCAGGGACAGCCGCGGCTCGACGACCGTGTCGCAGCGGGAGCAGTGGCCGACCGCGTGGACGTA
Source organism: Lentzea sp. NPDC051838 (assembly GCF_040681245.1). NCBI lineage: Bacteria > Bacillati > Actinomycetota > Actinomycetes > Pseudonocardiales > Pseudonocardiaceae > Lentzea > Lentzea sp. NPDC051838. The sequence goes on from NZ_JBFAYI010000048.1 coordinate 20,093, forward strand.
CGGGCGCTTCTCCGCGACGATCCGGCCCTCGGCGCGCAACGCGGCGACGATCGCCGGACGCGCCTCGAACCGGTCGAGCCCGAAGAACGGGCCGTGCGCGGTGATCGTGGCGCGCTCATCCATGATCGTCAGGTTGGGCAGGTTGTGGCGCTGCCCGATCTCGAAGTCGTTCGGGTCGTGCGCGGGCGTGACCTTGACGGCGCCCGTGCCGAACTTCGGGTCGACGTGCTCGTCCGCGACGATCGGGATCTTGCGGCCGGTCAGCGGCAGTTCGACCTCGGTGCCGATGAGGTGCTGGTAGCGCTCGTCGTCCGGGTGGACGGCGACCGCGGTGTCCCCGAGCATCGTCTCGGCGCGCGTGGTCGCGACGACGATCGAGTTCTCACCCTCGCCGTAGCGGATCGAGACGAGCTCGCCGTCGTCGTCGCTGTGGTCGACCTCGATGTCCGACAACGCCGTCTGGCAGCGCGGGCACCAGTTGATGATCCGCTCCGCCTGGTAGATCAGGCCGTCGTCGAACATCTTCTTGAAGATCGTCTGGACGGCGCGCGACAGGCCCTCGTCCATGGTGAACCGGGTGCGCGTCCAGTCGACGCCGTCACCGAGGCGGCGCATCTGGCCGAGGATCTTGCCGCCGACCTCCTCGCGCCACTCCCAGACGCGCTCGACGAACTTCTCGCGCCCGAGGTCGTGCCGCGACAGGCCTTCACCCGCGAGCGCCCGCTCGACGGCGTTCTGCGTCGCGATGCCCGCGTGGTCGGTGCCCGGCAGCCACAGGACCTCGTAGCCCTGCATGCGGCGGCGCCTGGTCAGCGCGTCCATGACCGAGTGGTTCAGGGCGTGGCCCATGTGCAGGCTGCCGTTGACGTTCGGCGGCGGCAGCACGATGGTGAACGGCGGCTTGTCGCTGTTCGGGTCCGCCGTGAAGTAGCCCCGGTCGACCCACCGCTGGTACAGCTCCGCCTCTACCTCCGCCGGAGTCCACGCGGCGGGGAGGTCAGGACGCTGGGTTGCGGTGTCGAGTTCAGTCACAGCTGTCAAGTCTACGGAGCGCCGGGTATCGACTTAAACCGAGATACCTGCTAACGGGCTCCGGGCGACGTAGCATCCCCGAACCGTGGCACCACCTGGGGGAATCCAAGATCTTTTCGCGGGCACCGAGGCCGTCGGCTGGGCTCGGGGCGCGGCCGGCATCGAGCCGCTGACCGACGACCCGGCGTACCTGGCCGTGCGGCGGGCGCTGGTCCTGGCGCGTGTCGACTGCGACCCGGCGGCGTTCCTGGACTTCGTCGCACCCGAGTCGCGGAGGGTCTTCGGCCGCGACGCGCTGCTGCCGTCGCTGGTCACGCTGCGGAAGCCGCGCGAGGTGCGGGTGAGCGGATCGATGTTCGAGGCGACCGACCAGCACGACCGGCTCGTCGTGATGACCGACTACCGGTTCGCATACGCGCTGGACAACCCGGACGGCTCCCCGAGCGTGGTGTTCCTGACAGCGCAGGCCGACTTCCAGCTGCGGGACGACGGCTTGACGGTCCTCGCCGCGACGACCACTGAAAGACCTGGGGGATGAAATGCCGTACGACCTCGAGGACCACCCGGACCTGAAGGACGCGGCCTGGATCCGCAAGGCGAACAAACTCGCCAAGCGGGACATCCGCAGGCAGCGCAGACAGGCGCGCCTGCGCCGGCACGGCGGCAAGGTCGTGTCCCTGATCGCGCTGGTCGTCATCGGCGCGGTGCTGTTCGGTCTCCACAAAGCCGGCAAGTTCGGCGAGGTGTCGCTGCCGGAGATGAAGCTGCCCGCCGCCTACCACGGGGTCGACACCGAGAACCCGTTCGCCCGCACGCCGGCCGAGCAGTGGGCCGAGGGCGAGAAGGGCATCGTCGCGCCCGACCAGAACCCGGAGTACACGGCGCTCTACGAGGCCGCGCGCAAGGCCGTCATGGCCGGGCACCTCGACCGGGCCGTGGTCGTCGAACGCAACCGCGAGCCGTTGCTCTCGATGCTGGCGCCGGACAACCGCGCGCACTTCGAGCCCATCAAGGACACCGTGCTGTGGACCAGCATCAAGGAGGGCACGACGCTGCTGCCCGTGCCGGTCAGGGTCGACGGGCGGATGTGGGCCGACCGGGACGCGGACGGCCGCCCGCTCGTGCACACCAGCTACCGGTTCGCCTACGCGTTCGATCCGGGCGACAGGAAGGACTCCTTGGTCGAGCAGACCGAGCTGCTCGCGATGGTGCGGTCCGACGCCGACTTCGTGCTCACGGAGGAAGGGCTCTGGGTCGTGAAGATCGACGGCTACACGTATCTGATGGCGTGCAAGGCGGCCGAGGAGGGCTACCTCGCACCGGCCTTCACCGAGAAGCCGAAGCCGGCCGGCAAGACCAGCGACCGCTCGACCGAGGAGTGGTTCGCCTCCAACGCGCCGATGCCGACCGACGACGGCTGCAAGTGATCACTCTTTCAGAGGTGCCGCACAGAGGTGACGGCGATCACAATTAGCCGTCACGGACCGTCTAACCCCTTGGGGCCCGTGACGACGACGCCGCCGCGTTCTTCGGGGGCGCTGGCGGCGCCGACGTCGATCAGCGAACAATGGACGTATGAGCAGCAAGCCCCCGCAGCACGACGTCGACGAGTCCGCGCTCGAAGTCAGCACTCCCAAGACATGGGCGGCGGGCATTCCCGGCGTGCTCGTGTCGCTCGACCGCGCGGTCGAGCAGATGGGTGTCAGCCGGACCGTCAAGACGTTGCGCCTGCTCAACCAGCGTGAAGGTTTCGACTGTCCCGGTTGCGCCTGGCCGGAGCCGCAGGGTCACCGCAAGATGGCGGAGTTCTGCGAGAACGGCGCCAAGGCCGTCGCCGAGGAAGCCACCAAGCGACGCATCGGACCGGAGTTCTTCGCCGAGCACTCCGTCGAGAGCCTGCAGACGAAGACGGACTACTGGCTCGGGCAGCAGGGTCGCCTCACCGAGCCGATGGTCCTCAAGCCGGGTGCGACGCACTACTCGCCGATCAGCTGGGACGCCGCGTTCACGCTGATCGCGGAGGAGCTGAACGCGCTCTCCTCACCCGATGAGGCGATCTTCTACACGTCCGGCCGCACCAGCAACGAGGCCGCGTTCCTCTACCAGTTGCTGGTCCGCTCGTTCGGCACCAACAACCTGCCGGACTGCTCGAACATGTGCCACGAGTCGTCGGGCGCCGCGCTCAACGAGACCATCGGCATCGGCAAGGGCTCGGTGTCGATCAAGGACTTCGAGCTCGCCGACCTGATCGTGGTCGTCGGCCAGAACCCCGGCACGAACCACCCGCGGATGCTGTCCGCGCTGGAGGACGCCAAGAAGAACGGCGCGAAGATCATCGCGGTCAACCCGTTGCCGGAAGCCGGGCTGATGCGGTTCAAGAACCCGCAGAACGTCGCGGGCGTCATCGGTCGCGGCACCGCGCTGTGCGACGAGTTCGTGCAGATCAAGGTCGGCGGCGACCAGGCGCTGTTCCAGGCGATCGCGCACCTGTTGCTGGAGTGGGACAAGGTCGACCGCGAGTTCATCAACGCCAAGACGCACGGCTTCGAGTCCTACGCCGAGCACGTCAAGGACCTCGACTGGGACGCCGTGCTCACCGCGACCGGCCTGACCCGCGAGCAGATCACCCGCGTCGCCGGCATGTTCGTCGACTCGAAGGCCACGATCGCCTGCTGGGCCATGGGTCTGACGCAGCACAAGCACAGCGTGCCGACGATCCGCGAGGTCGCGAACGTCATGTTCCTGCGCGGCATGATCGGCAAGCCCGGCGCCGGCCTGTGCCCCGTGCGCGGCCACTCGAACGTGCAGGGCGACCGCACGATGGGCATCTACGAGAAGATGCCCGAGAAGTTCCTGCTGGCGCTGGAGAACGAGTTCAGCATCTCCGTCCCGCGCAAGCACGGCTTCGACACCGTGGACGCCATCAACGCCATGCGCCACGGCCGCGGCAAGGTGTTCATCGCGATGGGCGGCAACTTCGTCAGCGCCACCCCGGACACCCCGGTGACCGAGAAGGCGCTGGAGCAGTGCTCGCTGACCGTGCACGTCTCCACGAAGCTCAACCGCTCGCACGTGATCCACGGTCGCACCGCTTTGATCCTGCCCGCGCTGGGCCGCACCGAGAGCGACGTCCAGCACTCGGGTGAGCAGTTCGTGACGGTCGAGGACTCGATGTCGGTCGTGCACCGCTCGCGAGGCCGGTTGACGCCCGCGTCGGACCAGCTGCTGTCCGAGGTCTCGATCGTCTGCCGGCTCGCCCGCAAGACGCTCGGCTCGTCGCATCCCGTTGCCTGGGAGGACTTCGAGAAGGACTACGACATCATCCGCGAGCACATCTCGCGCGTGGTGCCGGGCTGCACCGACTACAACACGCGCGTGCGCCAGCCCGACGGTTTCGTGCTGCCGCACCCGCCGCGCGACAAGCAGGAGTTCGCGACGGCGACCGGCAAGGCGAACTTCACCGCGGCGCCGATGACGGTGATCGAGGTGCCGGACGGCCGCCTGCTGATGCAGACGCTGCGCAGCCACGACCAGTACAACACCACGATCTACGGCCTGGACGACCGCTACCGCGGCGTGAAGGACGGCCGTCGCGTGGTGTTCGTGAACCCTCAGGACATTGCCGATCTGGGGTTCAAAGACGGTCAGATGGTGAACATCGTGTCGGAGTGGAAGGACGACCCGACGGGCGTTGTGGAACGCCGCGCCGAGTCGTTCCGGATCGTCTCCTACTCGACCGCGCGTGGATGCGTGGCCACGTACTTCCCCGAGGCGAACCCCTTGATCCCGCTGGACTCCAAGGCGGACACCTCGGGGACGCCGACTTCCAAGTCGGTGATCGTGCGACTGGAAGCTATTTGACTATGACGCTGTAGTTGCTCGCACCACCGTTGGGTCCCAGTTGCACCTCGCCCGCCGGGAAACCCTTGGCGTACAGGCGGAAGGTCTTCGGGGACCCTTCGGTGTTGACCAGCTGCAGCCCGCTGTCCAGCCACAAAGCGTCCATCCACGGACGTTTGCCGAGCCGCGTGTCGACCGCGACGTAGACCACCGCGTCGCGGTTGATCGTGAAGCGCGCCAACGGGTTCTGCGTCGCCGACTTCGAGTCGTTGGCGGTGCGGACCCACTTCGCGCCCGCGACCTCGGCCGGCACCGCGCTGAACGTGAAGTCGCGGTCGCCGTACTGCGCGACGCCGGTGCGCAGGTTGGTCTGCAACGACCAGTCCCCCGCGTTCCCGGTGTCCGCGACCGAAAGCGCGCTCAGCACCAGTTCGTCCGGCGCGTCCCCGATCGTCAGCTTCGCGGTGGCGGACTTGGTGATCGAGCCCGCCGTGCCGGTCACGGTGATGTCCGAGGTGCCTTCCGGGGTGTCCGGCAGAGTCGCCACTGTCATCACCGACGTGTCGCCTGGGTTGACCGTCGCCGGGTTGAACTGGACCACGGTGCCGGGCGGGACGTTCGACGCGTCCAGCGCGATCGGGCCGGGTGAGCCGGTCGCGGCCGTGCGGATCGCGTAGGACGCGGTCTCGCCGGGCTGGATCGTCCGCGCCGCCGGGTCGACGGTGAGGCTGAAGTCGTTGCTGACACCGCACTTCTCGGTCGACGACGTGTTCTGGATCCGCGGCGAACCACTCGCCCGCACGCAGAACCCGTTGACGTTGCGGAAGAGGAAGTCGGTCGGACTGTTCGTGCCGCGCTCGAAGCCGAACGTGTCGAACGTGATGTCGCTCGAGTTGTCGGTGATCACGGCGGGCCTGCCGTCGTTGTTCGTGAACGAGACCCCGCTGCCGTTCAGGAACTTGATGCGGTCGGCGTAGCGGATGTACCAGCCGTACGCGGGCCGCGTGCCGATGCTGTTCGGGTTGTAGTTGGTGCGGTCGTTGCTCGGCGGGTTGGTCGACATGGTGCCGCTGCCGCCGGGCACGTTGATCTTCACGTTGTTGAACGTCACGTCGGTCACGTGACCGTCGACGTCACCCATGATCGTCGGGCTGAATCCGCCGGACGCGCCGTTGATCGTGATGTTGTCGTAGGTGATGTTCTTGATCGTGCCGACGCCGGGACTGTTCCCGCATCGCTTGCGAGCGCCGACTTTCAGCATGATCGGCGACTTGACGCCGGTGACGGTGATGTCCTTGTAGTGCACGTCGGAGATCACCGAGCCGTCCATCGACACGAGCCCGAGACCGGACTTGTTGGAGCCGTTGATGGAGATCCGCTGGAAGTCGTAGCCGGTGAAGTCACCGCACGTCTCCGAGCCGAACATCAACGCGTTGCAACACCCCGCGCTGAGCTTGGTGTCGTAGACCTTCACGTTGCCGTTGCTGAGCTTCTGCCCGAGGGCGTAGTCGCTCTTGAACGCCAGCGCGTCGTCGTTGCCCGCGAAGTTGCCGTTGGTGATCGTCACGTTGGTGGTGCTGATGACGTTCCACCCGTCGCGGTCGCTCGCGGTGTCGATGGTCAACCGGTCGCTGACGACGTTGCGGCAGCCGTTGATCAGCATCGCGAAGTGCCCGCCACGCCGCAGCTTGATGCCGCTGACGGTGAGGTTCTCGCAGCGCGTCAACGAGATGATCTTGTCGGCCTGACCGCTGCTCGGGTTGCCGGTGATCAGCGCGCCGCCGCCGTCGATGGTGCCGGCGCCGACGAAGCCGATGTTGGTCAGCCGGTCGCCCCAGATCATGGCGTTGTGGAAGTGGCTGTGCCCGTAGTCCTGGTAGTCGTCCCACTGGTTCGGCTCAGGCTTGTCGTAGCCGCTGCCGCTCGCGCCCATGATCGTGGCGCCCGCGTCGAGCTGCAGCGTCACGTTGCTCTTCATGTGGATCGAGTTGGGCGAGCGGTAGGTGCCGGACGGGAACCTCACCGTGCCGCCACCCGCACCGTTCGCCGCCGTGATCGCCCTGTCGATGGCCGCCGTGTCGTTGGCGCTGCCGTTGCCGACGGCGCCGTAGTCCTTCACGTTGAACTCCGCCGCCTGCGCGGGTTCCGCCAGCACTGCCATGCCCAACAGTGCCGCGCTCACCGCCACGCCGAGTCTCCGGAACACCCTTGTTCTCCCCTCGGATGGGTTGAAACGTGGTGAAAACCTTTACAGCGGCGGCGAGTGCACACGCTACGCCGGTCGAACGCGACCGAACAGCCTCCAGCGACGACGGCCCGACGCGACCACGCCGCCCTTTGCCTCACGGGCGGGTTCCTCAGGTGCGCGAACGAGTCGCCGAGCCTCGGCGTCAGACTCCAACTCAGACTGCCTCATCTTCGCGATAGCAAACGCTTGGTCGTGTGACAACATGACGAATCCCCTCAGTTCGGTCAGTTGATCAGTCTTCGGCGACGGTGATGCCGAGGAACATCCGGACGGGCCGGGCGTTCTCCGGCCGCAGCGATGGATCCTCACCGCGCTCGTGGTACTTCTCCAGCAACGCTTCCAACTCGCCCTTGAGCTCAGCGAGCTCGTCCGCGTTGAGGAACTTGGTGCTGCCGGTCGTCCCCACCGAGTCGCGCCACTCATCCGGCAGCAGCTTGCGAGTGGCCAGCCGCTCCCGCAGCCTCGCGAACTCCTGGTCCAGGTAGGACATCACGGCTGCTTCGGCGGCCATCGCGGACTCGGGGTCGAGTCCGTCCGGCGAGATCGACTGCCGGGTCTGGGCGATCCGCCACGGCTTCTGCCTGCCCGGACCCTCCACCTCCTCCACGAAGCCGTACTTGGCCAGCATGTTCAGGTGGTAGGAGCAGCTCGCCACGCTCTCGTCGAGCCGCTCCGAGCACTGCGTGGCCGTGAGCGGCCCGCGCTCGCCGAGCAGGTGGAGCAGCTTCCAGCGGAACGGGTGCGAGAGCGCCCGCAGCGCCTTGGGATCGCGAACGTAGCCGTCGGTCATGACACCACGGTACCCATCTCAATAAACCTTTAGCAAGGTTCCTTGATATATAAATCCTGATATAAAACCGGCCATGATCAGCCAAGCTGTGCGCATGACTCGGGGGCAGCTGTGGTTGCTGGGAGCGTTCGGCGCACTGGTCGTGGCCACGTGGATCAACCCGCCGTGGCCCGCCGAGCAGGCACTTCACAGCTCACTGACGGCCGTGGCGCTGATCGCGCTGTGGTTGCTCCGCAAGCGCCTCGACACCGCGCAGTGGGCGTGGGCGCTGCTCTTCCTGGCGCTGCACACGATCGCGGCGCGCTGGATCTACTCGTTCGTGCCGTACGACGACTGGACGAACGCCGTCCTGGGCGTGCGACTGTCGGACGTGTTCGGGTGGGAGCGCAACCACTTCGACCGGCTCGTGCACTTCGCGTACGGCGTGTGCCTGACCGCCTTGCTGCGACAGAAGTGGTTGCGCTCGCTGGAGATCGTGCTCGCGACCAGCGCGGCCTACGAGCTGCTGGAGTGGGCGATCGCGATGACGCTCGGCGCCGAAACAGCCGAGGCCTACAACGGCCAGCAGGGCGACATGTGGGACGCCCACGCGGACATGGCGTTGGCCGCGTTGGGCGCCTTGGTCACCAGTCTGGTGAGTTTCGCGCTACGGCGGTCACGAGCGGCAACGACTCGATGATCGGCACGCGCAGCAGTTCGGCCGACTCGTCCGGGTTGCGCACCGGCTCGACCAGTTCGCGCAGCAACGCCCCGACGACGTCGTCCGCGGTCTGGTCGATCTCGTGCGCCAGGTCGCGCAGCTGAGCGGCGGCCTCGTTGAGCACGCGGGGCCGTTGCGGCTCCTCCAGCATCAACGCCGCGAGCCGCAGCACACGACGGCAGGTGCGCAGACGAAGGCTGCGGCTGGCCGACTCCGCGCCACCCGCGAGACCGAGGCGGCCGCGCGTGCGCTCGATCCACGGCTCGACGGTTTCCTTGCGCCAGATCGGGCCGGACGCGAGCTCCGCGTCCGGCTCCGGAATGCCGTGCGAGCGGCGCTTGCGCCACACCGTCACCAGCTGCCGACTGAGCCCCATGGCGTCGGCGATCTCCGCGATCCCGTAGAAGTCCCCCACGGAATCCACTGTAACCAGAGATAACGGCCTACGTCATCAAGAATGTCGCAGAATCTGTCTCAGATGCGCTCGAGGACGGCCTTCGCGGCGTTGTGGCCGCCGATACCGCTCACGCCACCGCCACGCCGGGAGCCCGCGCCGCAGACGAAGACGTTGTCCACGTCCGTCTCGACGCCCCACTTGCCGACGTCGTCGGCGCTCTCCGCGAACGGCCAGTCGAGCTCGCCGTGGAAGATGTTGCCACCCGGCAGTCCGAGCTCGTCCTCCAGGTCCAGCGGCGTGCGCGCCTCGATGCACGGTTTGCCCTCGGCGTCGGTCGCCAGGCAGTCCTGGATCGGCTCGACGAGGTGGGCGTTGAGCTGGTCGAGGTAGCGGCCCACCAGCTCGTCGCGCAGTTCGGAGTTGCGGCCCTCGAACAACGACGCGGGCAGATGCAGGCCGAACAACGTCAGCGTCTCGTGGCCCGCCAGCGACGGCCCGAGAATCGACGGGTCGGTGAGCGAGTGGCAGTACATCTCGCCCGGCAGCACCGACGGCACCTGGCCCGCGGCGCTCTCCAGGTACGCGGTCTCCAGCTGGTCGTAGGACTCGTCGAGGTGGAACGTGCCCGCGAACGCGAGCCGCGCGTCGACCCCGGACTTCAGCTCCGGCAGCTTCCGGAGCAGCATGTTGATCTTCAGCTGGCAGCCGGGTGCGTCGTGGACTTCCTTGCCCTGCAAGCGTCCCAGCACCGACGGCGCCACATTGGACAGCACGAACCGCGCCTCGACCGTTTCGCCGCCGTACGTCACCGACGCGGTCTTGCCGTCGGACTCGATCGCGGTCACCTCAGCACCCGTGACGATCTCCGCACCGGCCTCGCGAGCGACCCGTTCCAGCTCGGCGGTCACCGCGCCCATGCCGCCGACCGGCACCTTCCACTCACCCGTGCCGTTGCCGATGATGTGGTAGAGGAAGCACTTGTTGGCGCGCAACGAATGCAGCGACGAGTGCGTACCGATCAACGTGTCCGTGGCGACGACCCCGCGCACCAGGTTGTTGTCGAACAGCTCCTGCAGCGTCGCGCCGATCGGCCGTTCGAAGACCTGGTCCCACACCCGGCCGCGCGCCACCGCGTCGACGTGCACGCGCAGGTGGTCCCGGGAAACCAGTGGCTCCAAAAGAGTCGGCGCCAACGCGGCCGCCAACAGCTCCAGGTCCGCGTACCAGCGCTGCCACCGTTCCCAGTCGTCGAGCGACCCGCACACGGCCTCGAACGACCGCACGGTCGCCTCGCCGGGCGAGCGTTCGACCAGCAGCCCGGACTTGCCGTTGGGCGTGTACGACGACGCCGAACGGGACTTCAACGCCAGGTTCAGCCCCAGGTCGGCGACGATCTGGTCGGGTAACAGCGACACCAGGTAGGAGAAGCGGGACAGGCGAGCGTCGACGCCCTCCCACGGTGACGCGCTGACCGCCGCGCCGCCGACGTGCGGCAGCTTCTCCAGCACCCTGACCGACTTCCCCGCCCGTGCGAGGTACGCGGCCGCCACCAGCCCGTTGTGGCCGCCTCCCACGATCACGACGTCGTCCATGCCCCGGAATCCCTCCCACGTAGCCTGGTCGTGGGGAACATAGCGGTCCGAAGGAGATGTGCACATGGGCCGAGTGACGGTGCGCCGAGCGGTGGAGCGGGTGTCGTCGAACGGTCGGCGCCGCCGGGTGGACGCCCTGGCAGCCGAGGAACCGCTGGAGCTGAGGGTCGACGGGAAGGCGTTGGCCGTCACGATGCGCACCCCCGGCCAGGACGTCGAGCTCGCGCACGGCTTCCTGCTCAGCGAGGGTGTGATCGGGTCAGCGGAGGACGTCTCGATCGCCCGGTTCTGCGAGGGCACGGGGCCGGACGGGATGAACACCTACAACGTGCTGGACATCGCGCTGGCCGAGGGTGTGCCGCCGCCGGACACCGGGGTGGAGCGAAATTTCTACACCACCTCATCGTGTGGTGTGTGCGGGAAAGCGGCGCTCGACGCGGTGAAGCTCAAGACCCGCTACTCCCCCGCGCTCGACGACGTGCGGGTCACTCCCGAGGCGCTCACGGGCTTCCCGGACGCGTTGCGGGAACGGCAGAAGGTCTTCGAGTCGACCGGCGGGCTGCACGCGGCAGGGCTGTTCGTGAACGGCGAGCTGCTGGTCGTGCGCGAGGACGTCGGCCGCCACAACGCCGTGGACAAGGTCCTGGGCTGGGCGGTGCTGCAGAACCTGGTGCCGTTGCGCGGCGCCGTGCTGATGGTGTCCGGGCGGGCGTCGTTCGAGCTGGTGCAGAAGGCCGCGATGGCAGGGATTCCGGTGCTGGCCGCGGTGTCCGCGCCGTCGTCGCTCGCCGTGGAGCTGGCCGAGGAGCAGGGCATGACGCTCGTCGGGTTCCTGCGCGGTGACTCGATGAACGTCTACACCGGTGGGGAGCGCGTGCTTGAGACCGCTTGACGGCGTCGTCGTGGTGAGCCTGGAGCAGGCCGTGGCGGTGCCGTACGCGACGCGGCTGCTGGCCGATCTCGGGGCGCGCGTCATCAAGGTCGAACGGCCCGGCACCGGCGACTTCGCGCGGCACTACGACTCGTCGTGCGGCGACGTTTCGTCGTACTTCGCGTGGACGAACGTCGGCAAGGAGTCGGTGACGCTCGACATCAACCACCCCGACGGCCGCGAGATCCTCGAACGGCTGGTCGCCAAGGCCGATGTGCTGCTGTGCAACCTGTCGCCGTGCGTGTGGTCGCGCCTGAACCTCGACCTGCCGGAGACGCTGATCGTCGGCGAGCTGTCCGGCTACGGCTGGGACGGCCCGTACGCGGACCGCAAGGCGTTCGACGCGCTGGTGCAGTCCGAGGCCGGGCTGGTGTCGCTGACCGGCGAGGGTGACGTGATAGCCCGCGCCGGCATCTCCGTGGCGGACATCGCGGCGGGGGTGCAGCTGCACTCGGCAGTGCTGGCGGCGTTGTTGCAGAAGGCGCGCACCGGCTCCGGAGCGAGGCTGCGGCTGTCGCTGTTCGAGGCGATGGCCGAGTGGATGCACCAGCCGATGCTCTACGCCGCCGGGACGGGCGCCGCGGCTCCTCGGTCGGGCGCGCACCACCCGAGCATCGCGCCGTACGGGCCGGTGGCGTGCGCGGACGGCGCCGTGCATCTGGCCGTGCAGAACGATGGCCAGTGGCAACGGCTGTGCGGCCTGATCGGGCTCGCCGCGGAGGAGAGGTTCGCCACAGTGGCGTCCCGTGTGGAGCATCGGGACGAGCTGCAGAAGCTCCTCGAACGGGCGTTTTGCACCATGACGGCGGACGAGTTGCTGGCCGCGTTGGACGCCGCCGACGTGCCCGCCGCACTGACCCGCCCGATCACCGACCTGCCCACGCATCCGCAGCTCTCCACATGGGTTGACGTGCGGGTTCCCGGCGGATCCGTGCGGATGCTGCCGCCTCCCGTGGCCGGTTTCGAGTGGTCACCGGGTGCGGTCCCGGCCCTCGGCGCGCACACTGATCAGGTGCTGCGCTGGCTGGGCTGTTCAGAGGAGGAACTGTCCTCCTTACGCGTGCGTTCCGTCCTTTAGAAGGAAACGGGGACCGGAACCCGCGCGATGAGGTGAGCATGGGGGAACCGAGGTACAGCCGCCGCACACTGCTCGCGGCGATCGGCGTGGTCATCGCGACCGCCACCGGCGTCGCGACGTACGTGGCGTCGTCCTCCTCGGCTCCCGAACGGCAGATCGCCACGACCGACCGCGGCCAGGGCACCAGCACCGCCAAGCCGACCGTCAACTTCGAACGCGTCTACTCGAACGCCCGCCACCGCTGGGTCACGCTCGCCTTCTACCTCCCGTCCGGCACGCCCCCGCGCGGCCTGCCGATGTCGATCCTGCTGCACGGCCTGCACGGCGACGCCCGGCACGCGGCCGTGGGCGACCTGGCCGACGTGCTCGCCTCGGCCGTCGCGAAGGGCTCGGTGCCGGCGTTCGGCTTCGTCGCGGTCGACGGCGGCGACAACTACTGGCACGAGAACGTCCCGGGCGACGACCCGATGGCCATGCTGCTCGACGAGGTCCCGCGCTGGCTGCACGACCGCGGCTACGGCGAACCCTTCGCCATCACGGGCGCGTCCATGGGCGGCTTCGGCGCCCTGCTCTACGCCCGCCGCCGCGCCGAACGCGGCGACCCGATCGCCGCCACCGCCGCCATCTCCCCCGGCCTGCTGACGACGTGGCAGGAGATGGCGAAGCGGCGAGCGTTCAAGGACGAGGGCGAGTGGGCGTCGCTGGACCCGTTGCGGCACCTCAAGTCCACCGGCCCGACCGCGCTGGGCGTGTGGATCGGCGACCGCGACAGGTTCATCGAGGGCACCCGCCGGTTCATCCGCGACGTGAAGCCCGAGGTCGGCGTCGTGAAGCCGGGCGGGCACGACGACGGCTTCTACCGCAAGGTGACGCCGGACGTCGTGCGGTTCCTCGCCAAGTACGCCAAGCGCGCCGTCTAGATCCTCATCGCCGCACGGCTCCAGTGCACCCACCGCACGCGGCCGTGCTCGTCCCGATCGCCCAATGGGAGCACGCCGCTCTTGTCCACCGCGATCAGCACGTCGTCCGTGAGGTGCACGTACTCGACCTCGTCCGTCGAGATCAGCGGCGCGGTGACCGGGTCGCGTCCGGCCTTCCGCACCTTCACCCTGCCTTCGTCCGCAGGGGTGATGTGGATGTCGAGCGCGGTGCAGCGGTAGACACCCACGACCTTCTCGTGATCCACCGCCGAATCTGACGGCACCTCGGGCATCTTGCGCTTGCGCACGCCCGCGAGCTCCTCGAGCAGGTGCTCGAAGATCGCCCCGAACAACGGCCCCGCCTCGTTGCCCCCGCTGGCCAGCACGGCAACCGCGATCCCGGCGGCCGGCACGACCCGCAGCACCGACAGGTAGCCCATGGTCATGCCGGTGTGGCCGATGACGTCACCGCCCTCGTAGTTCGACAGCTCCCAGCCGAGGCCCCACCACCATCCGCCGGTGCCGAAGTCCGGATGCGCGACCTGCTTCTCGCGCATGCCGTCGAACTCGGTGGTCTCCAAGTGCATGCGTACGAACCGAAGCAGCTCACGAGCGGGCATCGCGAGCACCGAACCGGCCGCCACACCGGACTCCAGCAGGTGCTGGGTGACCGGCTCTCCCTGCAGATGCCCGTCCGCCATCTCGTGGTCGGCGTACTCGGCGCGGGACACGGCCACCCGCAACCCGAGCGGCTCGACCAGCCGTTCGCGCAGCACGTCCCGGAAAGGCTTGCCGCGCAACACTTCCACGATCCGCCCGAGCACGCCGTAGCCGCTGTTGCAGTACGAGTAGAGCTCGCCGGGCGGGGTGGGCTGCCCGGCGTCGGCGAGCAGCTGGACGAACTTCTCCAGCATGTCGTCGCCCGAGCCCGTCTCGAACCTCAGGTCGCCCTCGAACCCGGCGGTGTGCGACAGCAGGTGTCTCGGCGTGATTACCTTCGACGCCTGCTCGTCCGCGACCTTGAAGTCCGGCAGCACATCCCGAACCGGCCTGTCCAGATCGAGCAGACCTTCGTTCACCAGCTGCAGGACGAGCGTCGCCGTCCACACCTTGGTGATCGACCCGATCTGGAAGAGCGAGTCGCTCGTCACCGGCTCCTTCGTGACGGCGTTGCGCACGCCTGCTGCGGCATCAACGATTTCGCCGTCCGCGAGCACGGCGACCTGAGCGCCGACTACTCCGTGTTCCTCCAGCAGCTCCGGCAACCGGCGCTGGATCCACTCGCTGATCATTCTTCCCCCTTGGTCGCCGCCCGGCCGAAGTGGAGCCAGCGCACGTGGCCGTTCTGTCGGCAAAGGACGATCACCGCGTGCCGGCCTCCCGACGGTTCCACGGAGATCAGCGCGTCCTCGCGAAGTCCGGTGTACTCGCGTTCCTCGTCCACCATCAGCGCTTCGCCCACCCGGTTGCGGGGCTCGTAGCGCACCCGGACGCGGCCCGGTGCACCCGGCGTCACGTGCAGGTTGACGTGACCAGACCTATATGTGCCAACGACTTCGTCGACGTCCACGGGCAGCGGAGTGACCGGTGGCGTCGGGAAGGCAGGCAACCGGACTCCGCACAGCTCGCCGAGCAGGTGGTCGTAGATCTCCTGCACGAGAGGCACCGCCCGGCCGCCGTTGGTGAGCACGACGACGGCCACGCCGGCCTGCGGGATGGCACGCAGGATCGCTTGGTAGCCCATGGTGAGGCCGGTGTGGCCGATGCCCTCGACGCCGTTGTCGTAGTGCAGCAGCATCCAGCCGAGGCCTTGGTGGCCGCCGAAACCGAAGTCCGGCAGGGCGATCTGCGGTTCGCGCATCGCGGCGAAAGCCGTTGTCTCCAAGTGCATGCGCACGAACGTGAGGAGGTCGCGGGCGTTCATGGCCAGCACGCGGCCTGCCGGAGCGTCCCACTCGCGGAACGGTTCGTCGACGGGCTTTCCCCGCAGGTGACCGGAGGCGACCTGGTGGCCGGGGTACTCGGCGAGGTGGGTGGCGACGTGTGTCAGGCCGAGAGGGTCGACCAGATGCTCACGCAGTGCGGCGTGGAAAGGCTTGCCGCGCAACACTTCCACGATCCGGCCCAGCACGACGTAGCCGGCGTTGCAGTACGAGTTGAGTTCGCCGGGCGGACTGATCTGCACGGCCTCGGACAGCTGGGCGACGTAGGTCTCGATCGTGTCCGGGTCGCCGCTGTCGACCTCGGCGAACTTGTCGCCCTCGAAGCCCGCAGTGTGGGTCAGCAGGTGGCGAGGTGTCACGTCCGGCCTGAACTCGGGCAGCACGTCCCGCACGGGACGATCGAGATCCAGCAGGCCCTCGTGGACGAGCTGCATGACCAGCGTGGCCGTCCAGATCTTCGTGATCGAGCCGATCTGGAAGAGCGAGTCGGTCGTCACCGGCTCGTTCGAGTCGTTGCGGCGCAGACCCGCTGCCGCGTCGACGATTCGGCCGTCGTGCAGCACAGCCACTTGGGCGCCGACGACTCCGTGCTCCTCCAGCAGTTCGGGGAGCCTGCGGGTGATCCACTCGGCCGGGGTGTCGACCCGTTCGGCGTTCTGGCCGAAGTACAGCCAGCGCCCGTTCACACCGAGCACCGTGTGCGGCTCGTCGACGGCGATCAGGGCGTTGTCGTGCAGCACCGTGAACTCGCGAACCGGGCGTTCCAGCGACCTGGTGAGCTCGGTACGGCCCTCGTAGCGGACCTGCACACGCCCCTCGTCCGCGGGCGTCACGTGGACGTCGTACCCGGCGCACCGGTAGACGCCTGCGACCCTGGCGAGGTCCACCGGGATCGGCACCGCCGGCGGGACGGGCCGAGGATGCGCGCGCACGCCCAAGAACTGTTCGCGGACCGCGTCGAACACGGGCTGGGCATCGCCGCCGTTGGTCAGCACCGCGACGGCCACCCCGGTCTCCGGCACGACCCGCAGGAAGGACTCGATGCCCTTGTTGCCGCCGTTGTGGCCGATCACCGTGCCGTCGACGCCGTCCACGATCATCCAGCCGAGGCCCCACGAGCAGTGGTCGCCCAGGTCGGGCAGCCGGAACTGGCGCCGACGCATCACGGCGAGACCTGGCGTGCCGAAATGCATGCGCACGAACGCAAGCAGGTCGCGCGCGCTCGTGGCCAACGCCGAACCGGCCGGGAAGTCGGACACCGGCCCGTAGTCGCTCACCGGACCGCCGTCCAGGTGACCGTCGGCGATGTGCGCACCCCGGACGATGTGCGTCTCGATGGTGAGGCCCAGCGGATCCGCGAGACGTTCGCGCAGGAGCGTGTTGAACGGCTTGCCGCGCAGCACCTCCACGATCCGGCCGAGCACCGAGAAGCCGCTGTTGCAGTACGACCAGAGCTCGCCCGGCGGCGACACCTGCTCGGCGTCGGCCAGCAGCGCCACGAACTTCTCGACGGCGTGGTCACCCGTGCCGGTGTCGAAGAACAGGTCGCCCTCGATGCCCGCGGTGTGCGTCAGCAGGTGGCGAGGTGTCACGACCGGCCTGAACTCGGGCAGGACGTCCCGCACGGGACGGTCGAGGTCGAGCAGGCCCTCGTTCGCCAGCTCCTGGACGAGCGTGGCCGTCCAGATCTTGGTGATGGACGCGATCTGGAACAGCGACTCGCCCGTCACCGGCGCGCGGGTCTCACTGTTCAGGACACCCGCGGCAGCGCTGAAGATCTCGCCGTCGACCAGGACCGCCGCCTGCGCGCCGACCACGCCGTGTTCCGCGATCAGTTCGGGCAGCCTGCGTCGCAGCCATTCGGTTGTGCTGTGCACGTTCCCCCCAGGAACTTGAGTCAGCGCGGTGAGAGCGGCACCGTCTTCGACCGCACCCACTTGAGCACGGCGGGCCACTCCCCGTAGCCCGCGTCGATGTTGATGTGCGCCGCGTCGGGCAGCACGTCGACCTCGATCCGCAACGTCTCCGCGAGCTGCTTGGCGGCGGGCATCGAGCAGTACGGGTCGCCGTCGCCCACGACCAGGCGCGTCTCGGTGGCAGCGCGGCGCAGACCGGCCGGGTCGAGCGGGGCCGGGAAGAACGACTTGATGGCCGGTTCCGGGAAGTCCGGCGCGGGCGGGGCCACCAGCAGCACGCGGTCGACGTGCCCCCTGCCCTTCAGGACGCTGCCCTCGCGGGCGGCGTGGTGCAGCCAGAGGTAGCACCCGAGCGAGTGGGCGACGACGACCCGTTCGCGGTCGGTGGGCGCGGCTTCGAGGTGGGTGTCGAGCTCACGCAGCCAGGTGTCGCGGTCGGGCTGGTCCGGGTCGCTGAAGTGGGGCATGTCGGCCATGCCGCCGTGCTCGGAGACCGTCTGGGCCAGCCAGCGCTGCCAGTGACCGGGACCGGAACCGGTGTAGCCGTGGATCAGGAGCACGTGAGGCAGCGACATGCCTCCACCTTAGAACGCCGAAAGGGCGCCGGTGCGGCCACCGACGCCCTTTCGGAACGATCAAACTACGCGGACTTCTCCCGACGCTCTCGGCGCGAGGGCTGCCGAGCAACGATCGTCGGGTTCACGTTCTCCTTCACCGTCTGCTCGGTGATGACGACCTTGGCGACGTCCGTGCGGCTCGGGATGTCGTACATCACCGGGAGCAGGACCTCTTCCATGATCGCGCGCAGGCCGCGAGCACCGGTTCCGCGCAGGATCGCCTGGTCGGCGACCGCTTCCAGCGCGGTCTTGGTGAACTCCAGCTCGACGCCGTCCATCTCGAAGAGCTTCTGGTACTGCTTGACCAGCGCGTTCTTCGGCTCGGTGAGGATCATCACCAGCGACGGCTTGTCGAGGTTGGTGACGGAGGCGACCATCGGCAGACGCCCGATGAA
Organism: Lentzea sp. NPDC051838; assembly: GCF_040681245.1. Classification (NCBI taxonomy): domain Bacteria; kingdom Bacillati; phylum Actinomycetota; class Actinomycetes; order Pseudonocardiales; family Pseudonocardiaceae; genus Lentzea; species Lentzea sp. NPDC051838. Next base: position 38,492 of record NZ_JBFAYI010000048.1, read on the forward strand.
CTCGGGAATCAGACCGAACTTGATCAGGTCCTCCGGCATGGAGTCGGCGAAGTAGTCCGCCGCGTCCACCTCGGCCTTGGAGCGAACCTCGGCGCCGAAGCCCAGACCGCGCTTGCCGACCCGGTCCTGAATGATCTTCTCCAGGCCCGCGAAGGCACCGGCCACGATGAACAGCACGTTCGTCGTGTCGATCTGGATGAACTCCTGGTGCGGGTGCTTGCGGCCGCCCTGCGGGGGCACCGATGCGGTGGTGCCTTCCAGGATCTTGAGCAGCGCCTGCTGGACGCCCTCACCGGACACGTCGCGCGTGATCGACGGGTTTTCACTCTTTCGAGCGATCTTGTCGACCTCGTCGATGTAGATGATGCCCGTCTCGGCGCGCTTCACGTCGTAGTCGGCGGCCTGGATGAGCTTCAGGAGGATGTTCTCGACGTCCTCACCGACGTACCCGGCCTCCGTCAGCGCCGTCGCGTCGGCGATGGCGAACGGCACGTTCAGCATCTTCGCGAGCGTCTGCGCGAGGTAGGTCTTGCCGCAGCCCGTCGGGCCGAGCATGAGAATGTTGGACTTCGCCAGCTCAACGCCGTCGTCACGACCCTCGCGCCCGCGGTCGCCCGCCTGGATGCGCTTGTAGTGGTTGTAGACGGCGACGGAGAGGGTGCGCTTGGCGTCACTCTGTCCGATGACGTACTGGTCGAGGAACTCGTGGATCTCGGCGGGCTTCGGCAGCTCGTCGAGCTTCACGTCGCCGGCTTCGGCCAGCTCCTCCTCGATGATCTCGTTGCAGAGATCGATGCACTCATCGCAGATGTAGACGCCGGGGCCGGCGATGAGTTTCTTCACCTGCTTCTGGCTCTTTCCGCAGAAAGAGCACTTCAGCAAGTCGCCGCCGTCACCGATACGCGCCATGACCGCTGACCTATGTCCCCTCCGGCGCACACCTGCTGTAGTGCGCCTGCTGACTTGCTGTGGCAGTCCCACTGGCTGTGGGTGCTGAGCCCGTTCTCCTGACGGTACCTGGCCTACCCCGTTTCAGGGGAGGACCAGCGTCCCCCCGGCACGTCGATCAGGCCAGTTAACTGGTCACATCGGCGTGTCGGGTGGGTGAACGATGCCCACGGCATGGGGTTTCCCAAGCCGTGGGCACCACCCATCAAGACTTGGCCGAGAGCTTGCGGTAGGGCAGCACGGAGTCGACGATGCCGTACTCCTTGGCCTCGTCGGCCGTGAGGATCCGGTCGCGCTCGATGCTCTCGCGGACCTCCTCTGCCGTCCGGTTCGTGTGCCGCGCGAGGGTGGACTCCATCAGGCGGCGCACGCGCTGGATCTCGTTGGACTGGATCTCCAGGTCGGACACCTGACCGTACGCACCCTCCATGGAGGGCTGGTGGATCAGGATTCGCGCGTTCGGCAGCGCGTGGCGCTTGCCGGGCGTGCCGGCGGCCAGCAGCACCGCGGCGGCCGAGGCGGCCTGGCCGAGGCAGTACGTCTGGATGTCCGGGCGCACGAACTGCATGGTGTCGTAGATGGCCATCAGCGAGGTGAACGAGCCACCCGGCGAGTTGATGTACATCAGGATGTCGCGGTCCGGGTCCTCGGACTCGAGCACGAGCAGCTGCGCCATGACGTCGTTGGCCGAGGCGTCGTCAACCTGCACGCCGAGGAAGATGATGCGCTCCTCGAACAGCTTGTTGTACGGGTTCGACTCCTTCATGCCGTAGCTGGTGCGCTCGACGAACGAGGGCAGCACGTAGCGCGACTGAGGGGTGTGGAACTGGCTCACTTCGAGATCTCCTCAGCTTCCTAGTTGCCCGAGCTGACCGGCTGGGAACGGGTGACGACCTTGTCGACGAACCCGTACTCCAGCGCCTCCTGCGCCGTGAACCAGCGGTCGCGGTCCGAGTCACGGGTGATGGTCTCGACGGTCTGGCCGGTGTGCTCGGCGATCAGCTGGGCCATCTCGAGCTTCGTGCGCGTGAGCATGTCCGCCTGGATCGCGATGTCCGCGGCCGTACCGCCGACACCCGCCGACGGCTGGTGCATGAGGATGCGCGCGTGCGGGAGCGCCTGGCGCTTGCCGGGGGCACCGGCGGAGAGCAGGAACTGGCCCATCGAGGCCGCGAGGCCCATCGCGACGGTGGCCACGTCCGGCTCGATCAGCTGCATCGTGTCGTAGATGGCCATGCCCGCCGTGACGGAGCCACCCGGCGAGTTGATGTAGAGGGTGATGTCCTTCTCGGGGTCCTCAGCGGCGAGAAGCAGCAGCTGAGCGGTGATCTGGTTGGCGATGCCCTCTTCGACCTGCGATCCCAGGACGATGATCCGCTCGCGGAGCAGCCGCTCGTACACCGAGTCGTTGAGGTTCATCCCGGCGGTGGCCGACCGCATCTCGGGGGTCGGGAAGGAGTGCTGCGTCACGTCTGCCTGCCTAACTCCAGGTGGAACGAATCTGGAATGCCAAAACCTTCTGCAACCGACCTTAACGAAGGCGGGCGGCGTCAGATGCCCGACACCGCCCGCGTTCGCTCAGGGCTGTATTTCCTTAGCTCGCCCGCTCGCACAAAGCAGGGAGTCGATCATGCCGAGATGGGCTGCGCCGATCTCGGCATGATCGACTCACTCCTCTTCGGACTTCGTCTCGCCAAAGAGCTCGTCGAGGTCCAGCTTGGTGCCCGAGGTGTCGGACACCGAAGCCTGGCGCACGACGCTCGCGAGCGCCTTGCCGCGGCGCACGTCGGCGAAGATCGCGCCGAGCTGGCCGGACTGCTGCGCGCGCTTGACGTACTCGTCGGGCGAGATGCCGAAGCGCTGGGCCTGGTAGATGATCCGCTCGGTGAGCTCGCCGTCGGAGACCGTGACCTGCTCGGCGTCGGCGATCGAGTCGAGCACCAGCTGCGTCTTGACGGCCTGCTCGGCGGCCTTGCGCAGCTCGGCGTCGAACTCCTCCTCCGTCTGACCCTGCTCGGTCAGCCACTCGGCGAACTTCGCCTCGTCGTGGTCGAAGGCGTGCACGGCGTCGTGCTTCCGCGCGTCGATCTCACCCTGGACGATGCCCTCGGGCAGCGGGACCTCGGTGGTCTCCAGCAGCGCCTCGAGGACCTTGTCGCGCGCCTGCACGCCCTGCTGCATCTTCTTGACGCGGCCCAGGCGGGTCTGCAGGTCGGCCTTCAGCTCGTCGAGCGTGTCGAACTCGCTGGCGAGCTGCGCGAACTCGTCGTCGAGCTCGGGGAGCTGACGCTCCTTGACCGTGTTCAGCACCACGGACACCTCGGCCTCACGGCCCTGGTGCTCGCCGGCGACGAGCGTGGTGGTGAAGGTCTTGGTCTCACCCTCGGACGCGCCGACCAGGGCGTCGTCGATGCCCTCGACGAGCTGGCCGGAGCCGATCTCGTAGGACAGGCCGCTGGTGCGCGCCTCCTCGACCTCTTCGCCGTCGACGGTGGCGGACAGGTCGACGATGACGAAGTCGCCGGTCTCGGCGGGGCGGGTGACGCCGGTCAGCGTGCCGAAGCGGGCGCGGAGCTCGTCGAGCTGCGTCGCCACGTCCTCGTCGCCGACCTCCTGCTCGTCGACCGTGATCTCCAGCTCGCCGAACGCGGGCACGGTGATCTCGGGACGAACGTCGACCTCGGCCGTGAACTCGAGCGTCTCGCCGTCCTCGATCTTGGTGACCTCGAAGTCGGGACGGCCGAGCGTGCGCACCTCACCCGCGTTGACCGCCTCCAGGTACTTGGCCGGGATGGCCTCCTGGATGACCTCGTCCAGGACCGGAGCGCGGCCGATGCGGCTCTCCAGCACCTTGGCGGGGGCCTTGCCCGGACGGAAACCGGGGATGCGGACCTGCTTGGCGAGCTTCCGGTACGCCTGGTCGAAGTTCGACTTGAGCTCGTCGAACGGCACCTCGACGTTGATCCGGACCCTCGTCGGGCTCAGGTGCTCGACGGTGCTCTTCAACGTGGACTCCTCGTAACGAACAAGAACGTGCAGACAGCCGGTACCGCCTTAGGTGGCGCCCGGATTCCCAGCGAGTCTAGGCGAGACCCGCGCTGTGACCGCCGCCACCCCGGTCCGTCGCACGTGACCGGACTGTGAGGCCCGCTGATTTGGCTCTTCCGAAGGCGGCCAGAACGACCTCACTTCCACTGGGGGGGAACCACGATGAGACGCACCAGCACCAGACTTCTCGCCGCAGCCATCACCGGCGCGACCCTGCTCGGCCTCACCACCGCACCGGCCCGGGCAGCGGCCCCGTTCGAGGCGACGGCGTCCCCGTACGCCTTCATCGGCAATGCGGGCCAGGAGTCGATCACCGTCGAGAACCAGCGCTGGACCCGTCCCGAGTACGTGGCGGACCGCACCGCCGCCCACCCCGGCTGGTCGATCCACCTGTCCGACGAGCGACTCGGCGCGGGCCTGCCGAGGCAGGACATCAGGGCGTACGCGGGCCAGGGCGAGACCGCCATCCAGACCGCCGCCTGGACCAAGGGCTTCATCTCGCTCATGGACCGCAACAACTACGACGTCCCGTTCCTGGTCTTCAAGTTCGGCGGCGACAACGAGGTCTGCGAGGGGTTCGTCGGCTTCGAGCAGCCACGCCTGTTCGTGCGCAAGCTCGACGGCGAGCTCCACGAGGTGCTCGACCTGACCTCACCGGCGGAGGCCTGGCAGGTCACCTCCCCCGACTCGCTCGACGCCCCGGGACCGGGAGTCGTCACGATCGAGGTCAAACGCGTGAGCACCGCGGCCCACATCGCCGACTTCGACCCGTTCCGCAAGTACGCGGGCCGCGAACGAGTGCGGGCCGACGGCCACGAGATCGTGATGACCTACCCGGAGCCGGGCACCGGCACCAAGAAGACCCTCCGACTCCTCGCGGGAACCCGAGCCGTCTCCTGCTAGAAGCCCGCCACAACGCCGCCGTCCACCCCCGGACGGCGGCGTTTTTTGTTCGTCAGGCTAAAAACCTCACCGAAAAGAGTCACCCAACTACGGCCCGTTGAGGCCCCCATCTCAATTTCACTCTTTCGGCCGCAACACCGATTCCAGACCGATCAAGATGACTCCGTTAGCACTAATCGTGTGCGCGCGACCGACAGGTAGCGTTACTGCGCCCGCACCATGCGTAACAGGACCACGGGAACGAACGAGAAAAAGTCGTCGCACCGTTTTACTCCGAGGATCCGCCTGATGGAGACACGCCAGCTTCTCGCGTTCACAACCGTGGTACAGACCGGCAGCTTCACCAAGGCCGCAGCCACGCTCAATTGCTCGCAGCCGACCATCACCACCCGCATCAAGGCCCTGGAGGAGGCCCTGGGAGTCGTCCTTTTCCGACGCCTCCCCCGAGGTATCCAGATGACGTCCGCGGGCGTTGAACTGCTCCCGTTCGCGCGAAACATCATCAACCTCACCGAAAAGGCCCGAAAAGCCATAACGATGAACGGCGAGCCTCACGGCAAACTCGTCATCGGCTCCGCACAGAGTTTGACCGACTACCGTCTGCTACCGCTCATCGAATACATGTGCTGGCGCTACCCGTCAGTCCAACTCTCGCTGCACTCGCGAAACACCCTGAACAACCTGAACTCCGTCCGCGACGGAGCCCTCGACTGCGCCTTCTTCATCGGCGCCATCGAACCCCGCGAAGGCCTGGAAACCACAGTCCTCTGCCCCGAGCCCCTCGTCATGGTCGCGGGCCCGAGCCACATGCTCACCCAACGCCAGTCGCTGACCGAGGACGACCTCACCAGCAGCACCCTGATCCGAGCAGAGAACGGCGCCTCCTACCACGAACTCTTCGAAAACTCCCTCGGCTACGACGACACCCGCGCCCCCGTCCTGGAACTCGACTCGGTAGACGCCGCCAAACGAGCCGTCGCCTCAGGCCTGGGCATAGCCCTCATGCCCGAAGTGACCGTCGCCTCCGAGCTCTCCGACGGCAGGTTGGTCCGCTTGCCCTGGTCCGCACCGTTCCGCGTCTACACGCAGTTCGGCTGGCGCCAGGACAACTCGACGAACCCGGCAGTGACAGCCCTGGTGTCAGCAGCAGCCCAAGTGGTGAGCGACCAGGTCGCCTCGCTGACCTGACAAGGGACAGGCGAAGGCGAAGCCGAAGGCGAGCTGCCTGGGCGAAGGCGAAGCCGAGCTGCCCTGGGCGATGCCGAAGGCGAGCTTGCTTTTCCGTGCGCTCCGGCGGGCCCCGTCACGAGTCGTGCCTGATCGTTGGCCGCAGCCGAGGGGTTGGGTCAAGTCGACACGCTTTTCGTCGACTTGACC
>NZ_JBFAYI010000049.1:0-37672 GCF_040681245.1 Lentzea sp. NPDC051838
TGGTGCGGTCCGGCGGGCCCCGTCACGAGTCGTGTCCGAGCGAGCCACACCAGAGGGGAGGGGTCAAGTCGACGAAAAGCGTGTCGACTTGACCCCTCCCCTCTGGCGCGGCAAACGTTCAGCCACGACTCGTGACGGGGGCCACCGGAGGCGCACGGTTTCAGGCAGCTCGGCTTCGCCATCGCCACTGCAGCTCGCCTTCGGCGTCGCCAGGGCAGCTCGCCTTCGGCCTCGCGGGTGGTCACCTTGCGGTGGTGACTGGGGGGCGGACGTTTGTCTTGAAGTGGTTGAGGGTGTTGCCTCGGTCTGCGAAGTTCAGGACTACGTAGGTGCCGTTGGTGCCCTGCTTGAGGCCCACGCCTACGCGTGTCGAGGACTGCCAGACCATTGCTGTGAAGTGCAGGACGTTGTAGTCGATGTTGGACTCGGTCATCTCGGTGTAGTCGTAGCGTCGGGATTCGGCGTACCAGGTGTCCAGTGCTTTTGTGGCTACGGTGTCGATTGCGCGGGTGCTGGTGCTGGACCAGTAGAGGTTCTCGCCGTAGGGGTTGTTGGGGCGGTGTTCGAAACCGTCGGTTTCGTGGAGGTGATCTGCCCATTCCTGGGCTGAATGAGACACTTCGGAATCGAGGGAGAGAGGCGCGGCGCCGTGCTTTGCGCGGTAGGCGTTGAGGAGTTCTACCGTCTTGGCCACTGGGTCGGCGGCCGATGCAGGGGTTGCCGGGAGCAAGAGGGATGTTGCTACGGCGATTACGGTTAGCAGCGTTCGCATGGTGGTTTTGTCCCCCGGATGGGGGACTTTGGGCAACCCGTTGGGTCAAGATTGCTGTCTTGATTGGCTCTGTGTAGCCGTGGGGTCGCCTGAGGGTGTGACGCATGCCACATGGGGTGGGAGTGGTGGGGGTCACCCCTACGACCCCCTTGGGTTAGTGCTTGATACCCCGGTTGCGGTGCAAATTCACTCCACAGGACGGCGTTGGGGGTCTAACTTTGTGATGTCAGCCACGACGGGAGGAGATCGACATGGAGCGCCACGAGATTCTTGCGGACGAGGACGGTCACATTCGTGGGTACGACTAGGAGCGCCATCGGCCGTGCGCGAGGGAGTCGTGGAGAAGAGACTCCCTCGCGGCCTGTGGAGTTACTGGTTGGTAGTGCGTGCTAGTTGTTCGTTCATGATTAGGAATGCGCCCAAGCCGTGGAAGTCGTTCGTGTTTCGCGGGCGGGCGTAGTAGTAGTCGGCGTCGCCTACGTTGGTGCCTTCGCTGATGTCCTTGATGTTGGTCAGGCCGTCTGAGCCGACCGACGCCTTGGCGAGGACGCCCTGGTAGCCCTTTGCCGCGACGGACTTGTAGGACGCGTCGATGTAGCCGCGCTCCACGCCGCGCGAGAGCATGAACGTGTACATCGACGAGGCTGAGGTTTCGGTCCAGTTCTTGGAGTTCGAGCACTTGTCGACGATCTGGCACCAGCGGCCCGTCGCCGCGTCCTGGTAGCGCGTGTAGCCCACGGCCAGGTGCTTGACGATGTTGATGAGGTCGGTGCGGCCGGGGTGGTCGCTGGGCAGGATGTCCAGCAGGTCGATGGCGGTCATGCCGAACCAGCCGATGGCGCGTGCCCAGTGTTCCGCCGAGTGCTTGCCCGGGTTCTTGGCCCACGGCTCGGAGCCGTCGGCGTCGTAGGCGTGCCAGAGCAGGCCGTCGTCGGATTTCAGGTGGGCGAAGTAGGCCTTCATGTTGCGGACGGCTTCGTCGTAGCCGTAGGGCTGGTTGTAGGCCTTGGCGTACATGGCGATGAACGGCTGGGCCATGTAGACGCCGTCCGCCCAGAGTTGGCCGACCTTGCTGGTGGCGTGGTACATGCCGCCGTCGGACGTGCGCGGGTACGAGGTGAAGCGGGCGCGGACCTTGTCGGCTGCCTTCTTGTACTTCGCCTGGCCCGTTTCCTGGTGCAGGACGATGAAGAGCGTGGCCGAGCGCATGGCGTCGAGGTTGGTGAAGCTGTTGTCGACGCTGCCGTCGGACTTCACGAAGCGGTCGACCCAGGCCTTGATGTAGTCGAGGTACTTCTTGTCGCCGGTGCGCTTGTAGACGAGGTACTGGCCGTACAGGTACAGGCCGCGCGTGTAGCCCCAGCCGCCGAGCTTGTCGGGGGTGAAGCGCTTCATGGTCGAGTCGACCACGGCTTTCGACCAGTCCGACGGGGGTGCGGCGGCGGTGGCGTTCGCTGGGGCGATCAGTGCCAGCGATACGGCGAGAATGCCGAGGAAACGTGCTGTCCTCACTACGTGCTCCTCCTAGTGCCCATGGCGGCGGAGGCGTGGTGAAGCATTCCCGGTCGTTGTTCCGGGTGTCAAGCTAACATCGGATGTTTGCGCGTGCTTGAGCGGATCACGAGCTTTGTCGGGAGTTCGCGGAGCTCTGGTTCGGCGCCGTCGAGGCGTTCCGCGAGGAGATCGACGGCGACCTTGCCCGCTTCTTCCGTCGGCATCGCGATCGTCGTGAGCGCCGGCGAGCACATCGCGGCGTAGAGGATGTCGTCGAAGCCCGTCACGCTGATCTGCTGCGGCACCTGGACGTCGTGCTCGGCCAGGTAGCTGAGCACGCCCAGCGCCATCAGGTCGTTGTAGGCGATGAACGCCGTCGCGCCGGTCTCGAGCGCCTGTTGCGCGGCCGCGTACCCGCCGCCGAAGTTCGGGTCGAACGAGCCGAGCAACCGCGCGCGGCCCGCCAGGCCCTGCATCCTGCGGCTGTTCGACCACGCCGCCGCGGGGCCGCCGAGGTAGACGTAATCCTTGTGGCCCAACGACTCCAGGTGGGCGACGACCTGGTTCATGCCGTCGGCGCTGTCCATCAGCACCGACGAGACGCCCGGCACGATGCGGTTGATCAGCACCAGCGGGGTGAGGTCGGACAGGTCGGTGATCTGCTCGTCGGACAGCAGCGACGCGCACAGCACCACGCCGTCGACCTGCGCCGACAGTGTCCGCACCAGTTCGGCCTCGGTCTCGGGATCCTCCCTGCTGTCGCAGAAGAAGACCGAGGTGCCCGCCTCGCCCGCGCGGGTCTGCACGCCGCGCAGGATCGAGGGGAAGAACGGGTTCTCCAGGTCCGGCACCACGATGCCGAGGTTGCCGGTGCGGCCCGTGATCAGGCTTCGCGCCGCGCGGTTGGGCTGGTAGCCGAGTCCGGCGACCACGTCCAGAACGCGTTGGCGGGTGGCTTCCTTGACCAGTCCGGGGGCGCTTAGTGCGCGCGAGACCGTCGAAACGGAGACCTGAGCTTGGCGAGCGACATCCCTGATCGTGACTGCCACTCGTGAATCATGGCAGTCACGATCAGAATCGACCCATTCATCGGATGTATGGGTGCCCGAAAATCCGATCAAGCCGTCAGTCAACGATCCGTGGAAGTCTCGGAAACCCCGCCGCCACAGGGAAGATCGAAGGGGTAGCGATGAGGATCAGAGCTATTGCTGCGGCGGTTCTGCTGACGCTGGCCGGCACGACGGCACAGGCTGACGTGCGGCCGAACATCGTCGAGGGCGAGTTCGTCGGCAGCGCGCCGTGGGCGGTTCAGCTGCACAACGGTGGTTCGTTCGGCTGCACCGCGTCGATCATCGCGCCGGAGTGGGTGCTGAGCGCGAAGCACTGCGGCGGCGACAGCGTGCGGGTCGGGAACATCAGGCTCGGCCAGGGCGAGGAACGCGCGATCGTCGAGAGGGTCGACAACCCGGCGGGCGACATGATGCTGCTGCGGCTGGAGTCCGAAGTGGACACCGAGTACGTGCGGCTGGCCGATCGTGCGCCCCGGGTCGGGGAGGTTCACCACATCTACGGTTGGGGCACAACGGACTACGAGTGTTGCGACTCCATCTCGCCGCTCCTGAAACGGGCGGCCGTCAAGGTGGTCGGCACGGCGCGGGACGCGTACGGCGGCGTGGCGGTCGAGACCAGGTGGGAGACCGGGACCGCCGGGTACGGTGACTCCGGCGGTCCTCAACTCAACTCCGACGGCATCCAGGTCGGCGTGTGCTCGACTGGCGACTACGAGTTCACCCAGTACGCGAGCGTGGCGGCACATCGCGGCTGGATCCGTTCCGTGGCAGGCGTTTAGAGCTCCAGGCCCGTCAGCACGAGCACGCGGGGCTCCGTGAGGTCGTCCATGGCCGCGCGGAGTCCCTCGCGGCCGATGCCGGACTCCTTCACGCCGCCGTACGGCATCTGGTCCGCGCGGTAGCTCGGCACGTCGCCGATGATCACACCGCCGACCTGGAGTCGTTGCGCGGCACGGAAAGCGAGCCGCACGTCGTTCGTGAACAGGCCCGCTTGGAGACCGTACTTCGACGCGTTCACGTGGTCGAAAGCCTCCTCCACGGAGTCGACTCGGGTCAGCGTCACGACCGGGCCGAACACCTCCTCGGCGCTCACCTTCGCGTCCTCCGGCACGTCCGTGAGCACGGTGGGCGCGTAGGTGCGGCCGTCGCGAGTGCCGCCGGTCAGGACGGTCGCGGACGCTTCCTGGACCCACGCCTCGACGCGTTCGGCGGCGGCGTCGCTGATCAACGGGCCGACTTCGCCGGCCACGTCGAGCTTGTTCACGTGCTGCACAACGGCTTCCGAGACCGCGTCGTACACGTCGGTGTGCACGTAGACGCGTTGCACCGAGATGCACGACTGGCCCGCCTGGTACATGGCGAACGTGGCGATGCGCTGGGCGGCGAACTCGACGTCCTGCCAGTCGGGGGCGACGATCGCGGCCGCGTTGCCGCCGAGCTCCAGGGTGACGTGCTTGCGCGGCACGCGTTCCTTGATGCCCCAGCCGACCGGGCCGGAGCCGGTGAACGAGACCACCGGCAGGCGCGGGTCCTCGACGAGTGCCGCAGTGTCCTCATTGGACAGGTGCAGGATCGAGAAGGCGCCCTCGGGCAGATCGGTCTCGGCGAGCAGGTCGCCGAGCAGGAACGCGACCTTCGGCGTGGCGGGCGCGGGCTTCAGCACGATCGGCGCGCCGACCGCGAGAGCCGGTGCGACCTTGTGCGCCACCAGGTTCAGCGGGAAGTTGAACGGCGCGATGCCCAGCACCGGTCCGCGCGGCACCCGGCGGACCAGGGCGAGGCGGCCCTCGGCGGACGGGTCGGTGTCGAGGCGCTGGAGTTCGCCGGAGAAGCGGCGGGCTTCCTCGGAGGCCCAGCGGAACGTGGAGATCGCGCGGGTCACCTCGATGCGCGCCCACTTCAGCGGCTTGCCCGAGTCGTCGTTGATGGCCTGCGCGAACTCCTCGGCGCGCTCGGCCAGGCGGCGCGACACGTGGTCCAGCGCGGCGGCACGGCGGTGGGCGGGCAGGGCGGCGAGCTCAGGGGCGGCAGCGGCGGCCTTGGCGACGGCGGTTTCGACGTCTTCTGGCGTGTGGAAGGGAATCATGCGAGTGGGGCTCCTTCGAGCAGTGCCGTTTCGAGCACGTCCAAGCCTTCGGCGAGCAGGTCGTCCGGGATGACCAGCGGGGGCAGCAGACGGATCACGTTGCCGTATGTGCCGCACGTCAGCACGACGACACCCTGGTCGTGGCACGCCTTGGCGACGCGGGCGGCGACTGCGGGCGTGCGTTCGGTGAACTCGATGGCGAGCATCGCGCCCCGGCCGCGGATGTCCGCGATGATGTCGGTCTTCTCGGCGACGGCCTTCAAGCGGGACACGACGGTCTCCTCGATGCGGCGGGCCTGAGCGTTCAGGTCGCGCTCGCGCATCGTGCGGATGGCGCCCAACGCGGCAGCACACGCCACCGGGTTACCGCCGTAGGTGCCGCCCAACCCGCCGACGTGCACGGCGTCCATGATCTCGGCGCGACCGGTGACGGCGGCCAGCGGCAGGCCGCCCGCGATGCCCTTGGCCGTGGTGATCAGGTCCGGAACGACGTTCTCGTGGTCGGACGCGAACCACTCGCCCGTGCGGCAGAAGCCGGTCTGGATCTCGTCGGCGACGAACAGCACGCCGTTCGCGCGACACCACTCGGCGACGGCGGGCAGGAAGCCCTGCGCCGGCGCGATGAACCCGCCCTCGCCCTGGATCGGCTCGATCACGACGGCGGCGGTGTTGTCCGCGCCGACCTGCTTCTCGATGGCCGCGATGGCTTTTGCCGCGGCCTCGGCACCGGTCAGGCCGTCGTGCAGCGGGTAGGACGCCGGCACCCGGTACACCTCGGGCGCGAACGGCCCGAACTTGTGCTTGTACGGCATGTTCTTGGCGGTCAACGCCATGGTGAGGTTCGTGCGGCCGTGGTAGCCGTGGTCGAACACCACGACGGCCTGCCTGCCGGTGACGTGCCGGGCGATCTTCACCGCGTTCTCGACGGCCTCGGCGCCGGAGTTGAACAGCACCGACCGCTTCTCGTGGTCGCCGGGCGTGAGCGCGTTGAGCTCCTCGCACACCTCGAGGTAGCCCTCGTACGGGGTGATCATGAAGCAGGTGTGGCTGAACCTGTCGATCTGCGCGTGCACGGCCTCGGCGACCGCGGGCGCGGGGTTGCCGACGTTCGTGACCGCGATGCCGGAGCCGAGGTCGATGAGCTGGTTGCCGTCGACGTCGACGAGCAGACCGTCGTCGGCCGACTCGATGTAGACGGGCAGGGTGCTGCCGACTCCCAGGGCGACGGCTGCTTTTCGCCGCGCCTGGAGTTCCAGCGATTTGGGACCGGGGATCGCGGTGCGCAGTCGGGTCATGTGCTCAGCATGGCCCTGGTCAACGGCCTGCGCAGTGTCAGAAATGGCGATGTTGGTGCTGGTGGTTGTACAAAGTGGCACATGCCCATCACGCTGCAGGAACTCGCCGAGACTTTGCGGCTGCCGGTGCTCGCGGGGGACGTGTCGAGGCCGGTCGGGTGGGTGCACGGGACGGAGCTAGCGGACCCGACGCCGTTCCTGGAGGGTGGCGAGCTGCTGCTGACCACGGGGTTGGGGCCTTTCCGCGACGACTACGTCGAACGCCTGGTCAGGGCAGGTGTGGTCGGGCTGGGGTTTGGCACGGGCCTGGGGCACGACGTGGTGCCGCCGGAGCTCGTGGCGGCGGCGGAGGAGGCCGGGCTCGGGCTCGTCGAGGTGCCGCGGGAGGTGCCGTTCATCGCGATCAGCAAGGCGGTGTCCAAGGCTGTCGCCGCCGACGAGTACGCCGCGCTGACCCAGACCAGCGAGGCTCAGCGGGCGCTCACCAGGGCGGCGGTCAGGGCGGGAGTGGCGGGGGTGGTGCGGCGGCTCGGGCAGTGGATCAACGGCTGGGTGGTGCTGCTGGACGCGGCGGGGGATCCGGTCCACGTCCACAATCCGCGCCTGGTGCCGGGGATGGGCCGACCGCGCGACTCGGGTCCGGGCACTGGCTCGCCGCGCGACTTGGGTCCGGGCACTGGCTCGCCGCGCGACTTGGGTCCGGGCACTGGCTCGCCGCGCGGCTCGGGGCCGGTTCCCGATCTCACCGCAGAAGTGGCGCGGTTGAGGACCGCGGGAGGTCTGGCCAGTGCCGCGTTCGAGACCGGTGGCTGGCACGTGTTCCTGCAGGCGCTCGGCAGTCGGGCCAGGGGAGTGCTGGCAGTCGGCACCCCTGATCCGCTCGACTCGGCCGACCTCGCCATCGTCAACGCCGCGGCCTCGCTGCTGACCCTGGCGCTCGCCCAGAACGACGCGGTTGATGCCGCCCAGCGCGAGCTGAGGTCCGGCCAGTTCCGGCTGATGCTCGCCGGACTTCCCGTCGAGAGCTTGCCCGCCAAGTTCCGGGTGTTCCTCGTCGACGAACCGCCGGAGCAGGACGTGTTCTGGGCCGAACACAGCGGAGACACAGTCGTTCTGGCTGAGGAGTTCGAGGGCTTTGCTTCGTCCGAAGTGGACGTCACCGAAGTCGCACGGGGTTACCGGGAGGCCAAGCAAGCGCGCGACGCGGGCATCAGGAGGTTCGAGGACTTCGCCGGGATCAAGCTGCCGGACGGGTTCGCCGACGCGCTGCTGAGGCCGTTGGACCAGGAGACGCGCGAAACCCTGAAGGTCTGGCTGTCCCACCACGGCGCCTGGGACCCGGCCGCGCACCAGTTGGGCGTCCACCGGCACACGCTCAAAAACCGTGTGCGCAAAGCAGAACAGGCCCTCAACCGGTCACTGGACTCGCCGGGACTGCGTGCCGAGCTGTGGTTCGCGCTGGCGAGGACTTAAGGGGTTCGCGTCCTTATTCCCCTCCGCCGCACGCGCGTAACCTGCGGAAACCGCTGCCGTGCCAACAGAAGGGGAATGAAAGAAGGCATAACCTCATGGCAAGACTCACCGGCGCATGGCTTCCATTCGCCGCCAGTGCCGCGCTGGTTCTGACCGGTTCCGCCGGTACCTCCGCCGCCTCGCCCGAAGTCCTGGCGTGCACCGATCTCACCGTGCGCACGCTCGACGGAAGCTGCAACAACTTGGCCCATCCCGAGTGGGGCAAGACCAACACCGAGTACCTGCGCGTCGCTCCGGCGCGCTACGCCGACGGCATCGCCCGGCCGATCAGCGGGCCGAGTGCCCGTTACGTCAGCAACCGCCTCTACAACGACGTCGCGCAGAACCTGTTCTCCGAGCGCGGGGTGTCGCAGTGGGGCTTCGTGTGGGGCCAGTTCATGGACCACACGTTCGGCCTGCGCCAGGAAGCGGGCGGGGAGAACGCGCCGATTCCGTTCGACCGCAACGATCCGCTCGAAGGGTTCCGCAACGACCTCGGCTCCATCGGGTTCCTGCGCACCCCGGCGGCTCCCGGTACCGGAACGACCACCGTCAGGCAGCAGATCAACACCGTCGACAGCTACATCGACGGCTCCAGCGTCTACGGCCCGGACGCGACGAGACTGGAGTGGATGCGCGAGGGCACGGTCGACGGCAACCTCGCCAACAACGGCGCACGGCTGTTGCTGGACAAGGGAATGCTGCCGCGGAGAGACTCCCGTGGCGACGCGACCAAGGCCCCGGTCATGGCCGCGGACGGACGTCTCCAGGGCACGCCCGGCAAAGCGATGGTCGCCGGAGACGTGCGGGCCAACGAGAACATGGCCCTCACCGCAACGCACACGCTGTTCGCGTTGGAGCACAACAGGATCGTCAACTCCCTGCCCAGAACCCTGTCCCCGCAGGCCGCGTTCGACATCGCCCGGCGCGTGGTCGGCGCCGAGCAGCAGTGGATCACCTACACCGAGTTCCTGCCAGCCATGGGCGTGCAGCTGCCCCCCTACCGCGGCTACAACCCGGCAGTGAACGCCAGCCTGTCCAACGAGTTCGCGGTCGTCGGCTATCGGGCGCACAGCTTCATCCACGGTGAGCTCGAACCGATCGCCCCCGAGGGCACCTACACCGAGGAGCAGCTGGAAGCCTTTGAAGCGCAAGGCATCGAGGTCGAGCACGAGGACAGCGAGGTCGTGCTCGTCGTGCCGCTGAACGTCGCCTTCTTCAACCCCGACCTGCTCACGGGCATCGGTCTCGGACCGGTGCTCAAGGGCATCGGCGCCGAGCCCGAGTACCGCAACGACGCGCAGATCGACAACCAGCTGCGCAGCGTGCTGTTCCAGATCCCGGTGCCGGGCAACCCCGGCTGCCTCGACGGCCCGGAGCTGCCGCAGTGCTTCCGGGGCGTCACGGACCTCGCCGCGATCGACATCGCCCGCGGCCGCGACCACGGGCTGCCGCTGTACAACGACCTGCGCCGCGCGTACGGGTTGTCGGCCAAGACCAGTTTCGCGTCGGTCACCGGCGAGGCCAGCAGTTCGTGGCCGAGCGACCCGCAGATCAACCCGAACGACCCGATCAACGACCCGGACATCATCGACTTCGTCCGGTTGCGGGACGGCGCGGGCAACATCGTGCCGCTCGACGTGCCCGCCGCGGCCGACGGCATGGGCGTGACGGGCACCCGCAGGACGTCCGACGCGACCAGGCTCCGCGCGATGTACAGCGACGTGAACCGGCTCGACGCGTTCGTCGGCATGTCCGCCGAACCGCACCGCGCCGGCCACGAGCTCGGTGAGCTGCAGGAGGCCATCTGGAAGAAGCAGTTCGAGAACCTGCGGGACGGCGACAGGTTCTTCTACGCCAACGATCCCGTGCTCGCCGACATCCAGAACCGTTACGGCATCACGTACCGGCGCACGCTGGGCGAGATCATCGAGATGAACACCAACGCCGAGGTGGAGGACGACGTGTTCCTCTCGGAGATCCCGATCCTGCCGTCGTGGGCCAACGCCACGCCGTACGCGGTCGACGACGTGATCGTCTACCGCGGCACCACGTACGTCTGCCGTCAGGCGCACCGGTCGCAACTGGACTGGACGCCACCGGTGACGCCCGCTTTGTGGCGTCGCGTGTTCTAGTCCACCGCGAAGGTGAGAGAGGCGGTGTAACCGGATGTGGTGTTCCCCGACATCGTCGCCATCTGGTGGTCGACGCCGTCCCGGAACACCATGTCCTGCTTGAGGGAGGTCCGCGACATGTTCTGGACGCTCGTCGTGTACCCGGTCGTGCCGTAGACCTCCTTGCAGGTCGCCTCGGGCAACGCGAGCTGCGAGGTCGTGATCTTGTTGCCCGCCTTGGTGGCTTCGCTCAGGCTGGGGTAGACCTCGAAGTGGATGTGCGGCCAGCGTCCCGAGTACGCGCCGGGGAAGACGCTGACGAACTTGAGCTTGCCGCTGGAGTCCGCTTCCTGGACGCCGCGCAGGAAGTTCTCGTTCTTCACGCGGTTCGAGTACATCGAGTAGTCGCCGTTGATGTCGCAGTGCCACAGGTAGACGGCGGCACCGGCATAGGGCTTGCCGTCCTCGTGCTGGACGGTGAGCTCGATCGTCAGGTCCACGCCCTCGGCCTTCGCGGACGCGGAACCGAAGCTGGAGCGGATGTCCGAACGCACGATGCCGCTCTGGGTGAGGGCGTTCGGGCCGTTGGAGCCGTCGCCGGGGTACGGGCCGGCGGTCTCCTCGGGAATCGCTTCCAGCGGGCTGCCGTCGGCCGCCGAAGAACCGCTGGTGGTGGAAGTGGTGGTCGAGCCGGAGGAGGTGGTGGTCGTCGACGGGGCGCAGGCCACGAGCGTGAGGCCTGCGCCGCCGAGCAGCGACAACGCCCGCCGGCGCCCGAAGAGCGTGGCGAGGTCGAACTGGAGGCCGCGGTCGTGGTTGTCCGTCATGCGGCTAAGACTGCGGCCGGTTTCTGTGAGCTGCCTGTGGAGCGGCTGTCAAGAGGGTAGGCGTAACACAGATGTTGTGAACATCTGGATGTTCTGCGTATCTTGAGGCCATGGCGACTCGGCGTTTGTACGTGGTCCGGCACGGTGCCGCGGACGCGTTCGGTGAGCTCACCGACGTCGGACGGCGGCAGTCCGAACTGCTCGGGCAGCGCCTGGCCGGTCTGCCGATCGCGGCCGTGTGGCATTCGCCGCTGGCCAGAGCGGTGCGGTCCGCGCAGATCATCAGCGGCCGGCTGCCGGGTGCCGTCGTGGGGGAGGCGGCCGAGCTGGTCGACCACGTGCCGCACGTGCCGGAGCGGATTCCGCCGGCGTGGGCGGGTTTCTTCGACGGGTACGACGCGGCAGAGGCAGCCGCGGGAGCACGCGTCGCCGAAGCCCTGATCGACCGTTTCGCGAGACCCGCCGAAACCGAGACCCACGAGGTGCTCGTCACGCATGCCTATTCGGTGGCCTGGCTGGTGCGGGACGCCCTGGGCGCGCCGCCGGAGCGATGGCTCGGGCTGAGCTGCGGCAACACCGCGCTCACGATGATCGAGTACCGGGCTGGATCGGCAACGTTGTTGTCGTACAACGACATGGGCCACCTTCCAGCGGAACTGCGGCCCTAGCGCCGCAGCACCGCGTGGGCGGCGCGCAGGCGGTGCACCTCATCGCGTTCCGAATGGTCGCCCGACACCTCGTCAGCCCAGTGCAGCAACCGGTGCAGGTGCGCCTCCGCCGTGCTCATCACGACGCGAGGCTCGCCGAGGACGACCTCGCCGCTGGTGCCGTCGATCGTGACGAGGGTGCCTTCGCTCAGCACGAGCTCGCCGACTCCCACGACGGCGGGCTTTCCCATCGCCCTGGCGACGACCGCGGCGTGGCTGGCCGGTCCGCCGCGTGCGGTGACGATGCCGGTGGCGGCGGCCAGGCCGCGCATGTCGTGCGGCGACGTTTCCGGGCGCACCAGCACGACCGGGCCGTCCGCGGCCATGCGCACCGCCGCGTCCGCCGTGATCGCCACCCGGCCGGTCGCCACCCCCGGACAGGCACCCAGTCCCCGGAACGCCACGGTCGCTTCCGGTGCGATCCGGGGCGTGCGGACGTGCTGGAGGTGGTGTGGCGACACCCTGAGCAACGCCTCCCGCTGATCGATCACGCCTTCCTCGGCGAGTTCGGTGGCCACGCGGACGGCCGCGGCCCCGGTGAACCCGCCCGGCCGGACCTGCAGCAGCCACAACTCGCCGGACTGGTAGGTGAACTCGACGTGGCACGCGTCGCGGTAGTGCGCCTCGGCTCGGCTCAAGGCGTCGAGCAGACCGGTCCACACCAGCGGCTCCCGGTCGGCCAGAGCGCGCAGGGGGAAGGGCTGCGACCTGCCGGACACGACGTCCTCACCCCGGTGTCCGAAGAGGACATCGCCGAACGGGACGTGCGCGCCGGTGTTGGGGTCGCGGCTGAACGCGACGCCGGTGCCGCTGTGCTCGTCGTGGTCTCCGAACACCATCTTCTGCACGATGACGGCCGTACCGAGGTCGTGCGGGATGTCGTGCAGTTCTCGGTAGGTTCGCGCGCGTGGTGCCTTCCACGACGAGAACACGCTCTCCACGGCCGACCTGGCAACGTCCGCGGACGTGAGCTTCACGTCGAGGATCGTGTTCATCATGCCCGGCATCGACACAGCGGCCCCGGACCGGACGGACACCACGTCGAAGCCCGTGATGGCCGCCGCGAGCTCGTCTTCGAGCCCGTCCGGGAGACGTCCGTCGCGGAGGAACGCGCGACAGGCCTCCGTGGTGACGACGAACGCGGCGGGCACCGGCAGGCCGAGCCGGTGCAGGACCACGAGGCCGTGAGCCTTGCCTCCCACCACTTCCGCCGTCTCCTCGACCTCGGCGGAGAGCTGCCGCATCCACCTCATCGGGGAATCCCCAGGGTCACGAGCAGATCTTCGTGCAGTTCGGCCCACACCACGTGATAGGACGAGGTGCTGTCGGCCAGCTCCGCCAGGTCCCCGGCCCTGGTGCGCTCGAGGGCTTCGGCCAGCCGGATCCGGTAGCGGCCGAACCGGGGCAACGCCGCGGACAGGTCGGTGCACACGACGGTGGCACGGCCGTGGAAGTCCGCGAACCGGTCGAGGACGCGGGTGTCGTAGGACGGGTCGCCGTGGTCGTTGGCGATCGTGACCCCGTCGACGGACCGGATCTGCCACGCCGTGCACAGGTCGAGCAGTTCCGGGTTGAGCACGAGAAAGCCGTCGAACGCGGCGATGACGGCGGGACGAGCCGCGGCCGAGTCCAGCTCGTCGGTGATCCTCTTGACGCCTGCCGCGCGGCCTGGTCCGGTCAGGCTCCACACCCCGAACTCGGCGTCGCGCGTGACGAGGCCGGCGACGGCGAGGTCGATCAGTTCGGACTCGACGTCCGGCTCCCCGAGTCCCGTCGTCGCCGCCAGCCTGGTGAGCCCGGCGGTGCCGACGCAGCGCAAAGCGTGCAGCACCAGCAGATCCGGCCCGCTCACGGCGTGGCCTTCCGCGTGGTCTTCTGCGTGGTCTTCTGGGCGACCGACACCGCGTGGCCGGCACCGCGTCCGCTGGACCTCGCCACGATCACGCCGTCCTCGACGCGCACCGCGGCCTCGGTCTCGTCACCGGGATCCGTGAGCCCGAGTGCCGACGCCACCAGCGCGTCGTCGTCGAGGACCAGCTGGACTTGGTGCCAGACCTCGGGTGCGAACACCCGTCGCAGGCAGCCGAGGAGGTCGACGACCCTGAGCCGCACGAGACTGCCGGTTTCCGCGGGGTCTCCGGTGACGACCACGATCGTGACCGGCTCGCCGGAGCGCACGGCTTCTTCCGCCGCGCCCAGCCGACCGGCTCCCAGCACCGTGATCAGGCCGTCCGAAGCGAGGTCGGCCTCCTTGCCGCTGATCTGGTCGACGAGTCCGCCCGGCGCGTCCCAGGTGTCCGCGTAGGGCTTCGCCGGGGTGACGAACGGCAGGTGCGGTGGCGCCCAACTGTCCTTGAGCTCGATGTCGGCGAGGTGCCGGCACGCGTGCGTCAGGTCGAAGGGGTCACCGAATCCCGGCGCGGTCTCGGCCCGGTGGGTCGCGCCGTCCAGCAGGATGAGCGCGAGTTCGGCCAGCCGCACCCGGCGGCCCGGTTCGCCCGCTTCCAGCGCGATGGCGAGCAGCAGGGCTTCCAGCCGGGCGGCCTGTGCCAGCACCTCCCGTGCGTGTTCGTCGTCGAGAACGCCGTCGAGCGAGCGCAGCTGCAGGCGCCCGCCCCACGCCGTGCCGCCCAGTGGCAGCCGTTCGAGCCAGGCCCTGGCGAAGTTCTCCAGCGCGTCGTGCACCGACTCGGGAGGCGTCACCGGCTCGCTGGCAACGCCTCCCGCTACTTCGATCAGCACGGCCAGGTAGAGCGCGCGCTTGCCGGGGAAGTTCGAGTACACCGCGCCACGGGTCAGCTCGGCCCGTTCGGCGATGCGGTCGACCTTCGCCAGCGCGTAACCGTGCTCGGTGAACTCCGCCTTCGCGGCTGCGAGCACGGCGGCGCGCGTGCGTTCTTGCTGCTGCGCCCGAGTAAGTCGAACCATGAACATCAGGATACTCGCACAATCCAGATGTTCAGAACATTTGGCGTTACAAGGTGAGCAGCACGGTGCTGGAGCCATGTCGGGGTAGGAGCTTCAGCACCGTGCCGCCGAACGTGCCGGGCGTTGAGGAGACGGACGCCCAACCCGTCGTCTTCCCGCGCAGCTCCTCGACGGTCGAGGCGTTCAGGACCTTCCCGTCGATCACCACGCGTTTCACTCCGGCCGGCACCATCAGCTGCGACTCCGCGGGGGCGCCCCGCAGCGTGACCAGCACGTGCTTGCCGAACGAGCGGACCTGCAGCCCACCGAACCTGCCATCCGCCCCTGGCGACACGAGCCAGCCGGCGCGGTCCTTCCGGTCCAGGTCGTTGACGTCCCACGGCTTGGACCAGATGTCCGGCGTGCGGAAGTTGAACGGCATGGCCGACGACGCCCGCAGGTAGAGCGGGAACTCGTCCAGACCCGCCTCGCGCGTCACGGTCCGCCCGCCGGTCACGCGCTCACCGGAGAACAGGTCGATCCACTCACCGGATGGCAGCCACACGTCGACCGGCGTCGGTTTCCCGGCCGCGCCATCGGCCTCGGCACGGTCAGCGGTCACCGGAGCGGCCAGCAGATCCGGTCCGACCATGAACTGCTGGTCGGCCTTCCACGCCTCGGCCGAAGCGGGGTACTGGAACGCCATCGGCTGCGTGATCGGGGTGCCGTCCCGTGAGGCGCGAACGGCCTGCGCGTACAGGTAGGGGAACAGCTCGTAGTGCAGGACGGCGGCGCGGCGGAACCGGTCGAACGTCGCCGCGTCGTACACCCACGGCGTCGAGTTGCGGCCCGAGCTGCCGACCTGGAACACCGGTGACACCGCGGACATCTGCGACCACCGCACGAACAGCGACTCCGACGGGCCGCCGCCCAGGTTCCGGTAGCCGCCGGTGTCCGAGCCCTGCACGGGGTGGCCGGAGATCCACGAGTTGATGCCGCGTCGGGTCGACAAACGCAGACCGTCGAAGCTCATGTCCGCGTCGGCCTGCCAGAACCCGTTCAGGATCGCCGGCATCCCGTCGCCACCAGCGCGGAACAACGTCGTGAAGGAGTCGCCGTGCACCTTCCGCAGCATCTTCACCACGGACTCGGCGTACAGCAACGGGTACTGGTTGTGGATCAACGTGCCAGGCCCGCCGGCGAACGTCGTCTCCTCGAAGTTGTGCTCCTCGCCGCGGTCGCCCTTGACGAAGTTCACGCCCATCCGGAACACGGCTTCCAAACGTGCCTCGTAGTGAGCGCGCGCGACCGGGTTCGTGAGGTCGATGTCCCACACGTTGGTGCGGTCGGACTGCGCGAACGAGCCGGCCGGGTAGTCGTGCGGGCATTCCTTGCCGTCAGAGGTCTTGTTGAGGAACGGCGCCACCCACACGCCCATGTTCACGCCACGAGACCGCATCCAGTCGATCGTGCCCTGCGCGTCCGGGTACATCGTCTTGTCGAACTTCAACGCGCCGATGCACGCGTAAGTAGGCCGTGCGCCAACAGGTCCCTGCTCCCAGGGGTTGTCGACCCACAGAGTCGACAGAGGGACCGCACGCGCCTGGAACTGCGTGACGTCCTCGACGACCTCGTCGGAGTGGTTGTACTTGTCCCGCCACTTCGTCAACGCGAACTGCCGCGCAGGGGGCAGGGTCGGCATGCCCACGCGCTTGAAGTACGACGTGTTGACCTGCGAAGGGGAGCCCGCGTAGACCTCGTAGTCCAGCCGGGAAGTCTTGAAGCACAGCTGAATCCGGTCCGGCACACCGAAGGTCACCGGACAGGGTGCGGGCTTGTCCGCGCAGTGGTCGTCGGCCACAGCACCGGGGAACGCAGTCCGCCCGATCGCCTTCGTATCGGCATAGACGCCGTAACCAGCATTGGAGATGAAGAACGTCGAAGGCGCGCCGTTCTTGTTGCACTTGCCGAACGTCGACGCACCGACGAACACGGCCTTGTTGAGCAGCACACGTCGTTGCAGGTCAACGAACATCGTGTGCGCGCCGCCGCCGAGGAAGTGCTCCTCCAACGATCCGGTGAGGTTCGCGGAAACCTGAGCCACACCAGTAGAAGGCTCCAAGGTCCAGCCCACCCGCAGACCTCGAGGAGTGCGGGTTACGACCACGGAGGCGGTCCTGGACGCCTCCGTGGTCGCCACGACGTACCGCACACCGTCCGGAACCCGTTTCTGCGCAACGACCTTCGTCAACGAGTGCTGCGTGCCGTCGGCGAGCCGGTAGAACGTCTCGCGCTGACCGGTCAGCGCCCGCCTCCCGTCCTGGAAGTCCAGAGCGAACGGGGAGTTGGTGGCCTTCCACGACAGTCCGGAACGAGCGAGGGCGACCGGCGATCCAGCGGACAGCCCGGCAGCGACCAGCAGCAGTGCCAGCAGGACTCTCACGCCGGCACCACCCCGTTGATCGTGGTGTTGCGGAACACCAGGTTGTCGGTGTTCTCGATCAGGTTCGGCTCGGTGATGCCGGTGAACGTCGAGTTGGAGATCAGCACGTTCTTGATGTGCTGCTGCGGGAAACCGCGGAACGTCGCCGCGATCCGACCACCGTTGATCTTCATGCGGTCGATCGTCAGGTTGTTGATCTGCGGGAAGAAGCCCTTGGTGCCGCCGTTCTGGTAGAACATCGACACGAACAGGATCTCGCGCTCGACGTTCTGCCCGAAGACGTTGCGCAGGTGCACGCCGTCGATCACGCCGCCGCGGTCCTGGTTGGTCTTGATGTAGAGCGCGTGCTTGATCGGGTAACGGCCGGGGAAGTCCGCAGCGTTGATCTCGCAGTCGCGGCAGAACACCTTGGACACGCCACCGGACATCTCGCTGCCGATCGTGATCCCGCCCCAGCGGCCGGAGAACTTGCAGCGCTCCACCACGATGTGGGTGGACGGGATGCCGACCCGCCGTCCGTCGGCATCCCGTCCGCACTTCACCACGACGCAGTCGTCGTTGGTGTTGAACTTCGAGTCGTGCACGTGCGCGTAGGACGACGAGTCGAGGTCGACGCCGTCACCCTGCGAGTTCGTCGAGTAGATCTCGATCCGGCGCACGGTGATGTTCTGCGAGAACACGAAGTGCAACGACCACATCGCGGGGTTCTTGATCAGCACGTCCTCGACGAGCAGGTTGCGACAGCGGAAGAACTGGATCATGTTCGGCCGCATGTTCATGCCGACACCCATGATCCGCTCCTCGACCGGCTTGCCCTCCTCGCCCCACTGCCGCAGCAGCGCGGTGTTGCCGGCGCCCCAGCTCGCCCACTTGCCGCTCGGGGCGTCGCCGTCGATGGTGCCGCGACCGGTGATGGCGATGTTCTTCTGCTCGAACGCGTAGATGAACGGCTGGTAGTTGTAGCAGAGCGTGCCCTCCCAGCGGGTGAGCACGAGCGGCAGGTAGTCGTTGGGATCCGTGGAGAACTTGATCGTGGCGCCCTCGCTGACGTGGAGCTCCACATTGGACAGAAGCCTGATGCCGCCGGTGAGGAACGTGCCCGCGGGCACGACCACACGTCCCCCACCGGCTCGGTGGCACGCCGTGATCGCGCGGTAGAACGCCTCGGTGTTCTTCGTGAGGCCGTCACCCTTCGCGCCGTACGCGGTGACGTCGTAGTCCTTCCTGCGGAAGCGTGGAGGGCAGATGCGCGCCAGGATCAGCGGCACTTCCCGCCACGGGTCTTTGCCGAACCCCCAAGAGGAGGTGGAGGGGTCGGCAGCCGCAACGCCTGCAGGCAGCAGGAGACCAGCGGCCGTCAGGCCGGACACACGCGCGAAATCACGACGTGACAAGGACACAGGGCTTCTCCTCAGACCTTCTTGCCGTTGATGGTGACGTTCGTGAACGTGGTGCCGTCCGCGTTCTTGATCGACGGTTTGGCGGTCGTGACGTTGGTGAACGTGCTGTTGGAGACGGTCACGCCCTTGATGTGCGACTCGCCGAGCCCGTCGAGGGTGACCGCGGTCTTCTTGACCCCGTTGACGGTGAAGCCGTCGGCGGTGATGTTCTGCACCTTGGGGTTCACGATCGGGCCGTAACCGGGGCCGGTGAGGCTGTAGTTCAGCGTCACCATGATCGCCTCGCGGTCGACGTCGGTCGCCTTGATGCGCCGGGCGTGGATGTTCTCCACGGTGCCGCCGCGCCGCTTGTTCGTCTTGATGTACAGGACGTGGAACGGCTTGTAGGACGAGCCCTTCTTCACCGTGCAGTCCTGGAAGAACACGTTGCGCACGCCGCCGGACATCTCGCTGCCGACCGTCAGCGCGCCCCAGCGGCCCTCGAACGAGCAGTTCTCGATGACGATGTTCTCGCTCGCCACGCCGATGCGCCTGCCGTCGATGTCGCGGCCCGCCTTGATCGCGATGCCGTCGTCACCGCAGTCGAACCGGCAGCCGGTGATGTGCACGTACTGCGAGGCCTCGGGGTCGCAGCCGTCGACCATGCCGCCGCGGCTGTAGACGAAGATGTTGCGGATCGTCACGTTGGTGCACAGCACGGGATGCACGTTCCACATCGCGGAGTTCCGCAGCTGCACGCCGTCGATCAGGATGTTCTTGCACTCGTACAAGGTCACCATGTTGGGCTTGAGGTAGTGACCCATGCCGAACTTGCGCTCGGTGACGGGCTTGTTGTCCACCGCCCACTTCTGCAGCTGCTCCCAGTCGGGCTGGCGCTTGCCGTCGTAGTCGAACCACGGTCCGGACGGGCCCTGGCCGTCGATCAGGCCGGGCCCGGTGATCGCGATGTTCTCGGCCTTGCGGGCGTAGATGAACGACGAGAAGTTCATGCACTCGATGCCCTGCCACCGCGTGTAGACCAGCGGGAAGTCCTTGGGATCGGTGGAGAACTTGATGGTCGCGCCCTCGGAGACGACGAGGTTCACGTTGCTGAGCAGGGTGATCGCGCCGGTGAGGAAGCTGCCCTTGGGCACGACGACCTGGCCGCCGCCCGCCGCGTTGCAGGCCTCGATGGCCTTCTTGAAGGCGTCGGTGTTCTTCGTCTTGCCGTCACCCTTGGCGCCGTAGGAGGTGATGTCGAACTTGGCGCTGGGGAACGTGGGCGGGACGATCTTGGCGAGGATCGCGGGCACCTGGTCCCACGGCGACTCGGCCATCGGGATCGACATGTGCTCTTCCGCCGCCGCCACAGGTGCGTTGAGGAACGAGCTGGACAACATCGTGACACCGGCGGTGGCACCAGCGACCTTGAGGAAGTCGCGGCGGTTGGTCTCCATTGCCGTCCTTTCGCACGCATGCGTTGGTACAACAGCGGGCGGCGGCGGCGAGTTCACAACGATGAAACGCAGTTGTAAACCTTTTCAACGTAGGTCTACACCCGCCTCTGGCCCCGCGTCAACGGCTGCCCGAAGTCGGCATACTGGCTTGTGTGCTCGGATTGCGTCCTGCGGAGCTCGCCGTTTACGAGACGCTCGTGGACTCGTATCAACTGGGTGTGACGGAGCTCTGCGGTGCGACGGAACTGGCTGAACGGGCCGTTCGCACAGCGCTGAGGTCCTTGACCGATCTGGGTTTCGTCCACCAGGTCAACGGTCTGCACACGGCCGTGGCCCCGGACGTGGCGCTCGCGGCGTACTTCCTGCGCGCCGAGGACGAGCTGCGGCGGGACCGGTTGCTGGCCGGCGAACTGCAGGTGCGGTACGAGCGCGCGGCCGGTGTGCGCGCTCCCGCGGACCTCGTCGAGGTGGTGCACGGGGCCGACGCGATCTCGCAGCGCGTCGACCAGGTGATGCGCACGGCACGGCACGAGGTGCGGTTCGTGGACAAGCCGCCGTACGCGAAGGCTCCCAGCTCGTTGCACCCCGTCGAGGAGGAGCTGCTGCAGCGTGGTGTGCGGTTTCGGGGCATCTACGAGCGGCAGGCGCTGGAGCTGCACGACCTGCGCGCGGACCTGGAAATGGGGCTGTCGCTGGGGGAGGAGGCGCGGGTCGTCGCCGTCGCTCCCACGAAGATGATCCTCGCGGACGCCCACCTGGGGCTGATCCCGTTGCACAGCACCGAGACGGTGCTGGAGAGCGCGGTCATCGTGCACCGGTCGGCGTTGCTGGACTCGCTCGGCGCCCTGTTCGCGCGGTTGTGGGAGGACGCGGTGCCGCTGGCGTTGCCGGGGGAGCCGTCGTCGAACGAGATCTCGATCGCGGACGCGCGGCTGCTGGCTCTGCTGGCCACAGGGCTGCCGGATCGCAGCATCGCGAAACAGCTGGGGCTGAGCTACCGGACGTTCCAGCGGCGGCTGCACCGGCTGATGGACGAGCTGGGCGCGCAGACCCGTTTTCAGGCGGGTCTGCGCGCTGCGGCACGAGGTGCTGGTTCCCTGCTCCCTCCACCTCAGCCGCTGGAGTAGGTCCGGAACGCCTTCTGCATGGTCTGCGTGACCGTGTTTCCGGCTCCGTCCCTGGCTTCTGTGCGCAGCCACACGTACCCCGTGGGCTGGTCGATCGTGACCTGCCAGCGGTCACCGGCGGGCTGGACCGGCGCCTGCCGCCACGTCACGCCGTCCGTCGACCACTGCACCTTGACCGCGGTGATCGGCGCGCTGTTCGTCGCGTGCACGTGGTAGACGAACGGTTTGCCTTGTGGTGCCGAGTTGGTGAGGTCGAGCGGCAGGTCGTGCCGGAGCTGGATGAGCGGCTGGAACTGGCACGTCTGCTGTTGCTGGTGGCACGCGTAGCCGCGCGGTGGCGGGTTGAGCGACCGTTGCGACTTGAACGTCCACGTCGTCTCGGTGCGCGGGGCGAGGGTGAACAGGATCGGGTTGACCGCGCCCGCGACCGCTCCCGGTGCGTGGGTTTCCACCGTTTCGAGCCGGTAGGTGGCCGGGTTCGGATCCAGCTGGAAGGTCGGGTAGAACGCGAGCTGTTCGGCGTTCTGCGGGATCTCCTTCGTGCCCTGGAACAACCTCACCTTCGTCGTCGTGAAGAACTTGCTGTTCTGGTAGGGGTTTGTGTAGTGGCCGGGGTTGCCGTCCGTCCACTGCAGAGCCGGGACGAACGTGTCGCCGGCGCGGCAGTTCGAGCAGAGCTGCTTCCACGAGTCGGTTCCGGGGTAGCGCGCCGGGTGGTCGGACTGCAGGTCGATCGCCGTGCTGTGCATCGGGCCCGCGAACCAGCGTTCCAGTGCTGGTGCCTGGCCG
The DNA here is from genome assembly GCF_040681245.1 of Lentzea sp. NPDC051838. Classification (NCBI taxonomy): domain Bacteria; kingdom Bacillati; phylum Actinomycetota; class Actinomycetes; order Pseudonocardiales; family Pseudonocardiaceae; genus Lentzea; species Lentzea sp. NPDC051838. The sequence continues at coordinate 21,980 of NZ_JBFAYI010000049.1, forward strand.
GTGCGGAACACGTTCTCCTGGTACATCGCCATGGCCGCGCGAGCGCCCTTGGCGTCCGTGCCGCTCAACGTGACCGAGCGCTTCCAGACGATCCGGTCGTCGCCGGGGCCGATGTACTCGTTCCACGCGGCCGGCGGGGTGAACGTCATGCCGCGCATGGCTTGCGTCTGCCACAGGCCGGTCGGGAAGGGGTACCAGTTCTTCTGCACGGTCAGACCGGGCTTGTCGGCGTGGTACTCGGTCCTGCGCAGCACCAGCTTGGCCGGGTCGACCTTTTGTGTGTGATTGGCCGGGATGCCGTTGGCGTCGAGGTAGCTGAGGTTGAACACCGACTCCGGGCTCGCCTTGATGCTGAGCTTGATCGCCGTCTGCTTGGCCAGGAACTCGCCGTCGGCGTTGCTGATGCTCAGTGACGGCAGTGCGGTGCTGGAGAGTCCGGTGAGCGCCAGTGCGTTCGACTGGTCCACATAGGACAGGAGTGCCTTCTTGCCCTCCTGTGCTGCTGCCGTTGCGGCGGCGTTGGCCGCCTTGACCATGTTGGCGGGCGTGTCCGGCTTGATCTTGACGAGCTTGATGCCGTCGGTGATCTCGCCGGGCCACTTCGAGACGTCACCGTCGGCCTTGACGGTCTTGTTCCCCGCGGTGAGCGCGATGGTGGGGGTTTGCAGGGTGATGTTGTCCTGCAACGAGATCGCGCCCTGCTTGGCTGCCGCTGACGGCGTCGCGCGAATCTCCCACGGCGCGGTGCCGAGCATCGCGGTGATCTCGGTGATCAACGCCGGCTTGTCGCCCTCGGCGGGCAGCACACGGCGCATCGTGACGGTGCGGTCGCGCTGCTCGGCCGGGCCTGGTGGCACGACCTCGATCGGCACGGTCTTCTGTGCGTCGAGCGAGACGTCGTGTGCCTTGGCGACGGTCAGCTCCGGTGCGGCGAGGGCGGACCAGCGGCGGACTCCCGCGGTGTTCTCGGTCGCCCAGCTGACGGCGGAGTAGCGGCCGCTCGGCACGTTCGCGATGCCCTCGCCGTTCACGACGTCGAACACGTAGCTGGTGATGTCGTCGAACGGGTCGTTGACGTCGTCGCCGCCGTTGGAGTCGTCGATCAGCTGGCCGAACGCCGGGGCCGGCGCTTTGCCCGCGGTGTCGCGGACGTGGACGGACACCGGGAACGTCTGTGGGGCCTCGTACACGCTGACCGGGGTGCGGAGGGTGGTTCCGGAGCCGGTCGCGGTGATCGTGCCGCCGTAGACGCCTGCCGGGCCCGCTTCGGGGTCGAGGGTGAGGGTTGCGGAGGCCTTGGCCTTGGCCGGGATGGTGAGGCGGGCCGGGGTGACGGTGAAGGCGGTGGTGGGCTTGCCGTCCCAGCCCTTCATCGCGGCGGAGAGATCGAGGGTGGCCGCGGCTTCGGAATTGTTGGTGTAGGTGAGTTCGCGGGTGAGGATGCTCGCCGTGCCGGCCGCACCAGTTCCCCTTTCGTAGCGTCCAAAGCCCACCGAAGCCGTCGCTGTTGCCTTCTGCGTTACGGCGCGGGCCACGTCGAGCCGCCCCGCCCCTTGCTCGTACCAGGTCATTCCCACGTCGGCTGCACTCGTCACCAGTGCGTTCTTCAACGTCTGCGCGTTCCAGTCCGGGTGCTGCTGCAACAACAACGCAGCCGCTCCTGCCACGTGCGGCGTCGCCATCGAGGTGCCCGAAGCCGCGGTGTACAGGTCGGACACCGGTGCGCCCATCGACGTGTCGGCGGCCCGCGCGGCCACCACACCCACGCCCGGCGCGTTGATCTCGGGCTTCACCAGCGCGTCGCCGATGCGCGGACCGGTGCTGCTGAACGGTGCCAGCTTGTTCTGGCGGTCGACCGCGCCCACGGTCAGCGCCGAGGCGGCGGCGCCGGGGGAGGTGACCGAACGTCCGGCCGGACCGTTGTTGCCCGCTGCCACCACGAACAGCGCGCCGGTCTCCATGGTCAGGCGGTCCACCAGGGCGCTGAGCTCGTCGGAGCCGTCGGTGACGTCACCGCCCAGGCTGAGGTTGACGATCTTCGCGCCGGAGCGGGCGGCCCACTCGATGCCCGCCATCACCTGGGAGGTGTCGGCGTCGCCGGCGCCGTTGAACACCTTGGCGATCACCAGGTTCGCTGCCGGCGCAACGCCTTTGTACTTGCCGGACGAACCGGCGCCGGTGCCCGCGACGGTGGACGCGACGTGCGTGCCGTGGCCGTGCCGATCCGCCACGTCGGGTTCGTCGGAGAAGTTCTCGGACGCGGTGATCTTGCCGGCGACGTCGGGGTGGGCGGCGTCGATGCCGGTGTCGACGACGGCGACCGTGACGCCGGTGCCGTTGAGGCCCGAAGCCCACGCCGTCGGCGCGCCGATCTGTTTCGTGGTCTGGTCGAGCGCGATGTGGACGGGCCGGTCGTATGTGAGCCGCACACCGGACTTGACGCTCATGTCCAGACCGCGCCAGAAGTCCTGTGCCTTGGTCTTCTCCACGCGGATGCCGGAGGCGTTGAGCGTGCTGATCCTGGTGTGTGCGCTGGTGGAGAAACCGCCGGTCATCAGCACTGGAACCGTCGCGGTGCGGTCGTCGGACTGGCCGGTGCGGACCAGTTCGGTGACGTTGAAGAGCGTGCGCGAGACGGTGCCGGAGGTCAGTGCGCCCATCGCGTCGGACGGGTAGACGTGCAGACCGTCGGGCGTCGTCATGGTGTGGAAGACGGGTGGTTCGCCCTCGCGCGGGGCGGCGTGGATCTCCGCGATCTCGCGGCCGTCGGAACGTTTGGTGTAGTCGACGACATCGCCTGTGATCAGTGTGATCCGATGTGACGTCTCGGACGTCTGTGCTGCTGGTGGTGGTCCCGCTGCGGACGCCGGTGGTGCGACGAGCGTGGCCGCGGCGATGGCAAGTGCCAGAACGTGTCGGAACACGGCGCCCTCCCTGTGATCAGTTCACAGCAGGATGAGGGGCCGGAATTCCTTGCGGAACAGTGGAAAGCGGCGGTTAGTCGCCGTTGGCGACTTCGCGCCAGCACGCGGAAGTGCCCCAGGCCGCCGAGGGGCGGTGGCCTGGGGCACGTGGTGCACCCGCTGGTTGGACTGTGCGGATCTCTTAGAAGGTGCGTTCCTGCAGCGAGAAGTCACGCTGGTTGTTGTTGGTGTCGACGCTCAGGATGTTGCGCGTGTTCGAGCCGGCGAGCTGCGCGGTCTGCGTGGTTTCCGGAGCGGCGTTGGTGCCTTCCTTCGGGGTGATCGCGCTCGACGAGAACGCGACGCCGTCGATCTTGAATGCGGTCGGCGCGTTGCTGCCGAAGACCGCGACGCCACCGAACACCGGAATGCCTTCAACGCCCAGGAAGTTCACGGGCAGCACGTGCGGCGTGCTCGTCGTGCCGGAGAACTCGGCACCCGTCAGCACCAGCGTGGAACCGACGTTGTTCTTGGGCGCCAGCACGATCGGCTGGCCGAGCGTGTCCATCAGCGGGATGGTCTGGATGATCTGGTTCTGCTGGTTGTAGATCTTGAGCACCCAGCCGGTGAGGTCGAGCTGCTCGTCGGTCGTGTTGACGAGTTCGATCGCTTCGTCGAGCGGCCCGTTCGGGCCCATCGTCGAGACCTCGTTGATGAGCACAGCCGGCACGGCCATGACCTCGGGAGCGGAGGGCTCCTGGGCCGCGCTCGCGAGTCCCGCGAACGCGATCGTGCTCGCGAATGCGAGAGCCGCGGCTCCGCTCAGCAGTCGACGCATTGTCTTGGTCCCTTCGAGAAAGTGAATTCGGGAGTATTTCTCAGACGCGGCACGTCCGGTCGAGGGGAACGACCTGTCTTGCCGCTGGGACTGACTTTGCTCGCATTCGTTCGGACTCGAAAGGGGCCATTACGGATAGGTTAAAGATTGTTTTCGCCGGGAGAAGGAATGCGGCAGGTGAAGTCGGCCGAGTTCTGGTCCGTGTCCCGCGAGGCGCCGTCGCGGCCCAGCGAGGAATCGGAGCAGGGGGTGGCCGGAGCTGCTTCCCTGCAGGGTGAGGACGTGCTCAATCCCACGCTGTCGGTGTGCGCTCCGTACCGGTTCCTGGCGATTACTCCGCTTCCGTCCACGCTGTCCACTACGAGACCGTTGGGCACCGTTCCGCTGAACGCGCTGCCAACTATCACGAAGTATTCACCCGGAGGTAGGACGGTGTTGGGTGAGATGGTGGCGAGGATTCGCGCCGTACCGCCGGAGCAGGACTGGACCGTCCATCCTCCGATGTCTGCCGTGGTAGCGGCGGTGTTGCGCAACTCGACGAATCCGGCGGGGCCCAACTCGATCTCGTTCACTTTGACCGGGGAAACACCCGGCGTTCCGCCGAACACGCTACTGGCAAGTAACAACAGGGTTGCAAAGGGGTTAGCGAAGGGGGTCACGAGACGCAGTTTGGCCCCCTGTGCGCGGACGCACAGGGGGCCAAAGGTCCTTGCTGCCTGGGACTTGTGGGGAGGGTGGTGCCCGCGGCGGCCGCAGGGCACCACCCTCCGCGGGCGGGCAGACCCCTGCCGTCTGCCCGCGCTCCGCTAGTGCGGCTGGTCCTCGGTTCGTGTCCTGCGGGATTCCCGTTCGATCACCGCGGCCCGGTCGACCTCGGCATGCGGCACATCGAGCGCCGCGCTGATCCAGGCACGCCAGTAGGGGCCGGGAATGCGTTTACCGCGTTCCCATCTCGACACTTCTTCACGGGTGACGCTGTCGTTTTGTGAGATCTCGCACAACAGGTCCGCGAGTTCGCGCTGGGTGAGGCCCTGCTCTCGCCGCGCCTGTGGAATCAAGGCTGTAATCGGCGGGACGTCCTGGTGCTCGTGGGCTTCACGGACTGCCTTGAGCACGGTTCTGCTCCGTTTCGGTGAGATGGCGGGTGCGCCATCCACCATGCCGCAGAACCTCGAAGTTCGGTCCGTGCAATGCGGTGATACCGGCGGTCGTTGAAAGTTCGAGTACCGCCTGAATCATCCGATCGGATGTTTGGGTTAAACGCAACTGGGCCAATGGGGTGTGCGCACTCACATTCCCCCTCGATCGCTAGTGTAGGCAAGTCCGGGGTCGTTGCGGTAGCAATGACCGGGGTGAGAAGGTGGAGAAAATGCTCTCGACGGTCGAAGTGGTGCAGGTGTTCCTGGCGCGGCTCGCGGCACAGGACGCATCGGGCATCGCGCGGTTGTGCGCGCCGACCGTGGAATGGGAGGCCCCCGAACCCGGTGGCTCCCGCTGGGCTCCAGGCCCGCGCACCCGCCGCGAGGTCGAGTCCCAGTTCCTGACCCAGTTCGCCACGTTCGACCTGGAGCAGCTCTCGGTGCGCCAGGTGATCGTCGACGGAGGTGACGCGGCCGTGGTCGGCTCGGCGCGCTGGCGGGTGCTGGCCACCGGAGCACAGGCGGACGTGCGGTTCGCCGCCGTGCTCTCGGTGCACCTGGGGGAGATAGAGCAGTACTGGCAGCTGCCGGACACGCTGTCCGTCGCGTTGGCGACCGGTGCGGCGCGGACCGAGGCATGAGCGCCAAAAGAGAGAGATCGACACACACCAGGGCCAAGCTGCTGCGAGCGGCGGCCGAGGTTTTCGACCGCGACGGGTTCGCGGGATCCAGCCTCACCTCCGTGTGCGCCCGCGCCGACGTCTCGAAAGGCGCGCTGTACTGCCACTTCCGCTCGAAGGAAGCTCTGGGCGTCGCGATCATCGAGGAGCAGTCGTTGCTGTGGCACCGGTTGCGCGACGAGCAGCTCGCCCTCGGCCTGTCTCCGATGCAGGCGCTGATCGCGATGTCGTTCGAGTTCGCCCGCAGGCTCGACTCCGATCTCACCGTGCGGGTGAGCGCGAAGTTGTTGCGGGAGGCGGTGTTCTTCGACGTCGCGGCCGCCGCGCAGGTCGTCGGCTGGATCGCGGTCGTGCGGGAGTTGCTGGGGCTCGCGCAGCAACGCGGTGAGGTGAAGGCCGAGGTGAACCTGCGGCACGCGGCCGAGCAGATCGTCGCCGAGCTGCTCGGGCTGCAGTTCGTGGCGCAGGCGCTGAGCGGCGGCACGGATCTGCGGCAGCGGCTTTCGCGGGTGTGGCGTGCCTCCTCTGGCAGCCTGGTGACAACTTCCGTCTACGAGACGTTGCGATTCGAGTGACGGTCGTCTCGACCCAATCGAGACAGGAATGCCTGGTCAGGCCTCCGCTGTTGTGATCCACGTTCGGAAGATGTCTTTACGATCTTGGAGGAGCAGCGGTGGCGCACATCGTCGTGGTGGATCCGTACTCGGCCGGCAAGGGCATCGCGCCCGCGTTCGCCGAGCGTGATGTCGATGCGATCGCGGTGCTGACCACCCCTGAACCACCCGCGGGGCTCGCCAGGACGTGGATCCCGTCGAACTACCGCGAGGTGCACGTCCTGTCGGACCTCGACTCGTTGGCGGGGAAGCTCGCCGTGCACTCGCCGATCGCCGTGGTGCCGGGCACCGAGACCGGGGTGGAGGCCGCCGAGGCGTTGTCCGAGCTGATCGCGCCGGGACGGTCGAACGTGCTGTCGTTGTCGTCCGCCCGTCGGGACAAGTGGCAGATGGCCGTGGCACTGCGGTCGGCCGGTGTCCCTCACCTGCGCCAGATCAGCTCCGACAACGTCGACGAGGTGGCGGCCTGGCTGCGGCGCGAGGGGCTGGAGGGCTCGCCGATCGTGCTGAAGCCGCAGGAGAGCGGTGGCACGGACGACGTGTTCGTCGCGCAGCCCGGTGACGACTGGCGGGAGAAGTTCTCCCGCATCCACGGCAGCGTCAACAAGCTCGGCCTGCGCAACGACCGCGTTCTGGTGCAGGAGCTCGCTGTCGGCACCGAGTACGAGGTCGACACCTACTCGATCGACGGGCAGCACGGTCTGGCGGCGGTCTGGCGCTACGCCAAGGAGTGCCGGGGCGATCGGCTCGGCATCTACCTGTCGAACACGCTCGTGCCCGCCGACGATCCGGTGGTCGACGTGCTGTTCGAGTACGTGTGCCAGGTGCTGGACGCGACCGGGGTGCGCAACGGGCCGGCGCACGTCGAGGTGATGATCACTCCGGACGGCCCGCGGCTGATCGAGATCGGCGCCCGGCTGGCCGGTGCCGAGCAGCAGGAGCTGACCCTGATCGGCGCCCAGGAGAGCCAGATCACCCGAATGGTCCGCCACCGGGTGGATGAAGACCTTTCTGTCGCGCGGTACACCCAGCACCGGCACGTGAAGTCCGTCTACCTGTCGTCGCCCGCGGCCGGTGAGCTGGGCAACGCGGTGCGGTTCGACTCACTGGCGTCGTCGCTGCCGAGTTTCGTAAGGGCCTCTCTGCCGTATCGCGAGGGTTCGCAGGTGCCGCGCACGGTGGACCTGTGGACGTCGCTCGGTTACGTCGTGCTCGCCCACACCGATATCTCAGTGCTGGAACGCGACGAGGCGTTGGTGCGCGAGATCGAGGCCGGGCTGATCGTAGTTTGATCTTCAGGTCGGCCGGGTAGCCGGAATTCCACGCGACCCGTTAGGTTGCTGCGCGACGAGCGGAGGCCCATGAGCGCACCTTGGGACGGCGACCTGACCGGGGCGGTGATCGACGACCGGTACGTCGTCGGGTCGCTCCTCGGCTCCGGTGGCATGGCCGAGGTCTACCGCTGCTACGACCGCTCGACCACGTCCTCGGTGGCGATCAAGATCTTCTCCGGTCCCGGCCTGCCCGACGACGAGCTGCGGCTGCAGCGCGAGGCGTCGATGTTGCTGGAGCTGGACTGCCCCGGCGTGATCCCGGTGTACGACTCGGGGATGCTCTCGCGCCGGCCGTACTTCGTGATGCGCGAGATCACCGGCGGCACGCTGCGCCAACGCATGCGCGACCCGCTGCCGCCCCGGTTCGTGGCGCGCATCGGCGGGCAGATCGCGTCCGTGCTGCACCACGTGCACGGGCTCGGCGTGGTGCACCGGGACATCAAGCCGTCGAACATCCTGCTGGACGACGAGGAGAAGCAGGCCTACCTGGCGGACTTCGGGCTGGCGCTGGTGGCCGAGGTGACGCGGGTGACCACGTCCGGCGTGCTCGTCGGCACGGCCGGGTACCTGTCGCCGGAGCAGGTGCGCGGCTCGACGGTAGGCCCGCCGTCGGACGTCTACGCGTTGGGCCTGGTGCTGCTGGAGTGCCTGACCGGACGGGCCGAATATCCCGGTGGCGACGCCGAGGCCGCGTTGGCCCGGCTGGCGCGGACTCCCCGGATTCCGATCGATCTGCCGTTGGCCTGGGTGTCGTTGCTGTCGGCGATGACGGAGATGGATCCTCGCCGTCGTCCGACCGCGGAGATGTGCGCGCGGTCGTTGTCGGCCGCGCACGAGGTGAGCCGCGGGCTGCCGGCCCTGCTGCCGGACGCGGCGGTGTCGGCAGACCCGCTGGAGATGCCGTCACAGGCGCCCAGGCGGGGCAAGCGCTTGGCGATCGGCGGGGCAGCGGTCGCGGCTGTCGCGGCGGTGGCCGTGGCGGTGGTCAACTTCGGCGGAGGCGGCAGTGAGGCACCCGCCGCCGACGAGAAGCCGCTGCCGGGGCCTTCGACGCACGTGGTGACGGTGGGGGCGTCGACGATCACGGTGACGCAGACGCCGGGTGCTCCTGGCGTGCCTGGTGCGCCGCAGCCGGGCAATCCGAGCACCGGGAGCGCGTCGAGCAACCCGGACCAGCACGGGCCGGGGCAGCCGGGGTCGAGCACGGTGTCGACCACGCAGGAGCCGACGACCACGACGCCCAAGTCGACCAAGGACCGGGATCCGGGCAAGCCGACCAAGAAGTCGGACGGGCCTCGGCCCTAAGCGCGCTCACCACACACACGGGTCGGGCCGGGTACCCCCATTTTCGATTCTAGTGAGCGGGTCTGACAGCCCTCAGGCGTTCGGGGCCCGCACCTCGGCGAACGGCAGGTCCGACAGCTCTGCGCGCAGCGTGTCCAGGTCCGCGTACACCGCCGAAGCGCCGCGGTCCACCAGCTCGTCCTCCCCGAACCCGCCCGTCAGCAGCCCGATGGACGGCAGCCCCGCCCGTTCCGCCGCCTCGCAGTCCCACACCGAGTCGCCGATCACGACAGCGCGCGAGCTGTGCACCGAGCGCAGCGCCACCTCGATCAGGTCCGGCGCGGGCTTCGAGTCGTCCACGTCGTCGGAGGACGTCCAGGCGATGTCACCGGGGTCGAGCAGCTTCAGGTAGTGCTCGACGTGCTTGCGCTTGCCCGACGACGCCAGCACCACGGCCAGACCGAGGTCCGTGGCGGCGCGGATCAGGCGGTGGGCGCCTTCGAGGGGCTGGATCTCGGCCAGCATCCCGTCGAAGTGCCGTTCCCACGCGGCGCGCACCTCGGAGCCGTGGTCGCGTTCCACCTGGTCGCCCGCGACGGCGGCCACGAGCTTGTCGCCGCCCATGCCGATCGCGCGGTGCACCTTCCAGCCCGGCACGGTGACGTCGACGTCGCGGAAGGCCCGCAGCCACGCCACCGTGTGGTGGTAGTTGGTGTCGACCAGCGTGCCGTCCACGTCGAGAACCACGGCGTTGCTCATGGCGGGAGGTTTGCCCGGCCTTCTACCTCGGCAAACCCACCAGCTCGCGGGCGTCCTGAAGGGACGACACCTCGCGTCGCAGCACACCGTCGAGCCACTGCGCGTCGGACATCCACGACTGGTTCGTGTTGAGGCAGACGTGCACCGAGGAGCGGTACACGGACAGAGCGACACCAACGGCGTGTCCGGGGGCCACTGGCGCGACGGGGTACAGCTCGCACAGTGCGGCGCCGTCCAGCGACAACGGCACCGAAGGCAGCGGCACCGACGTGACCAGCGTGTCGAACAGCAGCGGGGCGCAGCGGGCGGCGACGGGAGCGGCCAAGCGGTGCACGAGGGGCGGCACCTTGTCCGCGAGCAGCGGCAGCGCGCCGGCGCCGCGGTCGGGGCCCTGGGCCTTCGCCGACTCCATCTGCTCCTGGACGTTCTGCAGCCGCTCGAGCGGGTCCGCGATGCCGACCGGCAACGACAGCAGGAAGCCGGAGATGGAGTTGCCGGACGACGCGTCGCCGGAGCGTGAGCGCTGGTTAACCGGGATCAGCGCACGCACGACCGAGTCGGCCGAGGCGCTGTTGTGCGCGGAAAGCCAGTGCCGCAACGCACCCGTGACCAGCGCGAGCAACACGTCGTTCACCGTGCCGCCGTGCGCGCGGCGAATTCGGTGCACGTCCGCGAGATCCAGGCGCGACATCACCACGCGGCGTGGCCGGGTCGACGCGGTGAGCACCGGCGAGTTCAACGTCGGCGGCCGGGTGTTCATCAGCACCGACGAGGCGATGTCGATCGTGTCCTTGATCCCGCGCAACGACGGGAGAGACGGGATGATCGACTTCTCGATGATCGGCGCTGGAGTGTCCGGAATGGACAGCCGCGACGGGTCGAACAGCTGAATTCCCAGGCCAACGGCCTTCATGCCGTCGCACAACGAGTGGTGCAGCTTCGCGACGACCGCGAACCGCCCGCCCGCGAGTCCGGTGACGACGTGCAGCTCCCACGGCGGCCGCGCGAGGTCCAGCGGCTGCGCCATGAGGTGGGACACCAAGGTCGCGAACCGTTCCCGGCCGCGCACGTGGTGCGTGAAGACGTGATCCTCCGGCGCGAAGCCGGGATCCTCCACCCAGCGCGCCCCGCCCAGCAACGACGTTCGTGCACGTTGACGCAAACGCGGGATCTCCAGAGCGCGTTCGCAGAGCACGGCGGCGATGCGGGCCGGATGCACCGGAGTGGACGGTGCGAAGGTCGCGACCGCGCCGAGGTGCAACGGGTTCGCGTTGCCCTCCATGGCGAGGAAGGCGATGTCGAGGGGGGAGAGGTGGTCTGTCATAGGCATGCCAGGAAAACAGGTCCGCGTGTCGAGCGCATTGCGATGAGATGGCGGTGACTCTCTACCGCCCCAGATACACTCGAACGGTGGTACCGGTGTGACTCGTGTGGGTGCGAACCAGGTCACACAACAGGTTCACCATCACGATCCCGAAGCCCGACAGACCGGTGAACGAGGGCGGGAAACCCGTGCCCGAGTCGCTCACCTCACACACGACGGTGTCGCCCTCGCGCCACAACCGCAGCACGCCGCGGCCGGACGCGTGCAGGATGCTGTTCGTCGCGAGCTCGTTCACGGCGAGCACCAGATCCTCGACCTGCTCGCGGCGAAGCCAGTCCGCGTACGCCGTCACGAGCCTGCGCATGTGCGCCAGAGTGCCGACGGAGAAGATGTGCTCCTCGGCGGACGGCGGTGGCGGGGGCAACGGCACGTTGTAGATGTCGGCCAGCCCGGCCGGATCGGTGTACCACTCGCTCGCGATCCGCTTGCTCCCGTCGATCACCACCGGGTGCGTGCGCCGCGCGTCCTCCAGCACGTGCTCAGGCAGCGACGATGCGTCGTAGGGGCACAGCAGAGTGCCGCTGCGCCCCTCGAACGCCGTGTTGATCAACGCCTCGTGCTGCACGCACGCCGGGTACTCGAGCTCGCTGCGGCCTGGCCACACCGGTTCGCCGACCATGCGCACCCGTTCCTGAGGCGCGCTCGCGCTGAACGCCATCAGCACGCCCGGGATGATCCGGCCGGGGTTGCGGCCGGCCTCGGTCATGTCGATGAAGTGCACCTGGTCGGCCTTGCCGCCCAGCTCGTCGCGCAACAGCGTGATGCTCGCCTCGGGTACCGCCACCAGCACGGGCTCGCCTCTGCTCACGCCGTCCGCGACGAATCTGGCCGTGCCGGTGAGGAAGTCGTCCTCGTCCCGGTAGAACAAGGCCTCGTGTGCGAACGGAGCAACGGAGTTCATCGGCTTCCCGGTAGGTCGGCGGCGTGAGGCAAGCCTTCATTCTGCTACTCGTAACGGTGTTACGGCGGGGGCCAGGCCGGTGGTTTGTCGAGGAACACGAAGCGGTCAAAAGGTGAACGTGAAGTCCGCGGGACCCCCGTTCAGGCTGTTGCGCATCTGCCATTCGCGTTTGCCGTCGACGATTCGCACGATGCCGATGGTGTCGATGCCGTCGCCGTTCCAGTCGCCGGTGAGCTGACAGTCGGTCCTGCCGTTGCCGAACGTGAAGTTCTTCGTGGCGTTGCCCGCGCTCGCGCTGTCGCGGAGTTTCCACTCCAGCCCGGTCGCGCGGTGCGTGGAACCGATGCCGTCCCCGTTCTTCCCGTCCCAGTCGCCGGTCTGCGGCCCGTCGCCCTTCGCGCCGTGGTTGAAGATCGTGAACGGCGACCCGGCGTCGGGTGTCTGGCGCAGCTGCCACTGGAGGTTGTTGCCGGAGTTGCGGACGACCGCGATGCCGGTCGGGCCCTTGCCGTCCCAGTCGCCGGTGAGCGGGATGTCGGTCGCGCTGGTGCCGAACGAGAAGTCGGCGTCGGGGCTGCCCAGCTCGAGCTTGTTCTTGAGCTGCCAGCGCAGGTTCTTGTCCTTGTTGAGGACGACACCGGCGCCGTCACCGGGTTTGCCGTCCCAGTCGCCGGTGACGGGCATGGCGCCCTTGGGCCCGAACGAGAACTGGACGTCGACCGCGCCGGAGCCGGGATCGTTGCGCAGGAACCACTCCAGCCCCGCGTCGGACTCCTGCACGATGCCGGGCCCGTCGACGCCGTCACCGTTCCAGTCGCCGCTGATCATCCACTGGTTGCCGAACCTGCACAGGCTGCTTTGCACGTCGACGTCCGCGGGTGTGGGTGCGATGAGGATCATTGCCAGGATCAAGGTCTTCATGGCTCTCATCCGACCGCGTCTCAAACGTCTTGTTTCGGACGCTGGACGTAGGTGACGGGCCGTCACGCGTCCGGCCGAAGCCGTTCGGTGCCGTCTCAAGTGGATTCAGGGTGCGGCCTGGGGAAACACCCATCAGACTCGCACAGTTGGGAGGAGGCGACCGGTGATCCCGCATCACACGCTGACCGGCCCGGCCGACGCGCCGGTGCTGGTGCTGGGCAACGCTCTCGGCACGACCACCGAGCTGTGGCGCGACTTCCCGCTGCCGTTCCGCCTGCTCAGCTTCGACCACCGCGGGCACGGGCTGTCGGCTCCGGTCGAGGGTGCGTGCTCTCTTGAAGCACTCGCGGGCGACGTGGTGGAGCTGTTGGACCACTTGGGACTGCGCCAGGTGTACTACTGCGGTGTGTCGCTCGGTGGCATGGTCGGCATGTGGCTCGCCGCGCACACCGACCGGATCTCGCGGCTGGCGTTGGTGTGCACGGCCGCCTGGTATCCCGACAAGTCCATGTGGGACGAGCGGATCTCGCTGATCCGGGAGCTCGGCATGGAACCGGCGGCGGACGCGATCGTGTCGCGGTGGTTCACGCCGTCGTTCTCGCCGGCCGTGGTCTCGCACTTCCGGTCGGAGCTGCTGAAGGTCGACGTGCCCTCGTACCTCGCGTGTGCCGAGGCGATCCGGGGGATGGACCTGCGCGAGGACCTGGGCAAGATCGACGTGCCCACCGTGGTGATCGCGGCGGCGCAGGACCACGCCACGCCTCCGGACGTCGTGCGGCACATCGCGGACGAGCTGAGGGACTCGGATCTCTACATCGTCGGCGACGCGGCGCATCTCGCCGTCGTCGAGGCACCGAGAACGATCTCGGTGATCCTCGACGGGCACTTCGGGGCGGACTAGACCTTCTCGAGCGGCTTGTGGGGGAGCGGCGGCAGCTCCACGCGGATCTCGTCGCCAGGACTCACCACACCGCCGACGAGCACGACCGACATGATTCCCGCGCGCCGGATCAGCTCACCGTCGGGTCCCTTGCCCACGACCTCCTTGAGCAGCCCCTTCGAGAACGCCTCGATCTGCACGCAGGGATTCCGGAGCCCGGTCACCTCGACGACGGCCTGAGGTCCCAAGTGGAGCAACGTCCCGGTGGGCAGGCCGAGCAGGTCGACGCCGCGCGTGGTGACGTTCTCGCCGATCTCGCCCGGCGCGACCGCGAACCCCTTCTCGCCGAGCTCGTCGAACAGCTCCGCGTGCATCAGGTGCACCTGACGCAGGTTCGGCTGCGTCGGGTCCTGAGCCACCCGCGAGCGGTGCTTCACGGTGACGCCCTGGTGGACGTCACCCTCCACGCCGAGACCCGCGAGCAGCGTGATGCTCGAGCGGACCGGTTTGGTGAACGTGTACTCCTCGTCGCGGCTGACCGCTGTCACTACCCCCATGCCTGCGATTGTGCATGATCAGCGGGGCTTCGAGGGCTTCTCTCGGGCGGCTCGTTCGATGGCACGGCGGACCTCGTCCCAGGTCAGGTCGCGGCCGGTGGTGTCGTCCTGTTGCGCCATTCGGTCCTCCGTCCGAACAAAGGTGACGGCGACACGGCGCTGATCAAGGCGAGGTTCGACGTCTCAATTCGGTTCACCCGATCAGCGCGACCTGCGGGAATGACGGCAGCCGTGGAAACGCTCCCACGAACTTCCGGCAAGAGTCTTGACTAATGCTCACGTCAGGCTGTTGACTCCGTCACACCTCGTCGGAACCGGTACCGAAACCGGTTTCAGAGGCGGCGGAAAGGAAGTTCGGCATGCGTGTCACGATCGCGGAGGTCGCCCAACGCGCCCAGGTGTCCAAAGCGACCGTGTCACGTGTGCTGAACGGTAAGCCGGACGTCGACGCGTCGACCGCACAGCGCGTTCGCAAGGTCATCGACGAGATCGGGTACGTGCCCAGCGCGCGTGCCGTCGGCCTGGCGCGGGGGCGGACCCGCACGGTCGGCATGCTCGCGCCGTCGCTGACGTGGCCGTGGATGGGCGAGGTCCTGCAGGGCATCGTCGACACGCTCGAGGCCGACGGGTACGGGCTGCTGCTCTACACGATCAACCGCGGGCCCGAGTCGCTGAACCAGTTCGCGAACCACGTGTCCGCCAACGCTTTCGACGGTCTGCTCGTGGTCGAGCCGCCGGACACCCTGCACTACATCTCCACGCTCTACCGGGCGGGACTGCCGGTCGTCATGATCGACGATCGCGGCTCGCACCCGGAGTTCCCTTCGGTGACGACGACGAACCGGCAGGGAGGCGCGGATGTCGCGAGGCATCTCGTCGCGGCCGGTCGCCGCAGGTTCGCCGTCGTCACCGGACCACCGCACTTCGGGTGCACTCAGGCGAGGCTGGACGGGTTCCGGCTCGCTTTGGCGGAAGCGGGCCTGACGCTGCACCCGGACCTCATCGTCGACGGCGACTTCACCACTGAAGGCGGAGAAGTCGCCGTCGACAAGCTCCTCGCGAGCGGAATCCCGTTCGACGCCGTGTTCGCGCACAACGACCTCTCGGCGGTCGGCGTGCTGCGGAGGCTGCGCGAGGCAGGCCGGTCCGTCCCCGAGGACGTGGCCGTGGTCGGCTTCGACGACGTCCCGGTCGCGGGACACACCGAACCCCGGCTGACGACGATCCGCCAGCCGTTGCAGGAGATGGGCGCCGCCGCCGCGCGGATGTTGCTCTCCACGCTCGAGGGACAGCCGATGCCCGACCACCCGCTGGTGCTGCCGACCTCGTTGATCGTGCGCGAATCCGCGCCCTGACCCACCACAACTGAACGAACACGCCAGACGAGCCAAGGGCCTGCTTCACAGGTCCAGTCCGCGATAGCCGGGCCTGAGGCGGCCCCTGGTGGCGCGGGCAGACGACCCGCATACAACACCGGTATGCGGCACGTCTGCCCGCGC
>NZ_JBFAYI010000049.1:37682-44761 GCF_040681245.1 Lentzea sp. NPDC051838
GTGCCGCACCGCGCGGTGCCGCACGAGCATCGACGCGGACTTCTCGCCGAGCAGGAACTCCATCTCGCGGTACATGCCACGCGCCACCAGGAACCACCTCAGGCGCGACTCTCATCGAACTGCACCTGTGAAGCAGACCCTGGTCGTCTGGCGAGTTCGCCGTACGTGTGGGAGAGCGCTCTCACACGCCGTCGTATCGGGAGACTCCCCAATGCGCAGAACAATCATCGTCGCAGTAGCACTGGCGCTCGCGGCGACAGGTTGCTCCTCCGGTGGCGCCACCAAGGCCTCGGGTGTGCTGACCGTGGGCATGCCCAACGGGCCGCTGACGGAGAACCACAACCCGTTCCTGCCCACGTCGGCGGCCGGGTCGCTCGGGTACCGCTACCAGATCTACGAGCCGCTGGCGTTCGTCAACAACACGCGGCCCGCCCAGGAGCCGGTTCCGTGGCTCGCGACGAAGTGGGACTGGGCGGACAACTACAAGAAGGTCACCTTCACGATCCGGGAGAACGTGAAGTGGTCCGACGGCAAGCCGCTCACGGCCGCTGACGTCGCCTTCTCGTACGAGATCCTGAAGAAGTGGCCGGCGCTCAACAACCGCGACTCGCTCAAGGTCGAGACCGCGACCGCGACGCCGGACGGCAAGGTCGAGGTGACGTTCGCGAACCCGCAGTTCGTGACGCGCAACAAGGTCATCAGCGTGATGGTGGTGCCGCAGCACGTCTGGAGCGGCGTCTCCGACCCGACGACCTACACGAACCCGAACCCGGTCGGCACGGGCCCGTACCAGGTGAAGTCGTTCACCTCGCAGACGGTCACGATCACCCGGCGCTCCGAGTACTGGCAGGAACTGCCGAAGGTGCCGGAGATCCAGTACACCTCGTACAACGACAACACGGCGCAGACCACCGCGCTGGCGTCGGGTGCGTCGCAGTGGTCGTACGTCTTCATCCCGGACTACCAAAAGCTCTACGTCGACAAGGACCCGAAGAACCACAAGCTGTGGTTCCCGGCCGGTCTCGGCATCCACGGCCTCTGGGTGAACCACACCGTCGCGCCGTTCGACAACCCGGCGCTGCGCGCGGCGATGAGCGACGTGATCGACCGCGAGGCGATCTTCGTCCGCGGTGAGGCTCGCCTGTTCCCGAAGCTGGAGTCGCCCACCGGCATGCCGTTGCCCGCCGGTGACTCGTTCCTCGCGCCGGAGTACAAGTCCGCGCGGTTCGAGGTGAGCGTCGACAAGGCGAAGCAGAAGCTGACCGCGGCCGGCTTCAAGCTCGAAGGTGACGTGCTCAAGGCGCCCGACGGCAAGCCCGTGACGCTCGAGCTCACCAACCCGTCCGGCTGGTCGGACTACCTGACGGTGCTCGACATCATCAAGAGCGACCTCAAGAAGATCGGCATCGAGGCGACCGTGCGCACGCAGACCGCGGACGCGTGGACGACCGACTTCGCGAACGGCTCGTTCCAGGCCTCGTTGCGCTGGACCAACACCGGTGCCACGCCGTACGAGATGTACCAGAACATCATGGACGGCGCGGAGATCAAGCCGATGGGCCAGACGGCGGCGGTGAACTTCGGCCGCTACAACAACCCCGAGGCCACCGCGGCACTCGCCGAGTACGCGAACGCCACGGACGACGCGGCGCGCGCCAAGAGCCTCGCGACGCTGCAGAAGATCATGGTCGAGCAGGTGCCGATGATCCCGACCTCCGCGGGTCCGATCGGTGCCGAGTACAGCACGAAGAACTGGGTCGGCTGGCCGTCCGAAGAGGACCCGTACGGTCCGCCGCAGGCCACGCTGCCCAACGCCCTGCAGATCGTCATGAAGTTGAAGCCGGCTGCGTAATGGATGAAATCGCGCTGGAAGCGAAAGGTCTGGTCAAGACCTACAAGCGCGTGCGTGCGGTGCAGGACGTCTCCATCGTCCTGCGCCGCGGGCGCGTGACCGCCCTCGTCGGCGAATCGGGATCGGGCAAGTCGACGGTGGCGAAGCTGCTGGCGCGGCTGGTGGAGCCCACCTCGGGCGAGATCCTGTTGGACGGCAAGAGGGTGCGACGGGTCCGGGAGTACCGGCGCAAGGTCCAGATGGTGTTCCAGGACCCGTTCGCCTCGCTCAACCCGATCCACACGATCCGCTACCACCTGACCCGGCCGCTGAAGATCCACAAGCGGCCGGAGACGGTGGAGCAGTTGCTGGAGCGGGTGAACCTGCCCGTCGACTTCGCCTCGCGGTATCCGCACGAACTCTCCGGTGGTCAACGGCAGCGCGTGGCGATCGCGCGAGCGCTTGCGGCCCACCCGGAAGTGCTGCTCGCTGACGAGCCGGTGTCCATGTTGGACGTCTCGATCCGGCTCGGCGTGCTGAACCTGTTGCTGGACTTGAAGGAACGGCTCAAGCTCGCCGTCCTGTACATCACGCACGACATCGCGTCGGCGCGGTACTTCGCCGACGAGACGTTCGTGATGTACGGCGGGCAGATCGTCGAGGGCGGCGACAGCGAGTCCGTGACGCAGAAACCCGCGCACCCGTACACGCAGCTGCTGATCGAGTCCGCACCCGATCCGGAACGCGCGGTGGTCGCGCTGGACGCGCCGGTCGAGGAGGCTGCGGCGGTGTCGGCGGGCTGTCAGTTCGCGGCCCGTTGCCCGAAGGTCCAGGCACGCTGCTGGACCGACGCGCCACCCCGTTCGGACGTCGGTGACGGTCACTGGGCGGCGTGCTGGCTCTACGCGGAGGTGGCAGCGTGACGTTCCTGCTGCGCCGCGGGTTGTTCTACCTGATCACGCTGTGGGCGGCGATCACGGCGAACTTCCTGCTCCCGCGCCTGCTGCCGGGCGACCCGGTGCAGGCGATGATCACCAAGCTCGGCGGGCGGCTGAACAGCGACGCGATGGCCTCGCTGTACATCCTGTTCGGGCTGGACGAGAAGAAGTCGATCTGGGAGCAGTACGTCGACTACTGGGGCGCTTTGGCCCGTGGCGACCTCGGGTTGTCGTTCACGTTCTTCCCGACGCCGGTATCTGAGGTGCTCTCGCAGTCGTTGCCGTGGACACTCGGCCTGATCGGCGTCACCACGATCATCGCGTTCCTGCTGGGCACCCTGCTCGGCGTCTACGCGGGGTGGAAGCGCGGATCGTGGATGGACAACCTGATCCCGGTGACGACGTTCCTCTCGTCGATCCCGTACTTCTGGCTCGGGCTCATCGCGATCTCGGTGTTCTCCGTGACGTTCCCGCTGCTGCCGGCCTCCGGTGGCTACGCGGCCGGGCTGGTGCCGGAGTGGTCCGGCGAGTTCATCGGCAGCGTGCTGGAACATGCCGTGCTGCCTGGACTCACGATCGTCGTGAGCTCGGTGGCGGGCTGGATCCTGGGCATGCGCAACATGATGGTGACCGTCACGGCCGAGGACTACGTGCTGGTCGCGCGGGCCAAGGGGTTGTCGCAGAAGCGGATCATGTTCGCCTACGCGGCGCGCAACGCCGTGCTGCCGTCGATCTCGGGTTTCGCGCTGTCACTGGGTTTCATCGTCGGCGGCGCGCTGCTGGTGGAGATGGTGTTCTCGTATCCAGGTCTCGGGTACGTGCTCTTCCAGGGCATCGGTGCGAAGGACTACCCGCTGATGCAAGGCGTGTTCCTGGTGATCACGCTGGCCGTGCTGGTGGCGAACCTGCTCGCGGACGTCGGCTACCTGCTGCTCGACCCGCGCACCCGGCGGGAGGGCTGAGCTTCTCATGAACTTCAAGACTCGGTTGGGCTTGGGAATCCTGGCCTTCTTCACGGTGATCGCCGTGGTCGGCGAGTGGATCGCGCCTTACGACCCGTCCGCGATGGGCGACGACCTGCTGTCGCCGCCATCGGGCGCGCACTGGTTCGGCACGACGATGACCGGGCAGGACATCTTCTCCCAGGTGCTCGTGGGCACCAGGGGAGTGATGGTCGTCGGGCTCGTCTGCGGTGTGCTGGCGACGTTCCTGTCGATCCTGGTCGGGGTGACCGCCGGGTTCCTCGGTGGGGCGGCCGACGAGGCGTTGTCCATGCTGTCCAACGTCTTTCTGGTGATCCCGGCGCTGCCGCTGATCATCATCGTGGCGTCGATGCTGCCGTCCGCGGACACCGTGCTGATCGCGGCGGTGATCTCGCTGACCGCGTGGGCGTGGGGTGCTCGTGTGCTGCGTGCGCAGACGATGTCGTTGCGGCGACGTGATTTCGTCGAGGCTGCGCGGGCGTCCGGTGAACGCACCTGGCGGATCATCGTGTTCGAGGTGCTGCCGAACCTGCTGGCCGTGATCGGCTCCGGCTTCGTCGGCACCGTGATCTTCGCGGTGATGCTGCAGATCACGCTGTCGTTCGTCGGCGTCGTGTCCCTGTCGACCTGGAACTGGGGCACGATCCTGTTCTGGGCGCAGAGCAACCAGGCTCTCGGCCAGGGCGCGTGGTGGTGGTTCGTTCCCGCCGGCCTGTGCATCGCTCTGCTGGGCACGGCTCTGGCGCTGATCAACTTCGGGATCGACGAGTACGCGAATCCCCGCCTGCGGAAGGTGCGCGCATGAGCCCGGTGCTGGAGATCCGCTCGCTCTCGGTGGACTACGGCTCGTTGCGGGCCGTGCACGACGTGTCGTTGTCACTCGGGGCCGGTGAGGTTCTCGGGCTCGCCGGTGAGAGTGGCAGCGGTAAGTCCACTTTGGCCTATGCCGCGACGCGGTTGCTGCAGCCGCCTGGGCACGTGCCGTCCGGTTCGGTGCTGTTCAAGGGGCAGGATCTGCTGGCGCTGAGCGAGCGCGAACTGCAGGTGCTGCGGTGGAGCGAGATCGCGATCGTGTTCCAGGGTGCGATGAACGCCCTGAACCCGGTGATCTCGGTGGCCACGCAGATCGACGACGTGCTGCGCGCCCATCGGCCGTCGATGAAGCGTCCGGAGCGGG
Organism: Lentzea sp. NPDC051838; assembly: GCF_040681245.1. Taxonomy (NCBI): domain Bacteria; kingdom Bacillati; phylum Actinomycetota; class Actinomycetes; order Pseudonocardiales; family Pseudonocardiaceae; genus Lentzea; species Lentzea sp. NPDC051838. The sequence continues at coordinate 42,612 of NZ_JBFAYI010000049.1, forward strand.
TCGCTCGTGCTCGTGAGCTGCTGTCGCTGGTCGGGATTCCGGTGGATCGGCTCTCGGCCTACCCGCACCAGCTGTCCGGCGGGATGCGGCAACGGGTGATGATCGCGATGGCTCTTGCGCTGGAGCCGGAGATCGTGATCATGGACGAGCCGACGACCGCGCTGGACGTGGTGGTGCAGCGGCAGATCCTCGGTCAGATGATGCGGCTTCGGGAGACTTTGGGCTTCTCGATCATCTTCATCACGCACGACATCTCGCTGCTGGTCGAGTTCTCCGACCGGATCGCGATCATGTACGGCGGACGCGTGGTCGAGGAGGCGCCGGCCGCGGAGATCTACCGGGCGGCCAAGCATCCGTACTCGCAGGGGTTGCTCGGGTCGTTCCCGGCGTTGCGGGGGCCGCGGCGTGAGCTTCGCGGGATTCCGGGGTCGCCGCCTGATCTTCGGTCCATGCCTTCCGGGTGTCCGTTCCACCCGCGTTGTCCTTCGGCGATGGACGTCTGCTCGGAGCGGATGCCATCGCTGGACGCCGTGTCGGAGCAGCGTCGGGTTGCCTGCTGGTTGGAGGGTGTGCATGTCTGAGGTGACCGCGGGGCTGCCGTCGGACTTCTTCTGGGGCGTCGCGACTTCCGCGTACCAGATCGAGGGCGCGTTCGACGAGGACGGGCGGACACTGTCCATTTGGGACACGTTCGCGCGGCGGCCTGGGGCGGTTGCTGCTGGTGAGAACGGGGATGTGGCCTGTGATCACTACCATCGGATGCCTGCCGATGTGGCGATGATCGCCCGGTTGGGGGTGGACAAGTACCGGTTCTCGGTGTCCTGGCCTCGGATTCAGCCTGGTGGGCGTGGTCCGGTGAATCCCAAGGGTCTGGACTTCTACTCGCGGCTCGTGGACGAGCTGTTGGAGAAGGGGGTTGATCCTTGGTTGACGTTGTACCACTGGGATTTACCTCAGGAGCTTGAGGATGCCGGTGGGTGGCCTCATCGGGACACCGCTTATCGGTTTGCCGAGTTCGCTGGGCTGGTGCACGACGCGCTGGGGGATCGGGTTCCTACCTGGACCACGTTGAACGAGCCCTGGTGTTCGGCGATGCTCGGGTATGACACCGGGCGGCATGCGCCTGGGCGGAAGAACTTCGGTGAGGCGATCAGGGCTGTCCATCACCTCCTGCTCGGCCACGGGCTCGCCGGGCAGGAGCTCCGATCGCGCGGCGTCTCGTCCCTCGGCATCACCTTGAACATGGGAGTCCACACACCCGCTTCCGATGATCCGCGTGATGTTGATGCTGCTCGGCGGGCTGATGGGCTTGGCACTCGGATCTACCTGGATCCGTTGGTGCATGGGCGGTACCCGGAGGATGTGCTGGTTGATGTTGCTGGGCGTGGGGCTGAGTTGCCGGTGCGGTCCGGGGATCTTGAGATCATCTCTGCGCCGATTGATGTGTTGGGGGTCAACTACTACACATCGCATGTGGTGAAGGCTACTGATGATCCTGCTGTGGCTGAGGTTGTTCCTCAGGGGCGACCGGTTACGGCTATGGGGTGGGAGATCGTGCCTGAGGGGTTCACTGCGCTGTTGGTGCGGTTGCAGCGGGACTACGGGGTGCCGATGGTCATCACTGAGAACGGCGCTGCTTTTGATGATCTTGAGGTTGATGATGGGTATGTTGCTGATGCTGACCGGGTCGAGTATCTGAGGTCGCACATCTCGGCTGTTGCTGCTGCTGTTCGGGGTGGGGCTGATGTTCGTGGGTACTTGGCTTGGTCGTTGATGGACAACTTTGAGTGGGGATACGGGTATGCCAAGAGGTTTGGCATTGTCCGGGTGGATTATGCGACTCAGGAGCGCACGTTGAAGCAGAGTGCGCAGTGGTATCGGGAGTTGGTCGCTGCTTCTCGTGTGTAGCGGCCTTCGGCCGCTCGCGGTTGTGTTGTCGGTCGTCCCCCTGTTGGGTTGGCGGCTGCCTGTTTGTTGTCCGTGCCGTTCCCCTGTTGCGTGCGGCTGTCGCCTTGCGAGTCGCGGCTTTGTGGGTGGTCGGGTTGCGTAGGGCGTGTTCCTGTTGCGTGCTTCCCCTTGGGAGCTCTGCCCCAAACCCCGCCAATCTGATCAGGGGGCCAGCGCCGTCTGCGGGTTGATGGCACGCCTGT
>NZ_JBFAYI010000050.1:0-36534 GCF_040681245.1 Lentzea sp. NPDC051838
AGGGGAGGTCAAGTCGACACGCTTTTCGTCGACTTGACCTCCCCTCCCTGGTGTGGCTCGCTCCGACGCGACTCGTGACGGGACCCACCCCACCAACGCACCCACGTACGCAACAGCAAGCCGCCCAAAGCAACAGGCGTGCCATCAACCCGCCGACGGCGCTGGTGGGTCTTTGATCAGATTGGCGGGTCTGGGGCAGAGCTCCCAGAACGCAACCGCCAGGAAACCTACGGACCGCACCCACCTACGGACACTCAACAGGCACCCGCCAACGAACCAGGGGGACGACCTACGGAACCGGCGCGGGCGCCGAAGGCGCAACCACAGAAGAAAGCAACCCCACCGAAGGCACAGCAGCCCCCACCACACTCGCGGAAGGCTCAACCTCCGGCCGAACCACAGGATTCGAATGCGGAGGCGGCGTAACCACCGGCCGAACCCCAGCCCCAGGAGACGGCACAACCTTCACCGCAGAAGGCACAGGACTGAACTCCATAGGAGGCGCATCCCCACCAACGTCCCCACCGATCTGCGCCACCTCAGGCTCAGCCCCAGACCCCGAACCGGGCCCAGCCCCAGGAACCCCACCCGACAGCACCACCCCAGCCAGCACCCCGACTGTGAGAAGCGCGACACCCAGCGAAATGGAAGGAAGCGGCAAACCAGAACGCACGCACCAAAAACTAGCGACAACCAAGCGACCAAATCCGACGAAACCCCCGGATCACCCGACATCCCCCCGGATCGTGCTCAAGCTTCCCTCCATCGGGTGGTAAAAGAATCGTCACCCACAGCGACAAAACTTACGATGCCGTAACCGACGGTGGCGTAACCAGCGGTTGGTTGTGCATGCTAAGCAGTCGCCCGCGATCGGGAGCCGCAGGCGGGGGCAGCAAGACCAGCAAGACCAGTAGTCGCGAGATAAGGGGGATGTTGTGCTGCTGCGATGGAACAGTCTCGTGTCCCTGGGGGACAGCTTCACCGAGGGCATGGACGACCCGGGCCCACGAGACACCTACGTGGGTTGGGCCGACCGCCTGGCCGGGATGATCGCCCAAACCGCACCCGACTTCCGGTACGCGAACTTCGCGATCCGCGGCAAGATGCTGCAGGAGATCATCGACGAGCAGGTCCCCCTCGCCATCGAGCTCAAACCGGATCTCGTCACGTTCTGCGGCGGCGGCAACGACATCATGGTCCCGAACAGCGACCCGGACGCCCTGGCCGAGGTCTACGAGGTGGCGGTCGCCGACCTCAGGGCGGCCGGCAGCGACGTCGTCATCTTCACCGGCTTCGACACCAGGTCGACCCCGCTGCTCAGGAGCCTGCGCGGCAAGATCGCCATCTACAACACGCATCTGTGGTCGATCGCCGAGCGCTACCACTGCCGCATGGTCGATCTCTGGTCCATGCACTCACTCCAAGACCGACGCGCGTGGAGCGAGGACAGGCTGCACCTGTCGCCGGAAGGCCACCAGCGGGTCGCCAACAAGACGGCGGAAGTCCTGGGCCTGACCGACGACCACGCGTGGGACGCGCCGTGGCCCGCGCTGGAGCAGACGGACTGGGTGACGCAGCGAAAGGCCGACCTGAAGTGGGCCCGCGAGCACGTGGTCCCGTGGATCGGCCGAACCCTACGAGGCGAGTCGATGGGTGACGGTCTGGCGCCGAAGCGACCAGAACTGCTGCCGCTGGCCCGCTGCACCGAAGAGAACTACCAATAAAAGACAAAGCGGCCCGACCGGCAAACTCCCCCGAATGCCGGTCGGGCCCTTCCAATGGCAGGCGCCTTACCCCCTCGGTAATCCCCCACTCGGCGGCCTGCAGTTCCAACATCCCATGCTTTGGGACCAGACGACTAAACAGCGGCTAAACCTCGGACGACAGCGAGTCCAAAGCAGCGCGCACTTCCACCGCGCGGGCCGAGTTGACCTGCGCGTACAGGCGCAGTGCTTCCGTCAATTCCGCTGCCGCAGCAACCCATTCCGCCCGCCGGAGCAGCACACCGCCGAGCACCTGGCGGCCGAAACCCTCGAGGTACGTCACTTCGGCGACGGCGGCCTGGTCGACGACCTGACGCGCCAACGACTCCGCTGCGTCCAAGGACCCCGCTTCCAACGACAGTTCGGCCAGGTTCGCGAGCCCGCGGATCAACGCCACCTGGTCGCCGGACCGCCGGTAGACCTCGACGGCGTGCGCCTGGTGCTGCAGCGCCACGTCGAGACGTCCGCGCGCCTGTTCGACCTGTGCCACGTTGTTCAGGCCGTGGCCCTCGCCGACTACGTCACCGGACTGCTGCGCGAGCTGCACCGACTCCCAGAAGTGCAGCAACGCCTCGTCGTGGTGCTGCAGGCGGAACAGCACGTCGGCGAGCTGGGCGAGCGTCAGCACCAGGTACTGGCGCTCGCCCAGCTCCGACGCGAGCCGGTGCGCGCGGCGAGCGTCCGGCAGCAGGACGGGACGTCCCAGCCTGGCGTTCGTCGTGTAGGTCGTGTCCAGCATCAGGACCTGTCCGAGGCGGCTCCCCGTCACCTCGGCCGCGGCCAGGCCGAACCCGACCAACGCCACCCACTCCCCGGTGAGTGCGCGCACGGTCGCATACGTGTGCAGCAGCCGAACCAGCTGCCACACCTGGTCGTGCAGGCCCGACTCAGCGGACGCGTGCACGACCGCGACGATGTTGGGCCACTCCTGGTCGAACCAGGCGATCGGGTCGTCGAACGCGGGTAACGACGTGGAACCGTTGTCCCCGAACACGAAGTCGAGTCCGTCGCGCGCCGGCCGGATGGCGCGGCGGACGTGGTCGCACGCCACGAGGTAGTAGTTCACCAAGCGCCGCAACGAGTCCAGGTCCGGACGCCCGACGCCCCGCACGTACAGGCGCACCAGCTCGTGCATCGTGAACCCGTCCGGCCACGGCTCGACCAGCAGGTTCACCTCGACCAGCTGCGCCAGCCGCGAACGGGCGGACTCCAGCTGGCTGCGGGTCAACGCGGCGACGGCGTGCGAGGACATCCAGCGGCCGGGCGCCATGCCGACGGACGTGAACACCTCGCCGAGCTCGGACGGCAGGTCGCGGGTCGACAGGTCCAGCGCCCGCGACACCCCCACGCCTGCCTCAGGTAGGTCCAAGCCACGCAACCGGTGCCCGTCGTCGGCCAGCTCCCCCACCAGCTCCTCGACCGTCCACTCGGGACTGATCACCAGCTTCGCGGCCGCCACGCGCAACGCCAGCGGCAACCCACCGCACAACTCGGCCAGCTTCCGAGAAGCCACCGGGTCTTCCGACGACAACGGCTTGCCCAGCACGTCGTCCACGAGCTCACGCGCGGCCTCGTCGTCCAACGGGCCGAGCTTGCACACCCGAGCGCTGTTCGTGACGACCAGCCGTTCCATGTGCGAGCGCGACGTCACCAGCACGACCGAGCCCGAACCCGGCGGCAGCAACGGCTGCACCTGCTCGAAGCCCGTCGCGTCGTCCAGCACCACCAGCACCCGCCGGCGGTTCAGCAACGACCGGTAGAGCCCGACGCGGTCCTCCACGCCGACGGGCACACCATCGGCAGGAACCCCCAGTGCCACCAGGAACCTGGTCAGCACCTCGCCGGGCTCCACATCACCGAGAGAAGCGAACAGCACCCCGTGCGGGAACATCTCCGAGTTCGAGTGCCCCCACGTGATCGCCAGCGCGCTCTTGCCCACACCAGGCGCACCGGTCAGCACGGCAACGGTCGTGCCGAGCAGGTTCCGCGCCGCACAAACGTTGTCCAGCCACGCCACATCGTCAGCACGGCCGAACAACCGCGAAGCCGCGGCAGGCAACAAGGCAGGTGCCACGATTCCGGCCCGCGGCGCGACGGGACGCGACTCGACAGGGCCGATCAAACTGAGAGCGGGGTCGTCGCGCAGCACCTGCTCCTGCAACAACCGCAGCTGCGGCCCGGGATCGATGCCGAGCTCCTCGCCCGCCCGACGCTGGAACCGTTGGTAGGCCTCCAAGGCATCGGCCCGCTGCCCAGACCGGTACAACGCCCGCATGCTGTGCGCGACAAGGCGTTCGCGGTACGGGAACTCGGTGCACAACCCGCGCAGCTCACCCACGAGCTCCAGGTGGCGCCCGAGCTCGAGCTCGGCGTCGATGCGTTCCTCCAACGCCGACAGCCGAAGCTCTTCCAGATCGGAGGTCATCGGGTCGCCGGGTACGTCAGCGAGCACCGGCCCGCGCCACAACCCGAGAGCCTCGCGCAGCAAGCCCGCCCTGATGGCGGCGGGCTTGCCGCGAGAAGACGCCACGAGCTGCCGGGCGCGGTGCAGGTCGAGGCGCCACGGGTCGACGGTGAGCTGGTACCCGGTCGGCGTGGTGCGGATGGTCGCGGAGGCCGAGGCGTCGGCCTCCTCCAGCACCTTGCGCAACCGCGAGACGTACCCGTGCACGATCGTCCGTGCGGTGGCCGGCGGCGACTCCGTCCACAGCGCGTCGACGATCTGGTCGATCGAGACGGGTCGGTTCGCCTCGACGACCAGCATGGCCAGCAGTCCGCGCATGCCGCGACGGCCGAGCTGGATCAGCCGTCCGTCCGCGAGCACCTGGAGTGGACCGAGCACGCCGAACTCGAGTCCGGTTTTGCTCCGCATGCCCCTCCCTCACGCCCGCTGACCTTGTCACTTCAACAGGTGCGAGAGCCCGGGTCTCAGATACAAGTACGGTTCAAGTTCGCGGGACGCTACTGTTGCGGCCGTGCCGCGAGATCGGAACTCCGTGGTTGACCGCGGCGCCGGGTGCCTCCTCGGCGGCGCTCTCGGTGATGCGCTCGGCGCACCTGTGCAGTACCTCGGCTGGGCCGACATCCAGCGCGAACACGGTGCCGAAGGTGTGCTCGCTCCACCGAAGCCCGCCCTGTTCACCGACGACACCCAGCTGACGCTCTTCACCGCCGACGGCTACCTGCGCGCCTGGGTGCGCGGGAAGCGCACCGGTGACTGGGAGCCGTCGGAGATGGTGTGGCACAGCTACCGGCGCTGGTTGGTCACCCAGCAGCAACCGGCCCCGGAACGGGGCGCGGCAGGGCTGCTCGCAGACGAACGGCTGTACGAGAGCCGTTCGCCAGGTTTGACGTGCCTGCGCGCGCTCGCGGCGGACACGATGTCCACACCGACGGATCCGCACAACGAGTCGTCGGGCTGCAACGGCGTCACGCGCACCGCACCCGCCGGTTTCGCGCCGTCCGCGGCCATCGCGTACGACCTGGGCTGCCGGTTCGCGGCGTTGACCCACGGCGGCACCGGTGGCTGGGTGTCCGGTGGCGCGCTGGCGTTGCTGATCCACCTGCTGGCGGTGAAGGGCCGGCCGTTGCGCGAGGCGATCGACCAGGTCATCGGCCGGGTGCTGCGCGACGACACCTACACAGCCACGGTGCTCACGCGCGCCGTGGTGCTGGCGGAGGAGCACGACGGCACCGGTTCGGTGCGCGTCGACCGGCTCGGCAGCGGCTGGACCGGCCCGGAAGCGCTGGCCATCGCCGTCTACACGGTGCTGACGCATCCGAAGCCCGTGCAGTTCGTGGACGCCATGCGCGCCGCGGCGAACCACTCGGGCGGTAGCGACGCGACGGCGGCGTTGACGGGCAACATCCTCGGCGCGCTGCACGGCACCGAAGCGATCCCCCGTGACTGGCTGAGCGCCCTGGAGCTGGTCGACGTGCTCGACGCGATGGGCCGTGACCTGGGCTGTTCCGCCGTGAACCTCGACTTCAACGAGGACCGCTACGCGTAAGGATGTTTCGCACAATCTGAAGCCGAGAATTGTGCGAAACATCCAGTGGTCCACGTCTCAGCTGGGTTTGTAGCGTCAGCGCACCACCGCTGACCTGCAAGGAGACCGCCATGGCCGAGCAACCGCCGCCGCTCACCCAGGTCGAGACGAACGGCATCGAGCGGATTCCGGACGCAGAACGCACCGCGACCCCGTTCGACCTGTTCCGGCTGGCCTTCGGTGGCGCCAACACGTTCTCCACGTGCGTGCTCGGCGCGTTCCCGATCCTGTTCGGACTCTCGTTCTGGCAGGGCCTGGCCGCGACGCTGCTCGGCGTGGTCGCGGGTGCGTTGATCCTCTGCCCGATGGCGATCTTCGGACCGATCAACGGCACCAACAACGCGGTCTCGTCGTCGGCGCACCTCGGCGTGCACGGCCGGATCGTCGGCTCGTTCCTGTCCCTGCTGACGGCGGTGGCGTTCTTCTCGCTGGCGGTCTGGAGCTCGGGCGACGCGCTGGTCGGCGGCGCGAACCGGCTGTTCGGGATGCCGCGCAGCACTCTCTCCTACGCCGTCGCGTACGCCGTGTTCGCCGGGCTCGTGCTCGTCGTGTGCACGTACGGCTTCCGGTTCATGCTCTTCGTCAACAAGATCGCGGTCGTCTCGGCGACGCTGCTGTTCGTGCTCGGCGCGGTGGCCTTCGCGGGCGACTTCGACCCGTCCTACGCAGGCATGATCACCCAGGACATGTTCTGGCCCGCGTTCATCGGCTCGGCGCTGATCGTGCTGTCGAACCCGGTGTCGTTCGGCGCCTTCCTCGGCGACTGGTCGCGCTACATCCCGGCGAGCACCCCGCACCGCCGCGTGATCGCCGCCGCGTTCCTCTCGCAGATCGCCACGCTGGTGCCGTTCCTGTTCGGCCTCACGACGGCGAGCATCATCGCCGCGAAAGCACCGTCCTTTGTGGAAGGCCAGGACTTCGTGGGCGGGCTGCTGGAGATCGCGCCGCAGTGGTTCTTCCTGCCGGTCTGCCTGCTCGCGCTGATCGGCGGCATGTCCACCGGCACGACCGCGCTCTACGGCACCGGCCTGGACTTCTCGAGCGTGTTCCCGCGACTGTCCCGCGTGCAGGCGACGGTGCTGGTCGGCGCGCTGGCCATCGTGTTCATCTTCGTCGGCCGTTTCGGGTTCGACCTGGTCCGCAGCATCTCGACGTTCGCGACGCTGATCATCACCTGCACCACGCCGTGGATGGTCGTGATGATGCTCGGTCTGTTCACCCGGCGCGGCTGGTACGACCCGGAGGCGCTGCAGGTCTTCAACCGGCGCCAGCGCGGTGGCCGCTACTGGTTCGCGCACGGGTGGAACTGGCGTGGCATGACTGCGTGGTGGGTCGCGGCGGTCGTGGGCGTGCTGTTCACGAACATCCCCGGCCAGTTCGTCGGGCCGCTGGGCGATCTCGCGGGTGGCGTCGACGTCAGCCTGCCGCTGTCGATCGCCGTCGCGGCGGTGTTGTTCCTGGCACTGCTCTTCGTCTTCCCGGAGCCTCGCGCGGTGTACGGCCCCGACGGCCCGCGGCTGGTGCGCTCGGCCGACGTCGAGGTTCCGGCGATCACCGTGCCGGTTCCGGCCTAGAAAACAGAAAGAGCCTGTCGGCGCGCGCTCCCGAATTCGCGCGCCGGCAGGCTCTCTCGCACGAGGTGTTGGTCAACAGCAGGCCGGGTCTTGCCCCGAGCGCGAGCTCCGATCCAGCTCTTGATCAACGAATTCCGTGCCCCGGAGTCAAGGCTCCGTTGGGCGGGCATGTTAACAGATGTGTACCGGAAGTCCAGGGCTGCGGAACACCCGGCGATCTTCATCGACGATGAAGACCTCGCAGTCCTCCTGCGCCGCCGCCCACTCGATCCCGTCCTTGCCCAGCGCAAACGCTGCTGTGGCAGTGGTATCGGCGATCGCGAGGTCCTCCGCGAAAATCGTGACCGACAGGATTCCAGAGACGGGTTTACCGGTACGGCCGTCCAGGATGTGCTGGCCGCGTTCGTACAACGCTGACGTGGCAACGGCTCCGTCCCGAACGCCGAGCACGACGCACAGCTGGTCGGCGATGTCGGGGTGCCGAACGCCCACGCGCCAAGGCTTTCCGGCCTCGGGCTCACCGGCCGTCACGACGTCGCCGCCCGCGTTGACGCAGAACGTCGTCGCCCCGCCCTCGCGCAGGATGTCGGCGGCCCGCTGCACGGCCCAGCCCTTCACCACCGCGCACGGGTCGAGCCCGCGTCCCGGCACCTGCGCCGTGAACGCGCCACCCGTCGACTCCTCGTACCAGTCGCACAGCGAGAGGACCTCGACCAGGTCCGGGGTGAGCTCTTCCCTGGAGAGCTCACCCCGGTCCAGCCTCGACACCTCGCTGTCCGGCTTGAACGGCGAGAACTGGGCGTCGGCCTCGCGCAGCCAGGCGAACGCCCGCTCGGCCAGTGCGTCGTCGCCGTCCCGCAGGTCCACCGAGATCGGCAGGCCCATGATCTGCTCGACGCGGCGCACGGACACGGCTACTGCGCTCCGTCGAGCGCGGCCTGGAGCGACTGCTTGTAGCCCGTCGAGGTCGCGGTCGCCCCGGACACCGTGTCGATGTCCGCGCTCTGGGCCTTCAGCGCCTCCTGCTTCAGGATCGGCAGCGCCATCCTGGTCGGGTCGCTGTTGGGTGCCCGCAGCGCCCGCACGTCGGTGATCTTGTTGCCCTGCAACGTGACCTGCACCTGCACGACGCCTTCGGAGGTGTTCACCGCCGGGCCGGACACGGTGCGGGTCTGGGCCTGCTGCTGGGTCTGCTGTTGCTGCGTCTGCTGCGGCTGGGTCGTCGGTGCGGCTCCGGACGTCTTGGGAGCCGCGGTGGTGGTCTGCGGTGCCTGGGTCTGCGCCTGAGTCTCCGGCGCGGCCGCGGCCTCGTTGATCTCACCCTCGTGCGCGGGACCCGGCGAGTACAGCCAGACCGGGACGAGGCCCGCGATGCTCAGCGCCAGAACGGGAATTGCCCTCTTCACGTCGATCGCCCTCTCAGTTGGCCAGCGCGAAGCGCTCGGCGTGGACCTGGTTGCTGGGCACTCCCAGTTCGTCAAGGCTGCGCACCACGGCATCGGTCATGCCGTTGGGGCCGCAGATGAAGATGTCGCGGTCCTGCACGTCCGGCACGAGCGCGGCGATGTTCTCGGGGCCGAGCAGCGGGCCGTTCGCGGTGATCGTCTTCGAGGATCCGGTGACCAGGCGCAACACCGCGCCCTTGGCCCTCGCGAGGCCTTCGAGCTCACGCAGCAGCACGGCTTCGCGCGGGTCGCTGACGCGGTAGAGCACCACGACGTGGCCCTTGATCTCCTCCAGCAGCGCGCGGATCGGCGTGACACCGACACCACCCGCGACCAGGAGCGCGTTCGGCTTGGTCTGGTGCATGGTCGTGAAGGCGCCGTACGGGCCCTCGGCGAACACGCGGGTGCCGACCTTGACGTTGCGGACGTCGGCGCTGCCCTCACCCAGGGCCTTCGCGGTGAGCCGCAGGTACTTGCCGTTCGGCGCCGCGGACAGCGAGAACGGGTTGGCCTGCCACCAGCGGTCCTTGGTGACGAAGCGCCACAGGAAGAACTGACCCGCCTTGGCGCCCAGCTTGTCCAGGTCATTGCCCTCGATGTAGACCGAGACGACGTTGTGCGCCTCCGGCACGACCGCGGCGACCCGGAACTGGTGCCGCCAGTTGCGCCACAGCGGAAGCGCCACGCGTCCGACCACGACGGCCCCGATGGCGAACGCCCAGAGGCCCCACCAGTAGCCGGTGGCCAGCGTGGACTTGCGGAACGTGCTGCCGACCGCGACCTGGTGCGTGAACGCCAGGAAGATCGCGATGTAGGTGTAGAGGTGGATGAAGTGCCACGTCTCGTACGCCAGCTTCCGGCGCGCGAACCGGGCGGAGACGATCCCGACGATCATGATGATCGCCCACGCGACCAGCGCGCGGAGGATGCCCTCGAGCTCGGTGGCCTGCCGGATGATCTCGGCGATCGGGCCCTCGGACCCCGCGTTGCCGAACGCGATGAAGGTCAGGTGGCCGATCAGCATCCAGAAGATCGTGAAGCCGGTCCAGCGGTGCCACGAGGTGAGCTTGTCCATGCCGAGCCGCCGGTCGAGCCACGGCAGCCGCGCGACCAGGAGCAGCTGGAACGCCATCGCCAGCGCCCCGTAGAGCCCGGTCAGGCGACCGAAGTTGACCAGCTTGTTCGAACCGACACCCGCCGCGTTGAACAGGTACGTCACGAACGCCGCGTTGGCCAGGAGGAACACGTACAGGCCGGCTTTGGCCAGCACCTTGTGCGGCGTCGCCCGGCCGGCCGGAGCCGGTCGCACGGGTTGCTGCAGGGTGGTCGTCACGGCGGGCTCCTCGGTCAGGGGCGGTCTGTCGGTATCGATCCTTGGCGTTCGAGCTGTGGCTCCCCTATGCCCGCGCTGTCGACTTCCTGTCGATCGAGCGGGAGAGCCACCAGGTGACGCACCATGAGCACGTGGACAAGGGGAACTCGGTTCGATTGCTCGTCGTCGACGACGAGCCGCACATCGCTGACCTGGTCGCGACGGTCGCCCGGTACGAGGGCTGGCAGGCCGCGACCGCGCTCAACGGTGAAGAGGCTTTGAGAGAGGCCGCCGAGTTCCAGCCGGACATCGTCGTGCTCGACCTCATGCTGCCTGACCTGGACGGATTCACCGTTCTTGATCGAATGCGGGCGGCCGGAGCGATGGTTCCGGTGGTCTTTCTGACGGCTCGTGACGGCACCGCGGACCGTGTGGCGGGACTCACCCGAGGCGGCGACGACTACCTCGTAAAACCGTTCTCCGTCGAGGAGCTGATGGCCCGGCTGAGGGCTGTGCTGCGCCGCTCGACAGGTCCGTCGTGGAAGCGTTCGGTCCTGAAGGTCGCCGATCTGGTGATGGACGAGGACACGCGCGAGGTCCGTCGCACGGGCAAGTTGGTGACCCTCACGCCGACCGAGTACGAGCTGCTGCGGTACCTCATGCGCCGCTCGCCTGCCGTGCTGACGAAGGCACAGATCCTCGACCACGTGTGGGAGTACGACTTCGGCGGCCGCTCCAACGTGGTCGAGCTCGTCATCTCCCACCTGCGCCGCAAGCTCGACGACGGCCGCGAGCCGTTGATCCACACCGTCCGCGGTGTGGGGTACGTGCTCCGCCGAGCAGCAGAATGAAACTCGGACAGCTGCGCCTCGGCACGAGGCTCGCCCTGGGACTCGGCGCGCTGGCGCTGACCGTGTTCGTGATCGTCGGCTGGGTCATGGTCACGTCGATGCAGGACTTCCTGGACCGCCGTCTCGACGAGCAGATGGCGACGAGCCAGGCCGGCTCGTCCTACGAGGTCAAGGCCTACGAGAAGGTCACCAAGCTGCCGCCGGACTGGTACGCCGTCGTCTACGTGATGGAGGACGGTCAGCTCCGCGCCCAGCCGGGTGAGCAGCAGCCGCCCGATCGCGACGAGTTCGACGCCCTCGCGAACAAGGCGCTCAACGGCGACCTGTTCGAGACCGAGTACCTGCGCGGCAAGGGCAAGTTCCGGCTGCGTGCCTGCGAGATCGTCGACGGCCAGACCGTCCTGGTCAGCGCGGCCCCGATGAACGACACGGACGGCACCATCTCGCAGCTGATCACGGTCAGCGTGGTCGCGTTCCTGGCTGCGCTCGTCGCGTTGGTGGTGGGCGGTCAGGCGCTGATCCGCAAGGGCATGCAGCCGTTGTCGGACATGGCCAACACCGCGCACGACATCTCGTCGCACGACCTGACCGACTCTGCCGACCTCGCAGTGCGCGTGGACGGCAAGGGCGGTGGTGTGGAGGTCGAGGAGCTGCGCGAGGCGTTCAACAAGATGCTGGCGCACATCGACACTTCGTTGGCCGCCCGCACGGCCGCAGAGCAACGGCTGCGGCGGTTCATCGCCGACGCGTCACACGAGCTGCGCACACCCCTCACGTCGTTGCGCGGCTATGCGGACCTCTTCCGGTACGCGGCGGCCAACGAGCCGGGCGAACGCGAGAAGCACCTGGAGAAGCTGCGGTCAGAGGCGTCCCGGATGAGCGTGCTGCTCGACGACCTGTTGTTGCTGGCACGCCTGGACTCCGCGGAGTCCGAACCGCCGTTGCGGCCGGAGGAGCTGGACCTCGCGGTGATCGCCGAGGCGGCGGGCGATGCCTTCCGCGCGGCCCGTCCATCGCACTCGTTGGACATCGACGCCGACACGGTGACCATGCGCGCGGACGCCACCCGTCTGCGGCAGGTGCTCGACAACCTGCTGACCAACGCGGCCGTGCACACCCCGGCGGGCACGTCGGTGTCTCTCCAGGTGACGGCGTCGGACGGCTGGGCGGTGATCAAGGTGAGCGACACGGGCCCGGGCATCCCGGAGGCCGACCAGGCGCGGATCTTCGACAGGTTCTACCGCGTCGACAACTCGCGAACCCGCCAACGCGGTGGCAGCGGGCTGGGCCTGGCCGTGGTGCAGTCCCTTGTGGAGGCTCACGGCGGCACGATCAGCCTCGCGAGCAAGCCGGGGTCGACGGTCTTCACGATCCGTCTCCCCCGGCAGCTCTAGATCACTCCGCCTGCGAGGACGTCGCCCACAGGTCGATGCCCGACTCGACGGCGTGCTTGTCGATCGCGGCGAGCTCGTCGTCGGTCAGCGGCGGCGCCTGCAGTGCCGCGAGGTTCTGCTCCAGCTGCGTCACCGACGACGCGCCGATCAACGCGGACGTGACGCGCGGGTCGCGGATCGTCCACGTCAGCGCCAGCTGCGCCAGCGACTGGCCACGCGAGGCGGCGATGTCGTTGAGCGCCCGGATCCGGCCGAGGTTCTCCTCGCTCAGAAGGTCCGTCGACAGCGACTTCCCCTGTGCCGCACGGGAGTCCGCCGGAACACCGTTGAGGTAGCGGTCCGTCAGCATGCCCTGCGCGAGCGGCGAGAACGCGATGCAGCCCGCGCCGACCTCCTCCAGCACGTCCAGCAGCTCCGGCTCGATCCAGCGGTTCAGCATCGAGTAGCTCGGCTGGTGGATCAGCAGCGGCACACCGGCGGACCTGAGCAGCTCGGCCGCCTCCCGGGTCTTGGCGGGCGAGTACGACGAGATGCCGACGTAGAGCGCCTTGCCCTGCTGCACCGCGCTGACCAGCGCGCCCACCGTCTCCTCGAGCGGAGTCTCCGGGTCGAACCGGTGCGAGTAGAAGATGTCGACGTAGTCCAGGCCCATCCGCGTCAGCGACTGGTCGAGCGAGCTCAGCAGGTACTTGCGGCTGCCCCACTCCCCGTACGGCCCCGGCCACATGTCGTAGCCCGCCTTGGTGGAAATGACCAGCTCGTCGCGGTAAGGCCTGAGATCATCGGAGAGGATCTGCCCGAACGTGATCTCCGCCGAGCCGTAGGGCGGACCGTAGTTGTTGGCGAGGTCGAAGTGCGTGACACCGAGGTCGAACGCCCGCCGCGCGATACCGCGGCCGAGCTCGTACGGCCGGTCGCCGCCGAAGTTGTGCCACAGACCGAGCGAGATGGCCGGCAGCTTGAGACCGCTGCGCCCAGTCCGCCGGTAAGTCATCTGGTCGTAGCGCGCGCTATCCGCGAGGTAGGACATGGTGCCCACAATGTCACGTCCTAGTGAGACAGAGCAGGACATGAAACGCGCCGCCGAGGCGGGCGAAGAGCTCGACCTCTCACGCCGCGGGAACAACGTGCTGAGGGCCACGGCGATCCGCGACCTGCTGCGCGCGGACGGCCTCGACCCGCTCGGGATCAGGGTCACCGGGGCGCGGATCACAGGCGAGCTCGACCTGGAGTTCGTCCGGGCGTCCGTTCCCCTGCTGCTGGACGACTGCGTCTTCGAGGAGTCGCTCTCGTTCCTGCGCACCGAACTGCCCGCCCTGTCGCTCCACGGTTCGACGTTCCCCGGCCTGCTCGGCGAGGGCATGCGCACCGGCTATCTGGGCCTGGAGAACTCCCGCTGCGGGGGAACGGTCGACCTCGACAACGCCCGTGTCGACGGCCCGTTGCTGCTCTCCGACAGCAGCATGTGGTCGTTTCGCGGTGGCGGGCTGCAGGTCAGCAGGAGCGTGGTGGCCCAGGGGTTGTTCGTCCGGGCGGACCACGAGGGCGACGCGCTGTGGCTCGACGGCTGCGACATCGCGGGCGAGCTGGACCTGGAGCGAGCGGTGATCGTCAACGGCTCCGGCACCGCGCTGGTCGCCAACAACGCGAAGATCGGCGGCAAGATCACCCTCGACGACGCACTGCTGAAAGCGGGCAGCGACGGCGCGGCGCTGGTGCTGATCGACAGCTCCGCCGGCGGACTCACCGCACGGGCGACGGTGCTGCGCAGCGACTCCGACAACGCGATCACCCTCGACGGCACGCACTTCCGCGCCGAGGTCAAGCTCGTGGCCGGTTTCGACGCGCGCTCGCGCCGCGCCGGGGAGACCATCCGGATGATCGACACCCGGATCGACGCCGGCCTGGTCATCAGGGGCTCGGTGCGCGCGGACAGCGGCCAGGCCCTGTCGTTGGAGCGAGGGCTCATCGGAGCGAGCATCACCATCAAGGACAGCGTCTTCGAGGCGGACAGCGACGAGAGTGCGGTGCGGATCGCCGACTCCTCCGTGGCGGGCGAGCTGGTGTTCAAGCCCGAGAAGCTGATCAACAACGGCGACGGCCTCGAACTGAGCCTGGGCGGGACCAAGGTGGGCGGCCTGCTCGGACTCGACGTGCCGGACCTGCTCGAGGCGGAGATCTTCACGGTGGCGGTGGACGGATTCACCTACCCCGAACCACCCGAGGACACCGGCGCGTGGCTGACGATGCTGCGCGATTGCACGTTCGCCTACCACCCTCAGCCGTACCAACAACTCGCCGCCGTGCACCGCGCCGCCGGACACGAACACACCGCGCGCAAGGTGTTGATCGCCCAGCAACGCGACCTCCGCCGCCGCGGCGACCCCGGGAACAAGCTGTGGCACTGGTTCCTCGGCGTCACGCTCGGCTACGGCTACAGGCCGGCGCGAGCGGTCGCCGGACTCGTCATCACGTTCCTTCTCGCGCTCTGTCTCGTGTGGACAACGAATGCCTATAACGGCCTTACACCGGCCAAAGACCGCCCAGCCGACGCCTGTTCACCTGTGAACAGAATCAGTCTTGCGGCGGATCTGGCCATCCCGCTCGTGAAGCTCGGCGGAACCCCGAGATGCGAACTGGCGAACGGTCCAGCCGGGCAGTGGGCGACCGGAGCAGGCTGGGTCATCCAGATCCTGGGATGGAGCTTCGCCACGCTGAGTGTCGCGGGCTTTACCGGACTCGTTCGCAAAAGCTGACGAACTGTCACGTCGAAATGAGACGAGGGCCCGCCCACCTGGGCGAACCCTCGTTGCATAAGAGCCGGCGAGGGGAATCGAACCCCTAACCTTTCGCTTACAAGGCGAGTGCTCTGCCAATTGAGCTACGCCGGCCTGGCTCGTGTTCGCGAACATCGTAAGCGCCCGTTGCGGGTGCTACCTGCGGCGAACGGTCTGCTCTCAGTGTGATCGGATTGCTCCTGACGGATGCACGCCAACCAACTGAGTGGATCAGTGCGCCGGACGGGCCGCCTTGACCAGGTCAGGAGGGTAACCAACGGACAGTGATCATGTCCTCCTTTTCGGGTCGCCCGATCGGAGGTGGCAGACGCCACAGCAACAGTCGAACAAGTCCGCACGATCACACGACGGAGGTGCGCGAGATTTCCACGAACAACCTGCACGGCCCCTCACTACCCGACGACACCACTGTTCACCTGGTACTCGATCTCGCACTGAAGATCGGCGAGGTTCAAATGGCCAGTGGGGCGGGCGCGGCGGACGTGACTGCCACGATTCTCTCAGTCACCGAGAGCTATGGACTTCCGCACACCGAAGTCGACGTGATCTACACCTCAATCAGCGTGTCCTGCCATCGCGGAACTGACGCGCCGCCGATCACTGCGGTACGGGTCGTCCGGCAGCGCAGTCTCGACTACACGCGACTGGCCGCGGTCGAACACCTCGTGCGCAATCTCGGGCCGATCGAGGACGCGCAGGCGAAGCTCGAGGACATCACCAACGCCAAGCACCCCTATCCGCGCTGGGTCGCCACCGCCGCGTGGGCAGGCATGGCCGCGGCCGTCGCGTTCCTCGTCGGCGGCGGGTGGGAGCTCGCGATCACCGCCGCGATCGTGACCGCCGTGATCGACCGCGTGGGCCGGATCCTCAACCGCCGTGCGCTGCCGTTCTTCTTCCAGCAGCTCGTCGGCGGTGCGCTCGCCACGGGTGCCGCGCTGACCGTGTTCGCCACGGAGCTGCTGCCCAACGTCCGGCCGAGCCTGCTGGTCGCCGTCGGCATCGTCGTGCTGCTGTCCGGGCTCGCGCTGGTGAGCACCGTGCAGGACGCGATCTCCGGCTACAACGTCACCGCCGCCGGCCGCACCGTCGAGACCGTCCTGCTGAGCGCCGGGCTCATCGCGGGTGTCGCGATCTCCATCCGCACGGCCGTCCACTTCGGACTGGAGATCAAGCTCACCGACCCGTTGCCGCCGCTGATCTCCGCGGTGCCGATGCAGTTCGCGGCAGGAGCGGCGACGAGTGCGTTCTTCGCGCTCGCCTGTTACGCCCAGCCGCGCGCGCTCGTCGCCGCCGCCATCTCAGGCGCGATCGGCACGGCCGCGTTCGGTCTCGTCACGAGCTTCGGTCTGGACGTGCTGCTCGGGTCCGCGGTGGCCGCCGCGATCTCCGGGTTCGGCGGCGCGACGATGACCCGTCGGCTGCGCATCCCGACGCTCGTCGTCGTGCAGGCGGGCGTGGTGCCGTTGCTGCCCGGCTGGACCGTCTACCGGGGCCTGTTCCAGCTCACCGCGGAGGGCGATCCGGCCGGTTTGAGCACTTTGGTCTTCGCGAGTGGCATTGCTCTCGCCCTGGCCGGAGGTGTCGTGTTCGGCGAGTACCTGGCCCAGCCGGTGCGCACCGGACTGGGCCGTCTGGAGCGCAAGTTCGCTGGTCCACGCATGTCCGGGCCGCTCAAACCCACCAAGCGTCGGTTGGAGTGAACGTTGCTGTGACGGGGGTTACACGACACGCCCCGGACACGTGTCCGCACTAGCCTCGGTGTTTGTGAGCATGGACATTGGCGAGAACGGGGCGGAATTCGTAGTCGTGGCCAACCGTCTTCCGGTTGACCTGGAACGCCTGCCCGACGGGACAGAGCGGTGGAAGCACAGCCCGGGAGGGCTGGTGAGCGCGCTCGAACCGTTCCTCCGCTCACACAGCGGCGCGTGGGTCGGCTGGCCCGGTGTCGCCGGCGCCGAGGTGCCGCCGTTCGAGGACGACGGCCTGCTGCTGCACCCCGTCCCGCTGTCCGCGCAAGAGGTCGAGGACTACTACGAGGGCTTCTCCAACGGCACCCTCTGGCCGCTCTACCACGACGTCGTCGCGCAGCCCGCGTTCCACCGGCACTGGTGGAACTCGTACGTGCGGGTCAACCAGCGGTTCGCCGACGCGACCGCGAAGATCGCCGCGCAGGGTGCGACGGTGTGGGTGCAGGACTACCAGCTGCAGCTCGTCCCGGCGATGCTGCGCGAACAGCGACCCGACCTGAAGATCGGCTTCTTCCTGCACATCCCGTTCCCGCCGGTCGAGCTGTTCATGCAGCTCCCGTGGCGCACGGAGATCATCCGCGGGCTGCTCGGCGCGGACCTGGTGGGCTTCCACCGGCCCGGCGGCGCGCAGAACTTCCTCTGGCTGGCCCGGCGCCTCGTCGGTCTGGAGCCGAGCCGCGGCACCGTCGGTGTCAGGACTCGGCCAGGTGTCGTGCAGGTCGGCGACCGCACCGTGCGCGTCGGCGCGTTCCCCATCTCGATCGACAGCGCGGGCCTCGACGCGGTGGCCAGGCGCAAGGAGACGCAGGCCCGCGCGAAGCAGATTCGAGCGGACCTCGGCAACCCCAAGCGCATCCTGCTGGGCGTGGACCGCCTCGACTACACGAAGGGCATCGACGTCCGGATCCGCGCTCTGTACGAGCTGATCGCGGACGGACGCGTCGACCCCGAGGACGTCGCGATGGTCCAGCTCGCCACACCGAGCCGCGAGCGCGTCGACCACTACAAGACCATGCGCAAGGACATCGAGCAGTCCGTCGGCCGGATCAACGGCGAGTTCGGGCGGGTCGGCAAACCGGTGGTGCACTACCTGCACCAGTCGGTGAACCGCGAGGAGCTCGTCGCGTTCATGAGCGCCGCGGACGTCATGGTCGTGACGCCAGTTCGTGACGGTATGAACCTGGTGTGCAAGGAGTACGTGGCCTGCCGATATGATCTTGGTGGAGCTCTGGTGCTCAGCGAGTTCGCCGGCGCTGCCGCAGAACTGACCAGTGCGTTCCTGGTGAACCCCCATGATCTGGATGGTGTCAAGAACGCTCTGCAGGCCGCCCTCGACATCGATCCTGCTGAAGGCCGCCGTAGGATGCGCGCGCTGCGCCGCCAAGTCCTCACCCACGACGTTGACCGCTGGGCGAGGTCGTTCCTGGAGGCGTTGGGCACGCAGACCTCGGTCTGAATCCTTTCAGATCCCCGTATTGACCCGACGAGTGCTCCAGGAGGGGCGTTGACCGCCGAGGCCCTCCCCGCCGAACTGCGCCGAGCCATCGTGCAACTGGCCCGGACCCCGCGACTGCTGGTCGCCAGCGACTACGACGGAACACTCGCGCCGATCGTGGCCGACCCGGAGCAGGCTCGCCCGCTCCCGGAGTCGGTGAACGCACTGCGTTCGCTCGCGATCCTGCACGAGACCACGTCTGCCGTGATCTCCGGTCGTGCGCTGCGCGACCTCGCCACACTCTCTCGCCTACCTGGCGAGGTCCACCTGGTCGGTTCCCACGGCTCCGAGTTCGACGTCGGCTTCGTCCACGCGCTGGACGCGAACGCCAAGGCGCTGCTGCGCCGCATCGAAACCGAGCTGGAAGCGATCGTCGACGACCACGAGGGCGTGCACCTCGAGGTCAAGCCGGCCTCGATCGCGGTGCACGTCCGCCGCGCAGAGGCCTCCGTCGGCGAGCGCGTGCTCGACGCCGTCCGCTCCGGTCCGTGCACCTGGGAAGGTGTGCAGGTCACCGAGGGCAAGGCCGTCATCGAGCTCGCCGTCGTCGAGACGAACAAGGGCCACGCCCTCGACATCCTGCGGCACCAGGTCGGCGCCACCGCGGCGATCTTCCTGGGCGACGACGTGACCGACGAGAAGGCGTTCGCGCGCCTGTCCGGTCCCGACGTCGGCATCCGCGTGGGTGCCGGTGAGTCGCTCGCCGAGCACTACGTGAAGGACCCTGCCGACGTGGCCACGGTCCTCGCGTTCCTGCTGGAGGAGCGCCGGGCGTGGCTGCACGGCGACCAGGCCGTGCCGATCGAGCGTCTGACGATGCTCGCGAACGAGCGTTCCGTCGCCCTCGTGACGCCGGACGCCAAGGTCAACTGGCTGTGCCACCCCGAGCCGGACTCCGCGGCGATCTTCGCGGACCTGCTCGGCGGACCAGCCGCGGGCCACTTCTCGATCAAGCCGGAGCACGGGTCGCTGCCGCTGGGCCAGCGCTACCTGCCGGGCACGATGATCGTGGAGACCCGGTGGTCGCGTCTGCTCGTGACGGACTACCTGGAGCACGACCTCGCGTCGCACCGCACGGACCTCGTGCGGCGCATCAGCGGCTCCACCAACGCGGTGATCACGTTCGCGCCGCGCCCCGAGTTCGGTCAGGTGCCGGTGCGGCTGCTGCGCGAGCGCGACGGCCTGCGCGTGGTCGGCACGTCAGACCCGATGGTGTTGCGTTCGCCGGGCGTCGACTGGGAGATCACCTCCGACGGCGTGCAGGAGACCGCACGCGCTGTCGTCCGGCCGCGCGAGGGTGCGGCGGTGCTGCTGGAGCTTCGTTGCGGCACCGACGACATCTCCGAGCACGCGCTGGCCGAGTCGGTGCGGCGTGACCGCGCGTCCGGCTACTGGTCGGACTGGGCGGCGGGGCTCAAGCTGCCGCGCGTGCAGACCGATCTGGTGCTGCGGTCGGCGTTGACGTTGCGCGGCCTGGTGCACAAGGACTCCGGCTCGATCATGGCGGCGGCCACCACGTCGCTGCCCGAGGAGCTGGGCGGTGTCCGCAACTGGGACTACCGCTACTGCTGGCTGCGTGACGGCGCGATGACCGCCGCCGCGCTGGTGTCGGTGGGTTCCTTCGCCGAGGCCGACGGGTTCCTGGCGTGGCTGCACGGGGTTCTCGAGACCATCCCCGGTCCCGAGCGCCTGCACCCGCTGTACACGTTGCACGGCACGCAGCTCGGTGCCGAGGCCGTGATCGACACGCTGCCCGGCTACGCGGGTTCGCGTCCGGTGCGCGTCGGCAACCTCGCGAACCAGCAGGTGCAGCTCGACGTGTTCGGTCCCGTCGTGGATCTCGTGGTGCAGCTGGCCACGGCTCGCGGTGCGCTCTCGGACGCCGACTGGACGATGGTCCAGGCGATGGCCGAGGCCGTCTCCCGTCGCTGGCACGAGCCGGACCACGGCATCTGGGAGGAGCGGCACGTGCCGCGCCACCACGTGTACTCGAAGGTCATGTGCTGGCTGACGATCGACCGCGCGATCAAGCTCGGCGAGCAGTTCGGCCGGGAGCTCGACCCGTCGTGGGTGCCGTTGCGCGACACGATCTCCACGGACGTGTTGAAGAACGGCTGGAACGACGAGGTGCAGTCGTTCACCACGGCCTACGACGGCGACGACCTGGACGCGGCATCGCTCTTCGTCGGCCTGTCGGGTCTGATCGACCCGACGGACGAGCGCTTCCAGTCCACGGTGACGGCGATCGAGGCCGAGCTGCGTTCCGGCTCGACCGTCTACCGCTACCACCGCGACGACGGCCTGCCGGGCGACGAGGGCGGCTTCCACCTGTGCGCCGCGTGGATGATCGAGTCGTACCTGCTGACCGGTCGTCGCACCGAGGCCGAGGAGCTGTTCGGTCAGATCGTCGCGGCGGCCGGCCCCACGGGTCTGCTGCCCGAGGAGTACGACCCGGTCGCGGAACGCTCGTTGGGCAACCACCCGCAGGCGTACTCGCACCTGGGCCTGATCCGCTGCGCCCAGCTGCTCTCGCAGTGATGTGCCGGTGCCGCCGCGGGCTTGCCGCGGCGGCACCGTTCACGCGTTGTCGAGGGTCTTCTTGATGACGTCGAGGCCCCGCGCCATCGCCTTGTGGATCGGTGCGGCCAGCGTGTCGGGGAGCAGATCGCGGCTCCAGACCAGCCTGCACCGCTCGCCGTCCGCGACGACCTGCATGACGGCGTTGTCGTGCTCGGGCGTGACAGTGCCGCCGACGATCGAGTAGACGAGCCGCCGCGCGTCGTCGTCGACGGTGACGAGCCGCTCCCTGGCGGTCGTGCCGTCCGCGAACGTGACGACCCGGTGGTCGCCTTCGAGCCGGGTGTCCAGGACGAAGCCCTGCGCCATGCGGGACGGACCCGTGGCGAACTCGCCGATCACCTTCCACACGTCGCCGGCACCGGCGTTGATCACGATCTCCATGCTGATGGACGCCATGTGCTCAGCCGACCAGGCAGAGCAGGTGGCCCTGCGGATCAGCCAGCACGGTCCACTCCTCGCCGCCCGGCTGGAACTCGGGCTTGGTCGCTCCCAACGCGAGCAGCTCCTTGACCGCGACCTCGACGTCGTCGACCTGGAAGTCCAGGTGCGCCTGCTTGGCAGGGCTCGGCCACGCCGGCGGTTCGTAGCCCTCGACCTTGACGAAGGCGAGCTGGATCTTGTCCTCGCCCGCGAGGTAGGCGTAGCCGTCGCCGCTGGACGTCGCCTCCCACCCGGTGACCGCTTTGTAGAACTCGGCCAGCGGTACGGGGTCGGTGCAGTCGAGGACGATCGTCGTGAGCTGAGCCATCTTCGTTCTCCTTGTGTTCGGTGCGCTCAGCCTCGCTCTTGGTGGTGCGCCGGGTCTTGAAGATCCTTGCGGGAATTGTCAGACCCCCGGCCTAACCTGATTTCGTGCTCTCGTTCGTCGACCTCGCGGCCCGTCCGGAGTTCACCGTGTCCGCGGTGGACTGCCACGACGACCACCGCGGCTGGTCTGCCGAGGCGCCGCGCAGGGACGTGCGACTGGTGTTGGTGCGCTCTGGTGGTTTCCGGCGTCGCGTTCGCGGGGTGATCGCTGACCTCGACCGCACCGTCGGCTACCTCGGGCTGCCGGGTGAGGAGGAGCAGTTCGCGCATCCCGCCGGTGGGGACGTGTGCACGTCGATCAGCCTCACCGCCTCGCTGTGGCGCTCGCTCGCGGGCGACGACGCGCGGCTGGGCAGCTCGTCGGTGTACGTGGACGCCCGCCTGGACTTGGCTCACCGCAGGCTTCTGGCCGCCACCAGGGCTCGCAAGGCGCCTGAACTGGCACTGAGTCTGGCGGACACGGCATCAGGAGCGGCCCCGAGCCCGCCGGACACCGCATCCGGAGCGGCCCCGAGCCCGCCGGACGCGGCGTTCCAAGCGGCTCTGAGCCTGGCTGACACCGCATCAGAAAGCCTCGTCGGCCTCGCGAGCGAGGTCATCCGGCAGGTCGTCGCCAGTCCCATCCCGCCGGACACCGGCGCCGGTGACCAAGCGCTGGTGGCCCGTGCTCGCGACGCCATCGCCTCCGGTGACCCAGCTGCTGCCGGTCTCATCCCGCTCGCCGGACTGCTCGGCGTCTCTCCCTACCGACTCAGCAGGGTCTTCACGCGCGAGCTGGGGGTCTCGCTGACCCGCTACCGCAACCGGGTCCGGGTGGGTGCCGCGCTCGACCGGTTGGAGGCCGGGGAGACCAGCCTCAGCAGCCTCGCCGCCGACCTGGGTTTCGCCGACCAGGCTCATCTGTCCCGCACGATGCGCGAACACCTGGGCCACACACCGACCGCACTGCGCACACTGCTCAGGGCCGCGGCGGCACCTTCTCCACGATCTTCGCCGTCCCCATCGACTCACCGAACTGCTGGTAGGTGATCAGGTCGCCCCTCGCCAGATGCGTCCACGCGGACGGCAGCAACGGCCGCAACCGCACCGTCGCCCTCTCACCGGGTTCCAGAGTCTGCTTCTCCACCCACATCGCGGCCACCCTGCGCTCGCCGCCGCTCAGGTCCCACACCGGCCGCGTGCCCTGGAACCGAACGCCTTCCGCGGCCGGGTCCAACGTCAGCTCCGCCCGCAGCAGGCCGTGAATCGACTCGCCGCGCCGCCAGTGGAACCACGCCGGGTCGAGGTCCATCTGCACGGCGGCGCCGGCCAGCAGGTCCCAGTAGCGCGGCGTCTGCCACGTGATGCCCTCGAAGTCGCCGAGGACGTCCAGCGCGAGCTCCCACTCGGTGTGCTCCAGGTACTCCTCGACGTCGAAGCCCGTCAGGCCCGCGTCGCTGCACGCGCCCGGCGGCACCTGCGCGGCCGCGAGCGCCAGCACCTCCTCGACCTCGGCCAGGTCGTGGTCCGCGGACCTGACGGAGGTGGCACCGGAGAGGTCGAACGCCAGGCCCCACGCTCGTGCGATGTCGTTGCTCGTCACGTCGGCGGTCAGCAACCTGCGCACGACGTCGTGGACCTCGTCCGCGTGCCATGTGCGCAGCTGGTGAAAGTCGACCATCAGCGCTCCCCCCGAAGATCAGTCTTCGTCGGGTTTACCAGCCCTGCGCTTGTTGAGGCCCAGAACGTCCAACGCCGAGACAAGATCGTTTGCGACGAGTGCGCGCACCCCGTCCGGCAGCGGGCCGTGGTCCGGCGGCACGAGCGCCTTCTTGAAGCCCAGCCGAGCGGCCTCCTGCAAGCGCTTGCCGACGCCGTTGACCCGCCTGATCTCCCCGGCGAGCCCCACCTCGCCGAGCACCACCAGATCGGCGGGCAGCGCGATCTCCCGTTCCGCAGAAGCGACCGCGAGCACCACCGCGAGGTCCGCCGCGGGCTCCGTCAGCCGCATGCCGCCGACGGTCGCGGTGAAGACGTCCTTCTGGAACAGGTTGACCTTGCCGCGCTTCTCCAGCACCGCCAGCGCCATCGAGATCCGCGCGGAGTCCAGCCCGCTGACGGCCCTGCGCGGTGCGGGCAGGTTCGTCTTGGCGACGAGCGCCTGCACCTCGCCCAGCATCGGCCGCTTGCCCTCGACGATCACCGTGACGCACGTGCCCTCGACGGCCTTCTCGCGGCGCGTGAGGAAGAGCCCCGACGGATCCGGCACGCCCACGATGCCGTCGTCGCGCAGCTCGAAGCAGCCCACCTCGTCCGCCGCGCCGTAGCGGTTCTTGATGCCGCGCAACAGCCTCAACGACGAGTGCCGGTCGCCCTCGAACTGCAGCACGACGTCGACGAGGTGCTCCAGAACCCGTGGCCCCGCAACGGATCCGTCCTTGGTGACGTGCCCGACCAGCACGACCGGCAGCCCGCGTTCCTTGGCCATCGCGATCAGCCCGGACGCCACCGTCCGCACCTGCGTGACACCGCCCGGCACGCCCTCCACGCTCACCGTCGACATGGTCTGCACCGAGTCGACGATCAGCATCGACGGCTTCACCTGGTCGACCTGCCCGAGCAACGCGCTGAGCTCGCTCTCGGCCGCGAGGTACATCTCGCCGTGCAGGTTGCCGGTGCGCTCCGCCCGCAACCGCACCTGCCCGGCCGACTCCTCACCCGTCACGTAAAGGCAGCGGCCGTGCGACTCGGCCCACCGATGCGCCGTCTCCAGCAACAACGTCGACTTGCCCACACCCGGCTCACCGGCCAGCAGCACCACCGCGCCCGGCACCAGGCCCCCACCCAGCACCCGGTCGAACTCGCTGACACCGGTGGACAACGCCCGCGCCGACTCGATGTCGACCTCGCCGATCGGCCGCGCCGCCGACGTGGGCGCACCCGCCACCACACGGGTCACCGACGCGGTGCCGCGTTCCTCGATGCTGCCCCAGGCCTGGCACTCGGGGCAGCGGCCGAACCACTTCGCCACCTCGTGCCCGCACTCGGCACAACGGAAGATCGGCCGCGCTGTCTTCGCCACACCCCGAACGTTAGAGGACACCCCCGACAAAAAATCTTCAGCGGGTTGTCGATCCGCCCCGGAGCCCGTTCGACGCATCAGTGGAAGGACAAAACCAGCCTGGAGGACACAGTGACCACCGCAGCAGCGCCCACTTCTGGGACCCAGAACCGCAAGTTCGCCGTCGGCCGCTACGCCACCATCGTCACCCGCGTGCTCACCGGCCTGCTCTTCGCCACCACCGGCCTCAACGGCTTCCTGCTCTTCATGCCCGCCCCGGACCCCAGCACGATGGCACCCGAAGGTGTGGCGTTCAGCGCCGCCCTCTTCGCGACCGGCTACATGCTGCAGCTCGCGTCCGGCGTCCAGCTCCTCGCCGGACTGCTGCTGATCACCGGTCGCTTCGTGCCGCTGGCGCTCGCGCTGCTGGCCCCGATGGTCGTGAACATCTTCCTGTTCCACGTCTTCCTGGAGCCGAGCGGCATCGTCACGGCACTGCTCGTCGTCGCCGCCGAGATCGGCCTGGCGTGGGCCTACCGCGACAAGTTCCGCCCGATGCTCAAGGCCTGACCCACCAACGCGAAACGCCGCCCCCTCACGAAGTGGGAGCGGCGTTTCGGCGTGTCCGAACTCAGTGGCCGGACTCGTGGCCTTCGCTCACGCGCTTGTGCTCCGACGGCGCGATCGGCACGTCGAGCGTGACCGAGCCGGCCTTCTCGAAGAGGAACGTGATCTTGACCGTCTGCGCGGCCACGATGTCGCGGTTGACCTTCTTCAGCGCGCAGCGGACGTGCAGCACCTCGAGGTCGGCGGGAATCGCGGCGGACGACGAGGTCGGCTTCACCGACGACGAGCCCGACGCCACACCGGACGACGGCGTGCCGGACCCGGAGGTCGGCGTGCCGGTCGTCGACGACGGGTTGCCACCGGTCGAGGACGGCACACCGGAGGACGGCGGCACCGAGCCCGAGGTCGGCGCGACCGACGACGAGTGCGCGGAGGACGACGGCGCGGAGGTCTTCGTCGGCGCCTTCGAGGCGTCGTACTCGGCCTGCAGCGCGTACCGCGACGGGATCTCCTTGCCGCCCACGACCTCGGCCTCGGCGTCGGACGCGTCGGACTTGATCGACAGCAGCTTGTCCGGGTTCTCACCCGTGTTCGCGATGACGAACGTCAGCGGGACGTCGTCGTCCTTGTGGTACCGGTTGCCGTCCGGCGGGAACGCCAGCAGCACGTTGCGCACCGCGATCGGGCCCGCGTTTCCGCTCGCACCGTCCACGGCGGCGACCTGGGTGTCGGTCTGGGTGATCTGACCGGCGCTGCAGCCGACCGCCACCAGGCCGAGGCCCGCGGCCAGCGCTGCCGTCACGATCAACCGGCGAGACACTCCTGAGTTCACGGCTCCAGCGTCCTTCCTAGGGAACAACCACCAGGCAAGGAGCCTAACCGGGACCCGAAAAGGGGACGCGACGTGGTGCCAATCGATCTTCAGTGAGTCGTACCTTGCACGCGAACAGGTGGTTTGTCAACCCCCCGCATGGCCCTGACCAGCACTAACGGATCATCGAGCGGCGTTCGCGGCCTTGCCGGACGTGTTAGGATGGAGGCATCGAAAGGGGCAGAGGACACATGGTTTTCAAGGTCGGAGAGACCGTCGTCTACCCGCACCACGGTGCCGCTCTCATCGAAGCAATCGAGACCCGCGTGATCAAGGGCGAGGAGAAGAAGTACCTCGTTCTCAAGGTGGCGCAGGGCGACCTCACCGTTCGGGTTCCCGCTGACAACGCCGAAATCGTAGGCGTGCGTGACGTTGTCGGCCAGGAAGGGCTCGACAAGGTTTTCGAGGTCTTGCGTGCTCCCCACACCGAGGAGCCGACCAACTGGTCTCGGCGGTACAAGGCCAACCTTGAGAAGCTCGCCTCCGGCGACGTGAACAAGGTTGCGGAAGTGGTGCGCGACCTCTGGCGGCGTGAGAAGGATCGCGGGTTGTCCGCCGGCGAGAAGCGGATGCTGGCGAAGGCGCGGCAGATACTGGTCAGCGAGCTGGCGCTGGCCGAAGGTACTGACGAGGACAAGGCCGAGGTTCTTCTCGACGAAGTTCTCGCCACCGCGTCGTAGTTTTCCAAACAAAACACACAGAGCATCGGATAACGCCGCGAGATGAGTGTTGTCGCGCTCGTTCCTGCGGCAGGGCGGGGTGAGCGTCTGGGCTACGGGATGCCCAAGGCGCTCGTGCCGGTCAACGGGGTACCGCTGTTGACTCGTGCGGTTCAAGGTCTGTTCGCGTCAGGCCAGGTTCAGCACGTCGTCATCGCCGCTCCACCGTCCGATGTGGACCAAGTGCACACCGCAACCGCCTCGCTGGCCCCGGCCGGCGGGGCGGTGCACGTGCTTTCAGGGGGTGCCGAACGCACCGACTCGGTGCGACTCGCCCTCGAACACGCGCTCAGCGTGATTCCGGACACCACGATCGTGCTGGTGCACGACGCTGCCCGTGCCTTCACTCCTCCCCAGGTCATCGCCGACGTCGTCGCCGCGGTGCGCGAGGGGCACGACGCCGTCATCCCGGTTCTTCCGGTCGCCGACACGATCAAGCAGGTGGACGAGGTCGGAGTAGTCGTCTCCACACCTGACCGGGCCGGTCTGCGGGTCGTCCAGACCCCGCAGGGTTTCCGCGCCGAGACTCTCAAAGCGGCCTATTGCTCCGGTATTGCCGCGACTGATGACGCAGGTCTCGTAGAGAAAAACGGCGGCGAGGTCCACACGGTTCCCGGACACGCGCACGCCATGAAGATCACCACGCCGTTCGACCTCGCGGTCGCCGAGGCGCTGTTCGCAGGAGAGCAACCGTGAGAATCGGCCAGGGCGTCGACGTCCACCCGATCGAAGCCGGTCGTGAGTGCTGGATCGCCGGACTGCTGTGGGAAGGCGTCGACGGCTGTGCGGGGCACTCCGACGGCGACGTGGCCTCGCACGCGCTGTGCGACGCCCTGCTGTCCGCAGCGGGCCTGGGCGACCTGGGCGCTGTGTTCGGCACCTCGGACCCGCGCTGGTCGGGCGCGCACGGAGTGGTTCTCCTCACCGAGGTCCGCCGCCTCATCGAGGAGGCCGGCTTCCGTGTGGGAAACGCCACAGTGCAGGTCATCGGCAACGAGCCGCGCATCGGCAAGCGCCGCGACGAGGCCCAGAAAACGCTTTCCGAGGCCGTCGGCGGCCCCGTCTCGGTCGCCGGCACGACGACCGATGGTCTCGGTCTCACGGGCCGGAACGAGGGAATCGCGGCGATCGCCACGGCGTTGCTCGAGCCATGGCCACCCTTTCAGAACCCCAGCGCAGCCTCCTAGACAGCGCTAACTACGGCACCGTCGCGACGCTGACCAAGGACGGCAGCCCGCAGACCTCGGTGGTGTGGGTCAAGCGCGACGGCGACGACGTGCTGTTCTCCACCACCATCGGCCGGGCCAAGGAACGTCACCTCAAGCGCGACCCGCGGGTGAGCATCACCGTCATCGACAAGAACAACCCGTACAGCTACACGGAGTTCCGCGGCGAAGCCTCGCTGACGAGCGAGGGCGGGCGCGAGCTGATCGACGAGCTGGCGAACAAGTACACAGGCGACGACTACAAGGGTGACGTCGGCACCGACAACGTGCGCGTGGTCGTCCGTGTCAAGGTCGCCAAGACCACCGGCAACCTCTAGTCCGGCAGCTTCAACACGGCCCTGCCGCCGTCGAGGTCCACGTGGCTTCGCGGCGGCGCGCCATCCCCTTCCTCGTCGCGCAGCTGCCGCTCCTCCTTGCGGAACTCCAGCTCCTCGCGCTTGCCCGCCTCGAACGTCGCGCCGAGCTCACCGATGCCCGCGGTCGCGAGAGGGGTGCCGCTGCCCTTGCGGCGCACGAACCGTTCGACCGTCGCGAGCACGAAGAGGGCCGCCACCAACGCCGGTAACGACATCGCGAAAAGGAACCCCAGGCTCATACCTGGACAACTCCCGCGCGGAGGCTGTGGTTCCCGCCACTAAGCTCCCCGAGGTGCCCAAGTACGACGTGTGCCTCTCCTTCGCCGGCGAAAACCGCGACTACGTCGAAGAGGTGGCCCGCCACCTGACCGACCTAGGCGTCTCCCGCTTCTACGACACCGACGAGCAGGCCGATCTCTGGGGCAAGAACCTGGTCGAGCACCTCGACCAGATCTACCGCCACGACTCGCGGTACTGCGTGATGTTCATCTCCGAGGCCTACGTGCGGAAGATGTGGACCAAGCACGAGCGGCAGTCCGCGTTCGACCGCGCCATGGTCGACGACACCGAGTACGTGCTGCCCGTGCGCTTCGACGACACGGTGGTGCCCGCGCTGCGCGTCGGCACCGGCTTCATCGACCTGCGCAACCGCACCCCGCGCGAGCTGGCCCAGATGATCGCCCAGAAGGTCGGCACCAAGGTCGACGGGCCGCAGCCGGGCTGGGAGTACCAGCTGTTCTCGGACAACGTCACGATGCACATGCGCAGGCTGGAGAAGAAGCGCACCGAGCACGAGCTGGGTCTCTCCTCGCCCAAGCGCGCGCTGACCACGGACACCGAGGCGCTCGACCACTTCATGACGCGGTCCCAGGTGTTCGACAAGATCGTCAACGGCATCGTGGAGCTGCTCTCGCCCGGCAAGCAGCAGTGGGCGTTCGGCCCGGCCGGCCGTCCCGGCGACAAGGAGCGGATCCGGCAGCTCGCCAACCGCTTCGTGGAGGAGTACGAGAGGCTCCTCGACTGGTCGGCCGACCTGCGCGGCACGCCGACGCCGGCCCGGTTCGCCACGCTCTTCCAGACGGCCGCGCAGCTCGCGAACGAGCCGCTGTCGCAGATCGAGGAGTTCGTCCAGGCGTTCGCGGCCGCCAGCGAACGCGGTGCGGGCGACCTGCAGCTGCACCTCTCCTACGACCCGTCGGCCGTCGAGGCCGAGCTCACAAAGGTCCAGACCACCTAACCGAAGAGAACGTAGAGTCGGGAGCGTGACGATCCACGCCGCGCTCTTCGACTTCTCCGGCACGCTCTTCCGGCTCGAGCACCCCGAGCTGGCGTCCAACGCGGACCTGATGCGTGCGCTCACCGCCCCCGTCGGCATCTCGGACGGCATGGACCCCGCGCTCGCCGACGCGTGGCACAGCCGCGACCTCGACCCGGACGTCCACCGCTGGGTGCACGTGAAGGTGCTCAACGACGCCCTCGTGCCCAACGCCGAGGCGCTCTACGACCAGCTGATCGACGCCGAGTCGTGGCAGCCGTACCCGGACACGAAGGCGGCGCTGGAGCACCTCGCCGACATCCCGGTCGCGGTCGTGAGCAACATCGGCTGGGACATCCGCCCGGTGTTCGAGCGGTTCGGGCTCACGCACCTCGTGGACGAGTTCGTGCTCTCCTACGAGGAAGGCGTGATCAAGCCGGACCCGAAGATCTTCACCACGGCGTGCGAACGGCTCGGTGTCGATCCCCGCAACGCAGTAATGGTCGGCGACAGCGAGGAGGCGGACGGCGGAGCCGAGGCCATCGGCTGCTCCTTCCGGCTCGTCAACCCGGTTCCGACGAGTGACCGCCCGGACGCTCTTTTGGATGTGGCCCGTACCATTCCCGTGTGAGCCTCCACATCTACGACACGGCGAGCCGGTCCATGCGGGAGTTCCACCCGCAGGTCAACGGAACGGCGTCGATCTACGTGTGTGGGGCGACCGTGCAGGGCGTGCCGCACATCGGGCACGTCCGCAGCGGCCTGAACTTCGACGTCCTCCGCCGCTGGCTCGCCCGCGACGGTGCCGACGTCACGCTGGTCCGCAACGTCACCGACATCGACGACAAGATCCTCACCAAGGCCGCTGAGCACGACCGGCCGTGGTGGGAGTGGGCGTACACGCACGAGCGCGCCTTCGAGGAGGCGTACGACGCGCTGGGCTGCCTGCCCCCGTCGTACGCGCCGCGGGCGACCGGCCACATCACGCAGATGGTCGAGCTCATGCAGCGCCTGATCGACAAGGGCCACGCGTACGACGTCGACGGCGACGTCTACTTCGACGTGCGCTCGTTCCCCGAGTACGGCGCGCTGTCCGGGCAGAAGCTCGACAGCGTCGAACAGGGCGAGACGGCGGTGCGCGGCAAGCGCGACCCGCGCGACTTCACGCTGTGGAAGGCCGCGAAGCCCGGTGAGCCGAGCTGGCCCACGCCGTGGGGCAACGGCAGGCCCGGCTGGCACCTCGAGTGCTCGGCGATGGCCACGACGTACCTCGGCAGCACGTTCGACATCCACGGCGGCGGGCTCGACCTGATCTTCCCGCACCACGAGAACGAGCAGGCCCAGTCGCGCGCGGCCGGTGACGGCTTCGCCAACTACTGGATGCACAACTACTGGGTGACGCTGTCCGGCGAGAAGATGGCCAAGTCGCTCGGCAACACCGTGTCCATCCCGGTGATGCTGGACAAGGTCCGCGCCCAGGAGCTGCGGTACTACCTGGTCTCCCCGCACTACCGCTCGCACATCGAGTACTCGGAAGAGGCGTTGCAGGAGGCGGTGACGTCCTACGGGCGCATCGAGTCGTTCCTGCGCCGCACCACCGAGCGGGTCGGGCCGATCGAGCTCCGGGGCGACATGTGCCCGGACTTCGTCGTTGCGATGGACAACGACCTGAACACCCCCCAGGCCGTGGCGGCACTGCACAACAAGGTGCGCCAGGGCAACACGGCACTCGCCGACGGCGACCACGACAAGGCCCGCGAGGCGGCCGAGTGCGTGCGCCGGATGGCCGACATCCTCGGCGTCGACCCTTTGTCGCCGAAGTGGAACGACGTCTCCGCGGCCGATCTCGGCATGCGGCAGGCGCTGACCACGCTGGTTGATCGGCTGCTCGTCGAGCGCCAGGAAGCCCGCAAGAGCAGGGATTTCGCACGTTCTGACGCGTTGCGCGACCAGCTCCTGGAGGCGGGCATCGCCGTCGAGGACACCCCCGACGGTCCGCAGTGGACTTTGAAGGACGACTGACTTCCGTGGCTGGCAACTCCAAGCGCAAGGGCGCGATGCGCAATCCGGGCTCGAAGAAGGGCGCGGTCGTCGGCTCCGGCGGACAGAAGTCCAAGGGCCTGCAGGGCAAGGGTCCGACCCCCAAGGCGTCGGACCGCCCGAACCACCCCGCGTACAAGCGGGCCAAGGTGGTCGCGAAGACCGAGGCGGTGAAGTCGCAGCGGCGCCAGAAGACCGAGAAGGCCCAGGCCGAGACGGTCGCGGGTCGCAACCCGGTCGTCGAGTGCCTGCGCGCGGGCACGCCGGCGACGGCGCTGTACGTGGCGCTCGGCATCGACGCGGACGACCGCGTGCAGGAAGCCGTGCGGCTGGCGGCGGACCGGGGCATCTCCGTGCTGGAGGTGGCCCGCGGCGAGCTCGACCGGATCACCGGCGGCGCGATGCACCAGGGCCTCGGCCTGCAGGTTCCCCCGTTCGAGTACGCGTCACCCGATGAGCTGCTCGAGCTCGCTCAGCGTGCCGGCCAGCCGCCGTTGCTGGTGGCCCTGGACGGCGTGACGGACCCGCGCAACCTGGGTGCCGTCGTGCGCTCGGCCGCGGCGTTCGGCGCGCACGGCGTGGTGCTGCCGCAGCGGCGCAGTGCGTCGATGACGGCGGTGGCGTGGCGGACGAGCGCGGGCACGGCGGCCAAGCTGCCGATCGCGATGGCCACGAACCTCACCCGCACGCTGCGCGACTGGGCAGAGGCCGGTCTGATGATCGTGGGCCTCGACGCGGACGGCGACGTGGACGTCGACGGCCTGGACCTCGCGACCGGCCCGCTGGTCGTCGTGGTGGGCTCCGAGGGCCGCGGCCTGGGTCGCCTGGTGAAGGAGACCTGCGACCAGACCGTGTCGATCCCGATGGCCACGGGCGTCGAGTCGCTCAACGCGTCCGTCGCTGCCGGTGTCGTGCTGGCCGAGGTCGCGCGCCGTCGTCGTATCGCGGCCAAGGGCTGACCCTCACCTGACGTTAACTGCCAGTTCGTGACGCTAACCGCATCCATTAGCCGACGTTAGTGATCGTTTCCTGCCCGCAAAACCGGTTTAGACAACGCGGGCAGGAAACCGTGATCTCCACAGTTGCCAGATGTGTGCGGGTGACTGTCATGACAAACGGCGTGGCCTATTCCGCGACGCTCCCGAGCGCGGGTACCTTCTCCTCCGTTCGCTTATTGCCGGTTCTGACGGCAGGAGTCGGAGCAGGTTGCACCGGTTGGCCGAGCAGGTGACACCCGTTTGGCACCGGTTGACACGGACTGTGACCATTTGGGGTCCAATCAGGCGAACCCGAGGTCAACTGTGAAGAAGATCAGCTCTACGTTTCGCTATTGTAACTACTTTAGGTAACTGGCCTGCTCCGTTTAGGTACACACTGTGGTAGGACAGACGTTGAACGGTCAGGCAGCTTCTACCGTGATTGTCGATAGAAATTGATTACCACCGGCGGGGGCGACGTGACTCGGCGTAGAGCGAATCAGGACGTGCTGATTCGCCGCGCGCGGGGCGCGGTCCGCCGAGGAGCCGCATGACGACCCGCGGCGCTCTCCGCGAGCTCGTGGGTTTGCGTGAGTTCCGCGCCATGTGGATCGGTTCGACCGTATCGACAGCCGGTGACCAGCTCGCGGCAGTTGCATTGTCACTGCTCGTATTCGAACGAACACAATCCGCAGCCTGGACCGCTCTCACGTGGTCGCTGACGCTCTTCCCGCCGCTGATTTCGGGCCCGTTGCTCGGCTGGGTCGCCGACCGGTTCCCGCGACGCACGGTAATGGTGACGACGGCGTGGTTGCAGGCTGTGCTCATGGCCGCGATGGCCATTCCCGGCATGCCGCTCTGGGCCATGATCGTGCTGCTCGTGGCGGTGCTGGCGATCTCCTCGCCGTACCTCGCGGCCCAGGAGGCGAGCCTCCCTCATGTGCTCCCGCCGAAGCGCTACGACGACGGCGTGGCGCTCTTCGGCACGTCCGTCGACATAGCTCAGATGGCCGGCCTAGCCGCCGCGGGCTTCCTCGTCGCCCACACCAACCCGGCCGTGGCGCTCTCGATCAACGCCGGCACGTTCGCCCTCCTGGCGATCTTGGTGCAGGTGTCCGTGAAGCACCGCCCGGCCGCGGACCCCCTGGGCCGCAAGAAGAAGGACGACGAACCACGCGGCGCACTGACCCTTATGGTCTCCGAGCCGCGATTGAGGACTCTGCTGGGCGTCCGCCTCCTCGCGGGCCTCGCGATGGTCCCTGAAGGACTCGCGGTCCCACTGGCGGCCAGCCTCAACGCCGTCTGGGCGGTAGGCCTGATCCTCGCCATCGAACCCGCGGCGAACGTGCTGGGTGTGGCGCTGCTCTTCCGTCTCGT
This sequence comes from Lentzea sp. NPDC051838, assembly GCF_040681245.1. Lineage (NCBI taxonomy): Bacteria > Bacillati > Actinomycetota > Actinomycetes > Pseudonocardiales > Pseudonocardiaceae > Lentzea > Lentzea sp. NPDC051838. The sequence goes on from NZ_JBFAYI010000050.1 coordinate 34,245, forward strand.
GCGAGATCCGGCGAAGCGCGAACGCCTGATCGGCCCCCTCGCGATCCTGTCGCTGGCGCCGTTGATCATGTTCGCGTTCAGCCCGAACCTGACCTGGACGATCGTTTTGCTGGTGATTGCCGGTATAGGCGGGGCTTATCACACGCCTGCTCGTTCAGCCTGGATGCGGCTGCTACCGGACCAGTACCGCGGAAGGGCTTATGGCATTGGCCGTGCGGCGTTGCGCTCGAGCCAAGGCGGAGGAATGGCGCTGGCCGGTGTCGTCGCCCATTCGCTCGGCTCGATCACGGCCACGATCGCGGGAGCGGGCGGTATCGGACTGCTCCTGGCGACTCAAGCCACCATCGCCTGGCGACGCGCACGCGGTCGCAACGACACGAAGGCGGTGGCAATCTGAAACAGAACGGTCACCATTAGCGATATCCGTACTAGAGGCACCTGATGATCTAGGTGCGATTGAAGTCGGGTCGCGAAGAGAGAGGCGGCGTCAGAAGTCACGGTTGCACATGGGAGGCACCTCCTCGTTGCGACGAGCAGCAGCGCGGTAGGTCTACGACCTGGTCAGCGGCGGCTTTGCTCATGATGTGCCATGAGCGTAGGGGGTCGTGGTGAAGAACAGTTTGACTGATCGCAGGCGATCGCGGGCACTCGGCTTGACTCCGATTCGCAACTGGGACCTTTGGACCGTTGCGCCTAGTGCGATCGCGTACTTTTTCGTGCTCGAAGCGGCCGTAGCGACCGCCTCCATCTGGCTGCTGACGAAGCTGACCTCGGTCTCGCCCTCCGACTGGCTCCGCTTCGGCGCACTCATCGCCGCGATCACCATTCACCTGACCATCGTCCGCCGAGCAGAAGAGGCCCGGCGCAACGAGGCCTCAGGCCCCCACATCGACCTGACCTCGGTCTGGACCTTCGCCGCAGCCGTGGCCCTACCAGGCGGCCTGGCGGTGATAGCCACGATCTGGATGCGCATCCTGATCCAGCCGATCGCCCGCCGCCAGCCGTACCGCTTCGTCTTCGGCACCGCCTCCATGCTCGCCTCCACCCTGCTCTCGTGGGCGCTCGTCCACCTCTCGGGTGTCTCCCTGGCAGCCACCGGAAACGTCCCAACCGACCTGGGCCTCGTCCTGGTCCTGGCCATCACCGCAGTCCTCTACTGGTTCGTCCAGGTGATGACCGTCGCCGTGGCGTTCAAAATCGTCACCCCGAACTCGAAGGTCCTCGACTTCCTCGGCTCCAAAGTCGACAACATGCTCGAGATGAGCACCCTCGGCGCAGGCGCCATGCTCGGCATGCTCATGACCTCCCACTGGGTAGGCCCTCTACTGCTGGTCGTCCCGGTCATCCTCGTGAACGCCCTGCTGTCCCGCGCAGGCGAACGCCGAGCCCACCTGGAACGCCTGCTCCGCGAACAGGAACAGCTCCACCAACGCCTGGCCGCCGACGCCCACACCGACTACCGAACCGGCCTCCTCAACACCAACGGCCTGACCGAATACGCAGGCCGCCTGGCCGAGCGCTGCCGAATCGACGGCGAACCGATGACCGTCCTCGTCATCGACCTCGACCACTTCAAGCGCATCAACGACACCTGGGGCCACCCAGCAGGCAACGCAGTCCTGGCCGAAGTCGGCAGAATCCTCCGCGAAAAGCTCCGCCCGGGCGACGTAGCAGGCCGAGACGGCGGCGAGGAATTCGTAGTCGCTTTGAAGGACACCCCGGTGGCCCAAGGCGTGACCATCGCCGAACGCATCCGCGAAGCCATCGGCTCCCTGGCCGTCCCCACCACCGACAAGCACCGCAACGTGGTCACGCTCTACGGCCGAGAGATCCAGCCCCCAGAACCAGAAGGCGCGAGCCTGCAGGCAATCTCCGCCTCGATCGGCGTAGCGGTCATCCCGGACAACGGCCCGGACATGGCCACGGCCCAACACTCGGCAGACGCAGCGCTCTACAAGGCAAAGGAAAACGGCCGCAACCAGGTCCGCGTAGCGGGCTTGGACATCCCGCCGCGCCTGATGCCAGCCCCGCGCCAAGACGACATCACCAAGCCGATCACCTCCCGCACGGCCTGACAGCAGGCTCACGCAGGGGTCCCCCAAGGCAGAAGCTCCCCCGCGACCCAACGTACAGACCGGGTCTGACATACAGGCGATGCCGCAGGCGAGCCAAGGCGAAGGCGAAGCCGAGCTGCCTTTAGCCAAGAAACGACAGGTGGGGTGGGTCCCGTCACGAGTCGTGGCTGATCGTTGGCCGCGCCAGAGGGGTTGGGTCAAGTCGACACGCTTTT
>NZ_JBFAYI010000051.1:0-33732 GCF_040681245.1 Lentzea sp. NPDC051838
CGCCATCGCCGCTTGCCTTCGGCTTTGCGGGATGGCCGCGCGTGCCGCGCGGGACGTTGTCCGCTCGTGGCTGGCTCCCGGCTCGGCGCACAACGACTCGGCGCACAACGAGGGCAGCCGACAATCGCCAGGCTCCCAATGGCCCGCCACGCAACGCCCTCCCAATAGCCCGCCTCGCAATGGCCCGACGCTCAATAGCCCAGCCCCCAGCGGCCCGCCCCGCGACGGCCCGATCCCAATCACCCGACCCTCAATCCACCGACTCCCAATCACCGGGCTCCCAATCACCCGGCTCCCAATCACCCGGCTCCCAATAGCCCGACCTCCAACAGTCCAGCCCCAAAGACCGGCTCGCAATAGCCCCCCCCCAATGACCCGGCTCGCACTAGCCCGGCCTGCAGTTGCCGCTCGCCTGACGGTTCAGACAGCGGTGTGGAACTGGTTGCGTCTGGGTTTTCGTTCTGGGTCCAGCCATGGCGGTGGATAGAACGTCGGTATGCCGTGGACGAGTTTCACTTCCCACTCGCTTTGGTGGATCAGCGTGTGGTGATGGCGGCAGAGCAAGACCGCGTTGTCGACGGAGGTGTCACCACCGTTGGCCCAGTACTGGATGTGGTGGGCATCGCAGTGTCTTGGCGGTCTCGAACAGCCCGGGAAGGCGCAGCCTCGGTCTCTGGCGACGAGGATTCGGCGGATTCCCGCCGGGAAGGTCCGGGTCTTGCGGCCGATGTCCATCGGCTGGGACTGGCCGCCCAGGATCAGCGGGATCACACCCGCATTGCAGGCGAGCTGGCGGACCTGGTCGGCCGGGATCCGCTCACCGTTGTCCAGCAGGGCCTGGCCGGTCTGGTTGGCCAGGTCGTCGTAGCTCATCGTGAGCGTGAGGGTGACTGGCTCGCCGCCGTGCTCGGGCAGCTGGTCGGCGCGGACCATCAGGTTGACCAGCTCGGCGAAGGCCTCGCCCTCGCGTTCGGAGCGGTCACGCTGGTCCGGGCCTTCGCCGGTGTCCGGGCGGGGCTTGGCCAGCGAGGCCAGGGCGGCCTCGTAGGCCGCGCCGGTCGCCGTGTCCAGCAGCGCCTTGACCTCCAGGTAGCCGTCTTTGCGTCGGCGGCTGTAGTGCCGGTTGACCAGACGCTCCGGCTTCGGCTCGGCGGGCTCCGGGTCGTCCTGGTGAAGCGAATAGGCGAGCCTGGCGCCCAACTTGCGGACCGTGGCGGGCTCGAACTGCCTCGCGTAGTCCACCACCGTGGCCTCGTGCTCGGCGGGCAGCTTCTTCATCGCCTTGGCGATCTCCACGACATGCGCGATCGACAACTCGCCCTCGGCTGCCGCCTCGGCGGTCAACGGAAGCTCCGGGGCCAGCTCACTGCCGGTCGGAGTGATCTCGCTGCTCAACAACCCGGAATTCGCCACCCACTGCCCGGCGACGTTAATGTCCCAGCGCACCGCGTCCCGCAGCACCTGCGCCAACTTCTTGTAACCGAACTCGGCCGCAGCCCCACGCCGCTCCAACTCGGCGATCTTCCGCATCGCCGAGTTCTCGCGCACCCGCATTTCCTTCACATCATCGGCGATGCCCTGCAAGAGCTCGTCGGAGGAAGAAAGCCGGGGATCGCTCACACGTTCGACTCTACCGCAAGATCACGACCAGATAACACTAAAAACAGAACACCATCGTGTGAACCACCCAAACAAACACCTCCCGCGAAGCCGAAGGCAAGCGGCGATGGCGAAGCCGAGCCGAATGCGGGCAAACAACGAGAGGTACCGGTAATAACTCGCGCGTTCGGTGCCAACGTGCCCACGCTGCAAAGCGATTGGGGCTTGACTTTGGGTGCGAGGTGCTACCCTTTTCGGATCGGGCGGGTGCGAAGCATCCGACCTTTTCCGCCCGACAAAGCGCCTCGCAAGGGACCCGAAGTCAAGCCCCAATCGCAATCGACGCGCCAGCGGCGATGACGAAACCAAAGCCCGTCAGGTTGCCCGCGCGCCCACCTACGCAAGGTGAGACGACGCACGGCACGCGACCAACCCCGCTGGAACCGCCACCAGCCACCCCAAACCGACCCGCACAACCGCAAAGGGCTGAGCCGGGGTGCCACCGCCGCCGCACAGGCACCCCGACCCAGGTGAAGACCGGGCTGAGCGCCGCCGCCGCCAAGTTACGGCGCTCAGACCCGGAGCCAAAGCGACTACCTCCGCGCCCCCAGGAAGATGTTGCCCTCGGTCGAGAGGTAGTGGTTGGTGTAGTCGAACCGGCGCGCGTCGCCGAAGATCAGCCAGTAGTACTTGAGCTGCTCCGACCACCAGTAGCCAGGGCAGAAGTCGCCCTGAGCACCGGAAGTCACGTCCCGCAGGATCGTGTAGCCGTAGTTGGTGCGCGAGGTGCGCTTCATCTCCTGGTAGTGGCGGTACGCGCGCTCGCGGTAGATCTCGTCGCGCGTGGCCAGCCACAAGAAGAAGGCGCCGTCCGCGTACTCGGGACGCAGTTGGTTGCCGACGGAGGTCGGTCGCAGCGACGTGTAGTTGATGCCCTCGGGCAGCACGCCGTAGCGGTCCTGAACCGCGGTCCACGAGTCGTGGTACGAGCGACCACGCGCGACGTCACCGCTCTCGGCCAGCAGGCCGCCGAAGAACGCCGCCAGCTCGCTCTGGGTCCGCGAGGAACGCTGGCCGGTGAAGGCGTCGACCTGGGCGAACCAGAGGCGGCCGGAGACCACGTCGGTCTGGTAGCGCAGGATCGCGCGCACAAGCACGTCCCACCACGCCTTGAGGTCGCGGTCGCCGAACAGGTGCCAGCCGTCCCACAGGTATTCGTAGTAGGAGTCGGCGGGCGGGCCGATGGTGGCCACCCGGTTCCGCCAAGCACCAGTCTCGGCGTGCACATCCCACGGCAGCAGGCCCAAGGACGTGCGACGGTCGAAGGTGTACTTGAAGGCCTTCTTGGCCGCGTTGTAGTACTTGGGGTCACGAGTCCACCGCGACAACGAGCCGAACTCCGTGATGTAGGTGCCGGTCTCGGCCAGGTTCGTCTCCGGCGACGACACCGCGCCCGTGCGCAGGTTCACGTAGCGGTAAGGGATTCCGGTCGGCGACTTCGTGAAGGCGACCAGCAACCGGTCGCCGAGGTCGCGGGCCAGAGCCAGCAAAGCCGAGTCGCCGCTCACGTGGTAGGCGGAGAGCAGGCCGCCCAGCATGCGGATGTTGGTCTCGAAGACCTGGAACGACGCGTCGACGTCGAACGACAGATGGGACTTGACCCAGCGGACGCCCTCGGCGAACTCGGCGTCGAGTTCCATGAGCCACAAGGTGTCCAGGGCTTCGACCACGGTCAGGCCCATCGGGTGGCCGGGAACGAAGAACTCCTCGTAGCCGCCCGAGACCGGCTTGATCTGGTCGTGCCCGAACGCACGGTCCACATAGGACCGCCAGGCCCAGCGCACTTCGGAGCGCACGTCCTCGGCCACCGCGCGCCAGCCACCGGGAGGCGGCGCGAGTGCAGTGGCACCAACGGAAGGAACCGGACCAACCGCAGCAGAAGGCGGTGGCGCGGACGGGGATGGTTGAGCGGCAGCAACACCGGGCACGCCGGCAAGCCCGGCGGCTCCGAGGAGGCTGAGAACGCTTCGGCGTGGCAGGTCACGCATGGCTGATCTCCCCTCTGGCTGACAACGCTGTCTGTCACCAGATCCTTGCGGAGCGCACACGGCCACCGTCAATACCGGCGCAGCCACCTGTCCTGTTCAGGACACCAAGTGAGAAAATGAATGGCCGCTTGACCGGTTCCGGAACGGTTGACAAGCGCGTAAAGCCGGGGTGAGATACGCCCACTATGACAACGTTGTCCCCCAGCGGCCCGGTAGCCGGTCAGCGCAAGGTACGTCGCGCGACGATGAACGACGTCGCGCGGCTCGCGGGCGTGAGCATCAAGACCGTCTCGCGCGTGGTCAACGACGAGCCAGGTGTGCACCCGTCCACCGCCGAGCGCGTGCTGGCGGCCATCGACCAGCTCGGGTTCCGCCGGAACCTGAGTGCCCGCAACCTGCGCCGAGGCTCGTCCACCGGCACGATCGGGCTGGTGCTGGAGGACGTCGGCAACCCGTTCTACTCCGGCGTGACGCGCGCTGTCGAGGAAATCGCCCGTTTGCGCGGCCGTCAGGTGATCTCCGGGTCGTCCGACGAGGATCCGGGCAGGGAACGCGAGCTGGCGCTGGAGTTCTGCAGCCGCCGGGTCGACGGGCTGCTCATCGTGCCCGCGGGCCTGCAGCACAGCTATCTGGTGCCGGAGATGCGCGCGGGCACGCCCGTGGTGTTCCTGGACCGGCCGGCTGGCGACGTCGTGGCGGACACCGTGCTGGTGGACAACATCGGTGGCACGGTCGAGGCCGTCACCCATCTGGCTGCACATGGGCATCGCCGCATCGCGTTCCTCGGGGACGCGCCGGACATCTTCACGGCCAACGAGCGCCTCAGGGGCTACCGCGAGGGCTGCGTCAGGGCGGGCATCGGCTACCACGAGGAGCTCGTGGCGATGGGGCCGCACGACGAGGGCAGCGTGCTGACGACGTTGCAGCGGCTGCAAACCGCCAGGGAGCCCGCTACGGCGATCGTGGCCGGCAACAACCGCATCACCGTGCACATCCTGCGCGCGCTCGCGGGAGTCGCGGAACGGCCCGCTCTGGTGGGCTTCGACGACTTCGAGCTCGCCGACCTGTTGTCGCCGCCGGTGACCGTGATCGCGCACGACGCGAGCGCGCTCGGCAAGGCGGCCACCGATTTGTTGTTCGCCCGACTGGACGGCGACAACTCACCACCGCGCCGCGTCGTGCTGCCGGTGCGCTTGGTGCCACGAGGATCCGGGGAGGTCCACGCGTGAGTTCTGGTGTGCTCCACCAGCCTGTCAACCTGCCGGCCAACCAGCCGAAGCAGTTCTACCGCGGCGGCGAGGCGATCGCCGCGTTGCGCGGAGGGACGAGCGGCGACTTCGGGCCCGAGGACTGGGTGGCCTCGACGACGACGCTGTACGGGCGCAGCGACGCCGGGTTGACAACGTTGCCAAACGGCGTGCTCCTGCGCGACGCCGTCCAGGCGGACCCCGTCGGCTGGCTCGGCCAGGACCACGTGGCCGAGTTCGGCGCGGACACGGCGTTGCTGGTGAAGCTGCTCGACGCGGGCCAGCGCCTGCCCGTGCACTGCCACCCGTCTAACGCCTTCGCGTCCGAGCACCTGAACTGCCGTCACGGCAAGACGGAGGCGTGGATCGTCGTCGGCACGACCGGCAGCGACCCGACCGTCTACATCGGATTCCGCGACGACGTGCCGGCGGACGTGATAGCCGACTGGGTCGCCACGCAGAACACCAAGGCGATGCTCGACTCGCTGAACCCGGTCTGCGTCCGCCCCGGCGACACGGTCTACGTGCCCGCCGGCGTGCCGCACGCGATCGGCGAGGGCGTCTTCATCGTCGAACTGCAGCAGCCCACCGACTTCTCGGTCACGTTGGAGTGGAAGGACTTCCTCGCCAACGCCGACATCGGCCACCTCGGCCTCGGCTACGACGTGGCGCTGGACTGCGTCGACCGCCGCGGCTGGGCCGGTCAGCTCGACAAGCTCGTGCGCCAGACGTCCGAGAAGTGGGCGCCGTCGGTCGATCTCCTCGGCCACGACGCCGACCCGTTCTTCCAGGCCGACCGCCTGCACGTGGAGGGCTCCTTCGCACTGGAGCCGTCGTTCGCCGTGCTGGTCGTGCTGGAGGGGTCAGGCCAGCTCGGTGAGCTGGAGGTCCGCAAGGGCAGCACCGTCGTCGTGCCGCACGCGGCAGGCGAGCTCGGACTGTCCGGCGACCTGGTGGCGATCCGCTGCCGACCGCCCGTGTTGTCCACAGCAGAGGATGTATCCCCATGAGCCAGCCGTTGCTGGAGGCTCGTGATCTCACGAAGAACTACGGCACCGTGGAAGCACTCCGCGGTGCCTCGTTCACCGCCTACCCCGGCGAGGTCGTGTCGCTCATCGGCGACAACGGCGCGGGGAAGTCCACCCTGGTGAAGTGCCTGTCCGGGGTGGAGCAGCCGACCAGCGGAACCCTGCTGTTCGACGGCAGACCCCTCACCCTGCACTCCCCCAACGACGCCCGCGACCGCGGCATCGAGACGGTGTTCCAGGACCTCGCGGTCGCGCCGGACCTCGACCCTGCCGCGAACATGTTCCTGGGCAGGGAGATCCTCAAGCCCGGCCCGCTCGGCTGGCTGGGAGTGCTGGACAAGAAGGCGATGCGCAGGCAGGCTGCCGAGCACTTCGGCCGGTTCGGCGCGACGCTGCAGAGCATCGACGTGCCGATCGCGGCGCTGTCCGGTGGCCAGCGCCAGTCGGTCGCCGTCGCGCGATCGGTGGCGTGGGCGTCGAAGCTCGTCTTCATGGACGAACCGACCGCCGCACTCGGTGTGGTGCAACGGGAACGCGTGCTGGATGTGATCAAGCGCGTGCGCGACGAGGGCATCGCCGTGGTGCTGATCTCGCACAACATGCCCGAGGTGCTGTCCGTGTCCGACCGGGTCGAGGTCCTGCGCCTCGGCCGTCGCGTGGCCCGTTTCAAAGCCGCCGACACGACCGTTGAAGAACTCGTCGGTGCGATGACCGGCGCACTGTCTCAAGAGGACGCGGCGTAAAGATGACCACCAAAGAGACAACGTTGTCTAATTTGGAAGACGAGCAGCGCACCCCGCTCCTCAAGCGCCTGACAGGCGCAAACACCCTGTGGATCGGCTTGGTGCTGCTGGTTCTGGTGGCGGTGTTCGGCGCGATCCGCCCGGACGCGGTGTTCCAGGTGACCACCCTGCAGTTCCTGCTCGCGGAAACCGCTGTGCTGCTGGTGCTCGCGGTCGGCATGACGTTCGTGATCATCACGTCCGGCATCGACCTGTCCGTCGGTTCGGTGCTGGTGTTCTCGTCCGTCCTCTCCGCACTGGCGATGAACAAGATCTCCGGTGGCGACGCGACGAACGCGGGCTGGGGCGTCATCGCCTACGGCCTGCTGGTCGCGATGGTCAGCGGCGCCGCGTGGGGTCTGCTCAACGGCCTGCTGATCTCGCGTGCGAAGATCCCGCCGTTGATCGTGACACTGGGTTCCTTCGGCGCGGCGCAAGGCGCTGCTTTGTTGCTGAACAACGGTTCCAACGTGTCCGGCATCCCGGACAAGCTGAACACGACCTTCGGCTCCGGCACGTGGTTCGGCATCCCGAACATCGTGATCGTGGCCGCGGTCGTCACGGCACTCGGCGCGCTTCTCTTGTCCACCACCCGTTTCGGCCGCTATACGTACGCGGTCGGTTCGAACGAGGAGGCGGCACGACGCGTCGGCATCTCGGTGCGCAACCACCTCACGAAGGTGTACCTGCTCGCGGGCACCCTGGCGGGCCTCGCGGGTTTCATGGGCAACGCGTTCTTCCGGGTCGCGGTCGTCACCGGCCACGAGACGGACAACCTGAACGCGATCGCCGCCGTCGTCCTGGGTGGTACCAGCATCTTCGGCGGCATGGGTTCGGTGCTGGGCACGGTCTTCGGCGTGTTCATCCCGGCGGTGTTGGAGAAGGGCCTCGTGATCATCGGGGTCAAGGAGTTCTGGCAGCCGATCGCCGTCGCGATCGTGCTGGTGGCCGCCGTGTGGCTGGACCAGACACGGCGGCGGGCGCGCAACCAACGTTAGGGAAAGGTGCTGGACCAATGAAGATCCGCTCCGCAGTGGCTGTCTCAGCCGCTTTCCTGCTCGCCGCGTGTGGCGGAGGCGGGCAGATTGGTGACTCGGGTTCGGGCAACTCTGCCGCGAACAAGAAGCTGGTGCTGATTCCCGGCATCACCGCGGAACCGTTCTACATCTCGATGCAGTGCGGGTTCCAGGAGGCGGCCAAGGCGGCGGGCTACGAGTTCGACACCCAGGCCCCCGCCAAGTTCGACGCGGCGCAGCAGACCCCGATCGTCACGGGCGTGCTGGCCTCGAAGCCCGCGGCGGTGCTGATCGCGCCGACCGACGACAAGGCCATGGCCGGTCCGATGAAGCAGCTCAAGGACGCCGGCATCAAGGTCATCGAGGTCGACACCAAGCTGCAGGACACCTCGATCGCCGCGTCCAGCATCTCGTCCAACAACGAGCAGGGCGGCAAGCTCGCCGCCGAGACGATCAACAAGCTGGCGGCCGGCAAGTCCGGTTCGGTGCTGGTGCTGAACACCAAGGCCGGCACGTCCACCACCGACGCCCGCGCCAAGGGCTTCGAGGACGAGATCAAGAAGTACCCGAACCTCAAGTACATCGGGCAGCAGTACACCGACAACGAGCCCGCCACCGCGGCCTCGAAGGTCACCGCGACGCTGGCCGCGAACCCGGACCTGATCGGTGTGTTCGCCACCAACCTCAACACCGGTGAGGGTGCGGCGACCGGTCTGCGCAACGCGGGCAAGACCGGCACGGTGAACCTGGTCGGCTTCGACGCCTCGCCCAACCAGGTCAAGGACCTGCAGGCGGGCACGGTGCAGGCCCTGATCGCGCAGGACCCCGGCACGATCGGGAAGCAGGGCGTCGAGCAGGCCCTGGCCGCGATCGACGGCAAGACGAACAAGCGCAACATCGAGACGGACCTCGTCGCCATCACCAAGGCGGACGCGGACGCCAACTCGAAGTACTTCTACAAGCAGTCCTGCTGACGTTTCGCACGTCGACGAAGGGCCGTCCTCTCGGGGGCGGCCCTTCGTCCGTTCGGGGCATTTGCCCGGGTTGGCGTACGACCAGAGTCGTACCCGCCGAACACCCTCCGGTGGATGTCCGGCGCTCCTGAAAGCGATGAGCTAGGAGCACTGGAACATGGAGGGGGAACTCCGTTGCATCGCAGCAAGGTCGCGGCGGCACTGGCCGTCGTCACCGCAACATCGCTTTTCGTGGCGCCACAAGCGCAGGCGAGCACTCAGGAAATCCAGTGGCAGAAGTGCTTCGACACGCCACCACCAGGACTTCCGCCGGGCGCCGAACGGCTGGAGTGCGGCAGCTTCACCGCACCGATGGACTGGAACAACGTCGGCAACGGCAAGACCATCACCATCGCGGTGAGCAGGCTCAAGCCCAAGAACGGCACGGCGAAGTCGACCGTCTTCACCAACCCAGGCGGACCCGGCGGTGAGGGCCGCACGTTGCCGCTGGTCTACCTCGACCGGCCGAAGCTCAGCGAGAACGCCGAGATCATCGGCATCGACGTGCGCGGAACCGGCGCCAGCAGCAACGTCACCTGCGGCAACTTCAACGGCGACACCATCACCGACCCGCGCGACCGCAGCAAGGCCAACCTCGACCTGCTCTACGGCGCGTTCGAGCTGCAGGCCAAGTTCTGCCAGACGAAGTCCGGCGAGTTCGGCAGGTACGTCACCACCGACCGGACCGTGAAGGACCTCGACCTGCTGCGGCAGATCCTGCGCAAGCCCAAGGTCAGCTGGATCGGCTACTCGGGCGGCAGCTGGATGGGCGCCTACTACGCCACGTACTTCCCGAAGACGCTCGACAAGATCGTGCTCGACTCCAACGTCGAGTTCACCGGGCCGTGGCAGCCGATCTTCGACGACTGGGGCATGGGCTTCGAGCGCCGGTTCCGCGTCGACTTCCTGCCGTGGGTGGCGAAGTACGACAACGTCTACCACCTCGGCGAGACAGCGGAAGAGGTCCGGCAGTCCTACGAGCGCACCCGCGCCAAGCTCGCCGAGCAGCCCGTGACGCGACCGGAAGGCACCTACTACCCGCAGACGCTCGACGGGTTCCTGCGCGGTGCCGTCTACAGCAAGAAGTACTTCGAGGTCGGCGCGCAGGTCTTCGCCGAGCTCGCGGGCACGGCCGGGCCGCAGCTGAAGGCGCAGGCGAGCTACCCGGACGCGCAGAACGCCACGGCGTACTCGATCGTCTGCAACGACACGCCGTTCAAGGGCGACCGCAGGTACCTCGAACGGGACGGCGCGAAGGACGGCGCCAAGTGGCCGCTCGGCGGCTACTACCAGGTCATGGGCCCGTGCGCGTTCTGGGACCGGCCGAACGTGACCCTCAAGCACCCCAACGGAATCGGCGTGGACTCCACGCTGATGGTGCAGTCGGTGCGCGACCCGGCGACGCCGCTCGAGGGCGCGCAGAAGGCGCACCGCAACTTCAGGAACTCGCGGCTGCTCACCGTCGAGGACGAGGGTGACCACGGCATCTACGGCTTCGGCAACAAGTGCGTCGACGACATCGTCGAGAGCTACCTCGTCGACGGCGTCACGCCCGCGAAAGACCTGACGTGCCCGGGAGTTCCGCTGCCCGCACCCGGCGGGACGGCGGGCAACTCGCTCGCGACGGCACACCAGTTCGCCACCCAGCTCGGTTGGTAGGAGGGGAAACCGATGCACCGCAAGAAGATTGCGGCGGCTCTGGCCGTCGCGACGGCAACATCGCTCGTGATCGCACCCCAAGCTCAGGCGAGCACGTTCACCACCCAGCAGATCACCTGGCAGCAATGCACCGACGAGCCAGGCTTCGAACGGTTGCAGTGCGGCCGGTTCACGGCTCCGATGGACTGGAACCACCCGAACAACGGCAAGACCATCACCATCGCGGTCAGTCGCACGGTTCCGTTGAACGGCAAGGCGAAGACCACCGTCTTCACCAACCCTGGCGGGCCGGGCGGTGAGGGCCGCACGTTGCCGCTGGTCTACCTGAACCGGCCGAAGCTCAGCGAGAACGCCGAGATCATCGGCATCGACGTGCGCGGAACCGGTGCCAGCAGCAACGTCACGTGCGGCATGTTCGACACGCTCGGCTCGACGGACCCGCGCGACCGCAGCAAGGCCAACCTGGATCTCTTGTACGGCGGCATGGAGCTGCAGGCGAAGTTCTGCCAGACCAAGTCCGGCGAGCTCGGCCGCTACATCACCACCGACCAGACCGTGAAGGACCTGGACCTGCTGCGACAGGTGCTGGGCCGCAAGAAGGTCGACTGGCTCGGCTACTCCGGCGGCAGCTGGATGGGCGCCTACTACGCGACCTACTTCCCGAAGACGCTCGACAAGGTCGTGCTCGACTCCAACACCCAGTTCACCGCGCCGTGGCAGGACGTGTTCGGCGACTTCGGACTCGGCTTCGAGCGACGGTTTCGCGTCGACTTCGCGCCGTGGGTCGCCAAGTACGACAACGTCTACCACCTCGGCAAGACCGGGGAGGAAGTGCGGCAGGCCTATGAACGGACTCGCGCGAAGCTCGCGCAGCAGCCCGTCACCCTGCCCGAAGGCACGTACTACCCCTTCACGCTGGATCTTCTGCTGGCTCAAGGGCAGTACAGCAAGTACGCCTTCGACTCCACCGCGCGGAAGTTCGCTGAGCTGGCGGGTGCGGTGCCCGCGCAGCTGACGGCGCAGGCGAGCTACCCGGACGCCCAGAACGCCACGCTGTACTCGATCATCTGCAACGACACGCCTTTCCAGGGCGGCCGGAAGTACCTGGAACGCGACGCGGTCCAAGACGGAGCGAAGTGGCCGTTGCTCGGTTACCTCCAGATCATGGGCCCGTGCGCGTACTGGGACCGGCCGAACGTGAACCTCAAGCGCCCCAACGGAATCGGCGTGGACTCGACGCTGATGGTGCAGTCGGTGCGCGACCCGGCCACACCGCTCGAAGGCGCGCAGAAGGCGCACGCGCGGTTCGCCGGCTCGAAGATGCTGACCGTGAACGACGAAGGTGACCACGGCATCTACGGGTTCGACAACCCTTGCGTCAACGACGTCGTCGAGCGCTACCTCGTCGACCGCGTGAACCCGACGAGCGACGCCACCTGCCCCGGCGTGCCGCTGCCCGCTCCTGGCGAGCAGCAGGCGAACGTGCTGAAGCAGGCCCGTGAGCTGGCGGTTCGACTCGGCTGGTGACAGTTGTCATGAGTCGTTGCACGTCTTGGCGTAAGCCGAGAGTCGCATGACGTCGTCCCCCTTCTGGCGATGTCCCCGGCCACCGGAACTGGTGGGCTTGGGGCACACCAGAAGGGGGATCGACATGAGAACGCCCTGGGCGATCGCGGCGGCCGTCGCGGCGAGCATGATCGTCGTGCCGCAGGCATCGGCCTCACCGCAACAGATCAACTGGCAGAAGTGCACGGACCTGCCGACCTTCGAACGGCTGGAGTGCGGCAGCTTCACCGCACCGATGGACTGGAACAACCCTCGCAACGGCAAGACCATCACCATCGCGGTGAGCCGCACGGTTCCGTTGAACGGCAAGGCGAAGACCACCGTCTTCACCAACCCGGGCGGGCCGGGCGGCGCGGGTCGCACGTTGCCGCTGGTCTACCTGAACCGGCCGAAGCTCAGCGAGAACGCCGAGATCGTCGGCATCGACGTGCGCGGAACCGGTGCCAGCGACAACGCTACGTGCGGCGGCTACCAGCACCGGCTGGCGACGGACTGGCGCGACCGCAGCAAGGCGGGCCTCGATCTGATCTACGGGGGCATGGAGCTGCAGGCGAAGTTCTGCCAGACCAAGTCCGGCGAGTTCGGCCGCTACATCACCACCGAACAGACCGTGCGCGATCTCGACCTGCTGCGGCAGATCCTGGGCCGCAAGAAGGTCAGCTGGCTCGGCTACTCCGGCGGCAGCTGGATGGGCGCCTACTACGCCACGTACTTCCCGAAGACGCTCGACAAGGTCGTGCTGGACTCCAACACCGAGTTCACCGAGTCGTGGCAGACGGTCTTCGACAACCTCCCCGCAGGGGCCGAGCGCCGGTTCCGCGTCGACTACCTGCCGTGGGTGGCGAAGTACGACAACGTCTACCACCTCGGCAAGACCGCCGAAGAGGTGCGCCAAGCCTACGAAGGGTTGCGCGCCAGGCTTGTCGAGCAGCCCGTCACCCTGCCGGACGGCACCGTCGTGACCCCGGTCCTGCTCGACGCCCTGATCTTCACGGGGCTCTACTCGAAGGACTCCTTCGAGCCCACCACTGTCCTGTGGACTCAGATCGCAGGTCCGTCGCCGGCCAGGACGGCGGCACCCAAGCAGTACCCGGACTCGATCATGGGCACGCAGATGTCGATCCTGTGCAACGACACCCCGTTCCGCGGCGACCGGAAGTCGTTGGAGCGCGAGGGAAACCTGAGCGTCAAGAAGTACTCCCTCGTCGGCGGCTACCAGATCACCGGCCCGTGCGCGTGGTGGGACCGGCCGGACGTGCATCTCAAGCGCCCCACCGGCAAGGACGTCTCGTCGGTGCTCATGGTGCAGTCCGTGCGCGACCCCGCGACGCCTCTCGAAGGCGCGCAACGGGCGCACCGGAAGTTCGCGAACTCGCGGATGCTGACCGTGCAGGACGAGGGCGACCACGCCATCTACGGGTTCGGCAACAACTGCGTCGGCGACGTCGTGGAGAGCTACCTCGTCGACGGAGTGGTGCCCACCAGGGATCTGAGCTGTCCCGGCGTTCCCCTGCCCGCACCCGGTGAGAGCACGGGCAACCCGCTCACCAAGGCACGTGAGCTGGCGGCTCAGCTCGGCTGGTGAACCTCCAGCACAGCCTCGGACAACGTGGTGTACCAGGCGCTTTCGGTGAACTTGGGCCCGGTTTCCTCGCCCAGGTAGAGGTCGATGTGCCGGTCACCGCCGAGTCCGGGGGTGAACTCGTCGGTGATCTCCCACGACGAGGACGCGAGCTTCTGGCACACCGCCGAGTCGACGTTCGCGCCCTGCGGCGTCTGTCCACAGGAGACGAGCTTGATCCGTGAGCCGGTCTTCAAGCCGTCGGCGGCAGCTGAGACGAAGGGGCGAAGAGGCTTTCCGAACGAGTCACGGGGTTCGGTGTCGAGCCAGTAGCCCTTGTCGTAGGACCAGTTGAGGTACCGGCCGGGAGTGACAGTCCGGCCGGTACCTTCGTCCTTGACGGCCTTCGCGAACGACTGCGGGAAGTTCCCGAGCAGGTCCTTGCCGTTCTCGCAGTCGATGACCGGACAACCCCGCACGGGCACGACCGGTCCACTGTGGAACGACTCGACGGCTGTGTAGTAGACGGTGACCTGCCAACCCTCATCGGTAGCAGGCGGCGCCGAACCGGTGCCGGCAGAGGAACACCCGGCCAGAGCCAGGACCACCAGCACACCAGCCCAGCGCACGACAACCTCCTGGACGGCCGGGAGACCCCGTGAGATCTCCCGGCCTTTCTTTCAGAATCAGCCGGCCATCACCGTGGCGACGGACGCGAACGTGTAGCCCGCGCTCTTGAGCCCCTGAACGGTCTGCTGCAGGTACCCGGTTCCCAGGTACGGGTGGTAGAAGAAGCTCGCGACACCATCATCGACCACCTTGAGCTGTTGCGCCGTCTTGACCAGGTCGGCCGGCAGGCGGGCGGGGTGGTTGTTGAACGGCTCGGGCTCGACGTTGCCCACCGCTTCCGGCGCCACGACGGAGCCGTAGATGTCGCGGACCAGATACGGGAAGTACTGGCCGTAGATCTTGCCGTAGTCCGGCGTTCCGGTGCCGCACGCGCCACCGGGGCAGTACCCGCCGAAGTACAGGCCGCGGTCGTAGCGCTTGCCGAAGTTCTGCTGGATGACCTGGTAGTCGACGGCAGACGCGGCGTAGTGCGGCGGCTCGAAGATGGTCGGCTTCGCGAAACCGGCCAGCGCGAGCTGCGTCGTCGACGAGTTGATCCGGCCCTGCGCGTACGAGGCCGAGTCACCGGGGACCGGGCCGTCGTAGATGACGCTGTTGTTGGCGTCCACGTGAGCCATGTAGAACTCGAAGTCGTTGCCGCTGCGGCCGTCGTAGGGGTTGATGGCCTTCTGGAACTGGTGCGTGTAACCGTGCATCAGGATCGTGCCGCCGCGCTGGGTCATGTACCGCAACGCGTTGACGACCTGCGGCCGCTGCGAGAGGTTCGCCGCTTCGGGCACGCCGTTGTTGTCCGCGCCGAGCGGGTTCTCGAAGCGCGGGTAGACCGCGATGGAGAACGGGATCTTCTGCGCGTACAGGTAGTCCGCGACCGCCCGCAGCTCGTTCGGGTCGGCGTCGGGGCCGACGTCCTCGATGCGCACCAACGCGCGCTTGCGGTCGGCCATCGTCGGGTTCGACACGCGCGAGATCAGGTCGGCGGCGGCCAGGTAGCGGTCACCGTGGTCGACGTAGCTGAACGGGATCTCGCCGATGTAGGTCAGGTTCTTGGCCTTGGTCGCCCAGTTGATCGGGCCGATGGCCGACCCGTTCGCGATCGCCGGTGCCGACGCGATCGCCGGGTTGGAGATCGAGGTGACCATCAGACCGGACGGCGTCGCGAGCGAGCTGCGGCCGAGGTCCGTGTTCTCGTACCGGACCGTGGTCGCCGCGCCGAAGTCGAAGCCGGACCAGTTCCAGCCGTAGGTCGCGCTGAAGTTCGGCGCGCGAGCCGTGAGCTGCCAGATGTTGTGCGCCATCCACAGCACCGGCTTGGTCGTCGCCAGCACGTCGTCCAGGAACGCCACCGGAATCGGCTCGTCGTACGTCGATCCGATGTAGACGACGCCGGTGTAACCCGAGATCTCACCGGCGGTGTAGGCGCCGACCGGGTGCATGACGTACGAGCTGCCGTGCGAGACGAGGTTGCCCGCCTGCACCGCGTACGCCTCGCCGAGCCACGCCCACGGGCCGGTGTTGTCGTACAGCACCAACGTCTTCTGGCCGGTCTTGGCACCGGGAGCGCCACCACCGTTCGTGCCGGTCGCGGCGGCCTGAGCGGTCGCGGACAGGCCGAGCGTGCCCAGCACCGTCGAGATCACGCCGGGCTGGGTCGTGCGCTGCTGGATGCGCGTGCTCGTCGTCGACGGCGTGGCCGTCGGTTTGGGCGGCGCGGGCAGCGCGTTCTCGACCAGCTCGCCGACGTCGAGGCTGAGCGAGAGCGGCGCCGCCTGAGCGGGCGCGGGAACCATCGAGACCGCGAGCAGAACCCCGGCGGCCACCTTCACCAGTCTGGCCTTCATGCCACATCAACCTCTCCGGACATGCGCAACGTCGCGCTGCCCGCGTAAGGAGCGAACTCAACGGGTCGCTGCTGTTGCAGGCCCAGCAGCCAGGCCAATGCCTGTTCGGTGCGCACGGAGGCGAGCCCGTCGCCGAACGGGTTGCCCTCGGCGGTCATCGCCTCGCGCGCGGACGGGTTGTCGAGCAACCGGACGGTGAGGTCGACGATCCGTTCGCGGTCGGTGCCGACGAGCACGGCACAGCCCGCGTTGACGGCCTCCATCCGCTCGGTGACGTCCCGCAGCACCAGCGCCGGGACGCCGAACGACGGCGCCTCCTCCTGGATGCCACCGGAGTCGGACAGCACCAGCGTGCACTGCGCGAGCAGCCGGGCCATCTGCGAGTACGGCAACGGGTCGGTGATCGTGACGTGGCCGATGCCGCCCAGCACGTCCATCACCTGTTGGCGCACAGCGGGGTTCGGGTGCGCGGGCAGCACGATCTCGACGTCCGGCTTGGCCTCGACGATGTCCGCCACCGCACGCAGCACGCGGTCGAGCGGCTCACCCCAGGACTCGCGCCGGTGCGTGGTGACCAGCACGAGTCGCGACTGTCCCGCGTGGACCCGGTTCTCGATCTCCTGCAGCCGTACGTCGGTGTAGGGCGCGCGCCGGGCCGCCACGTCCAGCACCGCGTCCACCACCGTGTTGCCGATCGTCAGGACGTTGTTGCCCTGCAACGACTCCGCAGCGAGATGCGCGGTGGCGTCGGCGGTCGGCGCGAGGTGCAGCGACGCGAGCTGGCCGACCATCTTGCGGTTCCCCTCCTCGGGGAACGGCGAGGTCAGGTCGTGCGAGCGCAGCCCGGCCTCCAGGTGCACCACCGGAATCTGGTGCCAGAAGGCGGCGAGCGCGCCCGCGAGGGTCGTCGTCGTGTCGCCCTGCACCAGCACCGCGGCCGGCGCTCGTTCGGTGAAGAGCCGGTCGAGCTCCTCGATCAGCTGGCTGGTGAGCTCGGCCTGGCCGCCCGTGACGCGGTTCAGCTTGAGCCTGACGTCCGCCGCGAAGCCGAACGACTCGAGGGCCTGGTCGACCATCTCGGGGTGCTGTCCGGAGTTCACGACGACCGGCCGGATGCGCCCGCCCGCGAACATCGCGGCGGCCACCGGCGCCATTTTCACGGCCTCCGGACGAGTTCCCGCCACGAGAAAGACCTCGGGCGTCTCTCCCCGATAGAACTGCCTCGGTCCGGGCACCAGGGCACTTGGTCCCATCTTCTACCTCTTTGGACTCTATCCGGGCACGTGCGGCGAACGTGCGTCATCACAAGCAGCGAGCCGACGGTCTCGATCATCGCTGACAATCAATTGGTACTCGCCTCGCACGGGTACCGCCACAACGGTGATTAGGTATACGAACTTCGTGTAACGAAGCTCCATTCGTCCCCGATATGGCCGGTTGACGCTCCGCTCTACCTGCCCCTAGTCTCGCCTCGAACACCAGCTCCTGGCCTTGCTGTCTGGTATCTCGCACCGGCCCAGCGCTTCGTTACCAGGAGCCAGCAATGACTCAACTTCACATCCGAACCGTTGTGGTTGTCCCTGCAACCTCTTTTGTAGACAGGTTTGTGTCATGAGCGACACGACACAATTCGCGACGTTCATGCTCGTCCTGCTCGTGTTTTGGCCCAGTTACAACCTGGTGCTCGCACTGTTCGTCTGGTGGCGCCCGAAACCGGGTGGACCGGAAGTTCCGTCGCGGCATCCGCTGCAGTACTGGATCATCATTCCCGCGCTGAACGAGGAACGTGTTGTGGCGAACACAGTGCGTTCCGCGCTGGCGTTGGACGGCGCGCGCACACCCGTTCAAGTCGTCGTTGTCGACGACGGATCGGACGACCGCACGCCGCACGTGCTCGCCGAGATCGACGATCATCGACTGCACGTTCTTCGCCGCAACCCTCCCGAGGCCCGAAAGGGCAAGGGCGAGGCGCTGAACCACGCCTTTCGATACATCCGCGGCATCGCCGAAGCCGACGGCACGGTGCACCGCACGATCATCGGTGTGATCGACGGCGACGGTCGCGGCGAGCCCGGCATGCTCTCCGAGATCACCTCGTACTTCGGGCAGCGCGACGTCGGTGCCGTGCAGTGCCGCGTCCGCATCCACAACCGCACCAACCTGCTGGCGTTCCTGCAGGACCTGGAGTTCAGCTGTGTCGTGGACGCCTCGCAGTCGCTGCGGGACGTCGTCGGCACGGTCGGGCTCGGCGGCAACGGCCAGTTCGTGCGCCTCGCCACGTTGATGGGCCTCGGCGACGCGCCCTGGTCCGCCTGCCTGGTCGAGGACCTGGAGCTGGGCCTGCGCGTGCACCTGACGGGCCAGCGGATCCGGTACGCCACGCACGCGACGATCACCCAGCAGGGCCTGATCGACGTTAACCGGCTGCTGCGCCAGCGCACCCGGTGGGGCCAAGGCAACCTGCAGTGCCTTCCTTACGTGCCCAAGCTGGTGCGCGCGAAGCACGTGGGATCTGTGGCGCTGCTGGAGTTCCTGCAGTACCTGCTGACGCCGTGGCTGGTCGCGCCGATGACGTTGCTCATCACCGCGTTGGTGGGCTTCAGCTTCTACGCGCAGATCAACGGCCACGACCTCAGCGGTGGGGTGGTGAGCACCTCAGCAACCTTGCTGGCACTGGGAATCTGGCTCGTCGCGCTGGTGCTGCCCGGCCTGATCTGGGGCGTGGTGCACCGGCTCAAGCACGGCGACGAACCGTTGTGGCGGTGCCTCGCCGTGGGGCTGGCCTATCCGGTGTTCCTGATCCTCGGCTCGATCTCGACGTTGCGCGCGCTGTACCGGCACTTCGCGGGGCGCAACTCGTGGGCGAAGACGGAACGGTTGGCGGAGAAGGAGGTTCCGGCTACCTCGAAGCCGGTACCGAAGATCGCTTAGAACGCGCCGGGGTGGGTGCGTCTGCGTCGGGCCGCGTAGACCCCCGCCTCGGTTCGGCGGTCGAAGCCGAGCTTGTGCAGCAGCGATGACACGTAGTTCTTCACGGTCTTCTCGGCGAGGAACAGGCGGTTCGCGATCTGCCGGTTCGTCATGCCCTCGGCGATGAGATCGAGGATCCGCCGTTCCTGTGGACTCAAAGCCGCATACCGCGGGTCTTCCTCCGGACCGCCCCGCAGCCGTTGCAGCACGGTCGCCGTGACTCCCGCGTGCAGCAACGAACCGCCGTCGGCGAGCGTGCGCACCGCGGCCACGAGATCGTTGCCGCTGACCTCTTTCAGCATGTACCCGGACGCGCCGGCCATGATCGCGCCGAACAACGCCTCGTCGTCCGAATAGGACGTGAGCATCAGGCAGGCCGGCGGCGGCTGCAGGAGACTCCTGATCTCCCGGCACACCGTCACGCCGTCGCCGTCGGGCAGCCGGACGTCGATGATCGCCACATCGGGTTTGAGCCTGGGCGCCAACGTGATCGCGGCCGACGCGCTGTCCGCCTGCCCCACCACCTTGACGTCGTCGGCCTGTGCGAGCAGCTGCACCAGCCCGCGCCGCACGATCTCGTGGTCGTCCACCAGCAGCACTGCTATCGCCATGTCGCCTCCTGCAGCACCAGCGGGACGAACCACGTGATGCCCACGCCCGCTCCGGGGATCGAGTCCACCGCGCAGTCACCGTGATGGCGCCGCGCACGAGCCGCCATGTTCGCGAGTCCCCCGGCGTGGTGGGGCACGCCGGGGGAATCTTCAGTCAACGGCAAGCCGCGCCCGTCGTCCTTCACCGTGAGCTCCAGCCGCGTCATCGTGCGGTTCACGCTCACGGCCACAGCGACGTGCCGCGCTCTCGCGTGCCGCACCACGTTCGTGAGCGCTTCTCTGAGCGTGGCAAGGAGATCCGGCCTGAGCTGGTCCGGCACGACGGTGTCCAACGGGCCTTCCAGCGACACGTCCGGCTCGAAGCCCAGCAGCCGCGCCGAGTCGTGGACGGCGTTGAGCAGCTGGCCTCTCAAGCTCGTGCCGCCCGACGGTGGTTCCTGCAGGGAGAAGATCGTTCTGCGGATCTCGCGGATCGTGTGGTCGACCTCCTCCACGAACCCGGTGATCCGTTCGGAGAACCTCACGTTCGTACCGGTGAGCCCCTGCAGCCCCAGGCCGAGCCCGAACAGGCGCTGGATGACCAGGTCGTGCAGGTCGCGCGCGATGCGGTCGCGGTCTTCGAGCACCGCGATGCGTTCGGTGTCGCCCTGGGCCCTGGTGAACTCCAGCACCAGCGCCGCCTGGGCGGCGAAGGCCTCGATCAGCTCGGCGTCGTCGAACTTCGGCTCGCCGCGCTTCCTGGCCACGATCAGGACGCCGATCCTGCGGTCGCCGACGGTCAGCGGCACCACCGCGCACGGGCCGGGCACCGTGGGAACCGTGCCTTCCTCGTGGCACTCCGCCTGACCCGACTCGTAGACGCGGTAGCTGACCGTGCCTTCTCGCGGCACCCGCATGCCCTCGGCGTCGTACGTGCCGCCGTCGGTCACCTCGATGACGAGGTCGCCCGTGTGGTCCGGGAGCGCTAGTGCGGCGAAGTGCGCACCCGCGGTCTGCCGCGCGGTGGTTGCGACCCTGTACAGGGCCTCTCTGCCGTTGGTACCCGTCAGCAGGTCAGTGGTGACGTCTGCCGCGGCTTGTAGCCAGGCCTCTCTCTTGCGCGTCTGCTCGTAGCGGTCGAGGTGCCCGATCGCCGAGCCCGCCGCCGTGGCCAGCGCGGTGAGGATGTCCTGGTCCCGGTCCGTGAAGTCGGCCTTCCCGGACAGGAAGAGGTTGCCGAAGGTCTCGTCGTGGACCTTGATGGGCGCGCCCAGGAAGTCCGCTACGCCGATCGAGCGCGGGTCACCGGACGTGATGTGCGCCTGGCCGTCGTCGTGCGTGAACTCCAGCAGCTCCTTGTGCCCGTTGACCACGGCCAACGCGCCGTAGGGGGCCTCGATGAGGTCGCACGCCGACTCGACCACGTGGCGAAGGAGGTCGGGGAGGGTGTCGTCTTCGGCGAACGACAGCACGACGTCCAGCACTCGCTGTTCCGTGCTCACGTTGCCGCCCACGGCTTCACCCCTCGGGGGGATAGAAGTGACACCGCATGAACGACTGAGGGTAACTCCACTGAGTAGTCAAAGGGGAGTCCATCACTGCAAACGGTGAAATCCGGGACTACTGAGAGTAGAGGGACGTCTCAGTTCGCGGTCAGTGCAGGCCCACCGTGAAGCCCTCGTCGAGCACGCCGCGGTAGATCTGCGGCGCGAACGTCCGCAGCCCGTGGTCGATCGGCCCGATGAACCCCGCCGAGTCACCGAGCGGCAGCCGGTACCCGTTCTGCACCCGGTGGAACTCCCACAACGGCTCCATCGTCGGGTGCGCGGGGCGGAACCGCTGCGGATCCCGCGGGTGCAGGTCGACACGAACGAGAGTGCGCCTGACCAGCGCGTCTGCCAGCTGAACCGCGCGCTCCTGGGTGCGGGAGATGGAGATCGCGCCGAGCTCCTGCCACCCGACGGCCCACGGCATGCCCTGCGGGTCGTCGAGCCGGATGCCGCCCTGTTCGATGATCAGCTTGCGGGGACGGGAGATCGTCTTCCACTTCACCACGGCCATCACGCCGATGCCGGTGAACGCGATGCCGATGATGCCCGCGATGATCCCGCCGACCGGTTCGCCGTCCGCAAACGCGGAAACGGAGCCGACCAGGGCGAGGATGCCCAGCACGCCCGCGACCGAGCCGCCGATCAGGACTTTGCGGGTGTCGCTCTTGCCGAGGTCGATGACGACGGGCGGAGGCGCTCCCCAAGCGGTCATGAGGGCAGGTTACCGCTGATCAACTGCTCCGCCGCGGCGAACGGATCGAGCTCGCCGGACACCACGCGCTTGGCCAGCTGGTCGACCGGGCCGAATCGCGTTCGCACACGTTCAACCGCGATCGCCTCGATCTCGGCGCCCGCGCGGCGCAGGCGACGTTCGATGAGTTCGCCATGAGAAGCCATCCACGAGTGGTGCTCGGCGATCGCGGAGACCACGCGGTCCAGGCCCTCCATGCGCGCGGCCACGGTTTTCACGACCGGCGGACGCCAGAGCGGCCCCTCGCGGTCGCGGCGGCCCAGCGAGATCATGTACTTGAGGTCGCGGGCTGTCTGATCCGCGCCGTCGCGGTCTGCCTTGTTGACCACGAAGACGTCCGCGATCTCGAGAATCCCGGCCTTGGCCGCCTGGATGCCGTCGCCCATGCCCGGAGCCAGCAGCACGAGAGTCGTGTCGGCCAACGCCACGATCTCGACCTCGGACTGACCCACACCGACGGTTTCCACGAGGATCACGTCGAAGCCTGCCGCGTCCAGCACGCGCAACGCCTGCGGAGTCGCCCAGGAGAGTCCGCCGAGGTGCCCGCGCGTGGCCATCGAGCGGATGAAGACGCCGGAGTCGGTGGCGTGGTCGCCCATCCGCACGCGGTCGCCCAGCAGAGCGCCGCCGGAGAACGGACTCGACGGGTCGACGGCGACGACCGCGACCCGCTTGCCCTCGGCACGGAACGCACGCACCAAAGCGTTGGTGGAGGTCGACTTGCCGACACCGGGCGCGCCGGTGATGCCGATGACCTGAGCGTGCCCCGTGAACGGAGCAAGAGCCGCCGCCACCACGGGCAGCTGCGCACTCCCCTGCTCCACCAGGGAGATCAGCCTGGCGATCGCGCGCGGTTCGCCGTCACGCGCGCGATCGACCAGTCCTGCTACGTCAACAGCCACACCAAGAACACTAGGCCTTGGCAGGCACGCGGATGATCAGAGCGTCGCCCTGACCACCACCACCGCACAGCGCCGCGGCACCCACGCCGCCGCCACGCCGCTGCAGCTCGAGAGCGAGGTGCAGGGCGATGCGGGCGCCGGACATGCCGATCGGGTGGCCCAGCGCGATGGCGCCGCCGTTGACGTTGACCTTGTCCTCGGAAATCCCGAGCTGCTTGGTCGACACGATGCCGACCGCCGCGAACGCCTCGTTGATCTCGACCAGGTCGAGGTCGGCGGGCTCGATGCCCTCCTTGGCGCAGGCGGCCTTGATGGCGTTGGACGGCTGCTCGTGCAGCGAGGCGTCCGGACCGGCGACGACGCCATGGGCGCCGATCTCCGCGATCCATTCCAAGCCCAGTTCCTCGGCCTTGGCCTTGCTCATCACCACGACAGCGGCCGCGCCGTCGGAGATCTGCGACGCCGAACCCGCGGTGATGGTGCCGTCCGCGGCGAACGCGGGACGCAGCTTGCCGAGCGACTCCGCGGTCGTGTCCGCACGAACGCCCTCGTCCGTGCTGAACAGGATCGGGTCGCCCTTGCGCTGCGGGATCGCGACAGGCGCGATCTCCTGCTCGAAAACGCCGTTCTCGGCGGCCTTCGCGGCAAGCTGGTGCGACCGCGCGGAGAACGCGTCCTGCTCCTCGCGGGTCACGCCGTAGCGGCCGTTGTACTTCTCGGTCGACGAGCCCATCGCGACCTGGTCGAACGCGCAGAACAGGCCGTCGTGCGCCATGTGGTCCTGCAGCGTCACATCGCCGTACTTGAACCCGCTGCGCGACTTCGGCAGCAGGTGCGGCGCCTGGGTCATCGACTCCTGGCCACCGGCCACGACGACGTCGAACTCACCGGCGCGGATCAGCTGGTCCGCCAACGCGATGGCGTCGATGCCGGACAGGCACACCTTGTTGATGGTCAGCGCGGGCACGCTCATCGGGATGCCCGCGGCGACCGCGGCCTGACGGGCGGGAATCTGGCCCGCACCGGCGGTGAGCACCTGACCCATGATCACGTACTGCACCTGCTCGGGAGCCA
Source organism: Lentzea sp. NPDC051838 (assembly GCF_040681245.1). Lineage (NCBI taxonomy): Bacteria > Bacillati > Actinomycetota > Actinomycetes > Pseudonocardiales > Pseudonocardiaceae > Lentzea > Lentzea sp. NPDC051838. Next base: position 23,825 of record NZ_JBFAYI010000051.1, read on the forward strand.
CGCCCGCGCGTTCCAGTGCCGCCTTGATCGCGACGCCGCCGAGCTGGGCGCCGGAGAAATCCTTGAGCGATCCGAGCAGTCGCCCCATCGGGGTGCGCGCCCCGGCGACGATCACGGAACCGGACACAGCTGCCTCCATGGAAGAGCGAACGGTCGTTAACTAGGCACCATACCTGTGGCTACTGGGCGGTAATCGTGTGAGACCCCGCACAGGAGCACCTGCACCGATCGAGTAGATACCCTCCCCGTCATGAACGCAGAACTCGCTCGATTCGTGACCGCGATCGACCATGTGGGCATCGCGGTGCCCGACCTCGACGTGGCCATCGCGTTCTACCGCGACAACTTCGGCCTCGAGGTCGCGCACGAAGAGGTGAACGAGGAACAGGGCGTGCGCGAGGCGATGCTGCACGCGCCCGGCGACCACGACGGCACCGCGATCCAGCTGCTGGCGCCGCTCAACGAGGACTCGACGATCGCCAAGTTCATCGGCCGCTCGGGCCCTGGCCTGCAGCAGCTCGCGTACCGGGTGTCCGATGTGGACGTCGCGGCGGACGCGCTGCGGGAGAAGGGTCTGCGCCTGCTCTACGACAAGGCGCGGCGCGGCACGTCGAACAGCCGCGTCAACTTCGTGCACCCCAAGGACGCGGGCGGCGTGCTCATTGAACTGGTCGAACCTGCGGCTTCTGGAGCAGGGCACTAGCCACGAACGTCAGCTCGCGGTCGATCGGATCCTCCTCGTCGCTGTGCCGTGCCACCGAATGCCGGTAGCTCACGGCCAGCGCGAGGAGTGCCGCGGCCGCTTCGACGTCCTTGATCGCCACCGCTGCCCCACCGGCGGCGAGGATGACCTGTTTGATCTGCGCGGCGACGTTGTCGTAGCGCGCCTGCATCGCGTCCCGGACAGCCGAATGCGTATCCGCTTCACGCCACAGCAGGTGCGACAGCAACGGCGAGGCGTTCAGGCGCGCGTCCAGTGCCGCGACCAGTCTTCTGAGCGATTCGGCGATGTCTCCCACCACTACGACCCTGCGGTGGTCGACCGTGCTGTCCGGCAGTCGTGCGACGAGTGCGGCCAGCAGGTCTCGCTTGCGGTTGAAGTAGTAGTGCACCAGGCCTTTGGGCACGCCGGCGCGTTCGGCGATGCGCGAGGTCGGGGTGGCGTCGAAGCCGGAGTCGGCGAACAGCTCCTCGGCCGCGGCCAGGATCCTCTCCTTGGCCGAGTCCTCCACGCGTGCTCCTCATGGGTGTGTGGGCCCAAGAAGCTCCTGGGCCCACAGGTTTTCTGATCGATCAGTGCGGTTGCGCCGCGGCCGAGTGTGCGGCATTCGCGGCGGGCATCGCCAGAGCCCCCGCGGCAACGGTGAGCACGCCACCGACCCAGGACGCCCACGACGCGGCCGTCATGTCGGTGTAGCTCATCACCCACGGAGAGATGAACAGCAGTGCTCCGAGCACCATCTGCACGTACTCCCCGTAGATCATCGCGGGCATGGCGAGGTCGACGAGTCCGTCGATCGCGATGAGCGCGCCGAGCACGATCATCGTCCACATGGCCGCGTTCGAGGTGTCCACGACGAGCGGAGACAGCAGCACCAGAACACCGATCGCCACCTCGGCCCAGTCCTGCCACCTGGTCCACGCCTTGGTCATCTCCACCACCTCCTCCTTCTCGGACACCTTCGATGCTCCTCCTTGGTTGGCCGCCCGGTCAACTCTTCTGAGTGGAATCCCTCACAAGCGGGATTCTGAATCGGTTACTACTGAGTAACCTCCGGCAACCTGCGACTATCCCTTACTTGGGAAGGAATGCCGCCGTGCAGAAGATCCTTGACGCGATCCTGGCCGACGAGCTGGACGCGATCGGTTCCTTGGACGTTCCGGAGAGCTATCGGGGCGTGACCGTGCACGCGGACGAGGCCGACATGTTCTCGGGCCTCGAGACGAGGGACAAGGACCCTCGCAAGTCGCTGCACGTCGACGAGGTCGCCACGCCGGAGCTCGGCCCCGGTGAGGCTTTGGTCGCCGTCATGGCCTCCGCAATCAACTACAACACCGTCTGGACCTCGATCTTCGAGCCGGTGTCGACGTTCGGCTTCCTGAAGAAGCTGGGCGGCCGCCACGACCTGCCGTACCACGTCGTGGGCTCGGACCTGGCGGGCGTCGTCGTGCGGGTCGGCCCCGGCGTCACCGCGTGGAAGCCGGGCGACCGCGTCGTGGCGCACTGTCTGGACGTGCCGCTGGAGGCGCCGGACGGGCACAACGACACGATGCTCGACCCGCAGCAGCGGATCTGGGGCTTCGAGACGAACTTCGGCGGCCTCGCGGACCTCGCGCTGGTGAAGTCGAACCAGCTGATGCCGATGCCGAAGCACCTCACGTGGGAGGAAGCGGCGTCGCCCGGTCTGGTCAACTCGACCGCGTACCGCCAGCTGGTGTCGACCAACGGCGGCAACATGAAGCAGGGCGACACCGTCCTGATCTGGGGCGCGTCCGGCGGTCTGGGTTCGTACGCCACGCAGTTCGCGTTGAACGGTGGCGCCACGCCCATCTGCGTCGTCTCCTCGCCGGAGAAGGCGGAGATCGTGCGTTCCATGGGCGCCGAGCTGATCATCGATCGTTCCGCCGAGGGCTACAAGTTCTGGAAGAACGAGCACGAGCAGGACCCGCGCGAGTGGAAGCGCTTCGGCGCGAAGATCCGCGAGCTGACCGGCGGCGAGGACCCGGACATCGTGTTCGAGCACCCCGGCCGTGAGACGTTCGGCGCCTCGGTCTTCGTGACGCGCAAGGGCGGCAAGATCGTCACGTGCGCGTCGACCTCGGGCTACATGCACCAGTACGACAACCGCTACCTCTGGATGAACCTGAAGTCGATCATCTCCTCGCACTTCGCGAACTACCGCGAGGCGTGGGAGGCGAACCGCTTGATCGCCAAGGGAAAGATCCACCCGACAGTGTCCAAGGTGTACTCAATGGACGAAACGGGCCAGGCCGCGTACGACGTGCACCGCAACGCGCACCAGGGCAAGGTCGGCGTGCTCTGCCTTGCTCCGGAAGAGGGTCTGGGTGTTCTCGATCACGAGATGCGCGCGAAGCACCTCACGGCTATCAATCGATTCCGGGGTGTGTGACCTTCTGGGGTTACCCGAACGGGTAGCGTGAAGGGCATGGGCCCCCTCGCCGACGACCGTGACCTCGTCCCTCTGGGATCCGGCTTCGACATCGTCAAGCGCGGTTACGACCGCGCTCAGGTCGAGGACCATCTCGAACGCCTCGACTCGGACCTGCGGCTGCTCGCCGCGGACCGCGATGCCGCCGTGTCCCAGACGTCCGACCTGGCGCGCCAGCTGGAAGCCGCTCGGCACGAGATCACCGAGATGCGCAACCAGGTGGAACGCCTGTCGCTGCCGCCGACGACGCTGGAGGGGCTCTCCGAGCGCCTCCAGCGCATGCTGCGGCTGGCCCAGGACGAGGCCAACGAGATCAAGGCCCGTGCCGAAGCGGAAGGCGGGCACATCCGCGCCAAGGCGGAAGCCGACGCGGGTGTGCTCCGTCAGCGCTACGAGAAGCTGATCGCGGAGCTCGACGAACGCCGTGCCGCCATGGAGGCCGAGCACAAGGGCGTTCTGGAGACGGCTCGCAACGAGGCCGAGAAGATCGTCTCCGAGGCGGAGGGCGCCGCCCGCAAGATCGCCGACGAGTCCGAGGCGCGCCGCGTGACCGTCGAGGAGGACTTCGAGATCGCGATGGCCGCCCGCCGGTCCGAGGCGATGGCGACGCTCGCGCAGCAGGAGGCCACCTCGAAGGCCGAGGCCGACCGCCGCACGCGCGAAGCAGCCGAAGAGGCCTCGAGGGTCCGCGCCGCGATCGCGCAGGAGCAGACGACGTCGAAGACCGACGCCGAACGCCGCGTCCGCGAGGCCACCGAAGAGGCCAACCGCCGCCGCCACGACTCGATCACCGAGGCCACGGCCCGCATCGGGGAAGCCACGAACGAGGCGAACCGGCTCGTCCGCGAGGCCACCGAGGAAGCCAACCGCCGCACCACCGCCGCCACCCAGCGCGTCGACCAGCTCCGCAACCTCCGCAACCGCCTCTCGCACCAGCTGCACGGCGTGCGGACGGCGCTGCAGGACGTCGTGCCGCTGCTCGACCCGGTGGAGGACGAGAAGGCTCACGCCGAGGGTGCCGCCGCTCCGGTGCCCGCGCAGCCCGCGCCCGCCCCGCAGGCCGCGGCTCCCGCTGCCACGCCTCCCGCAGCCCCGGCACAGGCAGCCCCGGCACAGCCCGCGGCTCCGCAGGCCAAGCCCGCTGAGGCGCAGCTCGACGGTCCCACTGCGCAGATCACGCGTCCGCAGCCCGCCAAGAAGTGACCTCGTAGATCGCCGGCATCGGCATCACGCGGATGAACTCCATGTCCGCGTGATGCCCTGTCACCATCAACGCGCGCGACACGAACATCCCGTGCGACCCCACAGCCATGCGCGCCAACGCCTTGCTCGGCAGCAACCCTGACTCCCACTCGCGCAGCTCGGGCCACGTCCTCACCGGCAACCCCAGCGCCTCGGCTGCAGGCGTGACCTTCTGCACCGCACCCAACTGCGCATGGCGCACGAATACGATCCGGGCTGGCACAACACTCATCTTGGGGGAACAGGATGTTCGTGAGGTCATTGGGCGACGGCGCGGAACTGCGTCCGTTGGAACCCTGGCAGGCGGAAGAGTTCTTCGCGCACATCGAGCGCGGCCGGGAGTTCATCGCGCAGCACATCGGGTTCGCCGACAAGGCGAAGGACCTGGAAAGCGCGCGTGCCCTGCTGCAGCAGTACGCCGACAACACGGCCAGGGACACCGCGCGCATTTACGGCATCTGGCTCGACGACAAGCTGGTCGGCGGGGTGCTGTTCCGGACGATGGACATGCCGCAGGGCCTGGTGGAGGTCGGGTGCTGGCTCGAACCGGCCGCGACCGGCAAGGGACTGATCACGAAGGCGTCGAAGATCCTCATCGACTGGGCGATTCGCGAGCGCGGGGCGTATCGGGTTGAGTGGAGGGTGTCGTCGGCGAACGCGCCCAGCATCGCGGTCGCCGAGCGGCTCGGCATGGTCAAGGACGGGGTGCTGCGCAAGTACTTCGAGTACCGCGGGGTCCGGCAGGACCTCGAGGTGTGGTCGGTGCTCGCGCCGGAGTGGGAGAGCTGATGGATCTGGTGCTGCTGCACGCCTTTCCGCTCGACGCGCGGATGTGGGACGTGCCGGGCGCGCACACGCCGTCGCTCAGAGGCCACGGCGAACCGGACCTCGACGCGCTCGCGAGCCAGGTCGTCGCCGGCCTGCCGGGCGACGAGGTGCTGCTCGGCGGCTGCTCGATGGGCGGCTACGTCGCGATGGCGGTGCTCAGGCAGGCGCCGGAACGCGTGAAGGGCCTGATCTTCGTCGACACCAAGCACACCGCGGACGCACCGGAGGCCGTCCAGAACCGGCACGCGATGGCGGACCGGGTCGAACGCGAGGGCGTCGGCGAGTGGCTCGTGGAGGCCACGCTGCCGAACCTCGTCGGCCCGAACGCCTCAGACACGGCGAAAGCCTTGGTGCGCACCATGATTCTCGACCAGCGCGCCGAGGACGTGGCGTGGTGGCAAAGGGCGATGGCCAAGCGCCCCGACTCCACGGCCGTGCTGGAGTCGCTGGACATCCCGTCGCTCGTGCTCGTGGGCGAACACGACAAGCTCACGCCACCCGACGTCGCCGCGAAGCTCGCGGTGACGCTCAGGCACGCCACCAGCGAGCGCATCGAGGACTCGGGACACCTGCCGCCGGTCGAGCAGCCGGAGGAGTTCCGCACCCGGCTCGAACGGTGGCGCAAGCAGGTAGGGCTCTAGGGATCACCAGCGTCGCGCGGTCGGCCCACGCCGGCCGCGCGAGTCCCAGCACGCCTGGTGCCAGTGCCGGCGCTCCTCGACCGACCCCGTGTCCTCGGCTGGCCACGCCACGACGTGCGCGACACCGGGCCGGATCTCGTGGTCGCAACCGGGGCACCGGTAGGTCTTCTGCGCCTGCGCGCCGGAGATGGCGCGGACCAGCCACTCCCCGTCCGGCCCCGACTCGGCACGCGCCCAGCCGACACCCCCACCGAGCGGCCGGGGGTCTTCGTTCTTGGGCGCGTTACGACGAGGCACGGCCACACGGTAACTGCTCCTAGAATCAGCCCGTGCCGACCTACGAGTTCCGTTGCCGAACCTGCGACGACACCTTCGAGCTGCAGCGCCCGATGAGCGAGTCGTCCGCGCCCGCGAACTGCCCCGACGGCCACCCCGACACGGTCAAGCTGCTGTCGATGGCCGGCATCGGCGGCACTAAGCAGCAACCACAGGGTGGCGGCGGCTGCTGCGGTGGAGGCTGACCAGGTACAGCGCGCTGGCCACGAGCAGCAGAGCGGCGAGCGGAAGGTGCAGCGCCGTCAGGTGGGCGATCCCGATGAACACCTGCGCCGTGGTCAGCCCCAGAAACCCGAGCGCGTACCAAACGGCCCGCGCACGACGCATGAGCAGCGCGACGACGACGTGGGCGACCATCACGACCCATAACGTGTACGAGCCTGCGCTGTGGAACACGGGGCTCTTCAGTCCAGCCGACACCGACTGGACGAAGATGAGCGCGGTCTGCAGGGCGACAGTGGCGTACAGGAACTTGACCATGCCACTACGACGACACAGCCGCTCGAAACGTGACGGTCAGGACGTCTCGCGGTCGATCAGCACCTCGGCGACCTTGCGCCCCTGATCGCACACCGTCCCGAACTTGCCGGACGAGTCGATGATGATGATCCCGAGCCCACCACCGTCATACGGCACGACGAGCACGCATGAGGGCTCAACGTCCTGCTCGTCGGACCGGTCGAGGTACGTGACCTTGTGCCCCTTGACGTCCCAGTCGCCGGTGGTCCGCTCGATCGTGATCTGCCGCCCCTCGCGGAACCGCAGCGACACGCCGACCTCGACGTTGTCGATCTTGGTGGTCCACCGGCACGACTGGTCGAACGTCGAGTCGTAGTTGATCTGCGTGGGCGGCGTCTCGGCCTTGGCCCCCGGATAGGGCAGGTCCGTCCACTTGAGCTTCGCGCAGACCCCTTGCACCTCACCGTCGATGGGCGCGTTCTGCGGATCCTCTGACTCGCTCGGATCGGTCGAGGGCTTCTGGTCGAACGGAGACTCCACGTCCAACGGAGCTTGCGCGACCGGACTGCCCTCGACGGTCGTCCGGGCACAGCCGGAAGCGAGCACGAGGACAGCCAACAGGAGCACCAGTCGCCGCATGACACACACCATGCCAGACGCCACATGGTGCTCCTGTTAGCCACTCACGAGTAGTCGCGGAATCCCTTGCCCGTCTTCCGCCCGAGCCGCCCAGCCGTGACCAGGTGCTCCAACAGCGGCGCCGGAGCGAACCCGGGCTCGCGGAACTCGTTGAAGAGCGTCCGCTGAATAGCCAGCGACACGTCCAGCCCGACCACGTCCAGCAGCGCGAACGGCCCCATCGGCAACCCGCAGCCGACCTTCATCGCGTTGTCGATGTCGTCGGCCTCGGCGTAGTGCGCCTCCAGCATCTTCACCGCGTCGTTCAGGTACGGGAAGAGCAGCGCGTTGACGATGAACCCGGCCACGTCACCGCAGTGCACCGGATGCTTGCCGAGATCGAGGCAGATCTTCCGCGCCGTGGCCACCACGTCCGCCTGCGTCGAGATCGTCTCCACGACCTCCACCAGCTTCATGACCTGAGCGGGGTTGAAGAAGTGCAGGCCGACAACGTCCTCAGGCCTGCCGGTGGCCGCCGCGATCTCGATGACCGGCAACGAAGAAGTCGTGGTCGCCAGCACCGCCCCGGGCTTGCAAGCCTCGTCGAGCGCGGCGAACACCTCCTTCTTGATCCCGATCTCCTCGGCAACCGCCTCGACCACCAGATCGCAGTCCGCCAGCTCCACGAACTCCACAGCGGGCGCAATCCTCGCGAGCACCGCGTCCCGGTCAGCCTCAGCGAGCTTCCCCTTGGACACAGCCCGATCCAACGACTTCTTGACGGCCCCGATCGCCTTCTCGGCCTTCTCCAAGCTCCGCGCCCTGAGCACGACGTCGTACCCGCGCTTGGCGAACACCTCGGCAATACCGGTGGCCATCGTGCCCGTGCCGATGACGCCAACCCGCTGAACCGGACGAGTCTGCTGCCCGCTGTCCACTTCGGACGGCGTCAGCGCATCCTTGACGACAACAGGCGAATCGGGCCCGTCATACGTGTAGAACCCGCGCCCGGTCTTCCTGCCCAGCAGACCCGCCGTGATCATCTGCTTCAACAACGGCGCCGGAGCGTGCAGCCGGTTCCGCGACTGGTGGTACATCGTGTCGAGGATCTCGTAGGCCGTGTCCAACCCGATGAGGTCCAACAACGCCAACGGCCCCATCGGGTACCCACACCCGTACCGCATGGCCGCGTCCAAGTCCTCACGCGTCGCGTACTTGGACTCCAACATCTTCACGGCGTGGTTCAAGTACGGAAAGAGCAGCGCGTTGGCGATGAACCCGGCCCGGTCCCCGATCACCACAGGCGACTTCCCCAGCCGCTCGGTGAAGGCCACCACATCCGTGATGACATCCGGCTCCGTAACCACGGTCCGCACAACCTCGACCAGCTTCAACACCTGCGTGGGGTTGAAGAAGTGCAGCCCGACAACCTTCCCGGGCCGCTTCGTCACCACACCGATCTCAGTGATCGACAGCGACGAAGTGTTGGACGCGATGATCGCCTCAGGCTTCAGAACGACGTCGAGCTCCCTGAAGATCGCACTCTTCAGCTCAACGCTCTCCGGCACGGCCTCGATCACCAAATCGCAGTCAGCCAAGCTCCCCAGCTCGAGCGACGTCTCCACCCGCCCCTGAAGAGCGACCTTCTCGTCCTCAGTGAGCTTCTCGCGCTTAACAGCCCGCTTGGTCGAATGCTCAAGATGCCCAAGCCCCCGCTCGACGCCGGCAGCGTCGACCTCCACCACCTTCACCGCGAGCCCGGTACGCGCGAGTACCTCGACGATGCCCGCGCCCATGGTTCCGAAGCCGACGACTCCGACGGTGTTGATTTCGCGCGCCACTGCAGACCTCCCTGCGGGGTAAAGCGTGGGCTACCAAGGAGTAACTTGCGGGCGACTATGCCACTCCCAGCCAAACAGGGCGCCGTGAGCTTCGCCATCAGGATCGAAACAGTTATCGGTCTAGCAAACGCCTAGACCCAGCCTTTCGCCTGATGAACCCAGGTGGCGCAACACAAAGTTGAGCCATCCGGGGAGGGGAAGGGCCGGGGAGGAGAAGGACTGGGGTGAGCGGAGGCCTGGGTGGGGCGGCGGGCCTGGGCGGGGCGGAAGGTCAGGGCGGGGCGGCAGGCCAAGCGTGAGGAGGCAAGCCTGGGTGGGGCACCAGGCCTGGCTGGCGCGGCAGGCCAGACGTGAGGCGGGCAATCCTGGCTGGGGCAGCAGGTCGGGGCGGGGCGGGGCGGCAGGTCAGGTCGGGGCGGCAGGCCTGGGTGGGACAGCAGGCCAGGCGTGAGGCGGCAGGTCGGGGTGAGACGGCAGGCCACGGGTAGCGGAGGTCAGGAGTGGGGCAGGACGCCGGGGGTGGTGTGACAGGTCGAGGTGGACGGCAGGTCAGGGGCGAAGGGCTTAGGGCGAGAGGTCGAGGGCGACAGGCGAGACAAGGGGCGAAGGCGAAGCCGAGCTAGGCGATGCCGAAGGCGAGCTGCCCTAGGCGATGCCGAAGGCGAGCTTGCTCTTCCGTGCGCTCCGGCGGGCCCCGTCACGAGTCGTGCCTGATCGTTGGCCGTGCCAGAGGGGTTGGGTCAAGTCGACACGCTTTTCGTCGACTTGACCCA
>NZ_JBFAYI010000052.1:0-32325 GCF_040681245.1 Lentzea sp. NPDC051838
TCGACGAAAAGCGTGTCGAGTTGACACCCCTGACCTGGCGCGGCCAACGATCAGCCACGACTCGTGACGGGACCCACCCCACCCAGAGTGTTTGCCAACTGCAGCTCGGCTTCGCCTTCGCCTTTTAGCGGCGCAGGCCCGTGAACTGGCGTCTTAGCATGGCTGCGCCCACCAGCAGGAAGAAGAGCAGGACTACCAGGGTGCTGGTGGTGCCGCCTGAGCTGCTGGACAGGGTCACGTCCACGTTGCCCACCAGGACGATGCCGCATTCTGCTCGCACTGTGTGGCGGCCTGGCTCGATGTTCGTGAACTTCACCGGGCTCGTGAACTCGCCCTTGTCGTCGGCGACGGTCTTGCCGACCTCCTGGCCCAGCGACCGCAGAGTTACGGAGGCGCCTGTTGGGCAGCCCTTGCCGGTTGCCGTCAGGTCTTCGCCGGGCTGGATGTTGCCCTTGTCCAGGACCAGGACGCCGTCTCCCGGTGGTTCGGAGGCGGAGGACGTGCCTGAGGACGACGACGAGGGCGTGTCGGTGGTCGTTGTGGTGGCCGGTGGTGTCGTTGTGGTGGTGACGAGCGGCGGCCGCGTTGTGGTGGTGGGTGGCGGCTGCGTCGTGGTGGTCACCGGTGGGGGTGGGGTTACCTGGAACGTGTTGCGGGCCAGGTGGTTGCACTCGTCGTTCGCCGTGAAGACGTAGGTGCCTTCCTTGGTGCCTGGCGGGATGGTGGCGGCTACTGAGCCGTTGGCCGCGTAGGGGGCCGTCGTCAGGACTGCGCCTGCCCAGGTGATGCGGACTGTGCCCTTGCAGCGGATGAAGCCCGTCCAGGTGAAGGTCGTGCTGGAGCCCGCTGGGCCGGTGTTCGGGCTGGCTGTGACGGTCACCTGTTGTTGCGCGGCCACCGGCGTGGCGCTGAGGAGCGCTATGCCGGTGGCCAGTGCGACGGCCCAGCCTGCCGGTCTCATCTGCGCAAGCCCGTGAACTGGCGGCGGAGCATGGCTGCGCCGATCAGCAGGAAGAAGAGAAGTACGACAAGGGTGCTGGTGGTGCCGCCGGAGGAGCTGGACAGGGTCACGTCGACGTTGCCCACGAGGGTGATGCCGCATTCTGCTCGGACCTTGTGGCGGCCCGGCTCGATGCTCGCGAACTTCACTGGTGAGGTGAACTCGCCCTTGTCGTCGGCGGTGGTGGTGCCCACGGACTGGCCCAGCGAGGTGAGCTTGACCGGGGCGCCCTTGGGGCAACCCGTGCCGGTTGCGGTCAGGTCGTCGCCTGGCTGGATGTTGAGCTTGTCCAGGATCAGGATGCCGTCGCCCGCGCTGGTGAGGCCGTCGGTGGACGAGCTGGGGGTGTCCGAAGAGGACGACGGGGTGTCTGTCGTCGTCGTGGTGGTCACCGGGGGAGTGGTCGTGGTCGTGACGCCGGGTGGGCGCGTCACGGGCGGGTTGGTTACCGGCGGCTGAGTCACCGGGGGCTTGGTGACGGGCGGCTGGGTGGTCGGCGGTGGGGTGGTCGTCGTGGTCGGCGGGATTCGGACCGTGAAGGTGTTCGAGGCCGAGCCTGCCGGGCAGGAGGTTGCCTGGACCGTGACGCGGTGGCCACCGGCTGTGGCGTTGGAGGGAACCGTTGCCGAACCGGAACCCGTCCCGCGTCCCGAACCCGTGCCGCTGCCCACTACCGTCTTGCCGTCCCAGAGGACGCGCATCGCGTAGCTCGTGCAGTCGGGGTCGTAGAAGATCCCGGTCCACGTGAGCTTGAAGGCCGTTCCGGGGGCGCCGGCTGCCGGGCTCAGCGTGAGGGCTGGCGGCTGCTGGGCCGTTGCCGGTGTGGCGCTCAGCACCGTAACACCAGCAGCTATAGCCACGAGTAAGCCTAAAGACCGCATTCCCTCTCCCCGGGATCAGAACCTAAGGTGCGCTAGTGAGACGTCGCTTGACCGGTGCAGGTTTACTGCTGTGGTGCGGAATTATGCTGCTGCCGTCAACGGCGTCCGCACAGGACGGGTCGGTTCTGCTCGAGGCCGATGTGGACGGTAGGCCGGTTGGAGTAGGGACGCTGGTGTTGAACCCCGCGGATACCGCGCGGGTGTCCATCACGGTCCGCAACAACACGAACACCGTGCAGCGCGTGAAGACCGTGCGGATCAGCGGGACGGCGTTGGCGTTGACGTTCTTCACCTACGACACAACGGTTCCGTTCGACGTGCCGCCCAAGTCGTCGGAGACTCGGGCCTTCCCGTTGGAGCCGACGGATCTCGGGTCGCAGGCGCTTGGTCTCCTTCCAGTCACGGTTGAGGCCATCGACGTGCAACGGGACGTGATCGCGTCCGTGGAGACCACTGGCGACATCAAGGGGTCGCTGTGGTCGGTGTACGGGGCGTTCGGGTTGGGCGTGCTGGTGTTGACGGCGTTGTCGTGGGCCGGGGCGTTGATCGCGTTGGCTCGGCGCAGGTTGCCGGCGAACCGGTGGCAGCGGGCCATGCGCTTCCTGCCCGCCGGGATCGGGACCGGGCTCGTCGCGGTGATCTCGTTGTCGGTGCTGCGGTTGGTTGCGCCGTCGCCCACGGCGGAGATTCCGTTCATCGTGGGAGCCGCGGCCGCCGCGTTGCTTCTTGGCTATGTGACGCCGCATCCTGGTGAACAGATGCCACCGTCCGAAATGGATACCGTGAGGATTCAACGGTGACTTTGTCCAGTGTGGTCGCCGCCCTGCCGCAGTACGCCGTCGGCGAGCAGATCGGCGAGGGTGGGATGGGCGTCGTCTACGGGGGCGTGCATCGGCAGCTCGGGCGGCCCGTGGCGATCAAGCGGCTGCCGCACGCGGTGGCCGAGGACCCGCGGATGAGCGAGCGGTTCGAGCACGAGGCGCGGCTGCTGGCCCGGCTGGATCACCCGCACATCGTTCCGGTCTACGACTACGTGCGGCAGCAGGGCGAGCACCTGCTGGTCATGGAACGCCTCGACGGCGGCACGGTGTGGTCGCGGTTCGCCACGGACGGGCTGACGGCGCAGCAGTCATGTGCGCTGGTGCTGGCCACGCTGTCCGGGCTGCACGCGGCGCACGAGGCCGGGGTGCTGCACCTCGACGTGAAGCCCAAGAACCTGCTCTTCACCTCCAACGGGGTGGTGAAGGTGGCGGACTTCGGCATCTCGCAGGTGGTGTCGGAGGGTGCGACACTCGTGACGCACGGCGGCGCGGTGCTCGGCACGCCCGCCTACATCGCGCCGGAGCAGGCGATGGGCAACGCCTTGACGCCCGCCGCGGACGTCTACGCGACCGGCACGGTGTTGTACGAGCTGTTGTCGGGAGACTTGCCGTTCGAGCGCGGTGGCGGCCCCATCGCGATGATCCAGAAGCGGGTCTACCAGGACCCGCGGCCGTTGCAGAACGTGCCGGAACCCCTTGCGGGCGTGGTGATGCGCAGCATCGCGCGCGAGCCGGACGCGCGGTACCGCAACGCCGAGACGTTCGCGATCGACCTCGCCGGTGCGGCGGGGCACCTGTTCGGGCCGGACTGGCTGACGCGCCTGGGGATTCCGGTGCACCTGGCGCCGCAGGTGTCGGCGTCGTCCACACGGCCGTCGCTGCGGCCGGTCGAGCGCGACACGGTTTCGCTTACGCAGCAACCGATTCGCGCCACGCTCGTGGACCCGATCCCGGCCGCGCGGCTCAGCGGCAGCAGCACCCTGGTGCCGGCCGCGCAGGTGATCAAGCCGCCGTCGACGCCGTGGGCGCTGTGGCTGGTGGCCGCGGTCGCGTTGGTGGCGCTGGCGATCGTGCCGTTCGCGACGGGTGCGGTGCCGTCCAGGTCCATCACCCAGGACCTCGCGGCACCGGTGAACGTCGAGGGCAACCGGCTGACCGTGACGCTGGCGGGCATCCCGCTCGCGGACGTCACCGAGCGCGGGCCGGCCGGTTTCGTGCTGCCGGGCGCAACGCGGTGGATCGTCGGCGGCGTCGTGACGGCGAAGACGGACGGTCCGTGGGGGACGTTCGGGCTCGGGTCGGACCGGACGCCGTGGTTGAGCATCATGGGCACCGGCTCGGCGCTGCTGCTGCTCTTCACGTTCGCGTACTTGGAGTCGAACCTGCGGGCGCTGCGCAAGCGGCAGACCGGGGTGGCCGCCGTGATCGCGTCGGTGCCGCTCGGGTTCGGGTTCGGTCTGGCCGTGTGGCTGCTCGTGTCCGTGCTGCAGGCGAACGAACCGACGCTGCCCATCGCGCTCACGTGCGGTGTGCTGGGTGCGGCGGCGGCCATCAGCGCGTCGATCGCGTCTAAGCGGCCTTGACGGCCCGTTCGAACAGGTCCGCGAGCTCCTTCGCGTACTGAGAGACGTCGGTGTCCGGGCGAGCCATCAGCTCGCCCGGCGCGGCCTCCATCGCGCCGATGATCGACACCGCCATCACCCGCGGCGAGAACACCCGCAGCTCGCCTGCCTCCTGGCCCTCGCGGAACATGTCCTCCATCTCGGCGAGCGTCGCGGCGGCCTGCGCCTCGTACCACTCCCGCGCGGCCTGGGCGTCCCGTGCCGCACTGGCGATCTGCCCGATCGCGATCAGCTCGGCGGGGTGCTCCGAGCAGTAGTGCACGAAGCCCTCGATGAGGTGGCGGATGGCGGCGCAGTAGCTCTCGGCACCCTCGGCGCGCGCGCTCAACGCACGGTCCATCGAATCGTGCACGGTCTGCATGACCTGCTTCATCAACTCCTCGCGCTTGGCGAAGTGGTACGTGATGAGCCCCGGGCTGATGCCTGCACGTTGCGCGATCTGCACGAACGACGCCTTCGCATAGCCGATCTCCGCGATGGTCTCGATCGTCGCCGCCACGATCTGACCCCGCCGGGCGTCCTCGATGAAGCTCTTCCGCTTCTCCTGGTCGCCCGACCGATTTTCTGGTTGCATGACTAGTAGCCTAGTTGAGTAACTAGTCAGGGGGAAAGATGATCAGCAGACAGGGGTTTCTGAGGTCGCTCGTGGGCGCGGCGGCGCTCCTGGGGATGGGCGGGGGAACGGCTGCGGCGTCGGGTCAGAGGCGCGCGGCGGAGGCGGGCGCGGCGGCGGGGAGGTTGCGCGGGGGCGTCTGCTACGACACCGGGGTCCTCCACGCCGCGGGTGAGCCGCTGAGCCGAGTCCGCTGGAACCGGCACCTGCTGGAGCGCGAGATCCGCACCATCGCCGCGGAGTTGCGCTGCCCGTCCATCACGGCGTTCGGCAGCGACCTCGGCCGCCTGGCCGAGACCACGGACGCGGCGCTGCGCAACGGAGTGCAGGTCTTCGTCCAGCCCCGCCTCTACGACCACCCGCAGGAAGAAGTCCTCGCCCACCTCGCCGAAGCCGCCCGCGCCGCCGAGCGACAGCGCACGGGCGACAACGTCAAGTTCGTGACGGGCTGCGAGCACTTCCTGTTCACGCCGGGGATCCTGCCCGGAGCCACGTTCCTGGACCGGATCCGCGGCGTCGAGTCCATCCCGGAGACGGAGTGGCCCAAGATCATCGGCCGCTTCCGGGAGTTCCTCGGCAGGGCCGTCGACGTCACGCGACGCGAGTTCCGCGGCAAGATCACCTACGGCTCGGCGGCCGGTGCGGACGCGCTGTGGACCGACTGGTCGCTGTTCGACTTCGTGGGCCTCGACTACTACGAGCACTTCGCGACCGATGCGGAGTACACGGCGGATCTCGACCGCTACCGGTCGCGCTGGAACAAGCCGTTGATGGTCCTCGAGTTCGGCTGCTGCACCTTCACGGGTGCGGCCGAGGCGGGCGGCATGGGCTGGGACGTCGTCGACTTCGAGGCCGATCCGCCGGTGATCAAGCCGGGCATCGTGCGCGATGAACGCGAGCAGGCCGACCACGTCGCCCGGATGTTGCGCGTGTTCGACCAGGAGAAGGTCGCGGGCGCGCACCTGTACTCGGTGATCTCACCCGACCTGCCGCACAACCCGACGTGCCGCGACCGCGACCTCGACATCGCCGCGTACAGTCTGTTCAAGGCCGTGCGGGAGCGGTTCGACGACGAGAGCTCGCCGTACCGGTTGGAGCCCAAGCAGTCGTACCACGCGTTCAAACGGCACAACCGCTAGTCGGAGACCGTCCGCTGCTTCGGGAACGACGCCGACACGAGGAAGCCGCCTTCCTCGGTCGGTCCCGCGGAGAACTGGCCGCCGAGCAACGTGGCTCGTTCGCGCAGTCCGACGAGCCCGTGCCCACCGCTCGGCAGTGACGCTATCTGGGCGGACGACAGGGACAGACCGTCCGGCGGCGTGTTGCGCACCTCGACCAGGACGTCTTCCGTGCTGTCGTCCGCGTCCACGAGCACGGTCGCCGAAGCTCCGACGGCGTGCTTGCGGATGTTGGTCAGGGCCTCCTGCACCGTGCGGTACACGGCGCCGGACACGGGTGCGGTCAGTTCCTCCACCGGGCCCTTGACCTGCACGGACACCTCGAAACCGGCGTCGGCGGCCAGTTCGGGCAGCTCGTCCACGCCCGGCTGGCTGTCGTCGGTGGTGCGCAGCACGGACACGAGCTGACGGAGCTCGTCGAGAGTGCGCGTCGACAACATGCGGATGGTGCCCGCGACCTGCTTGTGCTCGGCGTTGGCCAAAGCCATGCGCAGCGCACCGGCCTGCATCGCGATGAGGCTGACCTGGTGCGAGACGACGTCGTGCATCTCGCGGGCGAGCTTTGCCCGTTCGTCCGCGCGGATGGCGTGCGCGTGCAGCACGCGTTCTCTCTCGCGGGACTCGGCCAGCTCGGCTATCCGGTTGGACAGTTCCTGCCGTGCGTGGGTCAGCAGGGCGATGGCGATCGGCAGGCCCGTGATGATGAAGCCACCGATCGCCGACGCGAAGTGGCCGTACGGCGGTCGGTCGATGAACTCGGACGGCGGCCACGCCATGAAGTAGCTCAGCCAGAACAGGACCGCGGCGACCCTGGTCTGCCAGGACGTCAGGTAGCGGCGCGCCACCGTGTAGAGCGCGATCATCGCGGCGAGCTGCGCGAAGCCGGTGAAGAAGCCGGGAATGGCCAGCAGGAGGACGAGGAACGGGAAGCGGCGCCGGCCGATGATCACGATCGCCGAGATCCACGACAGCACCTCGGAGTGCAGCGGCACCTCGGGCAGTCCGACCGGGTCGGCCTTGACCCACCGCATCCGCAGCCAGGCGTCGAGCAACGCGATCAGCACGAGTCCCACGTCGAGCAGGACCATGCGGTAGTCGCCGAGCCGCGACGTGCGCGAGCCGACCTCGGCGTCCGTTGCGCGCCGTGCCGGAAGCAGCGTGGTGGTCAGGATCCGGCCTCCCCTGTCAGGCGTTCGGTCCTCACCGTACTGCGTGTATGCCGCGGTTGGCATTGGCTGCCCCTTCACCCCGACCTGCCCCGTCACGGGGTTAGACGCCCACAGACGCGGATTGGTACGGCGCACCCCTCAGGTATGTGCTACCGCACACGCCCCGACGGGCGCGTGCGGTAGTCACGGCACTACTCAGGGACAGGTCTTCCAGGCGAAGTGGTAGGTCGTCTCCAGGTTGCCGTCGGTCGAGTCCATCGTCATGAAACTCGTCGTCGTGGCGGTGTTGGAGGTGCCGGCGTAGACCCGGAGCTCGGTGTTGATGTTGAAGTTCCGCTTCTCGCCACAGGGTGAGTAGACGATCGCGGCGACCTCGGTCGTGTCGGTGGCCTGCCAGTCGTCACTGACGGGGCCGTTGTACCGGTGGGAGATGGACTCCGTCTGGGACATGCCCTGGAAGTAGTAGTTGGCCTTCTCGATGGCGTAGGCGCCGCGCTCCAGGTGCGCGAAACCGCGGTAGTCGGCCGAGGCGATGCCGTAGGTGAAGCCCTGCGGCACGTTGACTCTCAGGTTGAGCTGGCAGTTCTTGCGCAGGTCCGTCGGCTTGGCACCGACGCCGACCTGGGCCAGGTAGTCGCTGTAGGTGACCGTGAAGGCCTTGTTGTCCTCGGAGACCGCGACGGCCGCCGTGCCCGCGGGGCAGCCCGAGCCGTTGATCGTGACGATGTCGATCGTGATGTGGTCGGGAGGCGGCGTCTCGTTCGGCGCGCCGGGCGGGATGATGATGGACGAGGCCAGCAGGGCAGCGGCAACCGCGTTGAGCATGGGACACCTTTCCAACGCAACTCGCAGGGTGGGGATGGCGGCGGTTGTGTGTGGGGTGGCGGCGGCCTTAGTTGTAAATCAGCAACGCTTCCACGAGAAGTGGTGCAGGGTGCGCACTTCTCCGCGCTGGTAGTCCATCGTCATGAAACTGTTTGTATTGGCATCCGAAGATCCCTTGTCAACGCGCAGGGAGCTGTTGACGTTGAGTCCCCTCTTTTCACCGCAGGGGGCCCAGACGATCTCCGAGAACTCGGTCCGGTGGGTGATCTCCCAGTTGTCGTCGAACGGCCCGTTGAAGGAGTGCTTCCACGTGGTGGTGGCCGATTGACCCTGGAAGTAGTAATTCACCGACTGGTGGCCGATGGCGCCGCGCTCGAGGTGCCCGTAGCCCGCGTAGGTCGCTTCCGCGATGCCGTACGAGAAGCCTTGTGGGACGTTGACCTGCAGGAGGAGCTGGCAGTTCTTCCTGAAGTCGGTCGCACCGGCACCCTTGCCGGCCTGGGCGAGGTAGTCGCTGTAGATCACCCAGAACGAGGTGTTGTCCGGTGAGACGATCACTTCGGCGGTGCCTTGCTTGCACCCGGATCCGTTCACCGTCACGACATCGATCGTCACCCGCTCCGAAGGAATCGCGTCAGCGGCCTGTGCGGGTGCGGACGACAATGTGAACAGCACGGCCAGAGCGGCTGCTGCCGTCGCTTTACGCATGAAGTTGGCCTTTCCTGGTGCCTCTTTCTCAGCGTGGAGCGGCAGCGGTGTCGCGAAGGTTAGCGCAGACCCTCAACCAATGGTGTGATCCAAATGGACGATGTCACTCTGGTGGAGCAGTTCGTGAAGAATTACCAAGAATTGTTGACGACCTGGTGCTGAGGGAACCAATAAGTTCCGGCATACTGACGCGCATGTCGCAAGCTGGGCTGGTGCTCGTGGTCGAGGACGAGGACCCCGTGCGGAGGTACACCGTCAGCCTGCTCGAGGAGCTCGGATACACAGTTCTGCAGGCCAGCGACGGTTCCGAGGCCATCGAGATCCTCCGCGAACGCAGCGCGGAGATCAGCGCGATGCTGCTCGACCACAGCATGCCGGGACTGTCCGGTGGCGAGGTGCTGGCGCAGCTGGAGAGCGAGGGCCTGAAGGTTCCCGTCGTGCTGACGAGCGGCCACGACCGAACATCGCTGGAGCGCCGGTTCGCCGGGCACGACGTCGCGGGGTACCTGCAGAAGCCGTTCCGCATCGAGAAGCTCGACGAGACCGTGCGCGCCGCCGTGGCGCGCCGGGCTCAGGCGTCCTGAAGTACCTCGCGCACCTTCTCCAGGAGCTCTGACTCCACGTACGGCTTGGTGATCAGCACCTCGTCGTCGAGGACCTCGTCCGTCGTGTAGCCGGACATGTAGATGACGGCGGGCGCGGCGCCGGTCGAGCGCAGCAGCCGGACCAGCTCGGGGCCGCCCATCTTCGGCATCACGACGTCGGTGAGCACCAGGTCGATCGTGCTGCGGTGAGCGGTCGCGAGCTGGAGCGCCTCCTGGCCGTCCGACGCCTCGATCACCGCGTAGCCGGCGGTCTCCAGCGACCTCTTGGTCATGATCCGCACCTGCGCGTCGTCCTCGACGAGGAGCACCGTGCCCGCTCCTTGGTGCGAGGTGGTGCGACGCGCGCACGGCGCTTCCGGGGTGCCATCGCGTTCGTGCGGCACCGGCAGGTAGACCTCGATGGTCGTGCCTCTGCCGGGTGCGCTGATCAGCTCGATCTGGCCGCCGGACTGCTGCACGATGCCGAACACCGTGGACAGGCCGAGGCCCGTGCCCTTGCCGACGGGTTTGGTGGTGAAGTACGGCTCGAACACCTGCGCCTGCACGTCCGGCGCCATGCCCGCGCCGGTGTCCTGGACGCGCATCACGACGTACTCGCCGGGCCTCACGCCGACGATCCGGCCGGTCTTGCCGGGGCCGAGCGTGGCGTCGGCGATGGAGACCCGCAGCGTGCCGCCGTCGGGCATCGCGTCGCGGGAGTTGACCGCGAGGTTGAACAGGATCTGCTCGACCTGACCCGCGTCCGCCCACACGCGTGCGACGTCGCCCGGCAGGTCCAGCTCCAGCTCGATGTGGTCGCCGACGAGCGTCCGCAGCATCGAGTGGACCTTGGTGAGGTTGTGCCTGAGGTCGAGCGACTCCGGGTGCAGGACCTGCTGGCGGGTGAACGCGAGCAGCTGCCTGGTGAGGTTCGCGGCTCGTTCGCCGGCGTGCCTGATGTCCTCTATCGCCGTGCGCCTCGGGTCGTCCTGAAGGGTGCGTCGCAGCAGCATCTCGCTGTTGCCGTTCACGACCGTGAGGATGTTGTTGAAGTCGTGCGCGATGCCACCGGTCAACCGGCCGATGGCCTCCATCTTCTGCGCGTGGCGGAGCTGGGCTTCGGTCTCGCCGACGCGTTCTTCGAGCCGAGCGCGCGCGTCCTTCAGTTCCTGCATCAGCCTGATGCCTCGCAGCGCGCTGCTGAGCTGCTGCTGCACGGCCTCGTAGATCCAGCCGGGTTCCGGGCCCTGCTCGAAGATCGCGTACCCGAGGTGGTCCTCGTCGGTGTACAGAGGAACGCACATCGCGCTGAACGGCTGCTCTCGGCGGAACGGGTACGGCGTCAGGTTGATGGCGGGGAACGGGCTCGTGAGGTGGTCTTTGAGCTGACCGTCCTCGTACCGCACGAGCGCGCGCGCCGTGCCCGCGGTGTCGTACGCCATGACGTGACAGCCGGGGATGCCGAGCCGGGGGAGCTCTTCGGTCAGCGCGTTCGTCAGCTCGTCGACGTCTCTCGACGCGATGAGCCGTTGGCCTGCTTCGCGCACCGTCTGGTCGTGGCGCTCGTGCGACAGGTACTTGAACCGTGCGTCCGTGGCGAACGCATCGCCGACGAGGAGTTGCACGCGCAGCCACAGGTCGTTGATGAGCGTGGCGTCGCTGATCCGTGCCGTCACGAACCGATGGAGGTCGAACAACGGCGGCCACCAACGCTCCGGTTCGCACCCGGCGCGCGCACTCGCCCTGATGTACGCGGCGAGCAGCTTGAGGAACTCGGCGCCCTCGACTTCTCCGCGCCCTGCCGCCATCAACTCGACGATGAGCTGCTCGGCCCAGCCTTCCGGCAGCCGCGTCGAGGGCGGTCCGAGCGAGCTGCGCAGATGGTCCGCGACCGTCGCCGCCGTCGCGGACTCGGAGATGTTGAGCCGTCCGTGCGCGGGGGCGTGGTCGCCGAGCCCGGACGGCAGGCAGCCGCACGACCTGCGCACGATCAGCTCGGTCGGCATGGTCTGCCTGGGCAGCGTGGGTTCGCCTCGGACGAGCGCCAGCGCCAGTTCCGCGGCACGCACGCCCATCTCGTGGAACGGCGCCCTGACCGTGGTGAACGCGGGCGTCGCGGCGTCTATGTTGACCTCGCGGTGCACCCGGTCCGGCGGCCCGTCGCCCGTGGCCGTGATGTAGCCGAGGTCGTGCGTGCGGACGTTGGTGTGGTTGTCGTACCCGACGACCGCGATGTCCTCCGGCGTGCGGAACCCCAGCTCCTCCAGCGCGGACACGACCCCGATGGCGTAGTCGTCGTTGGCGGCGGCGATGGCGTCCGGCGGCTCTTCGAGGTGGGCGATCATCTTCCGGACGGCGTCGGCCGCGCCGCTCGGTTCCCAGATGAACGAGCCGGGCATCGTGATCAGCTCGGGGTCGAACGCGATGCCGTGCTTGGCGAGCGAGTCGCGGTACCCCTGGTAGCGCTCCTGGGCCCCCGCATGCGTTTGCGGCCCTCGGACGAACGCGATCCTCCTCTTGCCGTGCACCTCGATCAGGTGGTCAACGGCCTGCTCCATGCCGTCCTGGTTGTCCATGAGGATGGTCGGCCACTGCGCGAGGGAGGTCTCCACACTCACCATCGGCATCGGCGCGTACCGCTTCACGTACTCCTGCATGCCGTTGGAGCCGATGAGCTGCCCCACGCGCGTAGTCCACACCACGAGCGCATCGATCCGATTGGGCGAGATGAGGTCGTAAACCGTGTTGGCCCGCCGCTTGTGCAGGTCCGGGTGGTCCAGTTCGCTGCCGACGAAACAGAGCAGGTCACACCCGAGTAGCTGGGCGCCGTCGCTGACACCGCGCCACTGCTCGCCCGCGAGCTCGATGAGCGGGCCAGCGGTGATCATCCCGATGGTGGGACGTCGCTTCGGACTGCCGTTCGCCACAAAACCCCCGCTACTCAACGCGATTCGGGATGATACGCGTTGTCGGGGGGAATGCCTGCCGTGTTACCAGGGGGATTGGTGAACGCTGTGCTGGACGGTCTCGCGTCCAACCCCGCGCTGCCTTCGTCCTTGCTCTCGCGCGTGGTCGTGCTGGCGGACGGCGTCCTGGCCCTGACGCTGGCCCGCCGATCCGACCTCTCCGGTGCTCACGTCCAAGCTTTGCTGGCTTTGGGCGACGCGGACGTCGTGGCCGCACTGCTGGAAGAGGGCTGGGTGCACCCGTCCGCCGTGCCCGTTCTGGATGTTTGGACGGCGCTCGTCGTGGCCGAGCACCCGGACGCCCCGCCGGACCTGGTGCGCTCGCTGGCTGTTCACCCCGACCCGGTGGTCCGCATCCGGCTGGCGCGCCTCGGTTGTCTGCCTGCGGATGTGGCTCGGATTTTGGCCCGCGACCCGGACAGCCGAGTCGCCGCCGCGCTCTTCAGCAGGGTTGAGCAGCCTTCTGTTCGTGCGGAACCCGACCTGACCGTCGTCGAGATCCGGTCGCTGGTCGCCTCGGAGGGATCGGCCGCGTACGTTCGGGCGGCCCGGAGTCCGCAGTGTCCGCCTGACCTGTTGCACCTGATGGCCTCGCGGACTGAGGAAGGGGAGGTGCTTCGGGCAGTTGCTCGAAATCCGCACACCTCTGGGGAGACGTTGTTGTTGTGCTTGGGGGATGCGCAGGCCCGGCACCTCGCCGCGGCGCATCCTCGTCTGCCGGTGCCGATGATCGTGAAGATGCTGGGCAGTGAGTTCACGGCGGGGCCGGCGGCGTCGAACCCGTCGTTGCCGGTCGAGGTGATGGAAGAACTGCTTCTGGGGGTGGAGTCGTGACCGAGCCGACCGAGTACTTCCTTCTGGTGTGCGAGGACGAGGTGATCCATCCCGACGTGTTCGTGGCCGAGGACCCCAGCACGTCGCCGGTCGCCTTGTTCCGTCTTACTTCACACGACGACAGGTCCGTCCGGCTCGCCCTCGCCAGTCGGCGGGATCTGCCGCGCAAGGCCTACGAGCGGCTGGTCGACGATCCCGATCCTGAAGTGGCCGAAAGGGCTCGGACCGTCGTGCGGCGCCTCAGGCCCACCACTTGATGAGGTTCGTCTGCTCCTTGCGGACCTCGTACCCGTGAGCCGCGTAGAACTCCCGCGCGTCCACCCGGTTGTGCCCGGTCACCAGGCGCACCCCGCAGGCACCGTCGGCCCGCGCCCACTCCTCGCCGGCCGCGAGCAAACGCTTTCCCACCCCGCGACGTTGGTGCGAAGGCGCGGTGGCGAGCGTGATCAGGTTCTTCAGCGGGCGGTGGTAGGTGTTCTCGTAGTCGCTGAGCTGGATGTAGCCGAGCACCTCAGGATCCACCGCCACGAACAGGACCACGTTGGGCGCCTTGATGATCCGCTCCAGCTGGGCGCGCGTGTCGGCGAGCGGGAAGTCGTAGCCCAGGGCCGAGCGGTTGATGTCGCAAATGGACGGAGCGTCGGACAGCCGCACCGGACGTACCGAAATCATGTTTCCCCCAAAGAAAAACGGCCCCTCAGGAAGCCTGAGGGGCCGCGAAAAACGGTCAAGCCAGCGGTGGCTTGAACAGAGCAGGCACCTTCGAGGCTGCCGCGTCGTCCAGCAGCCACAACGTGCGGCGGCGACCGGTGGCTCCGGCGGCCGGCAGTTGTACCTCGCCCGCACCAGACAAAGCCATCGCCACCGCGGCGGCCTTCGCCGCACCGGTGGTCATCAGCCAGACCTCCTGGGCGCACCGCACCGACGCGAGGGTCAGCGAGACGCGCGTGGGAGGGGGCTTCGGGCAGTTGCGGACGGCGACAACGGTCCGCTCCTTCTCGTACACGGCAGGAGAAGCGGGGAAGACCGAGGCCACGTGGCCCTCCTCGCCGACGCCCAGCATGCAGACGTCGAACGTGGGCACGTCGCTGTGGTCCTCGGGACGCGCCAGAGAGGCCAGCAAAGACGCGTACTCAGCAGCCGCGGCTTCCGGGTCGTCGCCGAACTTGCCGTCCGAAGGCTCCATCACGTGGACGCGCGAGGGATCCACCGGCACGTGGTCCAGCAGAGCCGCACGCGCCTGCGTCTCGTTGCGATCGGGATGGCCCGAGGGCAGGAAGCGCTCGTCGCCCCAGTACAGGTCGACGCGCGACCAGTCCACGGCGTCGCGGGCTCCGTTGCGGTTCAGGTGTTCCAGGACCGCGGTGCCCGTGCGGCCGCCGGTGAGCACGACCGACGCGTAGCCGCGGGCGGCTTGGGCGTCGACCATGCGGGTCACCAGGCGGGCCGCCGCGGCGGCGGCCAGGAGGTCGCCGTCGCGGTGCACCACCACTTGCGGATTGCTCACGAAGTCGCCTTCGCCTTGGGCTTCTTCGCGACAGGAGCCTTGCCGTTGGCCTCCGCCGCGGGAGCTTCCTCCGGCTTCGAAGGCGTGCGGCCGCGCGAGATCTTCGACAGCGACTTCAGAGCGGCGGCGTAGACCTCGTCCGGGTCCAGGCGGCGCAGTTCCTCGGCCAGGCAGTCGCGGATCGAACGACGCTGCAGAGCCACCCGCCGCGACGGCTGGCCGGGCTGCGAGAGCGTGCCCACCTTGCCGTCCGGGCGGATCAGGTCGACGGCACCGGACGCGCGGTCCAGCTTCACCTGCACGATGCCTTCGCCCGAGGTCGCCTTGAAGCGCTTGGCCGGGACGTGCAGCTTGTCCGTCAGCCACGCCGCCAGCAGGTCGGTGGACGGCGAGTCGGCCTCACCGGTCACCTCGGCCTCGGTGATCTTCTCGTACGGCGGCAGGTCCAGCGACGCGGCGAGCATGGCGCGCCACAACGTCAGACGCGTCCACGCCAGGTCCGTGTCGCCGGGCGCGTAGTGCGCCTTGCGCGCTTCCAGGGCCTTGATCGGGTTCTTCTCGGCCGCGGCGTCGGTGATCCGGCGCTGGGCGAGCTGGCCGATCGGGTCCTTCGACGGGGACACGGGAGCGTCGAACGGCCACCACGCCACGACCGGGGTGTCCGGCAGCAGCAGCGGCATGACGCACGAGGCGCCTTCCTTGGCCAGTTCGCCATAAAGCCTCAAAACAACCACTTCTGAGGCTCCCGCGTCGCCACCCACGCGGATCTGCGCGTCCAGGCGAGGAGCCGCCTGACGAGCACCGCGGGCCACGACGATCACGCGACAGGGGTGCTCGCGCGAGGCGTCGTTGGCCGCGTCGATCGCGGCGTCGGTGCGCTGGCCGTCCTCGGTCACGATGACGAGGGTCAGCACGCGACCGAGAGTCGTCGCACCACCTTCGTCCCGCAGCCGGACCAACCGCGAGTTGATCTGGGACGTGGTGGTCGAGGGCAGGTCGATGATCACGGACGCCTCCAGTGCCTTCCGGTCCGAGCCGTCATCGCGTCCGCCGACGGCGGCCCCCACGTACCGGCCTTGTACTTCTCGAGTGCGGGCTCGTCCTTGCGCGCCCAGAAGTCCAGCACGGGGTCGAGGATCTCCCAGGAGAGCTCGACCTCGTCGTTCTTCGGGAACAGCGACGGCTCACCGAGCAGCACGTCCAGCAGCAGCCGCTCGTAGGCCTCCGGCGACGACTCGGTGAACGAGTGGCCGTAGCCGAAGTCCATCGTGACGTCGCGGACCTCCATCGTGTTCCCCGGCACCTTCGAGCCGAACCGGATCGTCACGCCCTCGTCCGGCTGCACGCGCACGACCAGGGCGTTCTGGCCCAGTTCCTCGGTCGCGGTGTCGTCGAACGGCAGGTGCGGCGCCCGCTTGAACACCACGGCCACCTCGGTGACGCGACGGCCCAGGCGCTTGCCGGTGCGCAGGTAGAACGGCACCCCGGCCCAGCGACGGGTGTTGATCTCACACGTGATCGCGCCGAACGTCTCGGTCTTCGAGTCGGGCGAGAAGCCGCCCTCCTCCAGCAGACCGGGCACCTTCTGACCGCCCTGCCAGCCACCGGTGTAGACGCCGCGCGAGGTCGTCTCCTCGAACGGCTCCGCGGGACGCGTGGCCGAGAGGATCTTCACCTTCTCCGCGCGCAGGTCGGCCGGCTTGAACGAGACCGGCTCCTCCATCGCGATCAAGGCCAGAAGCTGCAGCAGGTGGTTCTGGATGACGTCGCGCGTCGCGCCGATGCCGTCGTAGTACCCGGCGCGGCCACCGAGACCGATGTCCTCGGCCATGGTGATCTGCACGTGGTCGACGTAGTTCGAGTTCCAGATGGGTTCGTACAGCTGGTTCGCGAACCGCAACGCCAGGATGTTCTGCACGGTCTCCTTGCCGAGGTAGTGGTCGATGCGGAACACCGACTCCTCGGGGAAGACCTCGTTGACCGTCTTGTTCAGCTGCTTGGCCGACTTGAGGTCGTGACCGAACGGCTTCTCGATGACGACCCGGCGCCACTGGTCCTGCGAGGTCTGGGCGAGACCCGCGCGCTTCAGCTGGTTGATCACCGTCGGGAACGCACTCGGCGGGATCGACAGGTAGAACGCGTGGTTGCCACCCGTGCCGCGCTCGGCGTCCAGAGCGGCCAGACAAGAGGCCAGGTTGTCGAACGACTGGTCGTCGTCGAACGTGCCCTGGACGAACCGGATGCCCTCGGCGAGCTGCTGCCACACGGCCTCGTTGAACGGCGTGCGCGCGTGCTCGCGGACCGCGTCGTGCACGACCTGCATGAAGTCCTGGTCGGCCCAGTCGCGGCGGGCGAAGCCGACGAGACCGAAGCCCGGCGGCAGCAGACCCCGGTTCGCGAGGTCGTAGATGGCGGGCATCAGCTTCTTGCGCGACAGGTCACCGGTGACACCGAAGATGACCAGCGCGCTCGGGCCCGCGATGCGGGGCAGGCGCTTGTCGCGCGCGTCCCGCAGCGGGTTGCGCCACTTGTCGGTCACGAACCGTCCTCCTGGACTGCCTCGACGAGCTGGGCCAGACCTGCGATGCGGTCTTCGAGGTGAAGCCGCAGCACTGGGCGACCGTGTTCGACCAGCACCTGACCGTCGCCGAGCGCCTGCGCGAGCTGCAGCTGCGCCAGCGTGTACGGCCGGCCGGGCACCTCCAGGTCGTCGCCGGACTCGCCGGTGATCTGGATGAACACGCCGTTCTGGTGACCGCCCTTGTGGTACTGGCCGGTCGAGTGCAGGAAACGCGGACCCCAGCCGAACGTGGTCTGCAGGTGCGTCCTCTTCGCGATCTCCGCACGGAGCAGCTCGAACGACGCGTCGTCGATCCTGTCCAGGTACGCCTGAACCGCGATGTAGCCGTGGTCGGGCGCCACCTCGACCAGGGCCGCGAGCGCCTCGGCGATGGTGTTGACCTTGCGCGGGGCCCAGTCCGTGCCGTGGCCCTCGACCGGTCCGTCCACAAAGGACGGCACGGTGGCGGCGACGGCCGGCGCGTCCAGCAGCGCGCGGGAGGCCTTCTTCGCGGCCTCCACGTCCGGCTGGTCGAACGGGTTGATGCCGAGCACCCGGCCGACGAGCGCGGTCGCGTACTCCCACAGCAGGAACTGCGCGCCGAGCGGACCCTCGACCGCGACGTGAGCCGACCCGGTGGCCGGTCCGATCGCGACGGTCGTGGCGTCCGAACGTGCGTTCACGAAGCCTTCCGCCCCGGGGCCCTCGACGACCACGGGAAGCAGGCCGGTGCCGTTCTTGCCGGTCGACTCGGCGATCAGCTGCTCGGCCCAGTCGCCGAAGCCCTTGATGCCCGAACCGGTGTCGGCGAACACGACCTTCTCGGCACCGTGCGCGTGCGCGGCACCGAAGATCGCGGCCAGCACGACCGCGGGGTTCTCGACCGAGTCCTGCGACAGGATCTTGGCCTCGGCCGCGGCGTCGTCGAGCAGCTCCTCGACGTTCGCACCGGCCAGGTACGACGGCACGAGACCGAACGCGGTCAGCGCCGAGTAACGGCCACCGACGTGCGGGTCGGCCAGGAACACCTTCCGGTAGCCCGCGGCCTCGGACGCCTGCTGCAACGGCGAACCGGGGTCGGTGACGACCACGATGCGCGACGCGGCGTCGATGCCCGCGTCGGTGAAAGCCTGCTCGAAGATCCGGCGGTGGCTGTCGGTCTCGACAGTGCCACCGGACTTGGACGACACCACGATCACCGTGCGCTCGAGGTCACCGGCGAGCGCGTCGGCGACCTGGGCGGGATCGGTGGTGTCCAGCACGACCAGCGGAACACCGGCGGTCCGCGTGATCACCTCGGGGGCCAGCGACGAGCCGCCCATTCCGGCGAGGACGACGCGGTCGACGCCCTCCGCGTGCAGTTCCTCGCGCAGAGCCACGAGCTCGGGGAGCAGTGAACGGGACGTGTCGTGCAACGTCGTCCACGAGAGACGAATGCTCGCCTCGGACTCGGCTTCCGGCCCCCACAGGGTCGGGTCCTGCGCGGTCAGCTTGCTCGGCACCGAATCCGCGACCAGGTCAGCAGCGATGGTGCTGACCTGGTCGGCGTTCGGTGACCTCACGATGTCGACGGAGGTCACTTGGTAATCAGCCCTTCAGTTGAGCCAGTTGGTTCGTCACCGTCTCGAGCAACTCTTCCCAGGACTTCTCGAACTTCTCGACACCCTCGGTCTCGAGGACCTTGAACACGTCCTCGAGGTCGATTCCCACGGCGGCGAGCTGGTCGAACACCTCCTGGCCCTCAGCGGCGCGTCCGGTGACCGTGTCACCGACGATCTTGCCCCCGTCGGCCACGGCGTGCAGCGTCTTCTCCGGCATCGTGTTCACGACGTCGTTCACGACGAGCTGGTCGACGTAGAGGGTGGGGGAGTAGCTGGGGTCCTTCACACCGGTCGACGCCCACAGCGGACGCTGCGCGTTGGCACCGTCGGCCTTGAGCGCCTCCCAGCGCGCGCCCTGGAACGTCTTCTCGAACGCGCCGTAGGCGATCCACGCGTTGGCCAGAGCAGCCTTGCCGCGCAACGCCTTCGCGTCCTCCGAGTCGATCTGGCCCAGGCGCTTGTCGATCTCGGTGTCCACACGCGACACGAAGAACGACGCGACGGAGTGGATCGAGCGCAGGTCGTGGCCGTTCGCCTTGGCCTGCTCCAGACCGGCGACGTAGGCGTCCATGACCTGCTGGTAGCGCTCGGTGGAGAAGATCAGCGTGACGTTCACGCTGATGCCCTCGGCGATCACCTTCGTGATCGCGGGCAGGCCCTCCAGCGTGGCCGGGATCTTCACCAGCAGGTTCGGGCGGTCGACGGCCTTCCACAGGTCCTGCGCCTCGGCCACGGTCTTGTCCGTGTCGAACGCCAGGCGCGGGTCGACCTCGATGGAGACGCGGCCGTCCACACCGTGCGTCGAGGTGTAGATGTCGCGGAACTTGTCGCACGCGTTGCGCACGTCCGTCGTCGTGACCTCGCGGATGGTGGCCTCGGTGTCGGCACCGCGGGCCGCCAGCTCGCCCATCTGCTCGTCGTAGGACGAGCCCTTCGACAGCGCGCCCGCGAAGATCGTCGGGTTCGTCGTGACGCCGACGACGTTCCAGTCGCGGATCAGCTCGTCCAGGTTGCCGCTGGTGAGCCGTTCACGGGACAGGTCGTCGAGCCAGATCGAGACTCCGGCGGCGGAGAGTGCTTCGAGATGCGGCTTGCTCACTTGCTTAACCCCTCACTCGGTCAAGGGAACGGCGTGCGGCGGCGACGACGTTCTCCGTCGTGAAGCCGAACTCCTTGAACAACGTCTGGTAGTCGGCCGAGGCGCCGAAGTGCTCGATCGACACGATCTCGCCGGCGTCACCGACGTAGCGGTACCACGGCTGGGCGATGCCCGCCTCGACCGCGACTCGAGCCTTCACGGACGACGGGATGACCGACTCGCGGTACTCGGCGTCCTGCTTCTCGAACCAGTCGATCGACGGCATGGAGACCACACGCACTGCAACGCCCTCGGCCTGCAGAACCTTTCCGGCCTCGTGTGCGATCTGCAGCTCGGAGCCCGTGCCGATGATCACGATCTCGGGGTTCTCGTCGCCGTAGAGCACGTAACCGCCGCGCTTCACGCCCTCGTACGAGGTGCCTTCCAGCGTCGGCACGTTCTGGCGGGTGAGCGCGAGACCGACCGGGCCGGTCTGCTCCAGCGTCGCCTTCCACGCGTAGGACGTCTCGTTGCCGTCGCCGGGGCGCACGACCGAGAAGTCCGGGATGGCGCGCAGGGCCGCGAGGTGCTCGATCGGCTGGTGCGTCGGGCCGTCCTCGCCGAGACCGATGGAGTCGTGCGTCCACACGTACGTCACCGGCAGCTTCATGATCGACGCCAGGCGCACCGACGGGCGCATGTAGTCGGAGAAGACGAGGAACGTGCCGCCGAACGGGCGGGTCGGGCCGTGCAGGGCGATGCCGTTGAGGATCGCGCCCATCGCGTGCTCGCGGACACCGAAGTGCAGCACGCGGCCGTACGGGTCGGCGCTCCACATGCCCGTGGAGATCTCCGCCGGGCCGAAGGACTTGGCGCCCTTGATGGTCGTCAGGTTCGACTCGGCGAGGTCGGCGGAACCGCCCCACAGCTCGGGCAGCTTGCCCGCGAGCGCGTTGATGACCTCACCGGAGGCCTTGCGGGTCGGCACGCCCTTCGCGTCCACCGGGTACACCGGCAGGTCCGCGTCCCAGCCCTCGGGCAGCTTGCCGGACAGCAGGCGGTCCAGCAGGTCCTTGCGCTCGGCGTTCGCGTCCGCCCACGCCTCGAACGTCTTGGTCCACTCGGCCTTGGCGTGCTCGCCGCGCTTCACGACGTCGCGGGAGTGCGCGAGCACCTCGTCGCTGACCTCGAAGGTCTGCTCCGGGTCGAAGCCCAGGATCTCCTTGGTGGCCTTGACCTCGTCGGCGCCCAGCGCGGCACCGTGCGCGGCACCGGTGTTCTGCTTGTTCGGCGCCGGGTAGCCGATGATCGTGCGCAGCAGGATGAACGACGGCTTGTCCGTGACGGCCTTGGCCTTCTCGACCGCCTCCAGGATGCCCTTGACGTTCTCGCCGGACTCGACGACCTGGACGTGCCAGCCGTAGGCCTCGTAGCGCTTCGCGGTGTCCTCGGACAGCGCGATCGTCGTGTCGTCCTCGATCGAGATCTTGTTGTCGTCGTAGAAGACGACCAGGTTGCCCAGCTGCTGCGTGCCCGCGAGCGACGAGGCCTCGGAGGTGACGCCCTCCTCGATGTCACCGTCGGAGGCGATCACGTAGACGTGGTGGTCGAACGGGCTCTGACCCGGCGCGGCCTCCGGGTCGAACAGGCCGCGCTCGCGGCGGGCGGCCATGGCCATGCCGACGGCGGAGGCGAGACCGGAGCCCAGCGGGCCGGTCGTGATCTCGACGCCCTTGGTGTGGCCGTGCTCCGGGTGGCCGGGGGTCAGCGAGCCCCACGTGCGCAGCGCCTTCAGGTCGTCCAGCTCCAGGCCGTAGCCGGAGAGGAACAGCTGCACGTACAGCGTCAGGCTGGAGTGGCCGGCGGACAGCACGAAGCGGTCGCGGCCGAGCCACGCCGGGTCGGCCGGGTCGTGCACCATCACGCGCTGGAACAGCGTGTACGCCAGCGGCGCGAGGCTCATGGCGGTGCCGGGGTGCCCGTTGCCGACCTTCTGCACCGCGTCCGCCGCGAGCAGTCGGGCGGTGTCGACGGCGCGCTTGTCCAGCTCCGTCCAGTCGTCAGGCAGATCGGCCTTGGTGAGCCGGGTGATGTCGTCGGTGACGGTCACGGACTTACAGCTCCAAACTTGTCGCTCGGACGGGCAGGCTTGATCGATCCCGAACGGCCTGGCCCGCATGTCTCCCTCGTCCTCCGGCCAGCCTAGTCCTGAGAGATTCAGATGTTGCTCTGAAAGGTCTCAGGACGTTGTGTGCCGGGGCACACCAGCACCCGAACGGGCTGTGAATTCTTTGCGCGGTTACCATCAGTCGCTGGTTTTCCCACCACTTGCTATGCGAGGAGCGTTCACGGATGAGTGCCGTCCTCGAGGCTGGCTCCAGGTCGCCTCGCCAGGTAGTTGGCGCCTATGTGGCACTCACCAAGCCGCGGGTCATCGAGCTCCTGCTGATCACGACGATCCCCGCGATGCTCCTGGCCCAGCACGGCCTCCCGCCGCTGTGGCTGATCGCCTGCACGCTGACCGGCGGCACCCTCGCCGCGGGGTCGGCAAATGCCCTCAACTGCTTCGTCGACGCCGACATCGACTCGGTCATGAAGCGGACGGCGGCCAGGCCCCTCGCGCACAACGCCATCCCGCCGCGCAACGCCCTGATCTTCGGCATCGTGCTCGGCGTCGTCTCGTTCGCGTTCCTCTGGATCTTCGTCAACCTGATGTCCGCCGCGTTCGCGGTGGCGACGATCCTCTTCTACATCTTCGTCTACACGCTGGTCCTCAAGCGCCGTACCTCCCAGAACATCATCTGGGGCGGCATGGCGGGCTGCATGCCGGTGATCATCGGCTGGAGCGCGGTGACGGGCACGGTGCAGTGGCCGGCCCTCGTCATGTTCGGCGTCATCTTCTTCTGGACTCCGCCGCACACCTGGGCCCTCGCGATGAAGTTCAAGGAGGACTACGCGCGTGCAGGTGTGCCGATGCTGCCCGTGGTGGCCACAGCTCAGCAGGTGACGCGGCAGATCGTCATCTACAGCTGGATCACCGTCGTCTGCACTCTCGCGTTGTTCCCCGTCACCTCGTGGATCTACGTGGCGGTGGCGGCCCTGTCGGGCGTGTGGTTCGCCGTCTTCGCGCACAAGTTGCACAACGTCGTGCGCCGCGGCGGATCCACGAACACGATGAAGTTCTTCCACATGTCGAACCTCTACCTGATGCTCGTGTTCTGCGGTCTCGCCGTCGACGCCGTTGTCGGGTTGCCGGTGCTTGGCTGGCCGTTCTAGCTGCACCTCCAGGCGTACGGCTGTGGCGCCCGTAGAGTTCACCGTCACCGGCGGCGAAGGCTCGCCGCTGGAGTTCGTCGCTGCTTTTCTCGGGTCTCGCTCGCTGGTCGTCGTGACCGATCCCGGCGGGTGGGCGCAGGTCAGCGCCGGGCTCGCGGTCGGATGCCCGGCGTCCACCGTGGTCACGACATCGGTGCGCGTTCTGCGGTTCGCGGTTCTGGATCTCCGGCATTTCTCGTCGGCTTCTTCTTTGCCGTCGTTGTCCGACGTACGCGGTGACGTCGTCGCGTTGCACGACACGCGCTCGTGGGACACCACCCCAGTCGTGCAGGCTCTGCGGCGGCTGGGGCGGCCCGTCGTGCTGTTCACCGCCGTGCACACGTGGGTCTCCGCGGTGGACCCCGATTCGGTGCTGATCGGGTGGAGCGCGCCTTTCGTGGTGCTCGCCTCGCCTGTCGGTGCCGGTGAGGGGCGGGTCGAGGACGCTCTGTGGCAGTTCCGGGAGCTGGAGCGGCGGCGACTGCTGCGCTTCACGGCGTTGCCCGCGCCGCCGCCCGCCGCTGATCGTCCAGTTTCGGTCGTGGTCGCGCTCCCAGGTGCCACCGAAGGCATCGCGGGGGCGTTGCGGCCCGGTGCCGAGTACGAGGTGTGGGTGCACGTCGGCCAGCACTCGGACGCTCTGCCGGGCGACGTGGAGCTGCGGGCGGTGCTGAGCATGAACGGGCGGCCCGTGCTGGCCGAGTCGTTCGTGCTGCCCGCGGAGGGTTCCAGTCCGTGGGTGAGCTTCCCGGTGAAGACGCCGTACGCGGCCGTGCCGTGGACCGGAGACCTGGTGATCTACTCCGGGGTGGTGCCGGTGCACGTCCAGCAGGTCGTGCTGCCCGTTGGCGCGGGTGAGTCCCGTGCTTCCGTGCGGTTTCAGCTGTCGCGGACGTTCGCTGACCTTGAGCCGTTGGCGTCGCGGGTGGCGTCGGTGCTGGTCGTGGGGGAACGGGCGCTGGTGGCCGACGGCCCTGGGGTTCCTTCTTGGGTGAGCCTGGACCTGGGCGATCTGCCGCACTCATTTCCCGTCGCGGCGGGGCTGGATCCCTGGTACGGCAAGGACTTCCCGTCGTTCTGCGAGGATCTGGCGGCTCTTGCCCGGCAGGGGTCGGCTCTCTACTCGCGGCTGTTCGGGTCGGACGCTGTCGCTGATCGGATTCGGCGGCTGGGACGGGCTCGCCCGGCCGGGATGATGATCGCTTCGGTTGCTGGTTCCTCCGTGCCGTGGTCGTTGATCTACGACCTGCCGTTTCGTGAGGGGCCGTACCGGCTGTGCGCGTCGGTGGGGCAGTTCGGGCCGTTCGGTGCCGGGGGAGATGTGCCCGCGCACTGCCCGGTGGCCGATCACAGTGGAAACGTGTTGTGCCCCTTCGGTTTCTGGGGCCTGTCGACGGTGCTGGAGCAGCCGGTCGGGCCGTTGGTGCCGGTTGTTTCTTCGCGCCCGCGGCCGTTCGAGGTGTCGATGGCGGTCGACCACGGGATGGATCGTTCGTTGACCGAGCGGCACGTGACCGAGCTGATGTCGATGCTTCCGCCCGAGGTCGTGACGTCGGCCTACGTGACTCCGTCGGAGCTGGGCGTTCTGTTGGCTCCCGAGGCCATGGACGTCGTGCACCTGCATTTCCGCGAGGGGTTCCTCGATCTCGAGGAGATCGAACGCTGGGATCGCGAGGGTGTGTGGCCGCGTCCGCACTGGCCGTCGCGCAAGCCGGTGGTGGTGGGGACCTCGCCGATGCCCGGCCTGGTCAGGGCGTTCCTGGCGGGCGGCGCGTCGGCGGTGATCAGCCCGGAGGTGGCGGTGCCGCAGGACATGGCGGGCTGGGTGACCGGCATGGTGCTGGCGCGGCTCGCGGCCGGGTTCGGCGCGGGCGAGGCGTTGCGGCTTTCGCGGTGGGAGATGCTGAGCCGTGGCAACGTCATGGGGCTCGCGTACACGCTGTACGGAAGTGCTGATCTTCGGGCACGGTTGAACCGCGGCTGACGTCTGGTCGTTTCCCTGAGCATGCTGACCCCGGATGCCCGACTCCGCCAGGCGATCACCGAGCTGACCCGTCGTTTCGGTGGCAAGGTGCCTGACGTGGAGATCTTCGAGGCCGCGGCGGCAGCGTACGAGGCGTTGGAGTCCACTGCGACCGTGAGCACCCATCTCGCCGTGCTCACCGCACGCCGCGCTGCCCGAGAGCTCGCGTTGACAGCCGTCGGCGTGCAGATGCCGGTTCAGCAGAAGGCCGGGCTCACGGCTGCTCGGTGACCTCGACGTAGAGCTTCTCGGACTGGCTCACTGCTGTGCGCGCGAGGGTGGCGAGCTCGCTGAGGTGCGCGAACGCCTCGTGGAAGCCCATGTCGACGAGGGGCGCCCAACTGAGCGCGACGTCGTGCATGCGCGCGGGGTCGGCCTTGTCGAGCTGCGCGACGAGGGCGTCCGGGAGTGCGAACACGCTGTCCTGCGGCTGGGGCTCCCAGACCTCGTTGAACACCTGGTGCCAGACGACGACGGCTTCGCGCGCGTCGTAGTCGCCGGCCGCCACCGAGTCGCCGTCTCTGATGAAGAAAGTGCTCATTGCCGTCCGATGTTAGTGGGCGGCTGAGGCTGTCAAGAAGAACAAGACTGCACTTTCCCAGAACGTGGGTGCACCCTCTCCCACGTGCCTGAACAAGACCACCTGAACGTTGTCTACGCCCGTCTCGACGCGTTGCGGGAGGAGGCTCGCGCCGCGCTCGCCCGCGGGCACGCGCCGGACGTGTGGCGGGCGGAGCTGGCGCGGCTGACGGCGGTCGAGGACGGGTTGTGCTTCGGGCGGCTGGACTTCGCCGACGGCCGGCGCGTCCACATCGGACGGATCTCGCTGTTCCTCGACGACGAGCCGTTGCTCGTGGATTGGCGTGCGCCTGCTGCTCGGCCGTTCTACACCGCGACCGCCTTGGAGCCGGACGGCGTCGTGCTGCGGCGGCGGATCACCACGCGCGGGCGCGTTGTTGTTGCGGTGGATGACGATCTGGTCGGGGAAGCGGCTTTGCTCGCCGCTGTGACGGCTGCGCGAACCGGGCGCATGCGCGACATCGTCACGACGTTGCAGGCCGAGCAGGACCGGATCATCCGGGACGACGCCCGTGGGGTCCTGGTGGTGCAGGGTGGGCCGGGTACCGGTAAGACGGCCGTTGCGCTGCATCGGGTCGCATATCTGCTGTACACACACGAGCACTTGCGTGGTCGCGGTGTGCTCGTCATCGGGCCCAGTCAGGTGTTCCTCGACTACATCGGGCAGGTGCTGCCGGGGCTCGGCGAGAACCGGGTGGTCACCTCGACCGTGGCTGGTCTTCGTCCGGTGGTGGTGACCTCGACGGATCCTGATGCCGTGCGCAAGGGGCGGGCGGACATGGCGGTCTTGTTGGCCGAGCGGGTGCGGGCTGCTGTTCGGGTGGAGCCGTTGGAGGTCGAGTTCGAGCAGCAGGTGTTGCGGGTGGATCCGGCCGGGGCCGTGCGGGTGGCGAGGGAGACCGGGTTGCCGCACAACCAGGCGCGGCTGGTGTTCCAGCGCGAGGTCGTCGACGTGCTGACCCAGGAGCTGGTCTCGCAGATGGAAGCGCTTGTGTTCTCCGAGACCGGTGAGGCGCTGGACGGAGGCAGTGCGGACGGATCGCTCGGTGAGGCCGAACTGCGGGCGTTGGCGGCTGCTGGAGTGGTGGTCGGTGCGGACGACGGGCCGCGTTCGGTGCTGGACTCAGCGGACCGCGAAGCGTTGCGGACGGCGTTGCTCGGCGATCTCGGGGTTCGGGACGCGCTTGATCTCGTGTGGCCTTCGCTGACGCCCTCGGATGTCGTCGAGGGGCCGTGGAGTGCCGCGGATGTGCCGTTGCTGGACGAGGTCGCGGCCTTGGTCGGGGAGAGCGTGCCGGTGTTCGGGCACGTCGTGGTGGACGAGGCGCAGGAGCTGTCCGAGATGGCGTGGCGGATGCTGGAGCGCCGTTGTCCGTCGCGGTCGATGACGGTGGTGGGAGATCTGGCGCAGACCGGGAGTGCGGCGGGGGCGACGTCGTGGGACCGGGTGCCGGGGCCGCGCCGGCTCGCCGAGCTGACCGTCAACTACCGGACTCCGGCGGAGATCATGGAGGTCGCGGCGGAGGTGCTGGTCGCGCATCATCCTGGGCTGCGACCGCCGACGTCGGTGCGGGCGAGCGGTGAGCAGCCCCGGCTGGTGCGGGTCGAGGACGTGCCGGGTGCTGTGGGTGCGTTGGTCGCCGAACACGCCGAGGGACAGCTGGCGATCATCACGCCCGACGTCGACAGGCTGGCGGACGCGCTGGCGCTCCCCGTTCCGCCGGATCTCACGGACGAGGTCGTGCTGCTGACCCCGGCGGAGGCCAAGGGCCTGGAGTTCGACGTGGTCGTTCTCGCAGGCTCATTCGCGCCCAACGACCTCTACGTGGCGATGACGCGCGCCACCCGCCGGCTGGTGGTGGTTCAGGAAGCGACTCGGGACAGCAGGTCTTCGACGCACGGGTCGTCGAGCGACTCGACGATGCACTTCCACAGCGAGAGGTTGGTCTCGGCCCACTTGGTGTAGGTCGCGGCGGCCTCGGTGTCGTAGAAGTAGTAGCCGTCGTCGGCCTTGCCCACCTGCTCGCCCACGATCTTGTACGCGAGCTCTTTGAGCGTGATGCCGTTCTCCTGCAAGTACTTGTGCGCGAGGACGACCGGGGTGACCGGCAGGGCCTTGAAGAGCGTGTCCGCGTCCGAGAGGGCTTGGGCTTCGAGCGAGATGTCGCGGTGGCGGGTGCGCATCTCGGCCTCGATGACGATGCGTTCGATCCGGTCGATGTCGCCCACGCAGACGCCCGCGACGAAGAGCGTCTTGCGGCGCAACGCTTCGCCGTCCGTGGGGAGCGAGTTGCGGCGGACCATGTAGTTGAGGTCGTGCACGAGGGCGGCGACCTCGACGATGTCTGCCGCGGAGCCGTTGCGTTGGGCGAAGTGCACGGCCTTGTCGCGGACGAAGCTCACGTGGTGCCAGCCGTGGAACTGCAGCTTCGCGGCCAGGTCCTCGCACAGGCGCCTCACACGCTGCTCCACGTCCGCGATGACAGACCTCGGAATCGTTGTGCGCGTACGCATCATCAGCCCTCCCGACCAGGTGGGCTGATGGTAGGCGTGTTGCGAGGGCCTCAGTGAGGCTTCACAGGTGGTTCGTCAGATCCTCCAAGCGGTCCTCGACCGGCACGTGCCGGTGGCTGAGTCCGGTGTCCGGGTCGTAGCTGAGGCTCCACGGCGTGACGGCACGTGACTTGACCAGGAACGTCATCGTCCCTTCTGCCGCGCGCGGGATGCGGTGGAACTCGTGGGCGAGCAACGTGCCCGTGGTGCCCTCGGTGCACTGAGTGCGGTTCGTGAGCTCGGTGGCGACAACCGTGCGCCCGCCGACGCCGAGCCGGGCGTCGAAACGTTCGTGCAGGTAGGCGCCGCTCAGGATGGTGGTGCAGAAGTGGTACCGGTGGTTGTGCACCGAGTCCGCGTAGCCGGCGCGCCAGTCCGTCAGCGGCTTGTACTCGTGCAGCCAGAACGTGAACTGCTCGTCTGGTTCATCCCTGAGGCACCACGCGAAGTGCGTCGTCGTCTCGCGGGAGTGCGCGATCACCCACGTCGCCTGCTGAGGCGTGAGCTGGTCCAGGTAGGCCCTGAGCTCTTTGCGCAGCTCCGGCCGCGTCGCCCACTCGCGGAACCACACACCGACGTCGGTCCAGTGATCCACGACGGGAAATTCGGCGCGTTTCACCCGAGCGGCGAGCTCCTCGAGCGCGGACAACCCGGTGAACTCGGCTAGCAAGATCGATCAGCTCCTCAACTGAGCGGAAGCGGAGAATTCGCGGCGGAATGCGAGGAACTTGTCTTCGAGCTCCTTGAAACCGTCACTGTGCAGGGTTTCGCCGGTGATCTTCTCGTACAACGCACTGAAGTCGTTTCTGGTCGTCCCCGGTGTGATGACGAAGTGGTATCCGGCCTTCGAATTGCTGATCCGCAGGAACTCGGCGCGCTCCTTCGCGTACAGGAACGAGCTCTCGGTGAACCTGAGCGTCCTGGGATAGGGCCTCAGCACTCCGGCGGTGTTGCTGTAGAGCGTCATCCAGACCGAGTCGTCGAACAACTCGAGCCTGTCCAGCGGCGGATCGGAAACGATGGTGACATCGATCCGCGTGCACCTGCTGCGCGCCTGATACAACCCGACCAGCCCGATGCTGATCTGTTCCTTGAGCTTCTGCTGAATCTCGTCGTAGTCGCCGTCCGCTCCTTCGTTGCGAAGCAGGTACCGCGCCCTCCCACTGATCGCGTTGTCGTCACGCGGGTCCGCCAGCACCGCCTTGAGCTCGCACTCCGACTGGCTGAGCAGCACTCTTCCCGCCGCGTACCGCCCGGCGAACCCGCGGAAGCAGTACAGCCGCGTCCGCTCCAGGTCCTGCATCATGAGCTTGTTGAACTCGGGATCCGGCGTCGCCGTCGGCTCGAACACGTGACTCGGGAAGAACTCCCGGTCCAGCGCCCGGTACTCCTCGCTCAGCTCTTTGAGCGCCTTCCGGCTCTCGTCGATGACAGGCTGCAGCAGTGCTTTCTGCGCCGCTTTGGACGTGATCAACGTCTGCGTGAAGCTCACCACCGCCGATATGAGCGTGCCCGTACCCAGCGCGGTCAGGAGGTTTCTAGCTGTGCCGGAATCCATTTGACTGGAAATGGCGAGGCTCGTCCCCGACGTCACCACGAGTATGAGGAGGAGCAACCCGGTCCGAGTCCAGAACAACTCCTGGATCAGGTTGCTGCGGATGCCTCCGGCCTCCGCGGACACGAGTCCCACCTCCTGGGGGTCACCTCATCGGCCGCTACCCGAACGGACGAATGCGGTCGGTGTCCGATCAAGTGCGCGGAGTTACTGTACGCGTCGGTCAAAAGAACCGGAAGCTGCTATTCGTGCGACATTTAGAACCGGAATAACCGCCCTTGGGCCCAGTCGCGCGTGTGCATCCGTGCGCTTCGGTGACACCGCGTCGCGGGCGGCCCCGAACGTGTCGGATGAGGGTGACCGGCCCACCCGAACGCACCCACCCGCCGTGTCTTGGTCCGATCGGGCGCCGGTCGGAGGCTGGTCGGGCTGGTCCGGTGGGTGGAGCGTGCGCGGGTCGGCTCGGGCGGGTCGGCTTGGCACCGAACGTGGCGGTTCCAGCGGGGTTGGTCGCGTGCCGTGCGTTCTGTCGCCTTGCGTAGGTGGGCGCGCGGGTCAAAGACCGGACGAGCTTTGGTTTCGTCATCGCCGCTGGCGCGTCGATTGCGATTGGGGCTTGACTTCGGGTCCCTTGCGAGGCGCTTGTTCGGGCGGAAAAGGTCGGATGCTCCGCACCCGCCCGATCCGAAAAGGGTAGCACCTCGCACCCGAAGTCAAGCCCCAATCGCTTCGCGTGCGTGGTTGCGTTTGTGCTGTCGGGTTCCGTCATTACCGGTGTCCCGCGTTGTTCTGCTCTCGTTCGGCTCGGCTTCGCCATCGCCGCTCGCCTTCGGCTTCGCGGGAGGTGTTTCGTTTGACTGAGCGATTCACACGATGGTGTTCTGTTTTTCGCGTTATCTGGTCGTGATCTTGCGGTAGAGTCGAACATGTGAGCGACCCCCGACTTCTTTCCTCCGACGAGCTCCTGCAGAGCATCGCCGATGATGTGAGGGAAATGCGGGTGCGCGAGAATTCGGCGATGCGAAAGATCGCCGAGCTGGAGCGGCGTGGGGCGGCGGCCGAGTTCGGTTACAAGAAGTTGGCGCAGGTGCTGCGGGACGCGGTCCGCTGGGACATTCACGTCGCCCAGCAGTGGGTCGCGAATGCGGGTCTGCTGAGCAGCGAGATCACTCCAACCGGCAGTGAACTGGCCCCGGAGCTTCCGCTGACGGCACAGGCTGCGGCCGAGGGCGAGTTGTCGATCGCGCATGTAGTGGAGATCGCCAAGG
This sequence comes from Lentzea sp. NPDC051838, assembly GCF_040681245.1. NCBI lineage: Bacteria > Bacillati > Actinomycetota > Actinomycetes > Pseudonocardiales > Pseudonocardiaceae > Lentzea > Lentzea sp. NPDC051838. The sequence goes on from NZ_JBFAYI010000052.1 coordinate 31,241, forward strand.
CGATGAAGAAGCTACCCGCCGAGCACGAGGCTACGGTCGTGGGCCACGCCCGGCAGTTCGACCCCACCACGGTCCGCAGGCTGGGCGCCAGGCTCGCTTACTCGCTGCACCAGGACGACCCGGAGCCTGCCGACCCCCAGCCGGAGCGCCAGGTCAATCAGCACCACAGCCGCTGGCGCAAGGACGGCGTGCTGGAGATCAAGGCGCTGCTGGACAAGGTCACCGGCGCGGCCTACGAGGCCGCCCTGTCCCCGCTGGCCAAGCCCCGCCCGGACACCGGCGAAGGCCCGGACCAGCGCGACCGCTCCGAGCGCGAAGGCGAGGCCTTCGCCGAGCTGATCAACCTGATGGTGCGCGCCGACCAGCTCCCCGAACACGGCGGCGAGCCGGTCACCCTGACGCTGACGATGAGTTATGACGACTTGGCCGCGAAGACGGGCGACGCGCTGCTGGACAACGGCGAGCGCATCCCTGCCGCCCAAGTCCGCCAGCTCGCCTGCAACGCCGGAGTGATCCCGCTGGTGCTGGGCGGCCAGTCGCAGCCGATGGACATCGGCCGCAAGACCCGCACCTTCCCCGCCGGAATCCGCCGAATCCTGGTCGCCAGGGACCGAGGCTGCGCCTTCCCGGGCTGCACCAGGCCACCCAGACACTGCGACGCCCACCACATCCAGTACTGGGCCGACGGTGGCGACACCTCTGTCGACAACGCCGTCCTACTGTGCCGCCACCACCACACGCTGATCCACCAAAGCGAGTGGGAAGTGAAACTGGTCCACGGCATACCGACGTTCTATCCACCACCATGGTTGGACCCAGACCGAAAACCAAGACGCAACCAACTCCACACCGCCGCCTAAACCGCCAGGCGAGTGGTTATTGCGAGCCCGGTCATTGCGATTCGGGCCATTGCGAGTCGGGTCGTTGTCAGCCGGACTATTGTCGGCTGCGTCGTTGTGTGCCGAGTCGTTGTGCGCCGAGCCGGGAGCAAGCCACGAGCGAACAACGTCCCGCGCGGCACGCGCGGCACTCCCGCAAAGCCGAAGGCAAGCGGCGATGGCGAAGCCGAGCCGAACGAGAGCACA
>NZ_JBFAYI010000053.1:0-27055 GCF_040681245.1 Lentzea sp. NPDC051838
CCAAAGCAACAGGCGTGCCATCAACCCACCCACGGCGCTGGTGGGTCTTTGATCAGATTGGCGGGGTCTGGGGCAGAGCTCCCAGAACGCAACCGCCAGATACGCACGGCACGTGCCCACCTACGAACAACAAACAGGAACCCGCCAACGAACCAGGGAGACGACCTACGAAACGCCCGCGCCCGCCGAAGGCGGCTCCAACCCCCCAACAACAACCCCAGGCAACGAAACCCGAAAAACGGCCCCACCCTCAGAGGCCAAACAACTCAACTCCCCACCATGCGCCCGAACAACCCCCCGAGCGATGGCAAGCCCCAACCCAGACCCCCCATTCCGCCGATCCCGAGCATCATCCAACCGAACCAACCGGTCAAATATCCGCTCCCGCTCAGCCTCCGGAACCCCAGGCCCATCATCCAATACAGTAAACCCACCAGAATCCACAGAAATCCGAACAACCCCAGAAGGCCCACAAGCCTGCCGAGCATTATCCACCAAATTCACCAACACCTGAGCCAACCTCTGCCCATCCCCAACAACAACAGCAGAAGCAACCTCAGCATCAACAGCAATGTCAAAATCGGGAGCAACAAACCGAGTACGAGCAACCTCAGCCATCGCCAGCCCAACCAAATCCACAGGCTCGGCCTGCATCTCATACCCGGCATCCAACTGAGCCAACGCCAGCAGATCGTCCACCAACCGCCCAGCCCGCCGAGCCTCCCGAACGAGCAAGAACGACATCTGATCCCGATCAGGAGAATCCACAGGCGCGGCAACCAACGCCTCAGCCACGGCCTGCACCCCGGTGATAGGCGTACGAAGCTCATGAGCAGCATCAGCGACAAACCGCCGAGTCCGCTGCTCCGACCCTTCCAACGAGTCCAGCATCCCGTCAAAAGCAGCAGCCGTACGCCCCAACTCGGTATCAGTACGAGTCGGGTTCAACCGCCCACCCCGATGCCCGGACGCAATAGCCTCCGCCAACGAAGTCATGGCATCCAGCGGCGCCAACGCCCGCCGAACCACCCAGATCATCAGCACTCCGGTGACCACGATGGCCCCGAGCCCCAACATGATCAGCAGCTTCCGCAACCGTCCCTGCGCCTGAGAAATGGCCTCGGTATCGGCGTAGAACGTGAACCGAGCGCCACGAATCGACGAGTTCTTCCGGGAGTACGGCCCGTCCTCGGGAGCCTCACCGAACCGGGTCCCGTTCTGCAGCTCGACGGTCACGTGCAAGTTCTTCTTGGTCAGCTGCCGCACGATTTCCCGAGGAGGCACCTGACGCATCATCAACGCCACGGCGCGCGACTCGGCATCGCGCAACACCAGGTCGACGTCCTTGTTGGACTGCCCCTCGAACGTCCGGTCGACCGAGATGACGAGCGCCACCAACACCAGGAAGAGCACCAGCAGCACGGAAACAGCAACCCGGCGCCGCAACGAGACCGTGCGAAGGCTCATTCGTCGGCCCGCAACACGTACCCCAGCCCGCGCACGGTGTGCACCAACCGTCCCCCGTGCTCCTCCAACTTCCGCCGGACAGCGGAAATGTGCACCTCGACCAGGTTGGGGTCGTAGTCCTCGTACCCCCACACCGCGGTCAGGATCTGCGTCTTGGACACCACCCGCCCGCGCTGGGCAGCCAGGTACACCAGCAACCGAAGCTCTGTGGCCGTCAGCTCGATCGCCTGATCCGCCCGCATCACGACACCGGCGTCGGCGTCCACGACGAGATCTCCGACCTGCACGGTCGACGGCGTCCTGCCGAGCCGACGCAGCACGGCCGACACCCGAGCCACCAGCTCGGCCAGCACGAACGGCTTCCCGACGTAGTCGTCGGCCCCGCCGGACAGCCCGCGCAACCGGTCGGGCACGCCGTCCCGCGCGGTCAGCATCACCACGCCGGCACCGGACGACCGCCGGATCACCTCCAACAGCGCGAAACCGTCCCGCCCGGGCAACATCACGTCCAGAACCACCAGGTCAGGCCGGAACCGCCCCAGGTCGGCCTCGAGCTGACGCCCGTCCAGCCGGTGCTGCACCTCGTAGCCGGACTCGCGCAACGCGGACGACACCGCGGCGCCGATCGCCTCGGCGTCCTCGATCACCAACACCCTGGCGGACACCTCACCATTCTGCTGATCATCCGGACTTCGGGCGACTCGCCTTCAGCTCACGCTCAGAATGCACGCGCACCCTGAGGCGCATGTCGAAGAAATCTGCGTGGGCCGGCGCCCTCGTCGCGGCCGCCGGGCTCACCGTCGGCGGCATCGCGGTCGCGACGGCGGCCGACAACCCCGATGGCCCGCCCGCGGCGTTCGCGGAGCGCCACCCCGGCGGCCCCGGCAAGCCCGGCCGCCCCGGCAAGGCAGGAAACCTGAAGGACAGCACGCTCGTCGTCGGACGGGTGAAGTCGGTCGAGTCCGGCAAGCTCACCATCACCAAGGACGACGGCGGCGAGGTGTCGTTGACCACTGACGGCTCGACGAAGCTGCGCGGCGGCGACCTCAACGGCCTCAAGGCCGACCAGCGCGTCACCGTGCGGGTGAAGGACGGCAAGGCGCTGAACGTGGCGCTGGCCAAGGCCCACGAGCAGGGCACCGTGAAGGACGTCAACGGCAACAACGCCACGTTGGTGCAGGTCGACGGCCTGCAGACGCCGCTCGACCTGTCCGCGGTGAACGAGAAGCCGAAGAACGGCGACCTCGTGGCGATCACCGGAACGGTGTCCGACGGCAAGACCATCAAGGTCGAGCAGCTGCGCCAGCTGCCGAAGTAAACCTGGCCTCCACGCGGACCGCCGCGTCTGCGAACATCGCAGTGTGGCGGTTCCGCGAAGCCCGGACAGATGGGTGTTCATCCTGCTGGTCGTCGGACTGGTCGGGATCGGGGTCGCGGTCGCGCTTTTAGTGCCTGCCAAGGTGCTCGGCGCCGAGGAACCTCCCAGACCCGTGACCGCGACCGTCGTCGAGACCGCGTCGTGCGGCCAGGGCATGGACACGGTCGAGTGGGACGCGAACGGCGAGAAGAAACAGGCCAAGCTCGACGGCTGCGGCCACAGCAAGGGCGAGACCGTCGAGATCGTGAACACCGGCACCGACATGGTGTCCTCGGCCGCCTCGGTCCCCGTCGGGCTGCCGGTCGGACGCCGCCTCACCGCCCTGCTGCTGTGCATGGCCGCGCTGGCGGGCGGCTTCTACGCGTTCCTCTTCCGCTACGCGCCTCTGCGTGCGCCCGCGGTCCTTCCGACTCCTCGTCAGGAGCCGGTTTCTTAGCTCCGTTCGGCCTATTCCGCTCCGCACGACTCCCCCATATCGTGGCCTCCGTACCATTCAGCCTGGGGGGCTCTGTGAAGCGTGCAACTGCGCTAATTGCGATCGCATTTTTCGGACTGGTGTCCGCCTTGTTCGGCACCGTTCAACCGGCCGGGGCGGCCGAGCTCAACAACGCCTGGCTGCAGAACCTGAACAGCGGCAAGTGCCTTCTGGTCTTCGGCGGGGCCGACCACGCGGGTGCCGTCCAGCACACCTGCCTGCCCTACGCGGACCAGAAGTGGAGCATCGTCGAAAAGGGCAACAACCAGTTCCAGATCCGCAACGAGAACAGCGGCAAATGCCTGATCGTCTTCGGCGTCGACAATCTGGCCAACGCTGTTCAGTTCACGTGCCTGGACTACCCCGACCAGTACTGGAAGTTCAACGACTACCCCGGTCAGACGGACAAGTTCTGGTTGAAGAACGTCAACAGCGGCAAGTGCCTGCTCGCCCAAGGGCACGACGAGAACAGGCAGCTCGTGCAGTACGACTGCCTGGAGTACGTCGACCAGGCGTGGGGCCTGTACATCTGACCCAGCCAGTGCCCGCCTCGGCCTGACCGAGGCGGGCACGTCCGCTACTCCCCTGCGGGAGTCACCTTCTTGACGTAGAGCAGCCGGTCTCCCGGCTCGATCGCGTCGGCTTCCGGAGCGTCCACCCGGTACAGGGTGCCGCCGCGCACCACGCCCAGCACGATGTCCGACAGGTGCCGCGGCGACCCACCGACCTCGCTCGACTCGACGTCGCGTTCGGCGATCGCGAGTCCCGCGTCCGGCGTGAGCAGGTCCTCGACCATCGCCACCACGGACGGCGTCGCGGTGGCCATGCCGAGCAGCCGGCCGGCCGTTTCCGACGACACCACAACGGAATCGGCGCCGGACTGCTTCAGCAGGTGCTCGTTCTCGCGCTCCCGCACCGACGCCACGATCTGCGCCTTGGGCGCGAGCTCGCGGGCGGTCAGCGTCACCAGCACCGCCGTGTCGTCCCGGTTCGGGGCGACGACGATCGCGCGTGCCCTGGCCGCGCCGGCGACACGCAGCACGTCGTTGCGCGTGCCTGAGCCGTGCACGGTCACGAGTCCGATGGCGGACGCGGCGTCGAGCGACTCCTGCACCGTGTCCACGACGACGATCGAGCCCGGCTCGACGCCGTCACCGAGCAGCGCGGCGACCGCGGAGCGGCCCTTGGTGCCATAACCGACGACCACGACGTGGTCCCGCACGACCCGCCTCCACTTCTGAATGCGCAACGCCTGACGGGAGCGCTCGGTGAGAACTTCGAGTGTCGTGCCGACCAGCACGATCAGGAACAGGACGCGCAACGGCGTGATGACCAGGACGTTGATCAGCCGGGCCGACGACGACGCGGGCGTGATGTCGCCGTAGCCGGTCGTCGAGAGAGACACCGTCGCGTAGTAGAAGGCATCGAGCAGCGAGACGCCGTCCTCGTTGACGTCGCGGTAGCCGTCCCGGTCGAGGTAGACGATCAGGACCGCGAGCAGCAACGCCGCCATCGCGCCGACGACGCGTTTGAGGATGGCGCGGCCAGGACTCTGCGCCTGGTCCGGCATCCTGATCACGCCGACGAGCGAGTGCGACGCTTCGTCAGACAGGCCCATCAAGCCAACCTCTCGGGGAGCATTCGCCACAGGTGAGCCGCCGCTTCCGCGCCTTTGAGGAGCAGTGGCACTACAACGCGCTCGTTGGGCGCGTGCACGCGATCATCCGGCAAGGTCGCTCCGAGGTAGACGAGGGGCACCCCGAGCCACGCCTGCAGCACCGCCGCGGGCCCCGACCCACCGGCCCGCGCGAACCGGACGGGCTGGTCGAACGCCAGCTCCACCGCTTGGCGCACCGTCGCGTTGGCCGGGTCGTCCGGGCTGATCGCGTACGGCGGCACTCCGTCGCCGCGGAAGCTGATCTCCGCGCGGATGCCTTCCGGTGTGTGTTCAGCGACGAACGAACGCAGCTGGTCCGCGACCTTCTCCGGCAGCTGGTCGGGCACGAGCCGGAAGCTGATCTTCGCGGTCGCCGAGGCCGGGATGATCGTCTTCAGCCCTGGCCCGGTGTAGCCGCTGCTCAGACCGTTGATCTCGGCGGTCGGCCGGATCCAGAGGCGTTCCAGCGTCGTGTAGCCGGGCTCGCCGGCCAACGCCTGCGCGCCACCTCCGTTGTGCGCCAGCCACTTCCGTTCGTCGAACGGCAGCGAGGCGTAGTCCGCGCGCTCCTGTTCGGTCGGCTCCCGGACGTCGTCGTAGAAGCCCGGCAACTGGATCCTGCCGTCGACGTGCAGCGCGCCGACCAGTTTCGCCAACGCCGTCGCGGGATTCGGGATCGCACCGCCGGCCCGTCCTGAATGAACGTCGTCGGTACCGCCGAAGAACGTGATCTCGCCGCCGAGAACTCCGCGCTGTCCGGTGGTGACGGTGGGCGCTTCCCGTTCGTGCAACGCCGTGTCGGTGAACACCACAAGATCGCAAACAAGATCTTCGGAGTGGTCTTCGAGGAGCTTTCGCAGATGCGGCGAACCCGATTCCTCCTCACCCTCGACGAAGAGTTTCAGAGTGACGCTCGGCGCATTCTGTCCGGTTGCCGCCAGATGTGCCTTCACCGCGAGCAGGTGCATCGCGACCTGCCCCTTGTCGTCGCTCGCGCCGCGCCCGAACAACTCGTCCCCGCTGGTCACAGGCTCGAACGGCGGGTGGTGCCAGCGCTCGACCGGATCGACGGGCTGCACGTCGTGGTGACCGTAAACAAGTACGGTCGGCGCCTTCGGATCTTCGGCGGGCCAGCAGGCGTACACGGCGGGAAGTGCCGGGCCGTGGTCCCAGATCTCGATCTCCGGCCATCCGTCGGCTCTGAGCTGACCGGCCAGCCACTCGGCGGATCGCTGCACGTCAACGCGATGTGCGGGATCGACGCCAATGGACGGAATCTTGATCCACTCGCGGAGCCCGGCGACGAAGGAGTCGCTCAGCGCGGCGACCGCGGCCCGTTCGGGATGATGAGAATCACCTGCCACGCCCGTGGAGAATAGGCCAGCCCCGTCTCGCCTACGCGGCGTAGGCATGACAGGGTGACCGCATGGAACCGAACCGTTCCCGAGCGCGGTCGGCGATGGCGCTCGCCGCACTGCTCGGTCTGGCCGGGGTCACCCACTTCACCAGGCCGAAGTACTACGACGCGATCGTCCCGAAGTCCCTGCCCGGCACCCCTCGGCAGTGGACCTACGTGTCGGGTGTGGCGGAGTTGGCCCTGGCCACGGCCGTAGCGGCCCCTCGCACCCGCAAGCTGGGCGGAGTTCTCACCGCCGCGTTCTTCGTCGCGGTGTTCCCGGCAAACGTGAAAATGGCTCTGGATTTCCGTTCCAAGTCGCCAAAGGCGCGCGCACTGGCGTATGGTCGCCTGCCGCTGCAGATCCCACTCGTCGCTTGGGCCTGGAAAGTGGCGAAAGCAGCCCCATGACCACCCTGGGTAATCCTTAACAAAGTATCCCGCAAACGCTGTCATTTTTCACGCGAGGAACCCTAGGATGCGCCCTGTGCAAACGCTTCTTCAGCGCGCCGCGCACGCGCTCGGCTGGGACGGAGTCGTCGTACCCGACGTCGCCGTGCTCGGCCAGCAGGTGTCCGCGGTGGTGCGTTTGCTGCCCGACGTGCACGAGTGGAGAACCCAGAACGGGTGGCCTCCCCGTGCCGATCCGTCGTGGTTCCGCTCCTGGTTCGAACCCGCCGCCCACGACCGTCTGCCCGTCGCCGCCGTCGAGCTCGTCGGCGTGCTGGTCAGCGAGTCCACGACGGACCGCGCCCTGCAGTCGTGCGGCACGTTGCTGACGCTGGCGCCGTGCGCGGTAATGCTGCCGCGGACCGGGGAGTCGCAGGCCTGGTCGTTCATCGAGCTCGACTACTACGGCATCGGTGTCGTGGTCGGCGACGAGTCCTCAGCGGACCTGATGGTGCCGCCGGAGGACAGGTCACCCGAGTTCGGGCCGTCGCTGTTCGGACGGTGGCTGCTCGAGGTGCTCTACGAACGCGTGCTGAAGGAGTCGCACGCGCCAGCGGAGACTAGCCAACAGTCCTGATCAGGTCTTTCAGCCCCTGTTCGTCCAACAGGTCGGCAGGCCTGAGCGTGTGGTCGTGCCGCACGTAGTGGAACGCGGCCCGCACCCGTTCCAGCGGCTCCCCCATCAACGCCGCCCACGCCAGCCGGTAAGCCGCGAGCTGCACTGACAGCGCCGGCAGCGCTTCCGAGTCCGGCACCGCACCGGTCTTCCAGTCGACGACGGTCCAGCCGTCCGGGTCTTTGTAGACGGCGTCCATCCGCCCGCGCACCGAGATCCCGTCGAACTCCGCCTCGAACGGCACCTCGACGTCGTGCGGCGTCCTGTCCGCCCAGTCGCTGCGCAGGAACGACTCCTTCAGGCGTTCGAGGTCGGCGTCCGGTGCCGCGTCGGCGTCACCCGCGCCGGGCAGCTCGTCGATGTCGAGCAGCCTCGTCGCGCCGAACCGGTTCTCCAGCCACGTGTGGAACGCCGTACCCCGTCGTGCCAGCGGGTTCGGCGGGAACGGCAGCGGGCGCCGCAACCTGCGCGCCAGCAGGTCCGGGTCCTTGGCCAGTTCGACGAGCTGGCTGACCGACAGGTGGTCGGGCAGCAGGACCTGCTCGCGGCGGTTCATCGACGCGGCGCGTTCGGCGAGCAGCACGTCGACGTCCTTCGCCCAGCCCTCCGGATCGTCCTCCTCCGGCATCTCCGGGTCGTCCGGCACGACGTCGTCCGGCAGCGGTTCGGGTTCCGGCGGGAAGTCGTCGTCCGGCGGCTCGTCGGGCGGCGGGTAGTCGTCCGCCACTTCTGCGGGCTCCGGCTCCTCGAAGACCAGCGGCAACGGCTCCGGCGGGGCGTTCTTCAACGCGTCCAGCGCGGCCAGCACCAGCTCGGCGCCCTCGACCACGGCGTCGCGGCGCTTGCCGAGCGGATCGGCGGGCCACTGCGAGGTCTTCACGTCCTCGGCGAGCGGGTTCGGGGTGTCGGCTTCCGGCTCAGGGGCCCACACGCTGATGTCGCCGGGCGCCGGCTCCCGTTGCAGGACCTCGTGCATCTCCTGCAGGAACACCGACGGACCCTTGGGCTTCTCGCCCGCCTCGCCCCACCAGTGCCCGGACATGAAGAGCGTGTGCTCGGCCCGCGTCACGCCGACGTAGAAGAGCCGGCGTTCCTCGACGAGCCTGCGGTCCTCGAACTCCTCCGCGTGGATCGTGAGCGCCTCGTCGACCTCCTTGCGGTTGAAGCCCGCGCTCAGCCGCAGCTCCGGCAGGTCCTGCGCGTCACCCCGCAGGTCGGCGGGCAGCTCGGTGACCGCCTTCAGCCAGCACGACGACTTCTTGCGGCCGGGGAAGACGTCCTTGACCAGGTGCGGCAGCGCCACGATCCGCCACTCCAGCCCCTTCGCGGAGTGCACGGTCAGGATCTGCACGCGGTCCTCGGACACCTCGACCTCGCCGGGTTCGAGCCCGTCCTCGGCGTGCTCGGCCGCGTAGAGGTAGTCCAGCAACGACGGCAGAGTCGCCGACGGACTGGCCGCCGCGAAGTCCGCGACCACGTCGGAGAACGCGTCGAGGTGCGCGCGCCCGACCATGCCCGGCCGTGACATGGCCTCGATGTCCAGCAGCAACGTGCGTTCGACGTCCGCCGCCAGCTCCGGCAGCGGCTGGTCCAGCCTGCGCCGCAGCATCGCGAGCTCACCGCCGAGCCTGCGGATGCGCCGGTAGCCGTCCGCCGAGTACGCGTCCGGGTCGCCGGGGTCGTCCAGCGCGTCCGCGAGCCCCGCCTGTTCCGCGTGCTCACCGGGAAGCGCGTCGGCGATCACCAGTAGCGGATCGTCCACAACGGACTGTCGGCTTTGGACTCCCGCCAGCTCCCGCGCCCGGCTCCACAACGCCGCCAGGTCTCGTGCCGCGAGCCGCCAGCGCGAGCCGGTGAGCAGCCGCGCGGCCGCCGTTCCCGCCAGCGGATCCACCAGAACCCGCAGCGCCGACACCAGATCCCGCACCTCGGGCTCGTCCAGCAACCCGCCCAGGCCGACGACCTCCACCGGCAGCCCGCGTTCCCGCAGCGCCGCCGCGATGGCCGCCATGTCGGACCGTCGCCTGACCAACACCGCCGCGGTCGGAGGCACACCTTCCTCGTCGAGGTGCGCGATCCATTGCGCGGCAACGTTGTCCGCCATCCAGTCGAGCTCCTGGCGGATGTCCTCGTGCAGCGCGAGCCGCACGTCACCCGGCCCTGCGCCCGGTCGCGCCTTGAGCTCCTCGACGTCCAACCCTGCTTCCCGCAGCGGCAACGACACCGCGTTCGCCAGCTCCAGCACCTCCGGCGGGTTGCGGAAACTGGTCAGCAGCCCGAACTTCCGCGCCGGCGGGAAGTCCTCCACGAACCGGGGCAGGTTCGCCGCGGACGCGCCACGCCACCCGTAGATCGCCTGCGCCGGGTCGCCGACCGACGTGACCGGCATCGGCCTGCCCTCACCGAACAGGCTCCTGAGCAGCACCCGTTGCGCGTGCCCGGTGTCCTGGTACTCGTCCAGCAGCACCGCGCCGTACCGTTCGCGCTCGCCGTCCGCGACCTCCTTGAACGCCGCGAGCTGCGCGGCCAGCGACATCTGGTCCGCGAAGTCGAGCGCCGCTTCCTTCCGCTTTCTCTGCTGGTAGGCGTCGAGGAGTGGCAACAGCGCGACCCGCAGCTGCTGCGCGCGGATGACGTCCTTCAGCTTTTCCGGCAGGGCTTCTCGCTGGCCCTTGGCGCGCGGGGCGTTCGCGATGAGCGCGGTGAGCCTGGTCGCGTGGTCCTCGAGGGCTTCCGGCGTGACGAGGTGCTCGCCGAGCTCGCCCGCCAGCGACAGCAGGTAGCCCGTGATGGTCGCCGGGACCTTGTCGGTGTCGAGGTCCTTCGCCCACGTCGACACCACGCGGTGCGCCAGCTGCCAGGAGGCCGTCTCGGTGAGCAGTCGCACGCCGGGCTCGACGGGGAGCCTCAAGCCGTGCTCGGTCACCAACCGGCCCGCGTAGGCGTGGTAGGTCAGCACGACGGGTTCGCCGGTCAGGACGGCCATCTTCCGCTCGCCGCTGGGGTCCAGCTCGTCGAGGAGGGTGGACCCGGCCAGCCTCCTCAGTCGCGCACGCACGCGGTCGGCCAGCTGACGTGCGGCCTTGCGGGTGAAGGTCAGGCCCAGCACCCGGTCCGGCAGCACGATGCCGTTGGCCACCAGCCAGACGACGCGGGCGGCCATGGTCTCGGTCTTGCCCGCGCCCGCACCGGCCACGACGAGCGCCGGCTGGGTGGGGGCGGCGATGACCTCGGCCTGCTCGGGGGTCGGCTTGTTGAGCCCGAGCGCTTCGGCGATCTCGAAAGGACTGACCGTCATCGTTGCCCTCGAACCTCGGCAAGCCGAATGTCGCGCGGGGCGACAGTCCGGTCGCGGTTCTGGAGCAACGTCACCAATACATCTTCCTACCTGGGCCGCTCGGGTCCGCACCACCCAGGGTGGTGTGTTCGCCGAGCGTTCGGACGCGGGAAACGCGCAGGTCAGCACCTAGCAGGCTGCGTGGCCACGCCGTAGCGGCTGTCACGCCGGAGCAGCTCCGATCCCACCCACCTACTCGCTCACCTGGCGGCCCGACGGGTGCACCGGGCATGTCGTGCGTGCCGGACACCGATCGCAGTCCGCGTTCTCGCGCGCCGTGTAGTCGGGCCCCAGGACCGACTCCGCCGCGTCCTGCACCACCTCCAGCCACGCGCGGACGCCCTGCTCGTCCAGCGGGGCCTGGGTGCGTTCGACGGCGCCTGTCTTCTTGTCCTCCTTGGCCACGTACAGCAGCCTGGCGCCGCCCGGTTCGGTGCCGAGGCCGATGTGGGTGAAGCCGCCCAATGACGTCGCCAGCTGGTAGACCGCGAGCTGCGGGTGCTCCTGCGAGGCCTCGCGGGAGACCGGGCTCTTGCCGGTCTTGATGTCGATGACGATCGGGTGGCCGTCCTGGTCGTGTTCGAGGCGGTCGACGCGGCCGCGCACCTGCAGCCACGGGCCGCCGTCGCGTTTCGGCACCTCGACGACCATCTCCTCCTCGACCGCGACCTGGGTGAGCTGCGCGCGGCTCATGGTCAGCCAGGCGAGGAAGGTGTCCAGCATGCGTTCGACGCGCAGGCGTTCGCGGCGGGAGAACCACGGGGCACCGGCGTCGACGGCTGCCCACGCCTCGTCGAGCTTCACCCGCAGCTGAGCCGAGTCGGCGCCTGAGGCCGCGGCCTGGGCCAGGGCGTGGACCAGGGTGCCGGTGACCGAGGCCAGCTCGGCCGGGTCCTGGCCGCCGTGGCGTTCGACGACCCAGCGCAGCGGACACTTCGTGATCACCTCGATGGTCGACGGCGTCACGCTGACCTTCTGCTCCTCCGTCCACAGAGCGTCCAATGTGGACACGGAAGCCACGCCGTACCACGACTCCGGGTGCGCGCCGGGCACTCCCGCCTCGGCCAGGCGAGCGAGCTGAGCCGCCGCGCGCGAACGGCGATCAACGTCCTCCGCGTCCGAGCAGACGACCCGGCGCAGCTCGCCGACCAGTTCGGCGAGCACCAGGCCGCGCTGAGGCCGGTGCAGCTTGCGCTCCTCCTCGGACGACGACTCGATCTCGTCGAGGAACCGCGACGGCTGCTCGTCCTCGCCGCGCACCGCGCTGATCAGCAGCTTCGACCGGGCCCGGGAGGCGGCGACCAACAGCAGCCGCCGTTCCTCGGCCAGGATCGGCGCGACCGCGGACACCGACGGTTCGAGGCCCGCCAGGACGTCCACCATCCGCTCGACTCCCAGCACCGTGCCCCGCAGCCGCAGGTCGGGCCAGCTGCCCTCCTGAACTCCGGGCACGGCAACGACTTCCCACTCGCGACCAGCCGCGGAGTGCGCGGTCAGCACCGACACCGCCTCGCCGGTAGGAGCCGACGCGGCCAACGTGTCGCCGACGATCCGCTGCGACTCCAGGTAGTCCGCGAAACCCGCCACCCCCGAGCCCGGCAGCCGGTCGACGTACTTCGCGGCCGCCTCGAACAACGCCACGATCGCGTCGAGGTCGCGGTCCGCCTGCATGCCCGGCATGCCGCGCCGCGCCGACTGCGCCACCCACCGGTCCTGCAGGCCCGTCGCCGTCCAGAGGTCCCACAGCACGACCTCCACGGACCTTCCAGCGGAGATCGCCTTGCGCGCCAACGAGAGCAGGTGCCCGATCCGCCGCGCGGGCAGTGACTCGGCGTCTTCCAGAGCCGCCAGACGGTCCGCGGTCTCCACGACCTCGACCAGCAGTTCGCCACTAGGACGATCACCGCCCGCGGCCATCTCCAGCCGACGCAAACCACGGCGCAAACGCCGCAGCGCCAACGGATCCGCGCCACCATAAGAAGAAGACAGCAGCATCGCCGCCGTGTCCTCGTCCAACGAACCGGGCACGGCCGCAGCACGCACCAAAGCCAGCAACGGACGCACGGAAGGCTGCTGCGCCAACGGAAGCTCGTCCGACGCCACCGCCACCGGCACCCCGGCCGCGAGCAAAGCCCGTTGCAGCACGGGCAAGGACAACGTCGCCGACCGCACGATCACGGCCATCTGCGACCACGGCACCTCATCCGCCAGGTGTGAGCGCCGCAGCTGGTCCGCCACCCACGTCGCCTCCTGCGCGGACGACGCGAGCAGCCGCACCTGCACCGACCCCTCACCCTCGGCCGGCAAAACAGACCGCGCGGGGGAAGCACCGGGCAGCCGGGAAGCCAGGCGTGCCACGGCGTCGCGAATCTCCGGCATCATGCGAAAAGACTGCGACAACACGACAGTCTCCCCCGGCACGTCCCGCAGGATCTCCGGCGAGGCACCGCGGAACGTGAAGATCGCCTGATCCGGGTCACCAGCGAGAACGAAACGCGAAGCACCCGACCCCAGCGACTTGATCAGCGAGTACTGCATCGGGTCGAGGTGCTGCGCGTCGTCGACCAGCAGGTACCGCACGCGCCGCCGTTCGCCGAACAGCAGCTCCTCGTCGTTCACGAACGCGGCATAAGCGGACGACACCAGCTCGGCGGCGTCGTAGGCGGGGGCGTAGGCCGTCGCGGAGTCCATGCCGGACAACAGGTTCACCGACTCGTACTGCCGGCCGAACAACCCGGCCGCCACCCACTCGTCGCGCCCGTGCTCCTCACCCAGCTCGACCAGGTCCTCGGGCCCCAGCCCACGTTCGGCAGCGCGCAACAACAGATCCCGCAGCTCGTGCGCGAAACCCGGCAGCTCCAGAGCCGGACGCAACCGCTCAGGCCAGTTCAACGCGCCCAGATCGACGTCACCGGCCAGCAGGTCGCGCACCATCGCGTCCTGGTCCGGCCCGGACAGCAACCGCGGCGGCGGCTCGCCCAGCAGCACGGCCTGGTTCCGCAACACAGCAAAAGCGTAAGAGTGGACAGTCCGGACCAAAGGTTCGCGGATCGTCGACAACCGCCCCGTCAGCAACCGCGTGATGTGCGCGCGCAACGCCACCGACGCACGCCGGTTCGCCGTCAGCACCAGCACGTTCTCCGGCGAGGCGCCTTCCTCCAGGACGACGTGCGCGGCCAGCTCGGCCAGCAACGTCGTCTTGCCCGTGCCCGGCCCACCCAGCACCCGCAGGAAGCCCGGCGACCCGAACACCCGCTGGGCAGCCGCGTCCCACCGGGGACGCGGGCGCGTCTCCGGCTTCCGGCGGACCAGCTGGGGCGGAAGTGCCACGCCTCGATTTCACCACGCGACACCGACAAGATCGGAAACGCCCGCCGGAGGGCCGCACCCGTTTTTCGACTACCTTCTTGACAGATAGAGGTGGTCTAGTCCATTTTTGAAGACGTTGTGAGCCCCCTCACTGCCAGCTCCGCCGCCCTGGACCGAGCAGTCTTGGAGGACTGATGAAGCGGTTCCTCGTCGGCGCCGTCGCTGCCGCGTGCACGGCGATGCTTCTCCCCGTACAAGCGCAGGCGGCCGTCAACCCCGTGCTCGCCGCGCCGTACCTGTACCAGTGGGGCAGCCAGCCCAACCCGGTGACGGTGATGCAGCAGACCGGCATCAAGTCGTTCACCCTCGCCTTCATCCTCAGCGACGGCGGCTGCAACCCGAAGTGGGACGGCACGCGCTCGCTGACGGGCAGTGACAAGACCCTGATCAGCAACATCCGCGCGGCCGGCGGTGAAGCTGTCCCGTCGATCGGCGGCTGGTCCGGCAACAAGCTCGGCCAGAAGTGCACGTCAGCGACAGCCCTCGCCGGCGCCTACCAGAAGGTGATCGACGCCTACGGACTCAAGGCGATCGACATCGACATCGAGGCGCAGGAGTTCGAGAACAACACGGTCCAGGACCGCGTGCTCGGCGCGTTGAAGATCATCAAGCAGAACAACGCGGGTGTGAAGGTCGTCATCACCATGCCGACCGAGTCCACCGGCCCGAACTCGTGGGGCAAGCGCCTGGTCACCCGCGCCAAGGAGCTCGGCGCGCCGATCGACACGTTCGCGGTCATGCCGTTCGACTTCGGCACCGGCGGTGACATGGCCGCCAGGACCAAGAGCGCGGTCGACGGCCTGAAGAACCACATCAAGGCCACCTACGGCCTCACCGACGACGCGGCTTACCGGCGCAGCGGCCTCTCCTCGATGAACGGCAAGACCGACACCGGCGAAACCGTCACCCCGGCGAACTTCCGCGACATCGTGAGCTGGGCGAACTCGAAGCACCTGTCCCGCGTCTCGTTCTGGGCCGTCAACCGGGACAAGGGCAACTGCGGCGCGATGAGCGACTCGTGCAGCGGCATCAACCAGGGCACCTACGAGTTCACCAAGGCCCTGGCGAGCTTCACCGGTTAGAAAGACTCCTCCGGTGGCCGGACGTGACCCCGACCCCGTCCGGTCACCGGGGTTCCAACCACCGCATCCCGCGGCGAATCCGAGGCAGGCGCGACGGCGCCTGCCTCATCGCATTTCGAGGCTCTTCAAGAAGTCCGTCGGCGTCCCGGCCGCACCGAAGTGGTCGCCCGTCGCGAAGTCCGCACCCGCCGCGCGCCACCAGGAAGCCTGCTCGGCGCTGAGGATCCCGTCGACCGCCACCGTCACACCCGCCCCGCCCAGCAACGGCATCAACGCCGTCACGTAAGGGGATCGGCGCTCGACCAGGGTGTGCGCCACTCGCACCGACCTGACCGGCAGGTCCGACACCGCGGCCGGGTCGAGCGGCCCGAGCCCGAAGTCGTCGAGCCCCATGTGCACGCCCATCTCCGCGAGCGTGCTCAGGTTGTCGGCCGCGTCGGTCACGAGCAGCACCCCGGCCGGCATGCTGATCGCCAGCTGCTCGGGCTTGAGCCCGGTCTCCTCCAGCACGCCCACCACGCGGGAGACGAGATCGGCGTCGGACGCCTGGTGCGCGGTGAGCCGCACGACCAGCGCCCGGTCGACCTGCCCGCGCTGCCGCCACCACGCCGACTGCCCGGCGCCGACCTTCAGCAGCCACTCGCCGAGCGGCAGGATCAGCCCGGTCGCCTCGGCCAGCGCGACGCACCGGTCGTGGCCCAGGACCTCGCCTTCCGGCCGTTCCCACCGCAGCACAGCCTCGACACCGCCGACGTCGCCACCGGACAGCGCCACGATCGGCCGGTACCGCACGGTGATCTCGCCGTTCTCCCACGCCGAAGCCATGTCCACGGCCAGCGCGTCGTCCCGGCGAACCTCGGCGTCGTGATCCGCGTCGAACAGCTCCCACTGCCCGCGCCTGCCCGCCTTGGCCCTGCGCAACGCCCGTTCCGCGGCGCCCAGCACGTCCGCGGGCTCCTCGCCCCGGCTCGGCCGCTGCACCACACCCGCGCTCACCGACATCGCCAGCCCGTGACCGTCCACGAAGGTCGGTTCCAGCAGCAGGTCGTCGTTGATGCTCTTCACGATCACACCGGCGCCCGGCGTGGTCGCGGTGTTCTCCAGCAGCACGCCGAACTCGTCGCCGTCGAACCGGGCGATCATGGCCTTCTCGCCGGCCAGCAACACCTTCAGCCGTTGCGCGACGTGCTGCAGCAACCGCTCGGCGACCCGGCCGCCGAAGCTGTTGCACACCATGCCGAACGCGTCCAGGTCGAGGTGGAGGACCGTGATGCCGTGCTCGGGATCGGCCTTGCGCAGCGCCGTCTCCAGCTGCGTGGTGAAGAACTGGCGGTTCGGCAGCCCGGTCAGCACGTCGTGCAGCGACTGCCGCTTGAGCTCGCTCTGCAGCAACTCCAGTTCGGTGCCGTCCTCGACCACCACGACGAAGTGCATCGGCTCGTCGTCCGCGCCGCGCAACAACGACGCCGTCAACGTCAGCCGTGCCGCCTCACCGTCCTTGCGGAGCATGCGCTGCGACTGCCGGATCCGTTCCGCCGCACCGCTGACGAGGTCGGCCAGCGCGTCGCTGAGCATCTCCCTGAACTGCGGCGCGACGAGGTCGAGCAGCGGCAGGCCGGTGAGCTCGTCCGCCGTGTGCCCGAGGATGTCGCCGACCGCCGCGTTCACCCGCAGCAGCCGGCCTTCGAGGTCGACGATCAGCACACCGTTGGACGCCGACGTGACGACCTCGTTGAACCGGGCCTCGCTCTCCTTGAGGTTCCAGTTCGCGTCGCGCACGGCCTTGAGCAACGACTTCTGCAGGCCTTCCTGCTGGGAGAGCACGGACTCGGTGTTCGCGCCGGTGAAGCCGCTCCCCAGGGCACCGATCGCGAGCACGATCCGTTCCGCGTACCGCTCGACGGGCCGGAACTCCGGCAGCGCGAGCAGACCCTTGCCGAGGACCTCCGCGGTGCACCACAGCCCGAGCTTGCCCAGGTGACCCAGCGCCACGAGCTCCGCGCCGACGCGCTCGATCGGCCCAACGGCGAACGGCTCTTCGTGCAACGCCGCGCACACCACGTCGAGCCGTTCGCTCAGATCCTCGTCGAGGTCCGAGCGACCCATGGGAATCGCCACGGTGCTGAGCAGGCGATACGACCATTTCCGCGCAAGGGCGGCCCTCGCCCGGAGAAGGTCCTCGGACGACGGCGTTACGTCAGTTGTGCGACTCGGCTTGGGCATTCGGGGCTGCCTCGTCATGGGCTCGGAATGTCCGGCAGTTTACCCACGCACAGTCGGTCCCACCGCAACCGAGAGCGTGAATCAACTTCACCCTATCGGTAATCGCTATGGCTTACGAGCGACCCCTGCGTACGCGATCGCGTTCACCAGCGGATCATCGGAAATGTCACCGGGACCTGAGGTTCGCCATTCGGCGTATCGGACGACTCCCGGATCGACCAGTTCGAAATCCCCGAACAACGCCGTGATCTCGTCCCGGCTGCGCTCGACGATCTCACCCCCGCCGGCCTGGCTCATCTTGACGGTCGCCTCCGTGGCCGCCACGTTGCCGTGGTCGTCGGAGAAGTGCGAGATCGCGAGGTAGCTCCCGCCGGCCAGCGCCTCGCGGTAGCGCTTCAGCAGGCCCCAGGGGTCGGCCTCGGTCGGCACCCAGTGCACGACGAACAGCATCAGCACACCGATCGGCTGGTCGAAGTCCAGCAGCCGCGTCGCCTCACCGCTGTTCAGGATGCTGTCCGGATCACGCATGTCGGCCTGGAGCACGCCGGTGCGGTCGTTGCCGGCGAGGATCAGCTCGGAGTGCGCCACCGCGACGGGATCGCGGTCCACGTACAGCACCCTGCTCTCGGGATACAACTCCTGCGCGACCTCGTGCACGTTCGACACGGTCGGGATGCCGGAGCCGATGTCCAGGAACTGACGCACGCCCTGATCAGCCATGAACCGCACCGCCCGACGCAGGAAAGCCCGGTTGACCCTGGCTCCGCTGCGCGCGGTCGGCATCATCTCCTCGACCTTGGCGCCCATCATGCGGTCGACCGCGAAGTTGTGCGCGCCCCCGAGCAGGTAGTCGTACACCCGCGCGGCACTCGGCACGGAGACGTCGACGCTCTGCGGCACCCAGCTCTGCACATCCGACACGGGGATCACCTCTTCAGGTAGCGGACACACGAGCTTAGTCAGGCACAAAGCGCGCACGATTGGGCCACGAGTGTGAACGCATGCCACCCGATCGGGCACTGTCACTCTGACCCGAACGACTCATAGGGTGGTCCATCTTCTCCCTCTTTCCACGTCGCGAGGAGCGATGATGTCCGTCCCGGTGGCGCCCGGCAGGCTGCCATTACTCGGGCACACCTTGCCAATGCTAAGGAAAAGATTCGAGTTCACCGCGAATTTGCACCATCAGGGTGAACTCGTCGAAGTTCAACTCGGCCCATTGCGAACGCTTTTCGTCACCAGCCCTCGTCTGATGCACCAGGTACTGGTCACCGATGCGCCGAAGTTCCACAAAGGGCGGTTCTTCGAAAAGTTCCGCCCGGTCGTCGGCAACGGACTAGCGCTCTCGAGCGGCCCGTTCCACCTGCGCCAGCGCCGGATGATGCAGCCCGCGTTCCACCGCGACCGGATCGCGGGCTACGCGGACATCATGCTCCGCGCGACCCACGACCTGCTGAAGTCGTGGCGCCCCGGCGAGGTGCGTCGCCTCGAGATCGACATGCAGGGACTCGCCGTCACGATCGTCGGCGAGGCGTTGTTCTCCACCGCGATCGGCGCGCAGGCGATCGACGAGATCCAGCGGTCGATCTTCGTGATCATCAAGAACGGGGTCCTGCGCGCGTTGTCGCCGGGGTTCGTCGAGAAGCTGCCCATCCCGGCCAACCGCGAGTTCGACGAGGCCATCGCCAGGATGCAGGCGATCGTGGAGAAGCTCATCGCGAGCAGGCGCGCCGACGGCACCGACCACGGCGACCTGCTGTCGACGTTGCTGCTGGCCAGGGACGAGGCCGGCGAGCCGATGACCGACCAGGAAGTGTTCGACGAGGTCATCACGCTGCTGTCCGCCGGGGTCGAGACCACCGCGCTGGCGCTGGCCTGGATCTTCCACGAGATCGCCGCGAACCCCGAGATCGAGCGGCGCGTGCAGGCCGAGGTCGACGAGGTGCTGGCCGGGCGCGAGGTGACCGTCGACGACGTGCCGAAGCTGACCTACCTGGGCCAGGTGGCGAGCGAGGTCCTGCGCAAGTACCCGCTCTGGCTGCTCATGCGCCGCGCCGCCGAAGAGGTCCAGGTCGGTGACGTCGTGCTGATGCCGGGCGCCGAGGTGATCCTCAGCCCGCACGCGATGCACCACAACCCCGAGCACTTCCCGGACCCAGAGCGCTTCGACCCCGACCGCTGGACCCCCGAACGCGCACGGCAACTGCCCAAGGGCGCGTACGTCCCGTTCGGTGGCGGGATCCATCAATGCATCGGAAACCACTTCGCGCTGACCGAGATCATCATCGTGGCGGCGACGGTCTGCGCCCGCCACCGACTGGTCCCCGACCGGCCGGTGCGCACCAGGTTCACCAACGCGGCCTATCCCCTCGACCTCCTCATGAAGGTCGTTCCCCGCTAATCGGAAGGTTGTTCTCCCATGCGTCTCCGTCGGCTCTGTGCCGCCGTGCTGCTCGCTGCGTCCGTGTCGGTTCCCGCGCAGGCGAACGCGGCCGAGACCCCCTGCCAGGACGTGTACACACCGGTTCAGTTCGGGCTCATCCGCCAGGTCATGTACGGCAAGCTGTGCGTCCCGCAGGGGGCCACCACGGTCCAGGTGCTCGTGCCCGGCGGCACGTACACCGGCGGGTACTGGGACATCCCGGTCGAGAACGGCTCCCGCTCGGTCGTGCGCGCGGTCAACGACGCCGGCATCGCCACCATGACGGTCGACCGGATCGGCACCGGCAGGAGCACCAAACCGCTCAGCATCCTGGTCGACGTACCGAACCAGGCCGAGGCGGTGCACCAGGTCGTGCAGAACCTGCGGCCGCAGTTCTCCAAGGTGCTGATCGGCGGCCACTCCATCGGCTCGGCCATCGCCATGGTCGAGGCCGGCCGTTACCACGACGTCGACGGCGTGCTGGTCACCGGCATGACGCACATGTGGGACTACGTCAGGGCCGTGCCCGCCATGACCAACCTGATCCCCGCCGCGATCGACCCGGTGCTGGGCGCACGCGGTCTCGACGTCGGCTACCTGACCACCAGGCCGGGCACGCGCTACAACATGTTCCACGCGCCCGGCCCGAACAACGCCGCCGTGGAGGCGTGGGACGAGTCCACAAAGGACGTCGCGTCGGCCGGTGAGGCGGTGACCGCCATCCTGATGTCCAACATCGTGCTGCCCGCGAGCGCGACGATCGACGTGCCGTTGCTGACCGCGCAGTCGCCCAACGACTACTTCTGCGGCATCCCGCCACTCGCCGCCGACTGCTCGTCCGCCGCGGCGCTGGTCAACTCCGAAAGGCCGTTCTACGGACAGGTTCCGCGACTGGAAGGCCTGCTCGTCAACGGCTACGGGCACTGCTTCAACTTCTCTGCCGACGAGGCACGGCGCTACCACGACGCCGTTATCGCGTGGCAGCGCAGCATCTAGAGGGTCTCGAGGAACTCACCCGAGTCCAGGGGTGAGCCGAAGTGGGCGCCGATCGCGAGGTCGGCGCCCGCTTTCGTCCACCACTCCGCTTGGTCTTCAGTCTCGATGCCGTCGACGCAGAGGTTCACACCCAGGTCGTGCACGGCCGGGATCAGCGCGGCCGAGCGAAGATCCTGCCGCCGCACCAGGTCCTTCGGGATCAGCACGGAGACGATCGGCAGCTCCGAGAGCCACACCAGGTCGCGCGGGCCGAGGCCGAAGTCGTCGAGCGCGATCCGGATTCCCATGTCCGCCAACGTGCGCAGGTTGTCCGCCGCGTCGGACACGGGGAGCACGCGGACGGGCATCGACAGCGTCAGGCGTTCCGGCGGCATCCCGGTTTCCGCGATCACGTTGGCCACGCGGGACACCAGGTCCGCGTCGGTCGACTGGTGCCGGGTGAGCCGGACGCCGAACTGCGCGTCGAGCTCGCCGCGTTGCCGCCACCACTGCGCCTGACCGGTCGCGATCCTGATCAGCCACTCACCCATCGGCAGGATGAGGCCGGTCTCGTCGGCGAGGTCGGCACAGCGGTCGGTGAGATCCCAGTGCAGCACGGCTTCGACGCCCGCCAGTTCACCGGTCGCGAGCATCCGCACCGGCTGGTAGGCCACGCCGATGTCGCCCTGTTCCCACGCACCCGGCATCACCACGGCCAGCGCCGCGTCACTCCGGAACGAGGTGTCCTGATTGTGGTGGAACAACTCCCACTGGCCGCGTTGGTCCTTCTTGGCCTTTCGCAACGCCAGGTCGGCCATCCGCAGCAGCTCGACGGGGTCCACGTCGGACGCCGGGCGGTGGACCACGCCGACGCTCACGGAGATGGCGAGGCCGTGGTCGTCCACGTAGATCGGATCGGCGAGGTCGGCGTTGATGGTGGCCACCGTCGTCGCGATGTCCGGCGTGAGAGCCGTGTTCTCCACGACGATGCCGAACTCGTCGCCGTCGAACCGCGCGACCATCGCCTGCTCGCGCGACGTCAACGCGCGCAGCCTGCGGGCCACGTGCTGCATGAGCTTCTCGCCGACGCGGGCGCCGAGGCTGTTGCACACCAGGCCGAACGCGTCGAGGTCGAGGTGGAAGATCGTCACACCGAACTCGGGATCGGCGCGGCGCAGCACGGTTTCCAGGTGGCTGGTGAAGAACTGGCGGTTCGGCAGGCCGGTGAGCACGTCGTGCAGCGACTGCCTGCGCAGTTCTCCTTGCAACAACGCAAGTTCCGTGTCGTCGTCGGCGATCACGAGTACATGACTGGCCTTGCCCTCATCGTCGCGCAGCAGTGACGCCGTCAGCGTGACCTTGGCGAATTCCCCGTCACCGCGAACGAGTTGTATCGGCTCCCGCTCGAACTCGCCGCGTTCGGCGAGCACGCGTTCCATCATCTCGCGGAACACCACGATCGACGTCGGCGCGATCAGCTCGACGAGCCTCGTGCCCGGTTCGGGCCGGCGGTTGAGGATGACGCCGATCGCGTCGTTGCCCCAGGCCAGCCGTCCGTCGAGGCCGACGATGAGCACGCCGTTGGTCGACGAGGACGCGAAACCCTCGAACTTGGCCTCGCTCTGCCGCTGATCCCGTTGCGCGTCATGGGCGGCCTTGAGCAACGACCGCTGCATGCTCTCCTGCTGGTCCAGGATCGCGCGGGCGCGGGCGGCGGTGAAACCACATGCCAGAGCACCGATTCCGCCGACGACGCGGACCGTGTGCTGGTCCGTCGCGCGGAACTCCTCCAGTGCCAGCAAGCCTTTGCCGAGCACGTCGACCGTGCGCCGAAGGCCGGGCTCACCGACGTAGCCGAGAGCGACGAGTCGCTCGCCCACCTCCTCGAACGGAGCAGGGTCGAACGGCTCGCTGTGCAGCGCCGCACACAACGCATCGAGCTGGGCGCCCAGTTCAGCGTCCAGCTCGTCTCTGCTCAGCGCGACGACAACGACGCTGCTGATCAGGTAGCTCCACTTGCGCGACAAGGCTTCTCGCGCACGGACGGCGGCGGTGTCCGAAGATGGAGCGGCATCGGGTCTTCGGTTCGGTTTCGTCATTCCCGTTGCCCTGTATGGGTTGAAGAGTGTCCGGCAGTCTACCTACCCGGAGTCGACGCCCACTGCGCCGACAGAGTGAAGCTCCGACACTACAGGGTGGTTTCAGTCCTTACGACCCACCCCGGCGTAGAGAAACATGTTCATGGACGCCTCGTCGGCGATGTCACCAGGTCCGTCCGGGCGCCACTCACCACATCCGACCAGCCCCGGCTCGACCAGCTCGAACCCGTCGAACAACGCGCTGACCTGCGCATGTGTCCGCATGTGCATCTGGTCCGCGCTCTTGCTGCGGTTCACCACGGCGGCCGCCTGGTCGACGTTCTCGTCGATCTGGTCTTTGGCGACGTGCGTCATCACGACGAAGCTCCCGGCGGGCAGCGCGTCGCGGTACGTGGCGACGAGCTTCTGCGGGTCGTCCTCGTCCGGCACCCAGTGCAGCATGAGCAGCATCAACAGGCCGACGGGTTCTTCCATGCGCAGCAGGCTTTTCACCTCGGGACTCGACAGCACGGCCTCGGGATCGCGCATGTCGGCCTGGACGATTGCAGCATTTTCGTTGTCAGACAACAACAATCCGCTGTGCGCGACTGCTACCGGGTCTTTGTCGACGTACACGATTCGCGCGGCCGGGTCGCGGTCCTGCGCGACCTCGTGCACGTTCGCGACCGTCGGGATGCCCGAACCGATGTCGAGGAACTGGCGAATCCCCTGGTCCATCAGGAAGTTCACCGCGCGGCCGAGGAACCGCCGGTTGAGCCGGGCGACGCTGGGCAGCCCCGGCACGAGCTTCTCGATCTGGGAGCCGACCTGCCTGTCCGCGGCGAAGTTGTGCGCGCCGCCGAGGATGTAGTCGTAGACGCGGGCCATGCTGGGCACGTTCGTGTCGATGCCTTGCGGCACCCAGTTCTGGATCTCTGCCACGGTGAACACCTCTTCGGTTCGGGGCAGGTTCGGGGAAGACGCACGAGCCTAGTCACCCGAGCGCGCAAAGCGCTGAACCATCAGAGTGACTCGGAACCACCCGATCAGGCACTGTCGTCTTCCTCCAAACGGCTCCTAGTGTGGTCCGTCCTCATCCGGCCCACTCCCCAGGAGTACTCCGATGCCCGTCCCGGTGGCACCGCGCCGCTGGCCGTTACTCGGGCACACCCCGGCGATGCTCACCCAGCGCGCCAAGTTCACCGACGCGCTGCACGAGCACGGCGACGTCGTGCGCCTGGACCTCGGCCCGCTGCACGCCTATTTCGTCACCTCCCCCGCCCTGACGCACGAAGTCCTTGTCTCCCAAGGCTCGAAGTTCCGCAAGGGCGCGATGTTCGACAAGTTCCAGCCCTACCTGGGCACGGGTCTGCTGCTGTCGAACGGAGAGTTCCACCTGCGTCAACGCCGGCTGATGCAGCCGGCGTTCCATCGGGAACGGATCGAATCCTATGCCTCGACGATGGCTCGTGCTGCTTCTTCGCTGGCTGCGCGCTGGCAACCAGGCGAGATCCGCACCATCGAGAACGACATGCAGGAGCTCGCGGTCACCATCGTCGGCGAGACGCTCTTCTCGACGGAGATCGGCGCCCGCGCGGTCGAGGAGGTCCGCCGGTCCATCTTCACCGTCATCCAGCAGGGCATGATCAGAGCCCTCTCCCCTTCTTTCGTCGAAAAGCTCCCACTCCCGGGCAACCGCGCGTTCGACACGGCCATAGCCCGCATGAAAGCCGTTGTCCTGCAAGTGATCGAAGCCTGGCGCGCGGACGGCACCGACCACGGCGACGTCCTCTCGACGCTCCTGCTCGCCGGCATGACCGACCAGCAGACCTACGACGAGGTCCTCACCCTCCTCACCGCGGGCATCGAAACCACCGCCATCGCCCTGGCCTGGTCCCTCCACGAAGTAGGCAGCAACCCGTCGATCGAAGCCCGCCTGCACGCCGAGCTCGACACGGTCCTCGGCTCGCGCCCACCCACCTACGCCGACCTCGACCAGCTCGTCTACACAGGACAGATCGTGCAGGAAACCCTGCGCCAGTACCCGATCTGGTTCGTGATGCGCCGCACCCTAACCGAAGTCGACCTGGGCGAGGCCACCCTCCCACCGGGCGCCGAGGTGATCATCAGCCCCCACGCCCTGCACCACGACGAGCGTTATTTCCCCGAACCCCAACGCTTTAACCCCGACCGCTGGACACCGTCCTTCACCGCGGGCCTACCGCGAGGCGCCTACGTCCCGTTCGGCGGCGGCAACCGCCAGTGCCTGGGCAACACCTTCGCCCACACCGAAATCGTCCTCACCCTGGCCACCATCGCGTCCCGATGGCGCCTGACCCCAACCCGCGAGGCCCGCGTGAAGTTCACGTCCGCCCCGTACCCCAACGGCCTCCTGATGAAGGCCACCCCTCGCGTCTGAAAGGTCCCCTCATGCGTCTCCGCAGCCTGTGCGCCGCGGCCCTGCTAGCCACGACCCTGCTCGCCCCACCCCCAGCCAGCGCAGTAGTCCCACCGTGCCAAGACGTCACCTACCAGGTCCGCATAGGTCTCACACCGCTGGTGACCTCCTTGGAAACCATGGCAGGCAGACTCTGCATCCCAGCAGGCGCCACCACGATCCAAGTCCTCATCCCAGGCGGCACCTACGACCGCACCTACTGGGACGTGGGCTTCGACCCGGCCACCCACTCGTTCACCCGAGCCCAAAACGCCACCGGCACAGCCACCCTCGCCCTGGACCGCCTGGGCACCGGCCAAAGCTCCAAACCCCTGAGCGCCTTCGTAACCGCCTCAACCCAAGCCAGCGCGGTCCACCAGGTCATCTCAACCCTGAAACCCCGCTTCTCCAAGGTCATCGTCGCGGGCCACTCAATCGGCTCAGCCATGGCCATGATCGAAGCAGGCACCTGGCAAGACGTGGACGGCGTGCTAGTAACCGGCTTCACGCACAAGATGAACTACGTGACGGTAGTCCCCGTCCTGGCCAACATGATCCCGTCAGGCCTGGACCTCGGCTACCTCACCACCATGCCCAACACCCGCTACAACTCGTTCCACAAACCAGGCCCGCTGGTCCCAGGCTCGATCTCCTACGACGAGTCCACAAAGGACGTATTCGCAGTAACCGAAGCGGTCGACACCATCCTCCTCAACACAGTAATCATCCCGATCTCGCGTCAGATCAACGTCCCGGTGATGATCGTCGTAGGCAACGACACCCACTTCTGCAGCTCCGGCCTTCCCCTGATGGGCAGCGACTGCTCCTCCCCAGCCGCTCTGAAAGCCGACGAGGCCCAGTTCTTCCCGAACGTCCCCTCCCTCGACACCTTCATCCTCAACGGCTACGGCCACTCCATCAACTACGCCCCGAACGCCCCCGACTACCACGCAGCAGTAGCCACCTGGACAAAATCCCTCTAGCTAAACTCGCGCCATGGACGAAGAGATCCACGAGCGAGTCCGCTCCCTGATCGCGGCCATCCCTCGAGGACGAGTCGCCACCTACGGCGACATCGCCGACCTGGCCAAGGCCCCATCCCCAAGGCTGGTGGGCCGCATCCTGAACGAGGACGGCCACGACCTCCCCTGGCAACGCGTCCTCAAAGCCGACGGCACCTGCGCCCCACACCTGAGGGACACCCAGCTACAACTCCTCCACGAGGAGGGCGTCCCGAACCTGGACGGCAAGGTGAACCTCCGCGAGTACCGCTGGGAAGACGCCCGCAAGGAAGAGGCCCCAGGCCTCTGGTAACCCAAGCCAGGGTTGCACCGAAGGCAAGGCAGGAGCGGGAGCCTTGGGGCGAGGCAGGAGCGGGGGCCTGGGGCAGGGCCGAGGCAGGACCCAGGGGCAGCGGCAGAAGCAAGAGCGCGAGGCAGGGGGCAGCGGCAGGAGCAGGGGCGAAGCGAGCTGCCTGGGCGATGGCGAAGCCGAGTTGCTTGGGCGAAGGCGAAGCCGAGTTGCTTGGGCGAAGGCGAAGCCGAGTTGCTTGGGCGAAGGCGAAGCCGAGTTGCTTGGGCGATGCCGAAGGCGAGCTAGCTTTTCCGTGCGCTCCGGCGGGCCCCGTCACGAGTCGTGCCTGATCGTTGGCCGCGCCAGAGGGGTTGGGTCAAGTCGACACGCTTTTCGTCGA
>NZ_JBFAYI010000054.1:0-26272 GCF_040681245.1 Lentzea sp. NPDC051838
GGTCAAGTCGACACGCTTTTCGTCGACTTGACCCAACCCCTCTGGTGTGGCTCGCTCGGACGCGACTCGTGACGGGACCCACCCCACCAACGCAACCAAACTAAGCAACAGGCAGCCGCCCAAAGCAACAGGCGTGCCATCAACCCGAGAGCGGCGCTGGTGGGTCTTTGATCAGATTGGCGGGGTCTGGGGCAGAGCTCCCAGAACGCAACCGGAACGGAAGCACGGCACGCGCCCACCTACGGACACGGAACAGGCACCCGCCAGCCCAACCGGGGGACGACCTACGCAACCCGCGCGAAGGACCCCCGAACAGCCCCAACCCCACGACAAACCAGGTAGATCACAAAACTGACCGCAGTAACCAGAGCAGAAACCGGCAACCCAGGCTGCAGCGACAGCAAAATCCCCCCAACAGCCGCAACCTCAGCAAAAACAACCGACAACACAGTCGCACGCAACGGCGAAGCCGTGAGCCGCATAGCAGCAGCAGCCGGCGTGATCATCAACGCCAGCACCAACAACGCCCCGACAACCTGGACCGACAACGCAGTAGCCACACCAACAAGCACCGCGAACACGATCGACAGCCCCCGCACCGGAACCCCGCGAGACACAGCCACATCAGGGTCAACAGAGGAGAAGAACAACGGCCGATAGATGAACGCCAGCACCACAAGCACAGCAACAGACGAGACCACCAACAGCTGCAGATCGGTCGAATCCACACCCACGATCTGCCCCGTCAGCAACCCGAACTTGTTCTTCGACCGTCCTTTGTAGAGCGACAGCATGAGAATCCCCATGCCGAGCCCGAACGCCAGAATCGCGCCGATCACCGAGTCCCGGTCGCTCTCCCGCCGCGACAACACACCCAAAAGCACCGCGGCGATGATCGACCCGGCCAACGCGCCGTACCCAACGCTGACCCCGAGCAACAACGCCGCAGCACCACCGGTGAACGCGAGCTCGGAAGTCCCGTGCACCGCGAACGCCATCTTGCGGGTCACCACGAGCGGCCCGAGCACGCCGGCAACGAGCCCGAGCACTGCAGCCGCGATCAACGCGGTCTGCACGAAGTCCAGTTCGAGCAGATCGAGGAAGCTCACGACGCCGCCTCCGTGGAAGCCAGGTGGTGCGTCTGCTCTTCGCACGCGCCCGCGCCGACCACCAGGATCTGGTCGCGCACCCGCACGACCTCGACCGGTGTCCGGTACAGCTCGGACAGCGTCGCCGAGTTCATCACCTCGTCCGGCTTGCCCACCCGGAACCGCCCGCCCACCAGGTACAGCACCCGGTCCACCAACGGCAGCACCGGGTTGAGCTCGTGCGTTACGAACAGCACCGCGGTGTCGGACTCCCGGCGGCGCTTGTCGATCAGTTCGGAGACCACCCGCTGGTTCGCGAGGTCCAACGACAGCAACGGCTCGTCGCAGAGCATCACCCGCGGGTCGCCCACGAGTGCCTGCGCGACGCGCAACCGTTGCTGCTCGCCGCCGGACAACAGGCCCAACGGCGCGTCGGCGTACCGCTGGGCACCAACGGCGGCGATGGCCTCGTCGACCCGGACGCGGCGCTCGCGGCGGTTGCGCAGCCCGAGGCCCCACCGGTAGCCGTCGAGGCCGAGACCGACCAGGTCCCGGCCCCGCAACGTCATGGACTGCTCCAGCGCTCGCTGCTGCGGGATGTACCCGATGGCGTGATTTCCGCCCGCGACCTCGACCGTGCCGGACGACAGCTGCTGCAACCCCAACAGCACCCTCATCAGGCTGGTCTTGCCGGACCCGTTCGGCCCGAGGACCGCGAGGAACTCACCGGGCTCGACGTCGAGGTCGAGCCCGTCCCACAACACCCTGTCGCCGTACGACAGGCGTGCCCCGCGCAGCGAGATCGCGCTCATGCCTTGAGCGCCTGCGAAAGCGCGTCCACCTGCTTGCTCATCCAGTCAAGGTAGCCGGTCACACCCTCCGGCAACGTCTCGGTGACCGCGACGACCGGAATGCCCGCCGACTTGGCCTTCTCGACGATGCCCTTGGTGACCTGGTTCTCGGTCTGCGTGTTGTCGACCAGCACGTTGATCTTCTTGCCCTCGACCAGCTGGTTCGTCTCGGCGAGCGCGGCGGCCGGCACGTCCGACTCCTCCTCGATCGCCTTGCTGAACGCCTCGGGCGTTACGTCCTCGGCACCGGTCTCGTCGAGCAGGTAGTGGGCGATGGGCTCGGTCGCGACGACCTTCTTGCCCTTGCCGATGCCGTCGACCTTCTTCTCCAGCTCCTCGAGCTTCGCGCTGAAGTCCGCGGTGTTGCTCTCGAACTGCGTCTTCTTGTCCGGCGCGAGCGCACCCAGCTCGTTTGCGGCCGCCTCGGCCACCGCGCGCACGGTGTGCAGGTCGTACCAAACGTGCTCGTTCTCTTCGTGCTTGTGCTCCCCAGCCGGCTCACCTGACGCGGGCGTCGCGTGGTCGTCCCGCAGAGGGAACGCCTCGATCTTCTTCTGACCCTCCGTGGTGATCAGCTTGGGGAAGAAGTCGTCGTAGCCGCCGCCGTTGAAGACGACGAGCTTGGCGTCCTTGATCAGCGCGGCGTCCGCGGGCTTGCTCTCGTACGAGTGCGGGTCGGCTGACGGGTCGTCCAGCAGCGCCTTGACCTCGACCGCGTCGCCGCCGACGGCCTTGATGACGCTGCCCCACACGTTCGTGGAGGTGACGACCTGGATCTTGCCGCTGTCCGCGGACGGCGTGGACGTGCCACAGGCGGCCAGGCTCACGACCGCAAGCGAGCCGATCAGAGCGTTGCGGAGAGTCATCACGCCGTCCCTCGATCAGGTAATGGAAACCGTTGTCGAGTTCAGTTTAGAGCACGAAAAAGCCCCCGACGGTCACGCCGGGGGCTTCTTCGTGTGACTCACGCCTCGAGACGGTCGCCCGACTCGGGGTGGAACAGGTGAATCTCGCTGTGGTCGCGAACCGCGACCTTGACGTTCTGACCCAGGGTCGGCGGCGTGCGGCCGTCGACGCGGACGACGAAGCGCTGCGAGCTCTCGCCGATCTTCACAGCACCGTGCACGAGCGCGTCGGCACCGAGCTCCTCGACCAGCTCGACGGTCATGTCCATGCCCTCGTCACCGGACGGCACGAGCGCGAGCGCCTCGGGCCGGATGCCGAAGGTGACCTCGTCCAGGCCACCGGCGGCGTCGAGCGCGGCACGGGACAGCGGCACGATGATGCCGTCGAGCTTCGCGCCCTCGGCCGTGATCGGCACGGTCTTGAGGTTCATGGCCGGCGAGCCGATGAAGCCCGCGACGAACGCGTTGGCCGGGCGGTCGTACAGCGCGCGAGGCGTGTCGCACTGCTGCAGCAGACCGTCCTTGAGCACGGCGACCCGGTGGCCCATCGTCATGGCCTCGACCTGGTCGTGCGTGACGTAGATCGTGGTGGTGCCGAGGCGCTGCTGGAGAGCGGCGATGTTCGCACGCGTCTCGACGCGCAGCTTGGCGTCCAGGTTGGACAGCGGCTCGTCCATGAGGAACACGGACGGCTCGCGCACGATGGCGCGACCCATCGCGACACGCTGACGCTGACCACCGGACAGCGCCTTCGGCTTGCGCTCCAGGTACTTGGTGAGGTCGAGCATCTTGGCGGCCTCTTCGACCTTCGCCTTGATCTCGGTCTTGCTCACGCCGCGCAGCTTGAGCGCGAAGCCCATGTTCTCCGCGACCGTCATGTGCGGGTAGAGCGCGTACGACTGGAACACCATGGCGATGTCCCGGCCCTTCGGCGGCACGTTGGTGACGTCCTTGCCACCGATGTGGATGGCGCCCTCGTCGACGTCCTCGAGGCCCGCGAGCATGCGCAGCGCGGTCGACTTGCCGGAACCGGACGGACCGACCAGCACCAGGAACTCGCCGTCGCTCACCTCGAGGGAGAGCTCGTCGACCGCGCGGACCGGCGGGTTGCCGGAGAACACGCGCGATGCCTTGACGTAGGACACCTCTGCCATGTGACGCACCTTTCACCGCTTGTCTGGGCGCGACGTTAGGCATTGCAAGCGCTTACGGGAACAGACGTAAGCGCTTACGTTTCGGTGCACGACAACGTAAGCGCTTACGTTTGCGCTTGGATGGCGGTGTGACCGCATACGACGTCGCCCGCCGGCTGCCGGCCATCCCGGAACTCCGCGCGCTGTGCCGTGCACTGGCCGCGCTGAACGTCGTGCTGTGCCCCGACAGCGAGCACCGGTACCACGGCTACAGCACCACCTGGGCGTCCGGCGAGGAGCTGGCGTCCATGTACGACGGCTCGGGCAACGAGTACTCCGTCGTGTTCACGGCCGCGGGGGCGTACGTGCGCGGCTTCGACCACGAGTCGCCGATGAGCCCGTACGCCACCGACGACGAAGAACCGTGGCCCGGCGTGCTCGACACCGTGCCCGACGTGTTCCGGGAGTGCGTGGAGGAACCGGCGTTCTCCGATGACGGCAGGCCGAACGTCACGGTGTGCCTGTGGCGCGAGCACAGCGACACCGCCTGGCGGCACGGAGAGATCGACTTCCCCGACGACGACCAGGACGGAGCCGACTGGCTGTTCGCCCTGCTGACCGACCGCACGCCCGAGGCGTTCCGGGGGTGGGCCGAGGACTACTACGAAATCCAGGTCGACCTCGACGCGGTGCGGCACGTCTACGCCGGGCGGCCGCTGACCGCAGACGTCGTGACCGCGCTCAACCCCGCCACCACTCTGGCCGTCGTCGCCGACGGCGTCGCCGCAACCGGGTACCCGATCGGCTGAAGGCCACGACCGATGAGTTCCGCGCACAGCCGCGGTCTACCCCTGCACAAGACTCAGGAGGAGACCATGAGCGGCAAGGTGCGACTGCACTTCTCGATGTCGTTGGACGGCTTCGTGGCCGACGCGGACGACGGCATGGACTGGCTGGCCCACACGACCGCGGGCTCCGACCTCGCCCAGTCCTACGAGGACAGCACGGGCGCGATCCTCGGCGGCAGAAAGGGTTGGGAGGCCTACCCGGACCCGGCCGCGGCGTACAGCGGCCAGTTCGTCGGCAAGCTCTTCGTCCTGACCCACCACCCCGAGGACGCACCGCAGGCGGAAGGCGTCACGTTCCTGACCTGTGACGTGGAAGAAGCGGTCCGGATCGGCCTCGAAGCCGCCGACGGCAAGGACCTGGTGGTGCTCTCGCCGACAATCGGCCGGCAGCTGCTGGAACGCGGGCTCGTCGACGAGATCGCCCTGCACATCGCACCCGTGCTGCTCGGCAACGGCCTCAGGTTCTTCGACAACCCCGGCGGGAAGCCGATTCACCTGCACCGGCTCGACACCGACGACCCCCACTCGGAGGTGGACGTGCGGTACCGGCCGGTGCAGGAGACGGCCTAACCCTTCACGGCGCCGGACGCGAGGCCCGTCACCAGGAACCGCTGCACCAGGTAGAACACGACGATCGCCGGAATCGCGACCAGGATGGACGCGGCCGCGAGGTGCCCCCACTCGGTGCGGTTCTGCTGCACGAACACCTGCAGCCCGACGGCCAGCGTCTTCGACTCGTCCGCGGCGGACAGGAAGGCGGACGCGAACGCCACCTCGCCCCAGGCCGTCAGGAACGCGTAGAACGACGTCACCGCGAGACCTGGCTTGGCCAAAGGAAGAATCAGCCGCCAGAACACGCCGAACGGCGACAGCCCGTCGACACGACCGGCTTCGTCGATGTCCGCTGGCACGGTGTCGAAGTAGCCCTTCAACATGTAGGTGCAGAACGGCACCGCGGTCGTGCAGTAGACCAGCACGAGCCCGATCGACGTCCCGTTCAGACCGAGAGCGATCAGGATGTTGTACAGCGGCACGATCAGCACCGCGAACGGGAACATCTGCACCAGCAGGAACGACATCATCAACGACCGCTTGCCGGGGAACCGGAAGCGCGACGCCGCGTAGCCCGCCGTGGCCGAGATGAAGACGCCGATCACGGTCGTCATCAGCGCGATCACCACGGAGTTGCCGAACCACGCGAGGAAGTCGCCCTTCTCGCCGGACAGCACGCGGGTGTAGTTGTCCAAAGAGGACTCGTTGAACAGCTTCGGGGTCGGTTCGACCGCGCGCGCGTCCGGCTTCAGCGAGGTGATGAACACCCAGAAGACCGGGAACACCGCGATGATCGAGGCGACGATCAGCGTGGCGTGCAGGGCGATCGAGGCGCCGCGAGAGCGGTCAGCCCGCCGCAGCCGCTGACCGGAAGCGGCAACCACCTGGAGAGACGAAGCATCGAGCGTCATCACCACACCTCGCCCTGCTTGCGCAGCGCCCGCCGGTACACCGTGGCGAACACCAACAACACCGAAAGGATCAGCACGCCGTAGGTCGACGCGATGGCGTAGTCGCGGGACGCTCCCGAGAAGAACCTCTCGAACGCGTAGGTGACCAGGATCCGGGCGTTCGGGTTCGGGCCGGCGATCAGGTAGATCACCGGGAACATGTTGAACGTCCAGATGATGCCCAGCAGGACCACGGTCGACGACACGGAACGCAGGCCGGGCAACGTGACGTGCCGGAAGCGCTGCCACGGGGT
This sequence comes from Lentzea sp. NPDC051838, assembly GCF_040681245.1. Lineage (NCBI taxonomy): Bacteria > Bacillati > Actinomycetota > Actinomycetes > Pseudonocardiales > Pseudonocardiaceae > Lentzea > Lentzea sp. NPDC051838. The sequence goes on from NZ_JBFAYI010000054.1 coordinate 6,582, forward strand.
GGCGCCGTCCATCTCGGCCGCCTCGTAGAGGTCACCCGGAATCGACTGCAGGCCACCGAGAAGCGCCACCATCATGAACGGCACGCCGAGCCACGTGTTCACGATGATCACTGAGACCAGCGCCCAGTTCGACTGGCCGAGCCACACCGGGTCCGGCAGACCCAGCGAACGCAGCAGCTGGTTGATGATCCCGTACTGCGCGTTGAACATGTACTTCCACGCAAACGCGCTGATGAACGCGGGCACGGCCCACGGCAGGATCAGCATCACGCGGTAGAGCGAGCGGCCACGCACCTGGCGGTTGAGCAGCATCGCGAGGCCGAGACCGATGGTGTAGTGGAAGAACACGCACGCGAAGGTCCAGATCAGCGTGCGGACCAAAGTGCCCCAGAACGCGCCGAACGACTCGCCGCCGGACAGCACGTTGAGGTAGTTCTTGAAGCCCACCACGTCGAACGTCGCCGGCCGATCGAGGATCGGGTTGGCGATGTTGCCCTCGTTGATGTTCGTGAAGGTGAAGAACACGCCCTGGGCGAGCGGGTAGAGCACCAACACCGCGATGACCACCACGACCGGCAGCACCATCGCATACGCGTACCAGTACCTGTCCAGGAACCGACGCACCGAGACTCCCCTTCCGGCGAACGGCCGGGGCTCTCGCGAACCCCGGCCGCTCAACACGATCAGCCGATCGAGTACTCGGTGACGACCTTCTCCTTGTACGCCTTCGCGACGTCGTCAAGAGCGGTCTTGGCGTCCTTCTTGCCGGCCAGGAAGTCCGCGTAGCCGATCTTCAGCGGGTCGAACAGCTCGCCGCCCTCCGGGATCCACGGACGTTCGTGCGCGACCTTGGTGACCGGCTCGAACGCGGCGACGACGGCGTTGGCCTTGACGTCGGCGTTGGAGTAGGCCGACTTGCGGGTCGGCAGCAGGCCCAGCTCCTTGGCGATGGTGGCCTGCGACTCGACCGACGCCATGCAGGTGATGAACTTGATCGACGACGCCTTCGCCTTGGTGCCCTGGCGGATCACGTAGTCGTGGCCACCGACCGGCGCGCTGCCCTTGCCCGCGGCCGGGCCGGGAACCGGCGCGATGCCGAGGTTCGCCTTGTCGCTGAACGCGGCGCCCTTGAGGTAGTCGGCGACGGCCCACGGACCGTTGATGACCATGGCCGCCTCACCGGACGAGAACGCGGCCTGCATGTTGGAGTACGAGTTGGTCGCGTCCAGCGCGGTCGTCGCGGCCTTCGAGTCGAGCAGACCCTTCGCGGTCTCCAGCGCCTTCACGTTGGCCGCGGAGTTGACGACGATCTTCTTGGCGGACGCGTCGACCAGGTCGCCGCCCTCGCCGTAGATGAACGGCAGCGCGTAGTACGCGTCGTTGTTGAGGAAGAACGTCTTCTCGCCACCCAGCTTGGCGGCAGCGGCCTTGAGCTCGTCCCACGTCTTCGGCGGCTCGACACCGGCGTCGGCGAGCTTCTTCTTGTTGTACAGCAACGCGAGCGAGTCGGTGACCTGCGGCACGGCGTAGGTCTTGCCCTCGTACTTCGTGGAGCCGAGCGGGGCCTCCAGGAAGTCGGACGTGTCCTTCGCGAGGTCGGTGTCCGACAGGTCGGCGACGTAGCTCAGCTTCGCGAGCTGCGGCACCCACGCGACCTCGGAGCGGAAGACGTCGGGGCCCTGACCGCCCTGAGCGGCGGTCTTGTAGTTGTTGAGCGCGCCGTCGAACGCCTGCGTCTCGACCTTGACCTTGTAACCGCCCTTGGTGGCGCAGTCCTCAGCGATCTTCTTGAACACGGGGCCTTCGTTGGGGCCACTGGTGTCCCAGAACGTCACTTCGCCCGAGTCGGATCCGCTGCTGCTCGATCCACCGCCTCCGCAGGCGGTGAGCACGAGGGCGACACCCGTCGCCATGGCGGTCACGAGGGTTGTCCGTCGCATCGTTGCTGCCGTTCCCTCCAGCTGGGTCCTCATCTCCCAGTGAGATGAGGGGTCTTGCAAGGTTTTGCGAGAATGTTGCGGGCGATTTCACTACCAGAACCATGGTCAGGTCAAGACGTCGACCGTAACCAAGCCGTAACGGCACTGTCTTGCAAACGCTCGTTGCAAAATTTTTCTGAGCGCGGCAAGCTTGCCCCGAACCGAGCGTGACCAGGGAGGCAACGTGTCCGGACTGTCCGAGATCGCCAGGGCAGCCGGGGTGTCCATCTCGACCGTGAGCCGAGTCCTCAACAGGCGAGCGGGTGTGAACGAGGAGACCCGGCAGCGGGTGCTGTCGGTCCTCGCGGAGATGCCGTACACCCCGCGCGGACTGGGCGCCCTGCAACGCACCGGCGTGATCGGCCTGCTCGTGCCGGAGCTCTCGAACCCGGTCTTCCCCGCGTTCGCCGAAGCACTGGAGACGCGCGCCGCCCGCCTCGGCTACTCGTCGCTGCTGTGCAACACCCGCAGCGGCGCGCCGATGGGCGAGGAGGAGTACGTCCGGATGCTCCTGGCCCGCGGGGTCGAGGGCATGGTGTTCGTGTCACCGGAGATCACCAACGTCGAGGTGCCGCTCGGTCAGGCGCCCCGGCCGAGCTACTACGCGAAGCTCGTCGCGGACGGCGTCCACATGGTCTTCCTGAACGGTGCCACGCCCGCGCTGGACGTGCCCGACGTGACGGTGGACGAGCAGCTCGCGGGCTACATGGCCACCAAGCACCTGATCGAGCTCGGCCACGAACGGATCGGCTTCGTGTCGGGTCCGGCGCGGTCGCTGCCGTCTCGCCTGAAGCGCGCCGGCTGGGCCGCTGCTCTTGAGGAGAACCATCTGCCGGCAGGCTCGGAGTACGTCGCGCACGGGCAGTTCAGCCCGGAAGGCGGCGGCATCGCGGTGGGACAGCTGCTCGACACGGTCAAGCCGACCGCGGTGATCTGCTCGTCGGACCACATGGCGCTCGGCGTCATGCGCGAGGCACACCAACGGGGGATCTCGGTACCGGACGAGCTCTCGGTCGTCGGGTTCGACGACATCCCATTGGCTGCCTATTCGTCGCCCGCTTTGACCACGCTCGCCCAGCCGATCGAGGAGATGGCGGCGGCCGCGATCGACGAGCTCGTGCTGCGCCTGGATCCGGATCGCCGCAGGCAGGGCACCGACAACTACACCCGCGTCTTCCGGCCGCGGCTCGTCGTGAGGGAATCGTCTGCGCCTCCGAAGTGAGATGCCCAATGGCCTATATTGGTCTGGACCATCTTCTGAACAAGGCAGATGGGTCAACCAGGCCTGATGCGTCATTTGAGGGACACAGGTCACCCTCGCTTCACGAATTGGTTCTGAACCGTTACGGTCCTTTCATGGCGCGGTCGATGCATGTGCGACGCCCGGCGACGTTGGCCTCTCTGGCCGCTGAGCTGGGTGTTTCCCGGACAACGGTGTCCAACGCCTACAACCGTCCCGACCAGCTCTCCCCGGAGCTGAGGCGGCGGGTGTTGGACACGGCCCGAAGGCTGGGTTACCCCGGCCCGGATCCTGTGGCGCGCTCGTTGCGCACGCGCAAGGCCGGTGCGGTGGGCCTGTTGCTCACCGAGAACCTCTCCTACGCGTTCCGCGACCCCGCCGCGATCGGGTTCCTGGAGGGACTGGCGCTGGCGTGCGAGGACGCCGGCACGGGCCTGTTGCTGGTACCCGCGAACCCCGAGCGCGAGGACGTCGCGTCCGTCCACCGCGCCGGCGTCGACGGCTTCGTCGTCTACTCGGTGCCGGACGACGACCCGCACCTCGCCGCGGTGCTGGAGCGCCCCGTTCCCACGGTCGTGTGCGACCAGCCCGACCTCGGCACGGTCGACCGGGTCGGCATCGACGACCGCGGCGCCATGTACGAGCTCGCGAAGCACCTCATCGGTTTGGGCCACCGTCGCATCGGCGTCGTGTGCATGCGTCTAGCGCGTGACCGCAACGACGGCTTCGTGACGCCCGACCGTCAGCACGCCGCGCACTTCCACGTGCAGCGCAACCGCCTGTCCGGCCTGGCCGAGGCGTTCAGCGAGGCGGGCGTCGACTGGTCCCAGGTGCCCGTGGTCGAGCGCTTCGACCACAACATGGCCTCCGGCGCGTCCGGTGCCGCCCAGGTGCTGGACCGCGACCCGCAGATCACCGCGTTGATCTGCACCTCCGACGTGCTGGCGCTGGGTGCGCTGACCGAGGCCGCCCGGCGTGGCCTGCGCGTGCCGCACGACATCACGGTGACCGGGTTCGACGGCATCCGTGCCGGCGAGGAGGCCGGGCTCACCACGGTGCGTCAGCCGGTGCTGGAGAAGGGCCGGGCGGCGGGCAAGCTGCTGCTCGACGCGAACGAGCGGTCGCGGCCGCGGTCGGTCAACCTCGCGACGGAGCTGATCGTCGGCAAGACGTCCGCTGCCCCGCGTGGTGGAGCAGAAGAGCGCTGGTTCGGTCCCTAGTACTCGAGCCGGAAGACAACGGGTGAGCTGGCCTTTCCGGCCAGCTTCGCCACCAGCAGGTAGTCGCCGGGCCCGAGCCGGGTGTGCGCACCGCACCCCGGCTTCGAGGTGGAACCGGCCCACTTCGTGCCGTAGTTGAAGACTTCCTTCGGCTGCATCACGCGCACCTCGGAACCCGCCGTCGCCAGGCAGTGGTTGCTCGACCACAGCAGCGTCGCGCCGTCCGCGCTCATCACGGTGAGCTCGCGGTGCTGGCGGCCGATGTCCCTGATGCACGGCGCCTGGCCGGTGTTGGCCACGTCCATCGACAGTTCCGGCTGGTCACCGATGGTGTAGAAGGGCTTGTTGGCCTTCGCGGTCACGCTGATCACGTCGTCGGGGCACGGCTGCGGCGGCCCGGGAGGCGGGGGCGGCGGCGTGGTCTGCGTCGGCGAGGGCGGCGGAGTCGTCGAGGAGGACGAGGCTGCTGCCTCGGAGGACATGCTCGGCGGCGGGTTCGAGGACGACGCGGCGGCCGCGTTGGTCGGCAGTGCCGTCTCCTCGTCGTGGGAGCTGAACAGTCCGACGATCCAGATCAGCAGCAGGAGTGTGACGAGCGCTGCGCCGATCGCGGCGATGCGGCGGCGCCAGTACACCGAGGACGGCAGCGGTCCTGTGGGCTCGATCACGGCCCGAACGTAGCTGGACCAGGTGGAATCGAGCGGTAGGCGAGCATCGCTCGATCGGTTGAACGTGACATTGACCGGAAACCCCTTGTGAACGGGCGCTAACCCGGTTCCAATCGATGTCGCGAAGTCCGCCGGTAGGCCATGGAGGGTGTCATGACCGCGATCGACGAACTGCTCAAGCGGAACTACGAGCTCGGGAACGTGGTTCCCGGAGACCGTTCGTCCGCCAAGCCGTCCCTGCAGGTGGCGATCCTCACCTGCATGGATTCGCGCATCCGGGTGTTCGAGATCTTCGGGTTGAAGCAGGGTGAGGCGCACGTGCTGCGCAACGCCGGAGGTGTCGTCACCGACGACGCGATCCGGTCCTTGGCGCTGAGCCAGCGCAAGCTCGGCACGCGCGAGGTCCTGCTCGTGCACCACACGAACTGCGGCCTCGAGATGGTGACCGAGGACGACTTCAAGGACGAGCTGGAGGCCGACACCGGTCTGCGCCCGACCTGGGCCGTCGAGGCGTTCAAGGTGGTCGAGCAGAGCGTGCGCGGCTCGATGGCCCGCCTGCGCCGCAGCCCGTTCATCCCGCACACGGACAAGATCCGCGGCTTCGTCTACGACGTGCACACGGGCGAGCTCCGCGAGGTCGACGCGGTGGGCACTGCGGCTGCCTGATTCGCTTGCGCCAGAATGACTGGCGATGAATCACGAGTTGTTGTTGGGCTGGTGGGACACCGCCGCGCGCGACCTGCCGTGGCGGCGTCCTTCGTGCACCGCTTGGGGCGTGCTGGTCAGCGAGATCATGCTGCAGCAGACGCCCGTCTCCCGTGTCGAACCGATCTGGCACGAGTGGCTCGCGAAGTGGCCGGTGCCGTCGGCGATGGCCGCGTCGTCGCAGGGTGAAGTGCTGCGGATGTGGGGCAAGCTCGGCTACCCGCGGCGCGCTCTGCGGTTGCACGAGGCCGCCACGGCCATTGCCCGCGACCACGGCGATGTCGTGCCGTCGGACGTCGAGACGCTGGAGTCGTTGCCGGGCATCGGCAGCTACACGGCCCGTGCGGTGGCCACGTTCGCGTACGGGCAGAAGTGCGCCGTCGTCGACACGAACGTCCGACGGGTCGTTGCGCGCGCTGTGCACGGCGCCGGCGATGCCGGTCCGCCGTCGACCAAGCGCGATCTCCGCGACGTCGAGGCGATCCTGCCCGAGTCCGTTGACGACGCCGCGGTGTTCTCGGCGGCGTTGATGGAGCTCGGCGCGTTGATCTGCACGGCCAAGAACCAGAAGTGCGCCGACTGCCCGTTGTTCGACGTGTGCGCGTGGCAGCTCGCCGGTCGTCCCGCCTACGCGGGGCCGGAGAAGAAGATCCAGAAGTTCGCCGGCACCGACCGCCAGGTGCGCGGCAAGCTGCTGGACGTGCTGCGCGGCGCACCCGGCCCGGTGCCCAAGGCGCAGCTCGACATCGTCTGGAACGACATCACGCAACGAGAGAAGTGCCTGGTCTCGCTGCTCGACGACGGTTTGGTCGAGCAGACGCGGGACGGCCTGTTCGCTCTGCCCGGGGAGCACTGACATGCACGCGCTGGTGGCGTTCTTCGACGACGAAGCGGACAAGAAGGTCCGTGACCTGTGGCAGGCGGTCGATGCTCAGTACGACTACCCGCCACACCTCACGTACGCCATCGCGGGCACCATCGGCCCCAAGGTCCGCAAGGAGCTGCGAGAAGACCTCGACCGGCTGTGGATGCCGGACCTGTGGCTGCACACCATCAGCACGTTCTCCACGGTCGAGAACGTGCTGATGCTCGCAGCGGTGGTCGACGCCGAACTGCTGGCCGTCCACTCGGCGATCCACGACGTGCTCGCGAGCAAGGTCAAGAACCCGAGCGCCTACTACCTACCAGGCAGCTGGGTACCGCACTGCACGCTGCTCCACGGAGTGGACGACGACGCGATGAAGGCCGCGTTCGCGAAGGTCTTCCCGGTCGAGCCGATCCGCGCGAAGGTCCGCGAGGTGTCGATCGTCGACACTCAGACCGGCGAGATCGACGTGCTCAAGAAGGCTTCGACGGCCCCGCGGTAGACCCACGGCGCGGTCGCGTGCACGACGTGGCCCGCCTCCGGAACGTGCAGGTACTGGCCCTTGGACCTGCGCGCGGCCTCTTCCATCTGGTTCGGCAGCTGGCCGCCTTTGCCCGCCTCGATGACCAGCGACGGGCAGCGGACTTCGTCGATGAGGTCCCAGTACGCCCGCGTGCCCCAATGGCCGGCGATCTCGTACAGGTCGTCCATCTCCGCGATCAGGTGCCAGCCGTCCTCGCGCTCCTCGAAGTACTCGGCGAACACCGGATCGCCGAAGTACGTGGTCACATGCGTGAGCGACAGGAACGGCACCGGCCACGCGTCGAAGAGCCACTTCCACTCGTCAACTGTTCTGCCGCGGTTGTCCGGCGCGAAGTCCTCAACGACAATCGCGCGCACCAGGTCAGGACGGGTCGCCGCGAGACACCACGCGTGCAGCCCGCCCATGGAGTGCCCGATCACCACAGCGGGCCCGAGATCGAGTTGCTCGATGGCGGCAGCGGCGTCGGCGACGAAGTCCTCGGTGCGGAACGGTCCCCGCTGCGGGTTGCGGCCGTGCCCGCGTTGGTCGATGCCGACGACACGGCCGAACGGCTTGAGCCACTGCGCGACGGGCCACCACGCGGTGGCCCTGCTCATCAGGCCGTGCAGGAGCAGCACGCCTTGACCCGTTCCGCCGAACTCCACCACCGACACAGGGATGATTAAACGCATGAAGGCCCGCCCGTACCTGATCGCCCTGGTGTTGCTCGTGCTCGTCGCCGGTCTGCTGGTCGTGTTCCGCACGCCGAGCAACGACCCGGTGCAGCAGCAGCGCAAGGAGACGTCACCGCAGGCCGCCGTGGAGGCCGGTGCGGGCGCGGGCGACGCGTACTACCCGACGGACGGCAACAGCGGCTACGACGTGACGCTGTACGACCTGGCGATCACGTACGACCCGTCGTCGAAGCAGCTGCAGGGGGTCGCTTCGGTGACCGCCAACGCCACGGACGACCTGTCGCGGTTCAACCTCGACCTGGAGGGGCTGAAGGTCAGCGACGTCAAGGTCGGTGGGCAGGCCGCGAAGTTCGTGCAGGAGGGCGACCACGAGCTGGTGATCACGCCGTCTGCTCCGTTGGCGAAGGGCAAGCCGTTCACCGCGGTCGTCACCTATGGCGGTGAGCCGAAGACCGTGGAGGACGCCTCGCTGGGCCGCAGCGGCTGGCAGATCTCGTCGACCGGCGGTGCTTTCGCCGCAGGTCAGCCCCACTCCGCGACGTCGTGGTTCCCGGCCAACGACCACCCGAAGGACAAGGCGGCGTTCAAGCTCGCGGCCCGCGTGCCCGATGGCTGGACGGCGGTGTCGAACGGTCTTGAGGGCCCGGTGACGCGCGATGGCGGCTGGACCACGTTCAACTGGTCGGAGGAGACGCCGCTCGCGACCTACGTGGCCACTTTGGCGATCGACAAGTTCGAGGTCGTGCGTTCCAAGCTCGCGAGCGGGACGCCCGTGCTGGACGCCTACGCCCCCGGCATGTCCGCCGAGAAGAAGCCGATCCAGGCACAGCTGCCGGAGATCCTGGCGTACCTGGAGACGAAGTTCGGCCCGTACCCGCAGCGCGCGGCCGGCAGCATCTGGGTGGCGGACAAGATCGGCTTCTCGCTGGAGACCCAGACCCGGCCGATCTACGCCGCGTGGGCGGACCTGGAGACCGTCGTGCACGAGAACGCCCACATGTGGTTCGGCGACTCGGTGTCTATCTCGAGCTGGGCGGACATCTGCCTGAACGAGTGCTTGGCGTCCTACGCGCAGTGGCTGTGGCTGGAGAAGCAGGGCACGAACCTCGACGAGCGGTATCGCGGCCGGATCGAGGAGCTGCGGGGCCGGTCGTCGTTCTGGGCGCCGAAGCTCTACGACATGGGCAAGGGCAACGAGTTCAGGGGCGTCTACGACAAGGGCCTCATGGGGATGCACGCGCTGCGCAAGCAGGTCGGGGACGACGTGTTCTTCAAGGCGCTGCAGTCGTGGACTTCTTCGCACCGCAACGGCAACGCGTCGTGGCCGGAGTTCGAGGACCACTTCAAGAAGGCGTCCGGACAGGATCTCACCGGGTTCTTCCAGGCCTGGTTCCGCTCTTCCGGCATTCCGGACGATCAGTACCTGCTGCCTGTCGGTGTGCGCCGCTAGAGTCGATGGCATGGCAGTCGTGAAGATCAATGCGATCAAGGTCCCCGAGGGCAACGGCCCCGAGCTGGAGAAGCGCTTCGCCGCCCGCCTCGGCGCGGTCGACGACCAGCCCGGCTTCCTCGGCTTCGAGCTCCTGCGCCCGGTCGCGGGCGAGGACCGCTACTTCGTCGTGACGCACTGGGAGACCGACGAGGCGTTCGTCGCGTGGCGCGACGGTCAGGCGGGTCAGGCCGCGCACTCCGGTGAGCGCGCTCGTCCGGTGTCGTCCGGCGCCGACCTGCTGGAGTTCGAGGTCGTGCTCGGGAGCAAGCCGAAGCAGTGATCGACGAGGCTTACGACAGAGCCTCCGAGCTGATCACCGGCGCGGACGCGGTGCTCGTCTGCGCCGGTGCCGGCATGGGGGTCGACTCGGGTCTGCCGGACTTCCGCGGCACCGAGGGTTTCTGGCGGGCGTATCCGCCGTACGAGCGCCTCGGGCTGAAGTTCGAGGAGATCGCAGACCCGGTGCACTTCGCCGACGATCCCCCGCTGGCGTGGGGTTTCTACGGCCACCGGCTCGGGCTCTACCGCTCGACCGTGCCGCACGAGGGTTTCGAGATCTTGCGCTCGTGGGGCGCGCGCGTCTTCACGTCCAATGTGGACGGCCAGTTCCAGAAGGCGGGGTTCACCGACGTCGCCGAGGTCCACGGGTCGATCCACCACGCCCAGTGCGTGGAACCGTGCACCGACGAGATCTGGGAGTGCTCGTTCGACGTCACCGTCGATCCGGTTTCGATGCGTGCGGTGGGCGACCTGCCGTCGTGTCCGTCGTGCGGCGGCCTGGCCAGGCCCAACATCCTGATGTTCGGCGACTGGGGCTGGGTGCCGCACCGCAGCCAGGCGCAGCTCGACTCCTTGACGTCCTGGCGGCGTTCGGTGCCGAACCTGGTCGTGATCGAGATCGGCGCCGGAACCGCGGTGCCGACCGTGCGCCGTCAGGCCGAGCTCGCGTCGGCGTCCAACGGCTCGCTGATCCGCATCAACGTCCGCGAGCCAGAGGTGCGCCACGGCCGGGGCGTGTCGTTGCCCGTCGGAGCCCTGGAAGCGCTCAGAACTTTGGCACGACGAACTGCGTGACGACGGCCCGGTGATCGCTGCCGGGCACGTCGAACACGTCCACCGTGTCGACCGGGCAACGCGGGTCCACCAGCACGTGGTCGATGGTGACCGGCGGCGGCCAGATGCCGCTGTTGCTCGGCCAGGTGTGGATCAGCCCCTTGCCGACCTGGTCAGCGGCGTCCACGTAGCCCTTGTTGAGCAGCCGCGTCATGCCGACGTGGTCGAGCGTGGCGTTGAAGTCGCCCGCCAGCACCCGGATCGCGCCGGTGGAGTCCGGACTCGGCAACCCGGCCAGCTCGCGCTGCCACGCCTCGGGTCCTTCGGTGACGACCGGCGGCAACGGGTGCACCGAGACGACCTCGATGTCCTTGCCCGGCAGATCGACCAGCGCCCCGGCCTGCTGCAACGTCCCCGGCGGCGTCAGATCCCTGCGCGTGAGCGGGTACTTCGACGCGATGCCGCTGCCCGACCCGCCCGGCTCGGGCAGGAACACCCGGCTCGGCAGTACCTGGTCGAGCCCGGCCCGTTCGAGATCGCGCACCATCTCCGGGCTCAGCTCCTGCATGGCCAGGATGTCGACCTTGCGCGCCTTGACCTCACGCACGATCGCGTCGGCGTCCGCCATGCCCACGAGCAGGTTCGCGGTCATCACCGTGACCTGCTGCCCCACCCCGTTGGGCCGCGAGTCCGGAAATGCCCGCGGCGCCACGTTCGCCACCAGCACAATCGCGACCAGGGTCATCGTCAGCCCGACAACCCACCTCTTGCGCAAGAGCGCGAACAGCCCGATGAGCAACCCCGCGACCGTGATGTACGGAATCAGCGAGGTCGTGGCGATCATGTACCGCGTGCCGTCGATGCCGAGCACCCTGACCAGCGCCGCCGTGACGAACGCCATCGCGCACACGACCAGCAGAAACGTGGCGAACCCGCTTCTGGGCGGCTTCACCTCGGTGACAACCACGTCGTGCAGTGTCGCCGAGTGCTCGTCAGTCTCCGGTGTGGTCCCCACTCTTGAAGGACGGACGGCACCGCCGCCCCGTTGCCTTCCGAAATTGTCAGACCCGTCCGCCATGCTGACCCCATGGGTGCCAAAGACTGGATGCTGATGTACGCATCCGACGACGTCAGCAAGGTCCTACGGTCGTCACCGCAGATCGACCGCGAGGCCACTTCGGCCCTCGTCGCGCGCCTCTACCCAACGCACGACATCCGCCCGATCGCCGACGGCTGCCTGGACGTCGCCAACCCGCCGAGGGGCGAGGTCTACGCCGCGGTCTTCCCGGGCCTCTCGATCGTCTGCACCTACGACGCGGCCAACGACGCCCCGACCGAACTGGACCCGCGCTTCCTCCGCGAAGCCGCCGGCCGCACCCTGTACCTACACGCGATGCACAGCGTCGTCGACTTCTTCGCCTACGCGATCTGGTCGCCGGACGGCTCGGTGCGCCGCGCGTTCAGCCTCTCCCCCGAAAGCGGCGTGATCTCCGACATCGGCACGCCGCTGCCGTTCGAGGAGAAGTACCTGGCGGGCGATCCGGAGTTCCTCGAAGAGGTCGACGCGGACTACCCGTTCCGCTTCCACCCGCTCGACCTGGCGGAGGCGGCGCTGCGCTCGTTGTTCGGCTTCAACTACGAGGGTGTGATCGAGGACGACGACCCGGATCTGGAGGAGATCGTGCTGGCGGGCTACGCCGTCACACCACGCTGAGTCAGACCGCCGCGGCGGGGTGCCTGGGCCTCACGCCGGGCATCCTGCCGAGCAGGTCGAGGAGTTCGTCAACCCTGTGCAGCATGGTTTCCACGTCGATCTGGCCGTGAGCCGTCGTGTAGACGATCCCAGCCTCGAAGCCGAGTTGCCGAATCAGCTCCCTGCGTGCGTGATCCTGCAACCACGCGACAACCTGTCCGTTCACCACGGCGCCCGCCGCGGGCAGGTCGCTGGTGTAGGTGAGATGGCCGCTCAGTTCAGGCAGTCGCAACTCCATCCACAGCGGCCGTTCCCGACCTTCGACAGCCCGAGTCGGTTCGGCTGCCCACTTGGCGAGGAGCCCGCGTCCGGCGCCGCCGCCGACAACGATCTTCAGCGGAACCAGGTCCGACGTGAGCACCTCGATCCGGTGCTCGTGGTGCGTGACTGTGTTGCCCGAGGTGGTTGCGGTACGCACTTCCACCGACGCCTCACACACGCGGATGCGCCAGCCGTTGCGCACGAACTCGAGCGCGTAGTCGAACTGCGGCCCGCCCGCGCTGCTGACCAACCCCATCAGGCCGTCGTGCTCACCCAGGAACGGCGAGGCGAGGCCAGCCGACCAGGGCAGCACGTCACCGCTGGCATCCGACACCGTCCCGCCGGCCTCGTTCGCGAACGCCGCCAGCGCGTCCTCGTGCTCAAGCACTTCCTGCCGGTTCTTGCGCCACGACCACCACCACAGCGGCGCGAACAACAGAGCCAGGCCCAGCAGCAACAACAGGAGTTTCCACTTGTAGGGCTCCATGATCAGATGTCCAGATACCCTTCGATGCGCTGTTTCGAGTAGTCGGTGCCGGTCTGGCCGTACTCGTCGGACTTCTCCTGGATGGACGTGTTGCGAAGGCCCTTCTCGTGCTGGGGGTTGAGCTGAGCCGCCGCCTCGTTGCCGGCCGCGTCACCCATCGACCTCCAGAAGCCCTGCTTGACGCGTTGCCCGACCATGCCCTCGGAGCTGTTCAGCTTGTCCTTCGGCGAAGCGGTCAAGAACTCCCGTGACCACTTGCCGTTCTCGTCCATGATCTTGTTCAGCCGCTTGTCCGCGTCCACGACACCGGCCTTCTTGTCCGCCATGGCCTTCTTGAAGCCGGTGCCGAGGTTCTTGGCCTTGCTCGCGAGGTTCCGCAGGAAGTCCATGATCTTGGTCAGCAGCTGACGCAGCTTCGCGACGATGCGCGACACCCGACCGGCCGTGGTGGCCACACGGACACCCGTCGCGGCGCCGGCCGCGGCCGTCGAGGCACCACAACTCGGCACTGCGGCGGCCAGTGCCGGAATCCAGATCATGATCAGCCAGGTGATCAGCTCGGTGAGGATCGCCTTGATGACGTCCTCGATCACCTGCATGATCATCGACGACATCATCAGCAGTTCTGCCAGCTCACCAGCCTGAGCAGCGACGCCGTCGATGCCGTGGGCGAACTCCCCGAGCTTCGTTCCCGCAGCCTCGGAAGCGCTGCCGCCCCAGGTCTGGACGGTGCTCCCCAGGTCGTCCTCGAACGTGGTGCGCAACTCGGCGATTCCCGCCGCGATCGCGCCGAAGTTCTCGCCTGCCTGCTGCAACGCGGGACCGTCACCACTGACGAAGTGGATCGCGTCCTCGAGCGGCTGCACCACGCTGATCAGGAAGTTGAGCCCCTGCCCGACGAGCCAGCCGAGCGGGTCCATCGCGAGGCCCTGCCCGGCTTCGGTCAGCCCGCTGATCAGCGCACTCCCTTCGGACGACAGAGCCGAGGCGCCACCGGTCTGGCCGGCGTCGCCCATAGCGTCCTTCGCCTTGACGAAGTTGCCGTAGATCGGGATCGCCTCGACGGCCTTCTCCCCGGTGGTCTTCTCGCCGACCTTGATGTCGACGCCACCAGCGCTGATCTCTTCCTCTGCCACGACATCTACCCCCTGTCGACCTGAATGCCGTCGAGAATCGTCTTCAGCGCCGCTTCCTGGTCGGAGTAGCCCTGCGCGGTGTCGCGGAACTTGTCCGCACCGGACTGCAGGCCCTCTTCCATGGCCTGGAACGTGTCCTTGAGGTCGCTCAGCAGTGACTTGTAGTTGTCGAAGACGAACAGGCCGACCACGCCCCACGACTTGTCGGACACGTCCGCCTTGTCGACGAGGCCTTTGATGGCGCTCGCCGTGGTGCGGTGGCCGTCGAGCTTGCCCGCGAACTCCTCGAGCTCCTCCGGGTTGACGCTGAACCCGCTCATCGGCCGTCCTCGTCGTCGTAGAGGTTGAGGAACTTGCCGTCCTGTTTGGACGGGGCGGCGGGCGGCGGTTGGGGCGCCCTGTCGTTCCACGCGTTGCCGCGCATGATGTTCTGGTCGGAGAAGTCGTCCTGCGGCTCGGGCGCAGGGCGACGGGGCGGTGCGGGCGGCCGGGCCTGGGCACCGGGCTGCGGCATCGGTGGTGCGGGCGGCATCGGCGGGCGCACCGGGGCCACGGGCTGCTGGGGTGCGGACTCCTCCGAGCGGGCCGCGCGTAGGTCCTCTTTGGACATTCCGAAGAGCTGCGACTGGGTTTCCAGGACCTGGTCGGAGAGCTTCATGTCGTCGCCGATCGCACCCTCCACGATGCCTGCCTGGCGGCGTGCGGCTTCGGCCACGGCTTGCTGGAGGGTCGACATCAGCTCGGCGGCCAGGGCGTGTGGCGGTCTGCGCATGGCGAGGTCGGTGAGGCGGATGGCCTTGATGCTGCCGGACGGGCCCGCGACCACCGTCACGGCACGGTCGGCCGAGGTGGCCACCGCTTCCAGCTCGGTCAGCTGTTGCTGCATCTCGCCGACGTTGGCAAACTGCTGGTCAACGCGCTGCATCTGGGACTGGAACCGCTCGAACTGAGCGACCAGCTGCTCGAACGCCGCCGACGGCACTGAAACCTCCTGCAGGGACTCCGCTCGGGCAAGATCACGCGAGCGGCAGCCATAGTGGCAGGACGAGTTTCAGGTTCGCGGCGAAACGGGCAAAACAACGCAGTGAAGTGACCCGATCCTCAAAGGACCGCGGTGGGGTCGCGTGGTTCGACACCGGGCATCCGGTCGAGCGTCTCGACGATCATGTCGACCAGGAACACCAGCTCGTCAGGCCGGATCTGGCCCTGGCACTTCGTGTGCACGAATCCGTCCTCGAAGGACAGATCGAAGAACTCGAACTTGAGCTCGCGCGTCGGAAGGGGCGTCGTCGCGACCTCGATCCAGTGCTCGTGCTCCACGAGGTTGTTGGAGAGCCTCGGTGTCGGGTTGCAGGCCTCGGTCACGCGGACGTGCCACGGCCCGCGGGGGAAGGTGAGCGACAGTTCGGCTTCCGGCTTCGAGCGCTGGAGGCGAGGTGACCACGCGGCTGCCTCGCCTGGGCCGGACAGGTCACCGCCGAGGTGCGCGGCCAACTCGTTCAGGGCTGGGGACTGCTCGGCCACCGCCTTCTTGCGGGCATCAGCGCGGAACTGCGGCCGCAGTGCGATGAACACCACGGCGAGCGCGATGACGACCACGACGTGTGGCTGCAGCAAGATCAGCAAGAAGTCCACGGCCCTCCTCCGGTGAAGAAGTCTCACACCATCAAGTCGCCGCGCACGGAGATTGTTGAACGGGGAAGACGAGAACGGCCCCCAGGAAGCCTGGGGGCCGTTCTCGTGAAACTGAGCTAGATCACTCGGTCTCGGTCGCCGGAGCGTCCTGCGGCTCGGCGGCCGCGGGGGCTGCCAGGTCGACGGGCGGGGCGTCCGGGACGCGGTTCGGCTTGGCCTCGCCGCGGAAGACGAACTTCGCCTTGTCGTGGTCGTCGGACACGCCGTCCCAGCCCTCGACGTCGGTGATGATGATCTGGCCCGGCTGGATCTCGCCGAACAGGATCTTCTCCGACAGGGTGTCCTCGATCTCGCGCTGGATCGTCCTGCGCAGCGGGCGGGCGCCCAGCACCGGGTCGAAGCCGCGCTTGGCCAGCAGGGCCTTGGCCCTGTCGGTCAGCTCGATGGCCATGTCCTTGTTCTTCAACTGGGCCTCGACGCGGGCGATCATCAGGTCCACCATCTTGATGATCTCGTCCTGAGTCAGCTGGTGGAAGACGATGATGTCGTCGATGCGGTTGAGGAACTCGGGGCGGAAGTGCTTCTTCAGCTCGTCGTTGACCTTGTTCTTCATGCGCTCGTAGTTGGACGCGGTGTCCTGACCCGAGGTGAAGCCGAGGCCGACGGCCTTGCTGATGTCCGACGTGCCCAGGTTCGACGTGAAGATGATGACGGTGTTCTTGAAGTCCACCGTCCGGCCCTGACCGTCGGTCAGGCGGCCGTCCTCCAGCACCTGGAGCAGCGTGTTGTAGACCTCCTGGTGGGCCTTCTCGATCTCGTCGAAGAGCACGACGGAGAACGGCTTGCGGCGCACCTTCTCGGTGAGCTGGCCGCCCTCTTCGTAGCCGACGTAACCGGGAGGGGCACCGAAGAGCCGCGACGCGGTGTACCGGTCGTGGAACTCGCCCATGTCGATCTGGATGAGCGCGTCGTCTTCGCCGAACAGGAAGTTCGCCAAAGCCTTCGAGAGCTCGGTCTTACCGACACCGGACGGGCCGGCGAAGATGAACGAGCCCGACGGACGCTTCGGGTCCTTCAGACCGGCGCGGGTGCGGCGGATCGCCTGCGACACGGCCTTGACCGCGTCGACCTGGCCGATGATCCGCTTGTGCAGCTCGTCCTCCATGCGGAGCAGACGCGAGGTCTCCTCCTCGGTGAGCTTGAACACCGGGATGCCGGTCCAGTTGGCGAGGACCTCGGCGATCTGCTCGTCGTCGACCTCCGCGACGACGTCCAGGTCACCGTCCTTCCACTGCTTCTCCCGCTCGGCCTTCTGGCCCAGGAGCTGCTTCTCCGCGTCACGCAGCTTGGCGGCGCGCTCGAAGTCCTGCGCGTCGATCGCGGACTCCTTGTCGCGACGCACGTCCGCGATCTTCTCGTCGAACTCGCGCAGGTCCGGCGGCGCCGTCATCCGGCGGATGCGCATGCGGGCGCCCGCCTCGTCGATGAGGTCGATCGCCTTGTCCGGCAGGAACCGGTCGTTGATGTACCGGTCGGCCAGCGTGGCGGCGGCGACGAGCGCGGAGTCGGTGATCGAGACGCGGTGGTGCGCCTCGTACCGGTCGCGCAGACCCTTGAGGATCTCGATGGTGTGCTCGAGCGACGGCTCGCCCACCTGGATCGGCTGGAAGCGGCGCTCCAGCGCAGGGTCCTTCTCGACGTGCTTGCGGTACTCGTCGAGCGTGGTGGCACCGATCGTCTGCAGCTCACCGCGGGCGAGCATCGGCTTCAGGATCGAGGCCGCGTCGATCGCGCCCTCGGCGGCACCCGCACCGACGAGCGTGTGGATCTCGTCGATGAACAGGATGATGTCGCCGCGCGTGCGGATCTCCTTGAGAACCTTCTTCAGGCGCTCTTCGAAGTCACCGCGGTAGCGCGAGCCCGCGACCAGCGAGCCGAGGTCGAGCGTGTAGAGCTGCTTGTCCTTGAGCGTCTCGGGCACCTCGCCCTTGACGACCATCTGCGCCAGCCCCTCGACGACGGCCGTCTTGCCGACGCCGGGCTCGCCGATGAGGACCGGGTTGTTCTTGGTGCGGCGGGACAGCACCTGCATGACCCGCTCGATCTCCTTGGTGCGCCCGATCACCGGGTCGAGCTTGCCCTCACGCGCCGAGGCAGTGAGGTTGCGCCCGAACTGGTCCAGCACCAGAGACGACGACGGGGTGCCCTCGCCACGACCGGTCGACTCCGACGCGCCCTTCTCCGTCGAGTAACCGGACAGCAGCTGCAGCACCTGCTGCCGCACGCGGTTGAGATCGGCGCCCAGCTTCACGAGGACCTGCGCGGCAACGCCCTCGCCCTCGCGAATGAGGCCGAGCAGGATGTGCTCGGTGCCGATGTAGTTGTGGCCGAGCTGAAGCGCCTCGCGCAGCGAGAGCTCCAGGACCTTCTTCGCACGGGGGGTGAAGGGGATGTGTCCACTCGGAGCCTGCTGGCCCTGGCCGATGATCTCTTCGACCTGCTGGCGGACGCCCTCCAGCGCAATCCCCAACGACTCGAGCGCCTTGGCGGCGACACCTTCACCCTCGTGGATCAGACCCAGGAGGATGTGCTCGGTGCCGATGTAGTTGTGGTTGAGCATCCTTGCCTCTTCTTGGGCAAGAACAACCACCCGCCTCGCGCGGTCGGTGAACCTTTCGAACATTCGCACTCCCTGACTGCTGCGTCGGCGGTCCTCGGCTCCACCGATCTACCCTGGTGAGCGCGGCACCGTGGCACCACTGTAGTGGGCGTCCCCGAGGCCTGTGGCTCCCATCAGCGCACAGCGCAATCCGGGCAACCCTGACACCAGCATCAACGCAGGTCGCGAGCAACGGATTCCACAGATCGGGCGATGTCCGCTCAGCGCGAACAACCGACCGTTGAGCGATACTCCTGTGACCGGGCCCACCTCGACGAGCGCCAGCAGCACGATCTTGGGTAAGGTTAGGCAAGCCTTCCAATCAAGATTGGACTTGCGCGTTGACCGTACCTGCGAGGGTCTCACAGCAGAACCCGCGTGCGCTCACGCCTCTGGCCCAATCCATCGCCCGCCTGGAAGCCACCTCGGCAATCCGCTTCGGGCCACCCGCACCCACCTCGAACTGGACGATCTGCTCCGACCTCCTGTCCGAGCCGACCCGCTTCGACCTGTGGCGCAAAGACCTGGCCGAATGGATGTCCGCCCAGTACGGCGAGTCCGACGAGCGAGCCACAGCGGGCTACATCATGGGCTGGTACCTGCACGTCCCAGGCACCCTCGCAGGCCTCCTCTTCCACACGGCCCGCCGCGTCCCTTCTCTGAAGCCTTCGGACATCGCCTTCCGCCTCAACACCGCAGGCCGCCCCCACCCGGACGGCATCTCCTTGCTCTCCGACGAGTTCGCGTGCCTCCCGGACGACCCGGCCTCAAACCACCCAGCAGCCACCGTGGTAGCCAACGAAGCAGCCCTGGCCGCACTCCTCCGAGCCCGCTACGCAGCCCACGCCGCCCAATTCGTCTCGTCCTTCGGCCAGGTGGTCCGCTTCGGCCGCCGAACCCTCTGGGCAGCAGCAACCGACATGCTCGAATACGGCGCCTGGGCAGCGGGCCGAGTCTCCGGCGACGAAACCGGCGGCGTCACGGACGCGGCGCTGATCCTCCCCGAAAAACTCGAGCCTTTCGTCTCAGCCTCAACCCTTCACCTCTCGGACGAGGGCTGGAAGCGCAAGCGAAACAGCTGCTGCTTCCACTACGTCCTCCCAGAAGCCGAACCCTGCACAGCCTGCCCGCGCACCTGCTCTTAAGCGCGAAGGCGAAGCCGAGCAAGGCGATGCCGAAGGCGAGCTGCTTGAGGCGACGCCGAAGGCGAGCTTGCTTTTCCGTGCGCTCCGGCGGGCCCCGTCACGAGTCGTGCCTGATCGTTGGCCGCGTCTGAGGGGTCAGGTCAAGTCGACACGCTTTTCGTCGACTTGACCTGAC
>NZ_JBFAYI010000055.1:0-23248 GCF_040681245.1 Lentzea sp. NPDC051838
ACACCCCTCCTCGGGCGCGGCCAACGATCAGCCACGACTCGTGACGGGACCCACCCCACCTAGAGTGTTCGCTCAAAGCAGCTCGGCTTCGCCTTTGCCTTGCTCGCCTTCGGCTTCGCTGTTAGGTGGCGTAGCCCGCTAGTCGCTCTGCTAGTTCCTTTGGCTTGCTCAGTTGGGCGCAGTGGCCCGCTGCCAGCTCCACTGGTTCGATGCCCAGGCGGTCCTTCACCACTTGGCGCATGAACTCCTTGGTGAAGAAGCGGTCTTCCGTGCACAGGATGAAGTGCGTTGGCAGGTCTGGCATCGCGTCCAGGGGCCATGGGACTTCCATGGCGTGCTCGGACATGCCTCGTTCCCTCTTCTGCGACTCGGCTGCCAGGTCTGGTGGGACGTCGCGCCAGAACTGGTCTTCCAGGCCGCTGTCCTCGTAGCCGGTTTTCTCCCACCAGTCGCCTGGCGTTTCGCCTGGCTTGGCGAGCATGGCTGTTACGTAGACCAGGGCTGAGGCGTTGATCTGTGCTGCCACCAGAGGGGCGGTCAGGCCGCCGAAGGAGTGGCCTACGACGATCACGTCCTCTGTGGACGGGAGGGCGGCCACCACTGTGGACGCCCAGTCCGTCAGGTCCTTCGTTTCGTCTTCGGTGGGAAGGTCTGGGGCGATGACGGTGTGGCCCTTGGCTTCCAGGGCTGCTGCTACCAGGTGCCAGGACCAGCCGACGTCGCCTGCTCCGTGCACGATCGCGAAGGTCGTCATGGTCTGGAGACTATTCGCGGCGTTCGATCGGTAGGCGGGAACGGGTGAAGAGGGCCGCGCCCAGCATTGCTGTGGCGGGGACTGCCAGTAGTGAGATGGCTATGTTGGGCCAGGGGATGGTTAGCGGGTTCAGGTCTGGTTGGGGCCAGATGGTTGCGTAGCCGACGTTCAGGGCGGCTAGGAGGGCTAGGGCTGAGCCCGCGCCTGCTGCTGTGCCCAGGAGGCCTCCTAGGCCCGCGATCACTCCTGCTTGGCTCAGCGAGAGGAGCTTGCGCAGGGACGGGGTGGCGCCTACTGCGGCGAGGGTGGTCAGGTCTCGGCGGCCGTCGGCTGCTGCCAGGCCTGTGGCCAGGGCTGCTGCCGCGAGGGTGATGATGCCTGCTACCAGGCCGAGGATGCTCAGGGCTTGTTGGATGTCTGACTCTGTTGGGCGGTCTACGTGGACTTGGTATTCGGCGCCCAGGGCTGCGGTCAGGGCGTCCTGTTCGGCTTCTGTGGGCATGCGGGTGGTGGGGGCGTACATGGTGAACGTCGAGGCGCTGAAGCGCAGGGAGCGGGCGGCTTCCTCGGTCATGACGGCCATCGGGGCGCGGTCGCGGTTCGGGGTGGCGTAGGCCTGGGCCTCGGTGGTGGTGGCGTTGGTGCCGGTGGCCAGGAGGGCTTTGTCGCCTACGACCAGGGACGGGTTGTTGACGACGATTTTGCCTGCGCGCAGGGCGGATTGGGCTGCGGCTACCTCGTCTGGCTGGAGGTGGAGGAGGGGTTGGACTGCGTCCGGGGTGGCTACGACCACGAAGCCGTTGATGGAGTTGAAGGTGCCGAAGTAGCGGTGCATCTGGTTCACGCCGGTGCAGCGCTGGTCGGCGAGGGCGGAGGCTTGTTCGGCGTCGGTCGGGTCGCGGTGCAGGACGTCCACGGCGTAGGGGCATTCGCGGTCCGCTGGTGGGCGGACGTGGGCGAAGCACGGGCCGCCGTCGCAGGCCAGGAGTTTGATCTCGTGGGTTTCGTTGACGGGCATGGTGTTGCGGATGGCGGTGGCCACTGAGGGCGGGATGGTGGCTGTGCTGGACTTGCTGAGGTCGTCGAGGCGGTAGACGGAGATGTCGCCCAGGTTGCCCGCCAGTTGTTTGGCCTCCTGCTGGGACTGGGAGGTGAGCATGACGCTGACGGCTACTGCGCCGATTACCGCGGCCATCACTGCGGAGATGGCTGGGGCGGCTGCTGTTCGGTTGCGGGAGGCGTCTCGCAGGGCGATGCGGAGGGCCACCGGGAGCCAACGGCCGGCGCGGGCCAGGAGGCCCAGCAGCGACGGGGTGCAGAGGACGAGGCCTACCTCGGTGAGGATCAGGGCTACCAGGATGCCGACGATCTGCATCTGGATCGCGCTGAATACGCCTACGGCCACGCCCGCGGCGATGAGGATCAGGCCCAGGACCAGCCAGCGGCGGCGGGAGCGGGTGATGCCTCGGCGGCCTGCCAGGGCGGTGACTACGTCCTGGCGGGAGGAGATCCAGGCCGGGACGAGAGCCGCCAGCACGCCGGTGATGATCGCCAGCAGAGCGAGGGCTGCCAGGGCTGACGGGAAGAAGCGTTGGGCGGCGAAGCGTTCCGCGATCAGGTACTCGATGAACGGGCGGCTGAACAACGCTGCCAGCGCGCCCAGCAGGACTCCGCCGAGGGCTGCCAGCAGGCCCACGACCACGCCGTCGGCCAGGACGACTCGGCGGACGTGGGTCGGGGCGCCGCCTACCGCCGAGATCAGGGCCAGGTCGCGTTTGCGGCGGCGGGCGCCCACGGCCAGCGCGGATCCGGCGAGCAGGGACATCTCCAGGACGGCCAGGCCCGCGATGAGGACGAGGATGTCGGCGGTGAGCTCGTTGGAGTCCGGGATCTGCGGGTAGCGCTCGGACTGCGGAGGCAGGTTGTGCAGGACCGTTCGCGACAGGACCGCGATGCCGGACTTGTTGAGCTCCTTGACCTTCGCCCAGGTGATGGGCGTGGTGACCAGCCAGGAGCGGTCGACCTGCTCGAAGGTGCCGGGCAGCGCGAAGACGGTGGTGTCGTCCAGGCGGTTCGCGTCCTCGACGACGCCCACGACGGTGAAGGTGCGGTTGTCGTCGGTGGTGACGGTGCCGCCGAGCTGGACGCCGGTGCGGGCCATCGCCTTGCGGGACAACGTGATCTCGGTGGGGTTGTTGGCGGCGTGGCCCTCCAGCACGGTGAACATGCCGTTGGTCAGCGGGTTGTTCAGGTCGAGCATGCGCACGGCTGCCCGGCCGACGCCCGCGGTGGTGCGGAGGTTGACGCCGCCGCGCTCCACGGGGACGAGCTCGGTGCCCGGGAGCAGGGCTTTGAGGCGGTCCGCGGAGGGGGCTTCGCCTTCCGCGTTGCCCATCGGGATGGCGGAGTCGCGGATAGGTTGCTGGATGACGGGGCCGCGGTAGGGCCAGCTGACCAGGGCCTCGGCGGTTCCCATGCGGCGGTTGGCGTCTTCGGTCGCGGTCGGGGTGGTCGAGTCGTAGACGATCGCGGCGAACGACAGGGCGGCCACCGGGATGAGGATCAGGGCGACGACGAGGCTGGTGCGGCCGCGGGAGCGGCGGGCCTCGCGCCAGGCGATGCGCAGTGCTGCGCGCCATCCGTTCACGGGGTGCTCAACAGTTCTTCTGGCTGGTCGCGCTGGGAGACGTCGACGACGACGCCGTCGCGCAGGAAGATCACGCGGTCGGCCCAGGCGGCGTGGCGGGCGTCGTGCGTGACGAGGACGGCAGCGGCTCCTGCGTCCACTTTGGAGCGCAGCAGGCGCAGGACCGTTTCGCCCGTGCGGGAGTCGAGGGCGCCGGTGGGCTCGTCGGCGAGGACGAGGCGGCGTTCGCCGATGAGGGCTCTGGCGATGGCGACGCGTTGTTGCTGGCCGCCGGACATCTCGTCGGGGAAGCGGTCCGCGTAGCCGTCGAGGTCTACTTCGGACAGTGCCTTCTCGGCCTGCAGGCGGGACTTGCGGACGCCGTCGAGGTCGAGGGGGAGCGCGACGTTCTCGGCGGCGGTGAGGCTCGCGATGAGGTTGAGGTCCTGGAAGACGTAGCCGATGCGCTTGCGGCGCCAGGCGGCCAGTTGCTTGCGGGACAACGACTGCAGGCTGGTGCCGTCGACGAGGACCTGGCCGCTGGTGGGGCTGTCGAGGCCGCCGGCGAGGTTGAGAAGCGTGGACTTGCCGGAGCCGGACGGGCCCATCACCGCGACGAGCTCGCCCGGTTCGACGGTCAGGGAGATGCCGTCGAGGGCGTTGACCGACGTGTCGCCGGTGCCGTGGACGCGGTGGACGTCGCGGAGTTCGAGGACGCTCATCTCGGCACCTCGACATCCGTCGGCGCGGGGACGGGGCGCGGTTCGTAGCGGACGAGGCTCGCCTCGCAGTGGTCGAGCCAGCGCAGCTCGGCCTCCGCCTGGAAGATCATCGCGTCGAGCACCAGCAGCCACGGCAGGTCGCCGGGCTGGGTCTTGAGGCGCGTGTACTCCTGCAGCGTGCGCATGGTGGCGGTGCGCTGGGTCATCACGACCTTGGCGACGTCGACGCCCGGCGTCGTGATGGCAAGCGCGAGCTTGATCGCCACCTCGTCGCGGGGCCTGTCGCCGCGCTGCACCGGGGACGCGAACCACTTCTCGAGCTCGGTGCGGCCCTGGGCGGTGATCTCGTAAGGGCGCTGGCCCTCTGTTTCGGGTAGTGCGGCGACCAGATCGTCGCGCTCCAGGCGCGACAACGTCGTGTAGACCTGCCCGATGTTCAACGGCCACGTACCGCCGGTGGCCGAGTCGAACGCCGCCCGCAGCTGGTAGCCGTACATGGGCCCGCGCTCGAGCAGCGCGAGCAGACCGTGTTTGACCGACATGGATACTGAGTATGCATACTGAGTATGTTCCTGGCAACGGTGACTGACGAAACCCACGTGCGAGCAGGCCTGACATCCGGAACCCTGGACGGTGCCGGAGACGTTCGGCTGAAGCAGGACTGGGGGACGACGTGGTCGACGCCGCACGGGGTCGAACTGGGGAAGTGAACTTGCTGGGAGCGCCGGGCAGGGTGAGACCGAGGCTGCCCGCGGAGATCAGGGACTACGAACCGGCCGACGAACCGTCGTGGCTGCGCTGCCGGGTGCTCGGGTTCCTCGCGACGAACTACTACGACGACGTCTGGCAGACCAAACGCCGGGCGGACCTGGAGCTCGTCGCGCTCGACGACGGCGAGGTGGCCGGCGTGCTGGACGTGTCGGTGCCCGGCGCGGAGGCGACGATCGACAACGTCGTCGTGCATCCCGACCATCAGGGCCGGGGGATCGCCACGGCGTTGCTCGAGGAGGCGCTGCGGCGGCTGGAGCGGTGTGGGGTGAGAACCCTGGACGCCTGGACTCGCGAGGACAAGCCGGCGTTGGACTGGTACGCGCGCAACGGTTTCGAGGAGGCCTCGCGTTACCTGCACGTGCACGCGTCCGCCGAGGAGATCGACACCGTGCTGATCGCGCGGCACGGCCTGGTGGCCGCCGGGGCGTTCCTGCACGCGCGGATCGAGCGGGAGGCCGAGATGCGCCAACGGTTCGAGCGCGTCTACGTGTGCCGGAGGATGGTGCGCGCGCTCTAGACGCCGGTGAGCTTCGGGATCGTCGCGGTGCGCCCGGCGAGCAGCATCACGAGAGCCTGGATGGGCCCGCTGATCTCGGCGCCCTCGCCCGCGGACCAGTCGGCGTCAGTCGCGACGAGCCGATGCCCTGCGAGTCGTTTGCGCGCGTGGAACGGGAAGCCCATGCGCCACAGGTCTTCCGCGGACACGACGGCGGCCTCGATCGGCATGTGGCGTTCGATGCCGAGCGGCAGCGCGATGTCCTGGGTGTGCACCATGACGTCCATCAGGGCGTTCTTGATGCTCTGGCCAGGAGCGGTCTTGTGGACGCCGACGGCACTGCGCAGCTCGGCGACGAGTTCCGGGGTAGGTCTGCGCGCCTCGGCGCGTGCGGTGCGGTCGACCACCCGGTTGAAGCTCCCGAGGGCCTTCGCGTACTCGACGATCGCGCCGCCGATGCCGATCCGGTGCGCGAGCGACAGGTGGGCGGCGACTTCTCTGACAGTCCAGCCCTCGCACAGCGACGGGGTGGACCACTGGTCTTCTTCGAGGCTGGCGAGCAGATTCGCCGTCGCCGCGCGTTCGGCGTCGATCGTCTGCCACATCTGCTGTTCATCCATGGTCGCCTCTCCTTGATTTAGTTCGAGAGACTGACTACTTTAATCAGAGTCTCTTACTAGTTGCAAGGGGAGTCGCGGGTGAACATCGGGCTGCTGCTCTACATCCCGTACCGGGACCTGGAGAACCGCATCATGGCGGCGGTGACCGAGGCGGGCTTCGACGTGACGCTCGCCCAGGCCCGCGTACTGCAGCGCATCGGCGCAGACGGCACCCGCCTGACGGAACTCGCCGAGGCCGCCCAGGTGACCAAGCAGACCGCGGGCTTCCTGGTCGACCAGCTGGAGAAGCTCGGCTACGTGGAACGGGTGCCCGACCCGTCCGACGGCCGCGCGCGGCTGGTGCGGGTGACGGAGAAGGCGCAGGGTGCGATGCCGGTCGCCGCGGCGGAGATGGCGCGGATCGAGGCGGAGTGGGAGCGGCACATCGGCAAGCGCCGCATGACCGCGCTGCGGGAAGCGCTGGAGAAGCTCGGCGAGATCACCGATCCGTACCGGTGATCTCGCCTGAGCTGTCACTCACCGTCCGGGGATGTCAGGCCCCCGCGCCGGCAGGCTCGCCTGGTTGACGGGACGGATCCTGGCCCTGTCGAACGAGTACTGGTCGAAGATCCTGTCGTTCGGAATCCAGCGCTTGGTGCGGCCCACCAGGTAGACCCTGCCCGTTTCCCTCTCCCGGGCGAGGTAGGACCCGGACACCAGCGGCGCCCCGATGTCGATGACGGCCCCGCCGGACTGCAGTCCGTTGAAGGTCGCCCACAGGTTGAAGTACGTCAGCTCGTCGGGGACGTGGTGCCGCACGCCGTCGATCACCAGGTACACCGCCCGTTCGCCGGGGTTCTGGTAGCGGAATCCGTTGCACGTGGTGCAGACGACCTGCGCCACCGGATCCCCGGCCGGTGACGCGACAGCGGCCGACGCGGGCACGGCGGGCGCGCCGATCAGGGACACCGCCGCGAGGACAGCGAGCAAGGACCGTGAAGACGTTCTCATGAAGACCCCTCGTTCTTCAGTTCTGAACTGTCATGTCCTCGCAGAGTGGTCCTGACGCGGGTCCAGCGGGCGTGGCATGTCCGGCATCCTGCGAATCCTGTCCCCCGTGACCCCGTAGTGATCCAGGAAGGACTGCCGCAGGGTCTCGGCCGATCGCAGGCCGCACCGGCGGGCGATCGCCGCGAGCGACAGTTCGCTGCTGTGTGCCAGGTGCGCGGCGGCCTCGGTCCGGACCGCTCGCACGGCGCGAGCGGGAGTGGTGCCCAGGTGGGTGGCGAACAACCTGGTGAGGTGACGTGTGCTGACCCCGGCCCGTGCCGCGAGCGTGGAGGGGCCCAGGTCCTCGGCGAGGTGCGCGGCGATGTGGCCGAGCAGGTCGCGCACGAGCCGGTCGCCGGGCGGCGGTGCGGACAGGAACATGCTGATCTGCGCCTGGTTGGCGGGGCGGTGCAGGTAGGTCACCAGTTCGCGGGCGACGTTGCGCGCCAGCGTGGGGCCGTGGTCGTCCTCGATCAACGCCAGGGTGAGGTCCAGAGCGCTGGTCGCTCCGGCCGAGGTGTAGACGTTGCCGTCCTTGATGTAGAGCGGGGCGAGGTCGACGGCGATCGAGGGGAAGACCTTGGCGAGGACGTCGCCGTATCCCCAGTGGGTGGTGACTCGCCTGCCGTGCAGCAGCCCGGCGGCCGCCAGCACGAACGTGCCGGTGCACACCGACGCGACACGGCGACTGCGACCGGCCAGCCGCCGCACCTGGGCGAGCATCCTCTCGTCGGACATCGCCGCCCTGGTGCCGAGCCCGCCCACGACGACCAAAGTGTCGATCTGCCCGGTCACCGCAGCGAGCCTCCGCCCTCCCGCGAGCACGATTCCCGACGAACTGCGCGCCCCGCGTCCCGAGGTCGTGGCCAGCTCGATGGCGTAGGGCGGTACCGCGCCGTACAGGTTCGCACTTTCCAGTGCCCCGCTGGGGCAGGCCACGTCGAGGATCTGGGCGTCGTCGTAGGCGACGATCACGACTCGTCGCGCTCTGTCGTCTGTCACGAAGACAGGTAACCAAGACCGCGCGGCAGGAGACGGGCGTTCCGCTGATTCCGGGTGAGGTGGAAGCGCACGGGTCCGTCCACATCGGACTGATGTGGACGGACCCGCCGCGAGCATCAGGAGGCCAGCAGCTCCGAGACTCGGGTGCGCACCTCGGGCGAGTCCAGGCCGCGGACCATGACGGTGGTGCGGCGGCGCAGGACATCGTCCACTTCGGACGCCCACTCGGTGCGGCGGGCGTGCTCGACCTGGGCCCAGATGTCCGGGCCGTCCGGGTGGACGCGCTCCAGCAGCGCCGGGTTCTCCAGGCCCAGGGCCACGACCTCGTGCGAGGTGGTGCCGTAGTGAGTGGCGAGGTGGCGGACCACGTCGTCGGGCAGGGCGTCCCAGGCGTGGCCGAGCACCGAGCCCACGGTGTCGGGGGAGGCGGAACCGGGCAGGGCGACACCGTCCAGCGGGCCGTCGAAGGTGCGGCCGAGCTCGGAGTTCACGCGGTCCAGCACCGTGGCGCCGATCTTGCGGAACGTCGTCCACTTGCCGCCGGCCACGCTGATCATGCCGCCGGAGCCCGCGGTGATCACCGTTTCGCGCTTGGCGTGCGAGGTGTCGCCGGGGCCGCCGGGCAGGACGCGCAGGCCCGCGAACGTGTAGGCCAGGTTGGCCTTGTCCAGGCCCGTCACGGCCACGCCCGCCTCGGACATGATCTGGTCGACGTCGGCGTCCGTGCAGGACACCTGAGCCGGGTCGCCTCCGTAGGCCTCGTCGGTGGTGCCGAGCAGGAGGTGGCCCTCCCACGGGATCGCGAACGAGACGCGCACGTCGTCGACCGGGATCGTCAGCGCGGCCTTCCACTCCGACTGGGTCCGCATCACGAGGTGCGACCCCTTCGAGAGCCGGATCGACGGGTCGGCGGCCGGGTCTTCCATGCGCCGCAGCACGTCGAGCCACGGGCCGGTCGCGTTGACGACGACCTTCGCGTCCACGCCGAACTCGCCGAGCGAGTCGCGCAGGTCGACGCCCGTGACCTTCGAACCGGTCTTGCGCAGGCCCACGACCGAGATGTGGTTGAGCAGCACGGCACCGGCCTCGGCGGCGGCGCGGGCGGCGGTGATCGCCACGCGGCTGTCGTTCATCTGGTGGTCGTAGTACATCGCGGCACCGCGCAGACCTTCGGCGCGCAGGTCAGGCACCCATTCAACAGCCCTGCGCGCCGAAAGCACCTTCCCCATGCCGTCGCCGAAGCCCGACAGCGCGGAGTACAGCGTCACGCCCGCACCCAGCACGAAGCGGCTGTGCGGGCCTCCCTTGTAGACGGGGACGAGGAACGGCAGCGGGCGCACCAGGTGCGGGGCCAGGCGGTCGCCCAGCGCGCGGCGTTCCTTGTGGTTCTCGTGGACCATCGGCACCGCGGACGGGCCCATGGCGAGGTAGCGCAGGCCGCCGTGGACCAGCTTCGACGACGCGGACGACGTGGCGCCCGCGAAGTCACCGCTCTCCACCAGCGCGACGCGCAGACCCGAGCGAGCCGCGGCCCACGTGGTCGCGATGCCCAGGATGCCGCCGCCGATCACGACGACGTCGAACTTGCCGTGCTGCAGCTCTTCGCGAGCCCTGGAACGTTGTGCGGAAAAGTCAGTCATCGTCCTCGTCCATCCACCCGACGGTCCGCTCGACCGCCTTCTTCCACTTCCGGTAGCCCTTGTCGCGTGCTGCCGGTTCCATCGACGGCTCCCACTCGGCCGCCTTGTGCCAGTTGGCTTTCAGCTCGTCCGTGCTCGTCCAGTAGCCCACCGCGAGACCGGCCGCGTACGCCGCGCCGAGGCACGTCGTCTCGGCGACGATCGGGCGCACCACCGGCACGTCCAGCACGTCCGAGAGGAACTGCATGAGCAGGTTGTTGGCGGTCATGCCGCCGTCGACCCGCAACGTCGTGAGGTCCACACCGCTGTCGGCGTTCATCGCGTCCACGACCTCGCGGGTCTGCCACGCCGATGCCTCCAGCACGGCCCGTGCGAGGTGTCCGCGCGAGATGTAGCCCGTCAGTCCCGCGATCACGCCACGCGCGTCGGAACGCCAGTGCGGCGCGAAAAGTCCGGAGAACGCGGGCACGAAGTACGCGCCACCGTTGTCGTCCACGGTCCGCGCGAGGGTCTCGATCTCCGCCGCCGACGAGATCAGCCCGACCTTGTCCCGGAACCACTGCACCAGCGCGCCCGTCACCGCGACCGCGCCTTCCAGCGCGTACGCGGCGGGCTCGTCGCCGATCTTGTAGCCCACGGTGGTCAGCAGCCCGTTCTGCGACTGCACCGGCTTGTCCCCGGTGTTGATCAGCAGGAACGCGCCCGTGCCGTACGTGCACTTGCCCTCGCCGGGCGCGAAGCACGTCTGCCCGAACAGCGCCGCCTGCTGGTCGCCCAGAGCGGAAGCGACGGGCACGCCCTGGTACTCCCCGTAAACCTCTGAGGAGGAACGGATTTCCGGCAGCATCGCGACCGGAACGTCCATCGCGGACACCAGCTCGGGATCCCAGTCCAGGGTCTCCAGGTTCATCAGCATGGTGCGCGACGCGTTGGTGACGTCGGTGACGTGGCGCCCGGTCAGGTTCCAGATCAGCCAGGTGTCCATGGTGCCGAACAGGACCTCGCCGCGTTCGGCCCGTTCGCGCAGGCCGGAGACGTTGTCCAGCAGCCACCGCAGCTTCGGGCCGGAGAAGTAGGTGGCGAGCGGCAGTCCGCAGCGCTCGCGGAACCGGTCCTGGTCGCCCAAAGTCTTGATCAACGCGTCCGTGCGCGTGTCCTGCCAGACGATCGCGTTGTGCACGGGCTCGCCGGTCGCCTTGTCCCACACGACCGTGGTCTCGCGCTGGTTCGTGATGCCGAACGCGGCGATGTCGGTGAGGCTCAGGGAGGCGTGGGCCAGCGCGTCGCGAACGACGGACTGCACGTTCGTCCAGATCTCCGACGCGTCGTGCTCCACCCAGCCCGGCTTCGGGAAGATCTGCCGGTGCTCGCGCTGAGCGACCGACACGATCGAGCCTGACTGGTCGAACACGATGCACCGGGACGACGTCGTGCCCTGGTCGATCGCAGCGACAAAGCTCACCGTGCACTCCTCTGTGCCAAGTCATTCGACATTGTCGAACGGTTGCCACATTACTACCAGGAGAGGCCGCCAAGCTCCCTCGAGACACTGCGAGCTGCCTCACGTACGTAGGACACGAGTTCGAGCCGCGGCGGCTGATCAGGTGACTCGCACAGCCGCTCGACCGGCCCGGAGATCCCCACCGCGCCCACGACAGCGCCACGCCCGTCCCGGATCGGAGCGGCGATCGACGCCTCGCCCTCGACGAGTTCGTGCAGGTCGTAGGCCCAGTCGCGGACGAGCGCCTCGTCCAGCGCCGCCCGCAACCCCTCCTCGTCGAGGGTGTGCCGGGTGAACCGCCGCAGCTCGCCGTCCGGCCACTCGCCGAACGCCACCAGCACCTTGCCGAGCGCGGTCGCGTGCCACGGCAGCAGCGCGCCCGTGTCCAGCGCCTGCCGGCTGTTGTCCGGACGGAACACGTGATGCACCACGAGAACGTGCTTGCCGTGCATCACGCCGATGCGCACCGCCTCGCGCGCACGCATCGCCAACGTGTCCGACCAGTTCAACGCCTTGGCGCGCAGCTCGTTGCCGTCGAGGTACGACGTGCCGATCTGGAACAGCGCGGCGCCCAGCCGGTACTTGCCGCCCTCGACGGGCTGCTCGACGAACCCGACCTCCTGCAACGTCCGCAGAATCCCGTGCACGGTCGGCTTCGCGAGGTCCAGCGCGCGGGCGATCTCGCCGACGCTCAGCTGGTGCGCGCCGCCGTGCGCGAGCAGCTTGAGAACCTCCGCCGCGCGTTGAATGGACTGAATGGGTCCGGGCACGCACCCCACTCTAGCTGCGCACGTTCGACAATGTCGAACACCAGTTACGGTCGATAGATCCCGAGAGCAGCCGCACGTGAGCGGAACTTGAAGTGGTTGCCTCTCTCTCGCACCTCGCCGTCCGTCGCGATCGAGATCGGCTCGCCGTGCACCTCGACGTTCAACGACGCCACTTCGAAGTGCTTGTACGTGCGTGAGTGCTCCAACGCCCCGAGCAGCGCGCCGAGGAAGAACCGGGTGCGCGAGAACTGACGGTCCGCGCGCACGTACCGGACGTCGAGCAGCCCGTCGTCCAGACGCGGGCGCATCGTCGGTGCGAACCCCTTGGGCCGATACGGCCCGTTGCCGACGAACAGCAGCCACACGAGGTGCTTGTCACCGTCGATCGTCATCTTCAACGGCTTCGCGCGCTGCAGCACGCGGAACAGGGCCATCGCCGCCGCCGGCCACTTGCCCCACCGCTTCTCCAGCTTCTCCCGGATCCGCACCATGTCGGGGTAGCCGCCGAGACTGGCGGTGTTCACGAACCACTGCCCGTTGACCTGCGCGAGGTCCACCCGCACGCCCACACCGTCCGCGACCGCCTGAGCCGTGTCGTGCAGCCCCTCGATGCCCACGTCCCGCGCGAAGTGGTTCAACGTGCCGGAGGGGATGAGCACGAGCGGTAGGTCGCGCTCGGCAGCAACAGCGGCCACGGCAGCGACGGTCCCGTCACCGCCCGCGACCCCCACGGCTTTCGCGTCCGGGAGATCCGCCAACTCCTCGATCGAGACGATCTGCGCCTTCGGCCACTCCTCGGCGATCCGCGGTGTCGGATCCGGCCCGATCCCGGAGTGCGGGTTCACGACGACGACCAGCCCGTCGCCGTCCTGGAGAGCGGTCAGGTCGGCATGTTCGTAGGCCGACGCGGGCTCGTTGCGCCCGAGCGGCCACCAACGGCGCGTGAGCATCGCGGCACCGACACCCACCGCCGCGCCCGCTGCAACGTCCGACGGCCAATGCACGCCTGTGTGCACGCGTGAATAAGCCACGGCGGCGGCGATCGGTGCGACGACAACACCCGCTCTGGGTGATTCCATCGCCACCGCGGTGGCGAAAGCGGCGGCTGACGCGGAGTGACCGGACGGAAACGACGAGGACGTCGGACGGCGTGACAACCGGCGCTCGACCGCGAGCAGATCAGCGGCGGGCCGCCGTCGTGGGAAAAGCGACTTGCCGACCAGGTTCGCGCTGGCAGAGGCCCCGGCAATGGCGGCGAGACCTCGCATCGCACCACGTCGGAACGGCCCCTTACCGGTTGCCAAAACAGCCGCGACGACGAACCACAACAGACTGTGGTTAGCGGCCTTGGAAAGCCTCTTGAAACCCCTGTCCAGCCTGCTTGGACGCAGTCCGGCCGAGGTGCTCATGAGCTTCTTGTCGAGAGCGCTGACCCGTTTCCACACCCCACCGACACTAAACCGCAACCGGCGTGCCGCCCGAACGGATCACCCTCGTGCGGCCGGAAGTCGCCTACTGTTGAGGGATGCAGCGGCGGATCTTCGGCATTGAGACAGAATTCGGGGTGACCTGCACCTTCCACGGGCAGCGTCGTCTGTCCCCGGACGAGGTCGCGCGGTACTTGTTCCGCCGGGTCGTCTCCTGGGGACGTTCGTCCAACGTGTTCCTGCGCAACGGTTCCCGGCTCTACCTGGACGTCGGCTCGCACCCGGAGTACGCCACGGCCGAGTGCGACGACCTGGCCCAGCTCGTCACGCACGACAAGGCGGGCGAGCGCATCCTCGAGGACCTCCTGGTCGACGCGGAGCGCAGGCTGGCCGACGAGGGCATCGGCGGCGACATCTTCCTGTTCAAGAACAACACCGACTCCGCGGGCAACTCCTACGGCTGCCACGAGAACTACCTGGTCGCACGGGCCGGCGAGTTCTCGCGCATCGCGGACGTGCTGCTGCCGTTCCTGGTCACGCGCCAGCTGATCTGCGGCGCGGGCAAGGTCCTGCAGACCCCGCGCGGCGCCGTGTACTGCCTCTCGCAGCGCGCCGAGCACATCTGGGAGGGCGTGTCGTCCGCGACCACGCGGTCCCGCCCGATCATCAACACCCGCGACGAGCCGCACGCCGACGCCGAGCGCTACCGGCGCCTGCACGTCATCGTCGGCGACTCGAACATGTCCGAGGTGACGACGCTGCTCAAGGTGGGCAGCGCGAACCTCGTGCTGGAGATGATCGAGCAGGGCGTCCAGTTCCGGGACTTCTCGCTGGACAACCCGATCCGCGCGATCCGCGAGATCTCGCACGACCTGACGGGCCGCCGCACGGTCCGGCTGGCCGGCGGCAAGGAAGCCTCCGCGCTCGACATCCAGCGCGAGTACTTCGAGAAGGCCGTCGAGCACGTCGCCAAGCGCTCGCCCGACCCGATGGCGCAGCGCGTCCTCGAACTGTGGGGCCGCACGCTCGACGCCGTCGAGGCGCAGGACCTGTCGAAGATCGACCGCGAGATCGACTGGGCCATCAAGAACCGCCTGATGGAGCGGTACATGGCCAAGCACAACATGGACCTGTCCAACCCGCGCATCGCCCAGCTCGACCTCGCCTACCACGACATCCGCCGCGGCCGGGGCGTGTTCGACCTGCTGCAGCGCAAGGGCCAGGTCGAGCGGGTGACCGACGACGGCGAGATCGAGGCCGCCAAGGACACCCCGCCGCAGACCACGCGGGCCAAGCTGCGCGGTGACTTCATCGCCGCCGCGCAGGCAGCCGGGCGCGACTTCACGGTCGACTGGGTGCACCTGAAGCTGAACGACCAGGCGCAGCGCACGGTGCTGTGCAAGGACCCGTTCCGGGCGGTGGACGAGCGCGTGGAGAGGCTCATTTCGTCGCTTTAGCAGCGTTCTGAGAAGTGGCAGAGTGCCGTCGCATGAGGATCATCGCGGCGGCACTCGCTGCTTTCCTGGTTCTCCCGGCCGGAGTCGCGTCAGCCGACTCCTACTGGGAGCTGAAACCCACCGGCACGACCGCCCAGTTCCGGGGCCTGTCCGCCGTGTCCGGGCAGGTCGCGTGGGTCAGCGGCTCGAAGGGCACGGTTCTGCGCACGGTGAACGGCGGCCGGTCGTGGGAGTCCGTCGGCCCGCCCGGCACGTCGGAGCTCGAGTTCCGCGACATCGAGGCGTTCGACGCGCGCAACGCCGTGACGTTGTCCATCGGGCCGGGTGAGTCGTCGCGGATCTACCGCACGTCCGACGGCGGGAAGACGTGGCAGGAGTCGTTCCGCAACACCGATGCCAACGCGTTCTACGACTGCGTGGCGTTCTTCGACCGGTTCCGCGGGCTGGCGTTGAGCGACCCGGTGGACGGCAAGTTCCGGGTGCTGCGGACGTGGGACGGCGGTCGTTCGTGGCACGTCAACGACACCAAGGGCATGCCTGACGCGTTGCCGGGGGAGTTCGCGTTCGCGGCGTCCGGGCAGTGCGTGACGACCAGCGGGAACCACGCGTGGATCGCGACCGGCGGCGGCGCGAAAGCACGGGTGCTGGAGTCGCGCGACGGCGGGCGGTCGTGGAAGGCGAGCGAGGTCCCGTTGCCGAGTGGTGAGGCTGCCGGGGTGTTCGCGGTGGCGTTCAAGACGCCGTGGCGGGGTGTGGCGATCGGTGGCGACTACAAGAAGCCCACGGATCCGACGCCGGCGTTCGCGACCAACGACGGGCGCGGGTGGACGGCGGGCAAGCAGGCTCCGATCGGCTACCGGTCCGGCATCGCCTACCGCGGCAACGGGTTGGTGGCGGTCGGGCCGTCGGGCACTGACGTGAGCAGGGACGGCAAGAGCTGGAAGGTCGCTGACCAGGGCAGTTTCGACACGGTCGACTGCGTTGGCAACACCTGCTGGGCGTCCGGTGAGAAGGGACGGGTGGGGCGCACCTAGCCATGCGTCTGCGTCCGGGTGAGCCCGAGGCCTCCGGGTGGCGGGTCGAGAGGCTGTCCGAGGTCGTGCGACGGCTGCGTGAGCCCGCACCCGCGGGACGTCCTGTGCTCGTCGCGATCGACGGACGCGGTGGCGCGGGGAAGTCCTCGCTCGCCGAACGGCTGAGGGCGGTCGTCGCGGCATCGGCGGTCGTGCACACGGACGACGTCGCCTGGAACCACGCGTACTTCGACTGGAGCGGTTTGCTGATCGAGAACATCGTCAAGCCGCTCCACCGGGGTGAGGCGGTGGAGTTCCGGCCGCGGGCGTGGGTGGAGCACCACCGGCCCGGCGGGATCCGCGTCGCCGCCGGGACGGACGTCGTGTGGATCGAGGGCACCGGGATCATCCGGGAGGAGCTCGTCCCGTGGTTCGACGCGTCGATCTGGGTGCAGGGAGACCTGGACGAGCAGGAACGGCGGCTGGTGGTTCGCGACGGCGACTCCGCGGACCAGCGGCGGCATGTCGCCGCGTGGCTGGCCGAGGAACTGCCGCTCATACTGCGGGAACAGCCTTGGCGCAAGGCGAGTTTCATCGTGGCCGGCACGACCGGCCTCCCGCACGACCCCGGCTCCGAGATCGTCATCGCGCCTGCCGTCGGCCGCGTTGGTAACACCTGATAGGCCTCCGGCGAAAAGGGACGTGTCGGCCGCACCTCACAGGGGTAGCCGAAGCGAGGTTTCTCGCCGCGTTGCAGGGACGCCGGCGGGGGCTTACCGCACGAGAGGACCGGTGGTGCAGGGCCGCCGGTCCTTTCTCATGCGCGGGGCCGTTTGTTCTGAACGGACCGTTGACCGCAGGTGTTGATGAGGTTTCCCCGCGCGCACGGGTTAGGGTTTGTCCGTGGCCATCGCACGCGCCGAACGCCTTGTCAACCTGGTGCTGTGCCTGCTGTCGACCCGCCAGTACCTGACAGCGGAGCGCATCCGCGCCATCGTCCCGGGCTATCACGAAGCTCCGACGGACGAGGCGTTCTTCCGCATGTTCGAACGGGACAAGTCCGAGCTGCGCGATCTCGGCGTGCCGCTGGAGACAGGCAGGCAGTCCAACGTCGAGGGCGCGGAGGACGGGTACCGGATCGCGCGGCGCGACTACGAGCTCGGCGACATCGACCTCGAACCGGACGAGGCCGCCGCGGTCGCGCTGGCCGCGCGGTTGTGGGACTCGCCGCAGCTCACGGGCGCGGTGCACGGTGCGTTGATCAAGCTCAGGGCCGCGGGGGTGGACGTCGACCAGGACGCGCCGGCCGCCGTGGAGCCCAAGGTGCGCGCCAACGAGCCCGCGTTTCCGCCGTTGCTGCAGGCGGTTCAGGCGGGGCAGGCCGTCACGTTCGACTACCGCAAGCCGCCGCCCGGCGGGCAGAAAGCACGAACGGTCGAGCCGTGGGGCGTGGTCGCCTGGCGCGGCAAGTGGTACCTCGTCGGCTGGGACCGCGACCGCGACGACACCCGCTGCTTCCGGCTCTCCCGGATCGTCGGCACGGTCAAGCCCGTCGGGAAGTCCGGCGCGTTCAAGGTGCCTGAAGGTACGGATCTGATGAGCCTCATCGCGCGCACGGAGGTCGATCCGCACCACACGGCGCCCGCGAAGATCTGGGTCGCCAAGGACCGCGCCCAGGGGCTCAGAAGGCACGCCAAGATCGTCGAGGAACGCGACGGCGGCGACGTCGTGGAGATCGACCTGAAGTTCCCCGACTCGGCGGCCAAGTGGCTCGCCGGGTTCGGTCCCGACGTCGTGGTGCTGGAGCCCGAAGTGCTGCAGAAGTCCGTGCGCGACCGCCTGCAGGGTGCACTGGAAGGAGCGCGGTGACCGCGTCGAACGAACGGCTGCCGCGTCTGCTCGCACTCGTGCCGTACCTGCTCAACCGGCCCGCGATCACGGTCAAGGAGGCCGCCGCCGACTTCGGGATCACGCCGAAGCAGCTGCGCAAGGACCTCGAGCTGCTGTGGATGTGCGGCCTGCCGGGCTACGGGCCGGGCGACCTGATCGACCTCAGCTTCGAAGGCGAGACGATCACCGTCTCGTTCGACGCGGGCATGAACAAGCCGCTGAGGCTCACCGCGGCCGAGGCGTCGTCGTTGCTCGTGGCGCTGCGAGCGCTGAGCGACACCCCCGGCGTGGTAGACACGGACGCGGTGCAGCGCGCGTTGGCCAAGATCGAGTCGGCGGTCGGCAAGGCACAGCCCGCGGGCATGGTCGTGGGCCTCGGGGCGTTCGAGCGCGAGGAGACCGCGGAGATCCGCGCGGCCGTGCAGGACGCCGTGAAGCGCGAACGGGCCGTGCGCATCCGCTACTACTCACAGTCGCACGACGCGATGAGCGATCGGGTCGTCGACCCGATGCGTCTGCTGCTCGTCGAGGGCCGCGGCTACCTCGAAGGCTGGTGCCGATCCGCGCTCGGAGTGCGGTTGTTCAGGCTCGATCGCATCGACGACGTGCAGGTGCTCGACGAGCCTTCGTCGCCTCCGCCGCACGCCCGCCTCACGGATACATCGGAGGGGTTGTTCCAGCCGAGGGACGATCAGAAGATCGCGGTCCTTCTGCTCGAACCGGACGCGCACTGGGTCGCCGAGTACTACCCCGTCGATCACGCCGCGGAGCTCTCGGACGGCCGCACGCGTGTCCTCATGCGCTACGACGACACGTCGTGGATGGTCCGCCTGCTCCTCGGACTCGGTGGTGACGTGCACGTCGAGCAGCCGGTCGAGCTCGCGGACGAGGTGCGGCGCCGGGCGGGCGAAGCGTTGCGCCGGGCAGATCACCTGCTGTCCACCTAAGACGTATAACGTGTGCTCGTGCCGTACACACCGACCCTGGCGCTGATCTTGCTCGGCCTGATCGTGATGGTCGCGATCAGTGTCCGAGTCATCCGATCCTTGCGTCGATTCGCCAGCGCACGCACTCTGGTGGGGGACAGGGTCGGCGACGGCGTCGGTCTGCTGAAGGCGCGCTCAGCCGCGCTCAAGGTGGCCTTCGCGCAACGGCGGCGCCCGGAACAGGCCCGTACCAGGGCGAACCCCGCGTACGATCGTCGTGGCGGGGGAGACAGGAGGATCACCAATGGGTAACCTCGGACCCACCGAGCTGATCATCATCGCTGTGGTGATCATTCTGCTGTTCGGTGCGAAGAAGCTGCCTGACATGGCGCGTTCGCTCGGCAAGTCGGCGAAGATCTTCAAGGCCGAGACGAAGGGCCTGCGCGACTCGAGCGACGACGACGCTGGAGTTCAGCAGCAGCCCGCGCAGCAGCCGGTTCAGCAGCTGCCGCCCGCTCAGCCGCAGGTCCAGCAGCCCGTTCAGCAGCCGCAGGTCGCCCAGCCGATCGAGCAGACCTCGCAGAACAAGGCCAACAACTAACTGACCTCCTGGTCTCCTCAAGAGAAGGACGGTCACGGAGGTGGCAAGTCCGTTCCGGTGGTTCGCCGAGCGCCGGGAACGCGGCAAGCGCCGTCGGGGTAACCCCGACGGCACCATGTCGCTCAAGGATCATCTGTACGAGCTGCGGCATCGGCTCGGCATGGCGATGCTCATCATCGCCATCGGTGCCATCTTCGGCTGGATCTGGTTCGCCGTGAGGCTGGGCCCGGTCCCGTCGCTCGGCGACATCATGACCGGCCCGTACTGCCAGCCGGATCTCGCGCCGTACCGGGTCCAGTTCCCCGGTGAGACGGGCTGCCGGCTGCTGCAGACGGAGCCGTTCGAGAGCTTCATGATCCGCCTTCAGGTGGGTGCGGCCGCGGGCGCTGTGCTGCTCAGCCCGTTCTGGCTGTACCAGTTCTGGGCGTTCATCACCCCCGGCCTGTACCAGAAGGAGCGCAAGTTCGCGCGCACCTTCGTGACGTTCGCGGCGATCCTGTTCGCGGCCGGCGCCGTGCTGGCCTACTGGGTCGTGCCGCAGGGCCTGCAGGTGCTGATCAGCTTCGGTGGCGACCAGTTCATCACCGCGCTGACCGGTGGGAAGTACGTCTCGTTCATCATCACGATGCTGTTCATCTTCGGCGTGAGCTTCGAGCTGCCGCTGGTCGTGGTGATGCTCAACCGCGCGGGCGTGGTCACCTACGAGACGCTGGCGAAGTGGCGGCGCGGCCTGCTGATGGGCCTGTTCGTGTTCGCCGCGATCGCGACGCCGGGCACCGACCCGATCTCGATGGTCGCGCTGGCGATCGCGCTGTCGCTGCTGTTCGAGCTGGCGATCCAGCTCGCGCGGATCCACGACCGGCGCGCGGCGAAGCTGCGCAAGGCCGAGGGCTGGGACGAGCTCGACGACAACGAGGCGGCTCCGTTCGACTACACGCCGTCCGACGCCGACGGCAACGACCCCGGTGAGAAACCGGCCGCTTCGGAACCCTCGAAGCGCGTGAACTACGACGACGCCACGTGACGCGGGCAGCCCTGCTGGTCTGCCCGGCGTCGGGCAAGGGGCGGGCGGCCCGCATGGCCGGGTCGACCGCCGCCGCGTTGCGTCCCCACGTCTCGTCGTTGACGCAGCTGGTGGCGCACGACGCCGAGGGCACGCTGGCTCTGGCGCACGAGGCTGTCGCTGACGGTGTCGACCTGCTGGTGGTGCTCGGCGGTGACGGTGCCGCCCACCTGGGCATCCAGGCGTGTGCGGGGACGTCGACGGCGCTGGGCATCGTGCCGGCCGGGACCGGCAACGACCTGGCGGCCGCGATCGGGTCCGCCTCGGTCGACGACGTGGTGTTCGGGACGCGCAAGAAGCTCGACCTGGGCCGGTTGTCGACGGGGCAGTGGTTCGCGACGGTGTTGTGCGCGGGGTTCGACTCCGCGGTGAACGAGCGGGCGAACGCGATGCGCTGGCCTGCCGGTCCGCGCCGCTACGACCTCGCGATCCTGGCCGAGCTCGCGTCGTTGCGGTCGGCGCCTCTGCTCGTGACCACCGAGACCGACACGTTCTCGCTCGACGCGACGCTGGTGGCCGTCGGGAACACGCCGAACTACGGCGGCGGAATCCCGGTCTGCCCCACGGCGGACGCGTCCGACGGCCTGTTCGACGTGACGGTGGTGGAGCACGCGAGCCGGTCGATGCTGGTCCGGATGCTGCCGACGTTGCGCACCGGCGCACACACGTCACATCCGTCCGTGCGCACGTTCCGCGCGCGTGAGGTGTCTCTGTCCGGCGGTAACGGATGGATCGCCTACGCCGACGGTGAACGGCAGGAAGCGTTGCCCGTCTCGCTTCGCACGGTTCCAGGCGCTCTCACAGTGGTGGGTCGCTAAGTTGTAGGGCTGTTCCGGTTTTCGTTTTTCGGTGGGGATTCATGGAGACGCTTGAGTTTCAGTCCGAGGCGCGTCAGCTGCTGCAGCTGATGATCCACTCGATCTACTCGAACAAGGACACGTTCCTGCGCGAGCTGGTCTCGAACGCCTCGGACGCGTTGGACAAGCTGCGGCTGGAGTCGTTCCGCGACAAGGACATGGCCGTCGACATCGACGACCTGCACATCGTGATCGAGTCCGATCCCGCTGCCCGCACGCTGACCGTGCGGGACAACGGCATCGGCATGACGCGCGAGGACGTCGTGCGGCTCATCGGCACGATCGCCAAGTCCGGCACCGCGGAGTTCCTCAAGCAGCTCAAGGAACAGCAGTCGTCGTCGTCTTCGGACCTGATCGGCCAGTTCGGCATCGGCTTCTACTCGTCGTTCATGGTGGCCGACAAGGTCACGCTGGTGACGCGGCACCCGCACGCCGAGGGTGTGCGCTGGGAGTCGACCGGCGAGAGCACCTACACGATCGACGACGTCGAGGACGCGCCGCAGGGCACCTCGGTCACGTTGCACCTCAAGCCGTCCGACGACGAGGACAAGCTGCCGGACTACACCGAGCCGGCCAAGATCCGCGAGATCGTCAAGCGCTACTCGGACTTCATCACCTGGCCAGTGCGCCTCGGCGGCGAGGAGATCAACTCCCGCAAGGCCCTGTGGGCGCGCCCGGCCTCCGAGGTGACGGAGGAGGAGTACGCGGAGTTCTACCGGCACATCAGCCACGACTGGAACGCGCCGCTCGAGACCATCCGCATGCAGGCGGAGGGCACGTTCGAGTACCAGGCGCTCCTGTTCCTGCCCGCGCAGGCGCCGCTGGACCTGTTCATGCGCGACAGCAGGCGCGGCGTGCAGCTCTACGTGAAGCGCGTCTTCATCATGGACGACTGCGCCGAGCTGATGCCCGAGTACCTGCGCTTCGTCAAGGGCGTCGTTGACGCGGCGGACCTCTCGCTGAACGTCTCGCGCGAGATCCTGCAGCAGGACC
The DNA here is from genome assembly GCF_040681245.1 of Lentzea sp. NPDC051838. Classification (NCBI taxonomy): domain Bacteria; kingdom Bacillati; phylum Actinomycetota; class Actinomycetes; order Pseudonocardiales; family Pseudonocardiaceae; genus Lentzea; species Lentzea sp. NPDC051838. The sequence continues at coordinate 22,159 of NZ_JBFAYI010000055.1, forward strand.
GCCAGATCCAGCTGATGCGCCGCCGTCTGGTGAAGAAGGTCCTGTCGTCGATCAAGTCGTTGATGGGTTCTCGTCCGGACGACTACGCGAAGCTGTGGGGCGAGGTGGGCGCGGCTCTGAAGGAGGGCCTGCTCTCCGACACCGACAACCGCACGGCGATCCTCGACATCTGCTCGTTCGCGTCGACCGAGTCTTCGGACTCGCTGACCTCCCTTGCCTCCTACATCTCGCGGATGAAGGACGGCCAGGAGCACATCTACTACATGACCGGTGACTCGCGGACCGCCGTCGAGCACTCGCCGCACATGGAAGCGTTGCGCGCCAAGGGGTACGAGGTTCTGATCCTGACCGACCCGATCGACGAGATGTGGGTCGACTCGGTGCCGTCCTACGAGGAGAAGCTCTTCCAGTCCGTTGCCAAGGGGCAGGTGGATCTGGAGACGGACGAGGAGAAGTCCGCTGCCGCGGCTCGGGCCGAGGAGTTCTCGTCGCTGCTGGAGTGGATGGGGACCTCGCTGGCCGAGGACGTCAAGGAGGTTCGGCTCTCCACTCGGCTGACCACCTCGCCTGCTTGTGTGGTCGGCGATGCGCATGACATCACTCCCACGTTGGAGAAGATGTACAAGGCGATGGGGCAGGAGCTGCCGAAGATCAAGCGGATTCTGGAGCTCAACGCCGCGCATCCGTTGGTGGAGGGGTTGCAGGCTGCGTTTGCGGGTGGGGAGCGGGAGTCGCTTGCCGACACGGCTGAGCTGATCTACGGGCTCGCGTTGCTGGCCGAGGGTGGGGAGCTGGCTGATCCGGCTCGGTTCGTGAAGCTGGTGGCGGATCGGGTGCAGCGGACGTTCTGAGGTTGTTTGGGGGCCGGCCTGCCTTTGGGGTGGGCTGGTCCCGTTTTTTTGGGCGCTTTCGCGCCGTGCGGTGGTCGGCTTTTGTGGTTGAGCGGCGGTTCCAGCGGGGTTGGTCGCGTTTTGTGGTTGGGTCGCCTTGCGTTGGTGGGCGCGCGGGCAGCCTTACGGGCTTTGGTTTCGTCATCGCCGCTTCGCGACGATTGCGATTGGGGCTTGACTTCGGGTCCCTTGCGAGGCGC
>NZ_JBFAYI010000056.1:0-22598 GCF_040681245.1 Lentzea sp. NPDC051838
CGTGCCATCAACCCACCCACAGCGCTGGCCCCCTGATCAGATTGGCGGGGTTTGGGGCAGAGCTCCCAAGGGGAAGCACGCAACAGGAACACGCCCTACGCAACCCGACCACCAGCAAGGCCGCGACTCGCAAGGCAACAGCCGCACGCAACAGGGGAACGGCACGGACACGCAACAGGAACTCTGACTACGCAACAGGGGAACGCCATCGGACACGAAACAGGCAGCCGCCAACGCAACAGGAACACAACAACGGCAACCGGAGCGCCCGCCGCCAGGCGGCTACCCCCCAACAATATGCCGCAACTGAGCCAAAAGATCAGACCGAGAAGTAGACCCCAACCTCTGCCGCATCCGAGCCATGTGGTGCTCAACAGTCTTGGCGGAGATGAACAACCGATCCCCAACCTGCTTGTAAGTCATCCCCTCCAACACCAGCTGAGCCACCTCCCTCTCCCGATCACTCAGCTTCCCGGCATCCTCAACCACAACACCAGAATCCTCGACCCCAGAAGAAGCCCCAGAACCCCCAGAACCCCGCCGAGCCCCCACAGCCCGCCCCTGCAACAACCGAGCACAGTCCAGCAACCGAACCATCGCCTGCCGATCCGCCGTACGAATAGCAGCCTGCCCAGCCAACCGAGCCGCATCCCACCAAAGCCCAACAGCGTGCAAGCTGCGAGCCGCAACCTCGACCCGATCCGGATCAACCTTCCCAGCCACCACGTCCAGCCAGGACTCAGCCGCAACGGACAAGATCGAGCAGTACCGCGAGTGATCCCGGTGAACTGCCAACGCAGCAGCATGCGACTCAGCAGCAGCAGAATCCTCAAAAATGATCGCCGCGTGCAACAAACTCCAGTGCAGCTGCGTGGCCCACAACGGCGGATTCCCCAGCCCGGCCAGCAAAGCGGACGCCTGAGCAAGGTGCGGCGCCAACCGCTCCTGATCCCTCAACCGAGCCGCGGCAGCCGCGAACTCCCCCAACGGCAACAACGAGAACAGATCCACAGGATGCCGGAGCACGGCTTCACAAGCCTGCTCCCAAGTACGCCGCAACGTGGCCAGATCGCTGTTGCGCCGCGCCACCCCGACCTCCAGCGCGACAGCGAAGATCCAGTCGCGCGGCTCGAACGCCCCACGCACGGACATCAGCCCTTCGCGGGCCACGGCCAGGTTCCCGCGGAGCATGTGCAGCCAGGACTGCAACAACCGGTGCCGCACCGACATCAGCACACCACCGGTCGAGCACTCCACCGCACGGTCCAGCACGGACTCGGCGACGTTCGGCTCGCCGCAGTGCACCGCGACCAAGGCGGCCAGAGCGGCAGGCGAGTCCGGCAGCAGCACAGCCCCGCCGGCGGGCTCGAGCATCGACGACGCTCGCACCAGCGTGGACAACGCGGCGGTCTCGGCTCCGGAAACCGACTGCCGAACGCCCTGCAGCATCAGGGAAGCGGCCCCGCCGAGCATCGTCGGCGGCTGGGGTGGCGTCTCCTCGAACCGGTGCCCGGTGCCGATCAACCCGATGCCGGCGAATGCGCTGGCGTACGGAGTCGCGGCCCACCGGAACAGTTCGGTGCTCCGGGCCAACTGACCGCGGTGAGCCAACGCGACGGCCGCGACCTCGGCCGCGGTACGTCGATGCGGCGTGTCAGCAGAAGAGATGACCTGATCCGCGAGCCGCAGGGAAGCGTCCAGGTCACCGGCCATCGCCGAAGCAGTGGCCCAGGAAGCCGCAGTCTCAGGGGAAGGCGCCCCACCACCAGTAGACGCGGCGAACAACCGAGCGGCTAGAGCAGGATCCGAGGACAAGGCTTCCCGAGCCGCGGCCGCGAACACAGGACCACCGATACCGGTGTCCAGCAACGGCCGAACCAACTCCAGCACCGGCCCACCACGTTCGAGCTGCAGCTGCGCCAGCTTCTGCCGAACCGCGATCCGCCGCTCGGCCCGGGTCAACGCCCCGACGGCCCGATGCGCCAACGGCAGCAGAGTGCCGTCCTCGGCCAGCAGACCGGTCGCGCGAGCGGCCTCGATGATGTCGCTGACCTCGTCGAAGTCCTTGTCCAGCAACGCGGACAGCAGATCCAGCCGCTGAGCCGCGCCGGCCTCGGCCGCCAGCAGGAACTTCTGCAGATCCGGGTCCAGCCAGTCGAGCTCGGCCCGGAACCCGCTCAGCACCTCGGGAGAAACCTCGGAAACCGCGCCCAGAGCAGTGACAAACCCAGGCACACCACCGGTTTGCGCGAACACGAAGTCCACCACGGGCTTCGGTGCGTGCAGGACGTCCCGGACCTGCTCACGCGTAAATGCAGCGAGAGGCACGACCACGGCACCACGAGCCAGCTCAGCCAGAAGAGCCCGGCGCGGCCAGGGGCGATATGCCAGCACCAGCAACGGTTCCGCGGCCAGAGCGCTCAGGGAAGCGTCGTCCAGCAGGTGCGCGTCGTCGACCACGCGCACAGCCGAGTTGGTGATCTCCTCCAGGAACGCTGTTTTGCCGTAACCACCTGGCGCCACAACGACAACGCGCAGGCGAGTACCCGCGGCGGCGTCGTTGATCCGGTCGAGGACACCTCGCACGGAAGCGTCCAGCACCAACCTGGCTCGCGTGGTCACGCTCAACGGCCGTCCTCATCGTCGTCGTATTTGTCGGACTTCTCTGCTCGCGAACGCCGGCCGACGGGATTCAGGGCGTCGGCCATGCGCTTCACCCTGCGCGGGGGCAGGTCCAGCGGCGGCACGTCCACGGGCGGGCGGGGCGGCGGCGCGGTGAACTCCTCGTCGTCGGCACGGGAGATCTCGCCGACCGGGAACCGCAACGACGCCTCGCGGGTGTGCACCAGAACCGACGTGTCGAACGGTTCCGGCTCGGCTTCGGGACCCACCACGACCAGGCGCGCGGCCACGGCGGCACCCTTGGCGACCGAGTGCTCCGGCGCGGCCTCGGCCAGCACGCGGCAGTCGACCGTCGCGGACAGCGAGTCGCCGATCACCTGCATGCGGCAGGCACCGCCGACCAGCAGCACGGCGTCGGGCTGAACCGCGCCGACAGCGCGCACGAAAGTGCTGACCAGGTGGTCCACGGACGGCCGGATCTCGTCGACGAACTCGTCGCGGGTGATCTCGACACCGGCCACCACCACGGCGGGGCCGAACGCCCGCTTCGCCGCCTCGCACTCGGCAGCCGACACGAAGCCGTCCTTGCCGAGACGGCCGCGCACCAGCAGACCAAGCTGGTCGTCGAAGTCGGCACCGGTGTGGTGGTCGACGCCTTCGACGTGGTTGACCAGCTCGAACGTCCGGTTTCCCGACCGCCGCACCACCGACGCCGAGAACGCGTGGCTGCCCAGCGAGAACACGGCCAACGACGAGTCCGGCACCACGCGAGCGCGCACGGCGTGGTTCTCCGCGGCCGCCAACGGTTCCGGAACCAGCGTCACGTCGTGGACCCCGACGGACCGCAACGCGGCGTAGAGCTGGCCACGGCGATAGGGGCCCCACCCGGCCGGGTGACTGACGGCCACGTGACGGGGCTGTTCACCCTCTCGGGCGACCACCTCGCCGATGACCCACATGATCAGCAACGCGGTGAGCTCCTCGGCCGGGCACGTCTCCGGACCCAGCGAGAACGGCACCGCGTCGCCCACTCTGCGCGCGAATCCGGTAGCGGTCCACCCTGCCGCCCCGAACTCGCCGACCGAGAACGTGCCGGCGTCCGTGAGCTGCAGGAACGACGGCACCACCAGGGCGATCTCGGCATCCCGGGCACCGTCGAGACGGCACACGGCAGCAGTCGTGCGGGTGGTCCCGACATCGACTCCGAGTACATACGCCAAAGCTCTTCCCTCACCTGTTCGCAGCAGCGACCAGTACCTACACGGGTGAACAAGAGGCGCTCAAGCGATGCCCCTAATCCCCTAGGGGGTCAACGAGCGTCACCCCTTTGGGGAACGGGGATCTACTGGGAGTGATCCCCGATGTTGGGGGTGGCCCCGCTCTCATAGCTTTTCGGCACACCAATTGATACGTGCTTCAACAGGAGAGTTCCTCTGATGATCGAGACCAGCACGCTCCACGACTTCGTGCTCAGCCTTCTCAGCGACCCGGCCCTCAAGGCCGCGTTCGCGAACGACGCCCAGGGCACTCTGGAGCAGGCTGGCCTGGCCGACATCACCGCCGTTGACGTGCAGGAGGTCATCCCGCTGGTGATCGACCTGCTGCCGGCCACCCCCGCGGGCCTGCCCGCCCTCGACAGCGTGGCCTTCACCGGTCTCCCGCAGGAGGTCCTCGCGGAGGGCCCGCTCGGCGCCATCAGCCAGCTGCAGGCCGTCGCGTCTCAGCTGACCTCGTCGGGCATCAACCTCGGCGACATCACGTCGTCCTCCGCGGGCCTGCTCGCCGCCGACGGCAACGGCCTGTCCGTGCTGGCCGGCACGAACACCGCCAACATCCTCGGCACCGGCCAGGTCAACCTCGACGGTGACTTCTCCGCCGTCGGCGACGTGACCTCGGTCCTCGACCAGACCGCCTCCCCGGTCGCCGGCACCGTGCTCGACGTGGCGGACACCGCCACCGGCACGGTCGACGGCACGCTGGGCACCGTCACCCACGCCGTTCCCGGCGTCGACGGCGTCCTCGGCAACCTGACCGGCGTGACGGGCCTCGGCCACGACGCGCTGGGCGTGCTCGGCGGCGGCGACGCCTCCCTGGGCAACCTCGCCAACGTCAGCGGCCTGGGCGACCTGTCGCACGGCACCCTCGACGTCCGCGTCCCCGAGGCCGTCAGCGGCGTCGAGCACACCGCGTCGGGCGTCGTCGACACCGCCACGGGCGTTGCGGACACCGCGACCGGTCTGGTCGACCACGCGGGCGTCGGCAACGTGCTCGGCACCGTCACCAACACCGCGCACGACCTGCCGGTCGTGGGCGACGGCCTCGACCTGGGCCACCTGCTCGGCTGAGCCACCTGCCCCATCACGGACCGGCCCTGTCGCACCTGGACAGGGCCGGTTCTGCGTCTGAGCGGTGAGCAACGTCACCGCCTCTCCGAGCAGCCCCGTCTCACCCGAACGGAACCGGTCTTGCGTTCGAGGCTTTCACCCAAGGGGGTGAACACGGCACTATGAGTCAGGTGATGGCACCGCCCTGGCTCGACGTGCTCGACGAGACGATCGGGGCCTGCATCACGCACCGGAGGCCCGATCTGGAGGCCCGGCTGCGGGAGAAGCGGGCTCAGCAACTCGACCCCAAGTTGCGCGTTCTCGTCGTCGGCGAGTCCAAACAAGGCAAGAGCCAGCTCGTGAACGCGCTGCTCAACGCGCCGGTGTGCGCGGTGGGCGACGACATCACGACGACTGTGCCGACCTTCGTCCAGCACGCCGACACCCCGTCGGCGGCGCTGGTCCGCAACGCGTCCGCGAAGGGGTCGATCTTCCACACCCCGACCGAGCGCATCGCCGTGCCGATCGAGCAGGTCACGAAGCAGGCCTCCGCGCAGCACGTCGTGCGCGCCGAGATCGGCATTCCGCGCGCGCTGCTCGACAGCGGCCTGGTCCTGATCGACACCCCCGGAGTGGGTGACACCCGATCCGCTCACACCGCCAGCACGTTCGCGACGCTGATGCAGGCCGACGCCGTGCTCCTGGTCTCCGACGCCACCGGTGAGCTGACCTCGGCGGAGATGACGCTGCTCAAGAAGGTCATGGAGGCGTGCCCGAACGTCACCGTGGTCGTCACCAAGATCGACCTGGTGCCGAGCTGGCGCGCTGTCGTGGAGCGCAACAAGGCGCTGCTCGCCCGTGCCGGCGTCCCGGCCAAGCTCATCCCGGTGTCGTCCGCGCTGCGTCTGCGCGCGGCCAAGACCGGTGACCAGCGGCTCAACACCGAGTCCGGTTTCCCCGAACTGCTGGCGTGCGTGCAACGGGACATCGTGGCGAGTGCCGATCTCCTGGCCCGCCGCGCCGTCGCCGTCGTCGCGTCGAGCGCCCTCTCCCAGCTCGTCACGCCGTTGCGCGAGGAGCTGACCACACACGACTCGTCCCACACCGCCGCCACCATCTCGACGCTGCAGGAAGCCCAACGGCGCGTCGACGAGCTGCGGCGCCGGTCCGCGCGTTGGCAGAACGTGCTCAACGACGAGATGGCCGACCTGATCTCCGACGTCGAGTACGACTTGCGCGACAGGACCCGCAAGATCCTGCGCGAGGTCGACAAGACCTACGACGAGGCCGACCCCGCGATCGGCTGGGACAAGTTCGAGCAGTGGCTGGAGGACAACCTCAACGAGGCCGCCACCACGAACTTCGCCTGGCTGATGGAACGCGCGGAGTGGGTGGCCGCGAAGGTCGCCAAGAACTTCCCGGTGTACCGCGAGGACCTGATCCCGGGTTCGGTGCTGCCGGACGACCTGCTGGAACCGGTCGGCAAGCTCGAGAGGCCGAAGATCGAGCCGTTCTCGGTGCCGCAGAAGCTCTTCACGGGTCTGCGCGGCTCGTACGGCGGCGTGCTGATGTTCGGTCTGGTCACGTCGCTCGCCGGCATGCCGCTGATCAACGTGATCTCGCTCGGCGCCGGTGCGCTGTTCGGCGGGAAGTCCATTTTGGACGAGAGCGATCAACGACTCAAGCGTCGCCAGGCCGCCGCCAAGACCGCCGCGCAGAAGCACGTCGACGACTTCTTCGTGAAGTTCTCCAAGGACGTCCGCGACTCCGGCCGCCACATCCAGCGCTCGCTGCGCAACCACTTCAGCACCCTCGCCGAGGAGCTGCAGGAGACGTTGCTGGAGTCGGCCCGCAGCGCCAAGCGCGCGGTGCAGGACGACCAGACCGAGCGCGAACGCCGGTTGCGCGAAGGCCGCAAGGAACTGGACAAGCTGGTCACGCTCTACAAGCGGGTCCAGACGCTCGGGGGTCCCGCGATGGAGCTCACCGCGTGACATTGGACCGCGTCGTCTGGTCGATGCTGCAGGAAGCACTGGCCGTCTACCGCGACAGCCCGCGCGCCACCGGGTGGTTGCGCTCCCACGTCGAGCGCTACACCGAGCCCGTGCGGATCGCGGTGGCCGGTCGGTCGCGCATCGGCAAGTCCACTGTGGTCAACGCGCTGGTCGGCGACGAGTTCGTGCCGCTGAGCTCCTTCACCTGGTACCGCGGCGGTGCCGAACCGCGGGCGCACGTCTTCTCCGGACCCGGCCGTCCGCACGAGGTCGGGGTGTCCAGGAAGGGCGGCAGGCACCACGTCGACATCGGCCAGTTCGACCGCGCCGACAAGGTCGTCGTCGAGTGGCCGGCGCGGACGCTGCGGGACGTCGTGCTGATCGACACGCCCTCCGAGGCCACGCCCGAGCAGGTGCTGGGCGAAGCGGACGCGTTGCTCTACCTCATGCGGCACGTGCAGGACGACGACCTGAAGTTCCTGCAGTCCGCCAACGACCACCCGATCGCCAGGGTCTCCAACGTGCACACGGTCGCGGTGCTCGCCCGTGCCGACGAGATCGGTGCCGGACGGATCGACGCGCTGTCGTCGGCCAAGCAGATCGCCCGCCGCTACCGCAAGGACGTGGCGGTGCAGCCGTTGTGCCAGAACGTGGTCGCGGTCGCCGGTCTGCTCGCGGTGGCGGCGAAGACGTTGCGGGAGGACGAGTTCGCGGCCCTGCGCACGCTCGCGTCGCTCGGCAGGGAAGAGCTCGAGGACAACCTGCTGTCGGCCGACAGGTTCGCCGGTGAGCAGTTCCCGCTGCCGATGGAACCGGCTGTGCGGCAGGCGTTGCTGGAGCGGTTCGGGATCTTCGGCGTCCGACTGATCACGGCGTTGATCAGGCAGGGCTTCGACACCCAGGTCAAGCTGACCGGGCAGCTGGTGCAGCGCAGCGGGCTCGGCGAGCTGCGCGACTCGATCGCCGTCCACTTCACCGAACGCCGCGAGATCCTCAAGGCCCGGTCGGCGTTGCTGGCGCTGGACGTGGTGTTCCGCATGGAGCCGCGGCAGAACGCCCGCAAGCTCATGGCCGATCTCGAACGGGTCGTCGCCTCCGCGCACGACTTCCGCGAGCTGCGCCTCGTGGCCGCACTGCAGTCCGGACGCACGAAGCTGCCCGCCGACCTGCAGGCCGAGGCGTTGCGGCTGATCGGCGCCGAGGGCACGACGTCGTTGGCACGCCTGGGTTTCGACTACGAAGCCGACCCGCGCGAGCAACGGGAGGCGTTGCTCGACGCGCTGGTGCGGTGGCAGGCGCAGGCCGCGGACGTCCACGCGCCGAACGACCAGCGCGGGGCCGCCCAGATCGTCGTCCGCACCTGCGAAGGGCTACTTCTTCAGGTTCGCTGAGGCACGATGGACACCATGGAACTCGTGCCGTGGAGCGATGAACACCGCGAACACATGCTCCGCTGGGCAACCGACCCGCGGATGGTCAAGTACGTCGCCGACGGGAAGCCCTGGACGCCGGAGTACGTCACCGAACGGCACGAGCAGGCGTTGCGGCACTGGGAAGAGCACGGCTTCGGCCTGCACCTGGTCGTCGAGGACGGCGCTGTCGTCGGGCTGGCGCAGCTCGTTCGCCGCGGCCCCGGCGAGGCCGAGATCGGCTACTGGATCGACCCGGACCACTGGGGCCGCGGGCTCGCCACCCGGATCGCCCTGGAACTGCGCGACCGGGCCCTCGCGCTGGAGCCACGGGTGTTCGCCGGTCACGACGCCGAGAACATCGCATCCGGGCGCGTGCTGGAGAAGGCCGGCTTCGTCTACGCCACCAGCAAGTACATGTGGGGCAAGCTGCAACACGGCTACTCGTCGGGAGAAGGCATGATCGAGCAGGGCGTCCTGCGGTACAGCGCGTTCACGACGGATCCGTCGGGCGGCAACCCGGCCGGTGTCGTGCTCGACGCGACCGGCCTGTCCGACGAGGAGATGCTCGTCATCGCCGCGAAGGTCGGCTACTCGGAGACGGCGTTCGTGCTGCCACGCGGCGAACGGAACTTCCACGTCCGGTACTTCAGCCCCAAGGCGGAGGTGCCGTTCTGCGGCCACGCCACCATCGCCACGTCCGTCGCGCTGGCGGAACGGATCGGAGACGGGCCGCTGACGTTCCACACGCGGGCCGGGGAGATCACCATCGAGACGGCGGACGGCACCGCGTCGTTGACCAGCGTGCCGACCAGCACCACCGAGGCGTCGCCGGAGCTGGTGGAAGCCGCGCTGGAAGCGTTGGGGTACAAGGAGATCGGTGACGGCCCGGTACACGTCGGCTTCGGCGGCGCCCGCCACCTGCTGGTGCCGCTCAAGGACCGCGCGCAGCTCGCCGACCTCGACTACGACTTCACCGCGTTGCGCGACCTGATGCTGGCCAACGACCTCACGACCGTGCACCTGTTCTGGCGCGAGTCTCGTGAGTTGGTGCACGCTCGCGACCCGTTCCCCGTCGGTGGTGTGGTGGAGGACGCGGCGACGGGTGCCGCCGCCGCCGCGTTCGGTGGCTACCTGCGCGATCTCGAAGGGCCGCAACGGTTCGTCATCAGCCAGGGCGAGGACATGGGCAGGCCGTCACGGCTGGAGGTCGACGCGACTCGCGAGGACCGCCGGGTCACCGTGACGGGTGCCGCGGTCGTCATCCCCTAAACCCGTTCCAGCACCACGACAGGGATCTCGCGGTCGGTCAGCTTCTGGTATTCCGTGTAGTTGGGCCAGACCTCGTTCATCAGCTTCCACAGCCGGTCGCGCTCGTCGGGACCGGCTGTGCGAGCGCGGGCCTGGAACTTGTCCGCCGCGACCTGGACGTCCGCCACGGGCTCTTCGGAGAGGTTGAAGTACCAGGACGGGTTCGCCGGCTTGCCGCCCTGCGACGCCACGACCACGTAGTCGTCGCCGTCGCGCTGGTAGATCAGCGCGGTGCGCCGCAGCTCGCCGCTCTTGCGCCCCTTCGTGGTCAGCAGCAGCGTGTGCACGCCGGGCCGCCACTCGTGGCCTTCGGCGCCGTCGGTCTCGACGTACTTCTGAATGTGCTCGTTCACCCAGCCAGTGGGAGAGTCCTTCACCGCCATGGGTTCGACGCTACTGCCGCGGAGCGCAGGGTGCGCGGCAGCAGCGTCGAACCGAGGGGTGCGCACCCTCCCGCGCCGGACCCGTTGAGCGCTGCCGCAAGCGCCGGGCCGGAAGATCGATCGAGAAGTAACTATGCCCCGATCGACGGGTGGCGGCGCATACAGAAGCGGGATACAAGGTCTTTATGCCCGAGCTGGAGCTCCGCCACCTCCGCGCGGTTCGCACCATCGCCGAGGAAGGCAGCGTGACCAGGGCCGCCACGCGGCTCGGACTGACCCAACCGGCTTTGTCCGCGCAACTGCGCACGGTCGAGAGACTGGTCGGCGGACAGCTGTTCGACCGAACGCGCAACGGTTGCGTCCCAACGGACCTGGGCCGACGTGTGCTGGGCACGGCCAGACTCGTGCTCGACGAGATGGCTCAGCTGATGGCCACCACCCGCGAATCCGACCGCCGCGGGCCGTTGTACCTCGGCAGCATCTCGATCCTGTACTTCGCCGCGCTCGTCGAGGGGTTGCGGCAGCTCAACGCCGACGTGCGGGCGGAGGTGCGGCAGTCGTCGGCGGAGATCGTGGACCTGCTGGAACAGGGCCGGGTGCACGTGGCGCTGTTCGAGTTCTTCGACGGCATGCCCTCGCGCGACCTCGCGGGCATCGAGCTGCGCAAGCTGGTCAGCGAACCGGCGTTCGTCGCGGTGTCGGAGAAGGACCCGCTGGCCGAGCAGGCGGAGATCGACCTCTCCCAGCTCGCCGACCACGACTGGGTCACCCCGACCGCGCAGATGATGGGCAACCGGATGACGATGTTCCAGGCGTGCTCGGACGCGGGGTTCGTGCCACGGCTGGTCCACCACACCGGCGAGTCGAGCATGGCGCGCGGCCTGGTGGCGAGCGGCGCGGTGTCGTTCGCGGCGGCGCCGTCGCGAACGGGAGACGGCATCGTGATCCGCAAGCTGCGCGGCACCCCGTTCATGACGGACATCTTCGTGGCGACGCGGCGGGACTCCCCGGTGGCGGGGCGGGCGCACGAGGTGTTCGCGTGCGCCGCCGACGCCTACCGGTCGGTGCTCGACCGCAACCCGGAGTACCGCAAGTGGTGGGACGCGCACCCGGAGGCGCATCCCGAGTTCACCTAGGGCCGTGACCGTCGGCCTTTGCCCCGTATTCGGCGATCAGACGGGTGCGTCGTGGTGCCGGCCCCACGTCCTCATCCTGGTTGGCTGTGGGCGTGGGGCCGGTGCCGCGACGCACCCTGCTGAGCGCCGAAGACGCGGTGAAGGTCGGCGGTCACGGCACTAGACGATCGGGCGGGTGGGCCGGCCGATCAGCTTCTCCAGGTCCGGGCGGATCTCGGCGAACACGCCCTCGCGGATCGACTTGAAGAAGCCGACCACGAACGGGGGCACACCGGCCGCGACCAGGTCCTCGTCGCTGACGTCCCGGAACCGGTCGCCGGCGACCTCGGGGAACGACCAGCTGGTCGAGCCGGTGAGCTCGTAGGTCTGGTTCTCGTGGCCGTCGGTGGTGAGCGCGACGGCGGCGGCGAGAGCGAAGTCGTCACGGGCGGCGCTCGCGATGCGGCCGTCCTTGGTGGAGACCGCGACGACCTCGCCGGACAGCGCGCCGAGGTAGTTCTCGTGGTACATGCCGTTGCGCAGGAACGTGAAGGTCAGGCCGGTCGCGCGGATCGCTTCCTCGGTGGCCTTGTGCACAACCGCGACACCGGCGGTCGAGGTGTCCGCGTCGGTGAGGCTCGTGTAGAAGACGTGGCCCACGCCCTGCTCCTTGGCAGCGGCGGCGGCGTTGGCGTGCTGCTGGATGCGGACGGCGTCGTCGTGGGCGTCGGCGGACACGATCAGCAGCTTGTCGACGCCGCTGAAGTCGAGCGACTTGGGGTTGTCGAAGTCGCCCTGGCGCACCTCGACGCCCTCGATGGTGAACTTCTCCGGGCTGCGGACGGACACGATGATCTGCTCGTCCGTGCGGTCGAGGACGTAGCGGACGACTGCGTTGCCGAACTGGCCTGTGGCTCCGGTGATGAGGATCGTCATGGACCCAGCTTGCGGTTAGCGCTAACCTATGGAAAGTACCAACTTTGAAGTTGGGTACTTACGTGGAGGTGAGCATGCAGGTCACGATGTGTCCCGAGCGGGCGATCATGGAGCACGTCACAAGCCGCTGGGGCGTGCTGGTGCTTCAGGCGCTCTCAAACGGCGAGGCGTGGCGGTTCAGCGACCTGCGCCGCTCGTTGGAGCTCGTGAGCGAGAAGATGCTCACCCAGACGTTGCGGACGCTGGAGCGCGACGGGTTCGTGCACCGCGAGGTGAAACCGGTCATCCCGCCGCACGTCGAGTACTCGCTGACACCCCTCGGCAAAGGTGCCGCGAACCACCTCGTGGCGCTCGCGCACTGGATCGAGGCGAACCTCCCGGAGGTCTCCGCAGCGCAGCGAACCTACGACGACGCCTGAGGCTCGCCGGAGTGTCTCCGCGCAGACATCGGGGCACTCACTCGAATGCGCAGTGAAACTCCTCACCAAGACCCTAGAAAACGGTGTCAAACATCGGATGGGTCACGATTAGGGGGCGCGATCTGGCCCCTTGCTTTGGCACAATGGACCAATGGCCCAACCGTTCACCGACGAAAGCCATCCGGCGGAGCCCTATCCGGGCACTCGTCCAGACCACTGTTTCGTCCACGTGGACGAAACAGGCTGGCCAGTGCGACCGGACCTCACGATGGAGTCGGGATGGCGAGTTGAGCCGGAGAACATCGATCTGGACCAATGGCTCGCAAACCACGGTGAGCCCCCGCTAGCGGGCCGAATGCCAGTGCTCGGCTACGGCTCGAACGCCAATCCCAGCAAGGTCACCTGGCTCCGCGAGGAGCTCGGTCTCGAAGGCCCCGCAGTCGTGCTTCGCGCCCGCTGTGAGGGCTTTTCTGCTGTCTGGGCCGCCGGCATGCGCGCCCGCGACGGCCAGCGCCCGGCCACCCTCGCCGCCGCCCCCGGCCACGTCGAGGAGCACTCGGTCTGGTTCGCCACGCCCGAGCAGCTGCGCGTCCTGGACCGTTGCGAGGGCCGCGGACTGCGCTATCGCCTCGTACGCCTGCACACGGGCCGTGTGGTGCTCTACAACGGCGGCGTCATCGACAGCGTTCTCGCCTACACCGCGGGCTCCAAGAAACGGATGCCCGTGCTCGTCAACGGCCGTATGGTCCGCTGCGAGGACGTCTCGCAGCGGCGCGCCCTCACCCTGGGCGAAAGGGCGGCCATGACCGACGGACTGGACGTGACCGAGGTGCTCGGCGAGCCGTCGGCCGACGACTGGCCCGAGCTGCTGTTCGTCTACGGCACGCTCCAGCCGGGCGCAAGCGCTTGGCACCTGATGGAACCGCACGTCGTGGAGTCCTCGGAGACCCACCTGCCCGGCACGTTGTTCGACACGGGCCAGGGCTACCCCGCGCTGCGTCCCGGTGCCGGACTGGGAGTGCCCGGCTTCGTGCTGCGGCTGCGCTCCCCCGAGGAAGCCCTGCCGTTGCTCGACGAGTACGAGGGCGACGACTACCGCCGCGTGCGCGTGGTGCTGCCCGACGGCCGGATCGCGTGGACCTACATCTGGACCGCGGCGGTGAAGGGCATGTCGGAGCTGCCGAACGGCTGGGACGTCCACCAGATCCGGTCAACTCCTCAGCTCTGAAACCGGATTTGAGCCGGTTCGTTCAAGCCGAGTCGCGTGCCTGGCCCGCCACTGGCTGTGGCGTGCGGGCCGCATCTACCGACGGACTCAAGCCGCCATCGGTACGGGTGCGTTGACGAGCACCCACGCGCGCCGTGCACGGTCACGAACATTCACGGCGGCGACGACGTCAGCAGGTCCAGCAAGACCGCACAGACGACAGGAGAACGTGTCCCTGGTGGGACGGTTCGAACGGGTTGTGTGTTTGCACCTGGGACACATCTGCGAGGTGTAGCGCGCATCCACCAGCAGCACCGGCACGCCCGCGCGGCGAGCCTTGTAGGTGATGTGCCGTTCGAGCTGATGGAACGGCCACGAGGACATGATGGCTCGCTGGTGCCGGTTCAGCCGTACCCGATCGCGAATGCCCCGCAGTTCCTCGAGGGCAATGCCGCGACCGGTGCGTTGGGCAACAGCCACGATGTCCTTGGCGATGCTGTGATTGACACAGGCGGCGTGACGCGCCTCCTTGCGCGCCCGCGCCTTGAGGCGGCGCTTCGCAGATTTCGTCCGTTTGGCTTGGAGCTCGACTCGTTTGCGGCCGTGCCATCGGCGATAGCGCTGAAGGCGGCGGCCCTGGAAGTTGTCCGCATCCGAGGTCGTGGCCAGGTTGGTGATGCCGCGGTCCACGCCGATCCAGTCGGCGGGTTCGAACACCTCAGGCTCGGGCACTTCGCAGGTGGCGATCAGAAACCACCCGCCATCGCGGAACAGCAGATCCGACTCGCCCCGGCGGTGGGCCCGCAGCGTAGCGAGCTGATCGGCCGAGCCGACGAACCCGATGCCCTTGAGCCTCCCGGCAGTGGTCCAGATTGACACCGTGCCCGCGTCGTAGCGCCACGACAGGCATCGGTCGTCAAACGGCTGCGCCGACGATGTGTTGAACGCGATCGGCTTCGACTCGGCCTTGACTCGGCGCCGAGATCGCTCGCCGCCGAGATATCCCGCACGGATGCCGGCATGGAGCGCGGTGTAGGCATCGACGACCTTCTTCACCACCCGTACTGCAGGCTGCGCTGACAGACCGAACCGATCCTTGATCTCGCGGTAGCAGAGCTTCTGCAACTCGTTGCGGGACTTCACGTTCCGCTCGAAAGCCACTCTTGACGTGTACTGCGCAGCCGCGTTGCAGGCGCGCAGGGTGGTCGCCAGCGCCGCCGCCTGGGCAGGCGTCGGCAGCAGCTTCACCTGCACCACCAGCTTCACACGGGTGACCGTATCGAACACACGTTCAACCTCGCATCCAGCGCCAAACCATCGAGTGAATTACCGGCACGTTGTGTGGCCGAGTTCGTGAATGGGCACATCCTCACTGGTAGGAGGTGCACCCATGACTCGACGGTTGATCGTGTGCGGACTGCTGGTGCTCGCCGGCGTGACGGCCTGCGGCAGCAAACCCTCGGACAACGGCACGCAGACGCTGCCGACATCGACGCCCACGACCGCCAGTTCGACCCCGGCGGCCAACTCCGGCGCCGCCGTCCCCGCCGTGAAGCGCTGCGACTCCACCGCGTTGAAGGGTCAGGTCGACCCGACCGACGCCGGCGCGGGCAACCGGTACGGCAAGTTCGTCGTCACGAACTCCAGCACCGCGCCGTGCAC
Organism: Lentzea sp. NPDC051838; assembly: GCF_040681245.1. Classification (NCBI taxonomy): domain Bacteria; kingdom Bacillati; phylum Actinomycetota; class Actinomycetes; order Pseudonocardiales; family Pseudonocardiaceae; genus Lentzea; species Lentzea sp. NPDC051838. Next base: position 15,383 of record NZ_JBFAYI010000056.1, read on the forward strand.
GTTGAACGGCTACAGCGGTTTCCAGCTCGAGAACGCGGCCGGCGCGGCGATTCCGACCAAGCTGGAACGCAAGGCCGACCCCGGCCCCAAGGCGCTGACGCTGGCGCCCGGCACGAAGGCGAGCGCGAACCTGCACTGGGGTGTCGTGCCATCGGGCAACGAGCCAGTCGAGGGGCCATGTCAGCCCGAGCCGGCCAAGGCCATCGCCATCCCGCCGGACGAGACCGTGCCACTGACCATGCCGTGGACGTTCGGCCCGGTGTGTTCGGGTGGCCGGATCGAGATCAGCGCGTTCTACGCTTCCTAGATGCCCGCACCCGGATGGCTCGCCGTGATGCCGCACGGCGAGCGCATCGCCATTGCTTTGCGCACCACCGGTGTTCCGGCTGTGGTGACCGAGAACATCGACGAGGCCGTGCAGGCCGCCGAGCTGCCGGTAGTCCTCATCGGACACTTCACCGGCGCTCCTTCCGCCGTGCGGTACGCACAAACGCACAAGAACCTCGCCGCGCTCGTCCTCATCTCACCGGTGCTGGGCATGTGGGACGGCGCGTCGAACGAGCTGGCCGACCTCATGGACGAGGTCAACTTCGGGCCGACGCTCGAGAAGTTGCCGACGCTCTGGCTGCACGGGAGCGACGACGAGATCGTGCCGATTTCGGACACTCGGGCGGGAACGGACAGGATTCGCGGGGCCGCGTTCGAGGAGCACATCACCGACGGGCTGCTGACCGACGGAGAGGCCGTCGCGCGGGTGCTGGAGTTCGCTCGCAGGGTCGTCTGACACCATTCGGGTGTGGATGACCTCATCCTGCTGATCACCGTGGTCGTCGAGGCGGCGGACGAGCAACAGGCGCTGGCCGCGTGCGAAGCGCTCATCAGCCGTGCCGGGGCCAAGGTCGTGGACGCTCGTGACTGCTCCGACGAGGAGCCGGGGTGCTGGGCCGTCGTCATCACCGAGCCGAGCGCGGAGAAGGCCACTCACAACGTGTCAGCGGCGTTGGCGAGAACGGTTCGCACCTTCGTGCGCGGGCTGGGTGACGGCTTTCCGACGCCGCGGGTGGCGTGCGAGCCGCCGACGGCGTGGACCGTTCTGGACGATCCCGAGCTCATCAGCGGCCTGGTGCCGGGTGCCGAGCGGGTTCTGGTCGAAGCGTGGGCCGGAGATGACCCGTTTGGTGCAGGCACTCCGCGTGACAACTCACCCTCTAGGCCGTCTTGATTCACCCGCATGGTCGCCATGTCTGAACGACAGGGTGTTAGCGGCGTTGTGAGTGTCACTACACGGGTAGTCAAGGGGCCAGGGCCGCGCCTAACTGATCATTAAATCAAGGCCCGTTCGAGTGGATTCAGGCATCCACCCAGTTAGCCGATCTTCGCTCTCAACTGTGAAAATCACGCCACAATCTCTACTGAGGGTGGTCGTCAGACCGCCTGTGTTCCGGAGGGTTCGGGAGCCGACATGGCCAGCATCGAAGAGGTCCGTGCCGCAATTGCCCAGGCGATCGACAAGGCGAGCCAAAGCCAGTCGGCCCTCCAACAGGCGGCTGAGCTCGCCGAGGACGCGCAGCAGCTGCTGACATCGGTCACGCAGGGCTCTGTGCAGGCGGACGTCGAGACGACGAACGCCCAGTTCGCCCAGGTCGTGTCCGGCGTGAGCGAGCTGCAGAACTACCTCGGCGCGGGCATCTCCGGCGCCGAGGGCATCAACAGCAGGCTTTGATGGCATCCATCGCCGAGGTTCGTGCCGCGCTCGAGCAGGCGAGCGAGATCCTGCGTGAGTCGTACCGGAGTGTGCGGTCCGCGCAGGAAGGCCTGGACGAGGCGGTCGCGATCCTGGCCGAGTCGAGCGAGAACCACCACGAGTCGCTGCTTCCACCGGAGTTCGTGCGTGCGAAGGAAAGATTCCCCGATCAGCTGGAACTGATGGTGGGAACCCTCGAGCGCATCCAACGACTCACCGTGGAGCTGTGATGAGCAGGCGCGACGACCGGCGGCGGAGGATCGAAGAGGCCTTCGCGGAGTTCCAGCGCGCCGTTTCGGCCGCGCTGGGCTCCGTGGCGCGCGAGCACCGGGCGCTCGCCACCGAGCACGCGAAGGACATGTTCGAGTTCACGGTGCGCGGCATGGGGGTCGACCAGGCCCTGCGTGACGTCGCGCTGACGAACGTGACGTCGTTCCTGGTGGTCGACGAGAAGCGCGAGCGCAACCCGCGCCAGGCGCCGCTCTCGATGGCGCAGTTCGACGAGCGGCTCGCGCAGATCAAGCACGACTGGCAGCAGTCGTACCACGAGTGGACCGCGACCGGACCGGACCAGCTGACCGCGCTGGTCAACTCGGTCGCGGCCGGGCCGGCGTCGTGGCCGCACGAGTCGTGGCTCGGCACGCCGGGCACGCACGACGGCAGCGAGGGCGTGCCGGAGCTGTGGCGGATCGGCACGGGCGTGGTGACGTCCGCGCCGGAGACGCAGGCCTTCCCGGTGGCGGTTCCGCTGCTGGACCAGGCCCACCTGCACATCTCGTCCACTTCGGACAGTCGCCAGCTCGCGGACACGCTGGTGGAGAACCTGTTGCTGCGGGTCCTCAGCCACTTCCAGCCCGGTCTCGTGCACGTCCACGTGTGGGACGTCGGCCAGCTCACCGGGTCGTTGCCGGGCCTGTACCCGTTGACCCGCGCCAACCTGCTGACGGTGCACGACCCGGCGCGGCTGCACGAGCTGCTCGACGAGCTGTCCGAGCACATCCGCCAGGTGCACACCAAGGTTCTGGTCGACGGGCACCTGACCGTACGTTCGGTCAGCGGTGAAGGCCGGCGCACCGAACCGTGGCGGATCGCCGTGCTGTTCGGCAACCGCAAGGCGTTGAAGGAAGAACACCAGCAGCAGCTGCAACGCGTGGCGCGCAACGGTTTGGCGTGCGGCGTGCAGCTGTTCATCGTGGACATCCCGATCACGATCAACTCGCCGGTGGAGACCGTGTCGTTGCGCGGTGACGGCACCGCGACCTGCACGATGACCGGCAAGCACGTGACGGTGACGCTGGATCCGGCTCTGCCGCGGACTCTCGTACCGCGGGCTTGCGCCGCCATCGCGGACAAGCGCGAAGAGCGGCGCACGCGCATGAGCACGTTCGGCGACCTGCTGCCGGAGCGTCCGTGGACCGAGACCTCTGCCGCCGGAGTCGTTGCGCCCGTTGGTTTCGACGACGGCGAACCGGTCTGCGTGCAGCTCGGCGACACCTCGCCGCACGCGTTGATCGGCGGCCCGTCGGGTTCGGGCAAGACGAACTTCCTCTACGCGATGCTCGGTTCGTTGTGCGCCAGGTACTCGCCGGACGAGCTGGAGCTCTACCTCCTCGACTTCAAGGAGGGCGTGTCGTTCGCTCAGTTCGCGCCGGGTCGCAAGGACCCGTCGTGGCTGCCGCACGCGCGCCTGGTCGGCGTCAACGTCAACACCGACCGCGAGTTCGGCGTGGCACTGCTGAAGTTCCTGTCCGACGAGATGCGCCGGCGTGCCGATGCCGCGAAGCAGCACGAGGTCACCAAGCTCGAACACCTGCGCGCCGAGGACCCGCAAGGCCGCTGGCCGCGGATCGTCGCGGTGATCGACGAGTTCCAGTACCTCTTCGGCGAACGCGACCAGGTCACCGCCGCCGCGACCCAGCTGCTGGAGGACGTGGCGAGGCGCGGTCGTTCCCAGGGCATCCACCTCGTGCTGTCGTCGCAGGACGTCTCGGGCATCGAGGGTTTCTGGGGCAAGTCCGCGATCTTCGAGCAGTTCACGGTCCGCATCGCGCTGCCCAAGGCCCGCCGGGTGCTGGCCGAACCGCAGAACGACGCGGCCGTCGAGCTCCCGCGCTGGCACGCGGTGATCAACCACGAGTCCGGCGTCAAGCCCGGCAACGAGATCTGCCGCGTCCCGGACTCGACGTCCAAGGGCACCATGGACTTCCTGCAGAACGAGCTGTGGCGCCGCGAACCCGGCCAGGCGCCAGGCCTGTTCGACGGCAGCAAGGTCCCGCTGCTCGACGCCCTGCCGGACTTCCTCGATCTGCGGCCGGGCGACGCATCGCCTACCGTTCTTCTGGGACAGGTCATCGACGTCGCGGGCAGCGCGGCGCGTGTGCGTTTCGCCCGCACCCCGGGCCGCAACATCGCGGTGATCGGCTCCGTGGTCCAGGACGCGGCCGCAGTGCTCGGCGGAGCGGCCGCGTCACTGGGCAGGCAGCACGAGCCGGTCGAGGCGGCGTTCAGCCTGGCCTGTCTGGTCGACGAGGCCATGCCGCAGGCGCTGCATCTGGCGAAACGCCTGAGCGCCGACGGCCATGATGCTTCGGTGATCGGCATCGACGGCATCCGCGAGCTGCTGGACCGCACCGCGGCCCGGCTGCAGTCGATCAGCACGGGCACGTCCGACAGCCCGCCGAGCCCGCACTACCTGGTGCTCTACGGCGTGGACGCGGCACACACGTTGCTGGAACAGAAAGATCCGGCGACGCGAGCGTCCGGTTTGGACAGCCTGCGCACGGTTCTCAAGCACGGCCCGGAGAACCGCACCCACGTGCTGGGCTGGTGGCGCGGCGTCACGAGGCTCAAGGCGAGCCTCCCCCCAGGTGTCTACGACGACATCGGCGCCTGGGTGGCGTTCGACGTCCAGGGCAAAGAACTGCTGTCGCTCGGACCCGAGCAGGTCATGAGCTGGTCGCCGCGACCACGCCGAGGCCTGTTCTTCGACAGGTTCGAGCACTCGCGACCGCAGGTGATCATCCCGTTCGACACAGGAGAAGCGTGATGAACCCGATGATGACGACCATGTTCGAGTCGGTCCCGTCGCAGCGTCAGAGCGAGGAGGTGATCGAGGTGCCGACACTGTCCGCCGTGGAGCGCTACAAGGAGATCATCGCCATCGCCACGGACGCAGCGTCCCGCCAGCGCAAGCTGGACGAGGTCCGCTGCACCGAACTCGCACAGCGACTCGCCGCCACCCAGCACGAGATCGCCGAGGTCCGCGACCGCGAAAGGGTCGTCCGCATGGGCGCCGCCCTGCACTGGGAACAGGCCGTCGAACAGCTCTGGAACGAACGCTGGCTCCAGATGGTCACGCCCCCGCAGCCGGACGAGTCCGTCCCCCACCGCCCCCAAGGCGAGTACAACCGCGCCATGGACCTCGCCTACCAGGCCCTGGAGGACTCGCTCGCGAAGCGAACCCTGTTGCGCCGCAAACAGAAGGACTGAGTGCGCCGCTTACGCACCACCGCCGACATCCACGACGTCTCCGCAGACCCGCTGATCCGCTGGGCGTCCCAGGCCTTGTCGGCAGGTGGTGCAGCCTGGGAACACCGCGGCGCAGTAGCCGTCCACGCGCCTTCCCTGACCAGACGCCGCCGCCTGGTCATGGCAGGCCCACCAGAAGGCGTCGCCTCCCTGCTGGCCGCCCACGGCCGGGGCGTGAACCTGCGACCGTTGATGGAACAGCCACTAGCGGACGAGGTGGCGGCCCTGATGCCCACGCCGTGGGCCGAGGACAAGCCTTTCGGCTGGATGGACCGAACCGGCTCGTTAGACCTACCGCCAGACGCGTCCTGGCTGTCGTGCCTGGACGACGTGCCACCGTTGCTGCGGGCAGCCAACCCCGAGTCCTGGGCCTGGCCAGGCGAGCAGGGCGTCCAACGCTGGGCAGGCGTCCGCATAGGCAACGACCTGGTGGCCACAGCAGCCGAAGCGTGGTCGTCCGTCGACGTCGGCTTCATGATGGGCGTGGCCGTCCACCCCTCCCACAAAGGCCAAGGCCTGGGCCACCGCGTCTGCCAATTCGTCACCTCCTCCCTCCTCTCGCTCTACGGCACGTGCGCCCTCTTCGTCGAGAACTACAACGCCCCCGCCATCGCCCTCTACCGCAAGCTCGGCTTCGCCTACCGAGACGTGGTCACTCTTCTTCCTGCGGTCTAGCTCACATCCCGGAACACTCCTGGACGAACAGCGGTTGAACCGGATAACTGATCCGCAATTCCAGGATGGAGATGGTTCGACCATGACCAGCACCGCACTCGAAGTCCGCCTCGCCTCCCGCCCCAAGGGCTGGCCGACCGAGGAGAACTTCGAGATCGTCGAGGTCGAGATCCCCACTCCCGCTGAGGGCCAGATCCTCGTCCGCAACATCGTGATGAGCGTCGACCCGTACATGCGCGGCCGCATGAACGACGTCAAGTCCTACGTCCCGCCGTTCCAGGTGGGCCAGCCCCTCGAGGGTGGCGCGGTCGGCGAGATCGTCGCCGTCGGCGAAGGCGTCTCCGACCTCGCCGTCGGCGACAACGTCCTCCACGGCCTCGGCTGGCGCGAGTACGCCGTCCTGGACGCCAAGCACAGCGTCAAGGTCGACCCGGCCATCGCCCCGCTGAGCGCCTACCTGGGCGTCCTCGGCATGCCGGGCCTCACCGCCTACGCAGGCCTCCTCGCCACCGCAGAGTTCAAGCCAGGCGACACCGTCTTCGTCTCGGGCGCAGCAGGCGCCGTCGGCCAACTCGTGGGCCAGATCGCCCGCCTCAAGGGAGCCTCCCGAGTAATCGGCTCCGCAGGCTCCCCGGAAAAGGTCAAGTACCTGACCGAAGAGCTCGGCTTCGACGCGGCCTTCAACTACAAGGACGGCCCTGTAGCCGACCAACTGGCCGCCGCCGCCCCCAACGGCATCGACGTCTACTTCGACAACGTGGGCGGCGAGCACCTCGAAGCGGCCATCGACGCCCTGAACCTCAACGGCCGAATCACCATGTGCGGCGCCATCTCCCAGTACAACGCCTCGGAGAAGCCGACCGGCCCGGGCAACATGATCCAGATCCTCGCCAAGCGCCTGACCCTGCGCGGCATGCTGGTGGGCGACCACAAGGCCCTGCAGCCTCAATTCATCTCTGAAGTCGGCGCCTGGATCGCCTCGGGCGAGCTGAAGTACTCGGAGACCACCATCGAAGGCGGCGCCAAGCAGGCCCCGGCAGCCTTCCTGGGCCTCCTGAGGGGCGAGAACACGGGCAAGATGCTCGTGCAGTTCTAGGGGCGAAGGCGAAGCCGAGCTGCTTTTCGCGAACACTCTAGGTGGGGTGGGTCCCGTCACGAGTCGTGGCTGATCGTTGGCCGCGCCAGGGAGGGGAGGTCAAGTCGACACGCTTTTCGTCGACAATAACAACCCCCCCCGCGGTGGCTCGCGCGGACCCCACGAGATAGGAA
>NZ_JBFAYI010000057.1:0-22549 GCF_040681245.1 Lentzea sp. NPDC051838
CCCGTCACGAGTCGCGTCGGAGCGAGCCACACCGGGGAGGGGTGGGCAAGTCGACGAAAAGCGTGTCGACTTGACCTCCCCTCCCCGGCGCGGCAGACGTTCAGCCACGACTCGTGACGGGGGCCACCGGAGCGCACGTTTCAAGCAGCTCGGCTTCGCCTTCGCCAAAGATTCCTCGGCTTCGCCTTTGGGGCGCCTCGCCTTCGGCCTCGGCGTTGATGCGCTTCGCGGGAATGCCCAGGGGCCTCCCGCTGTCCTGAAATGGACTGCGGGAGGCCCCTCTGGTGGAGCTGCTGGGTCAGGCGTTGCCGTCGAACAGCGACGTGACGGAGCCGTCCTCGAAGACCTCCTGGATCACGCGCGCTAGCAGCGGAGCGATCGAGAGCACGGTCATGTTCGGGAAGCGCTTCTCCGCCGGGATCGGGAGGGTGTCGGTGAACACGACCTCGCGGGCGCCCGAGTCCTGCAGGCGCTGGGTGGCCGGGCCCGAGAGGATGCCGTGCGTGGCCGCGATGACCACGTCCGCCGCACCCTCGCCTAGCAGCTGCTTCACGGCTCCGGCGATGGTGCCGCCGGTGTCGACCATGTCGTCGATCACGATGCAGAGGCGGCCCTCGACCTTGCCGACCACGCGGTTCGAGACGACCTCGTTCGGGCGGAGGGGGTCGCGGGTCTTGTGGATGAAGGCGATCGGGGCGCCGCCCAGGGTGTCCGCCCACTTCTCGGCCAGCTTGGTGCGGCCCGAGTCGGGGGAGACGACGGTGATCTCGTGGCCCGCGTACTTGCCGCGGATGTGGTCGGCGAGAAGAGGCATCGCCCACAGGTGGTCTACCGGGCCGTCGAAGAAGCCCTGGATCTGCGCGGTGTGCAGGTCGACTGAGACCAGGCGGTCGGCACCGGCCGTCTTGAAGAGGTCGGCTACCAGGCGGGCCGAGATGGGCTCGCGGCCGCGGTGCTTCTTGTCCTGACGGCTGTACGGGTAGAACGGCATGATCACGGTGATGCGCTTGGCCGAGGCGCGCTTCAGCGCGTCGACCATGATCAGCTGTTCCATCAGCCACTGGTTGATGGGGGCTGTGTGGGACTGGATGACGAAGGCGTCGCAGCCGCGCACGGACTCCTCGAAGCGGACGAAGATCTCGCCGTTCGCGAAGTCGTAGGCCTGCTGCGGGGTCACCGTGACGTTGAGGTGCTTGCTGACCTCTTCAGTCAGTTCGGGGTAGGCGCGTCCGCCGAAGAGCATCAGGTTCTTCTTCGGCGTGCCGGGCATCTGGGGGTTCACGGTCAGCCCTCCTCTGTCTTCTCGTCATTCTGGTTGGCGAGGGCGGCTGCCGCTGCCTGAGCCGCGGCCGTTCCTTCACGTCGGCTGATGACCCAGCCTTCGAGGTTGCGCTGCGGGCCGCCGGAGACGGCCAGCGCGCCTGGTGGGACGTTGCGGCGCAGGACGGTGCCCGCGCCCGTGTAGGCGCCGTCGCCCACGGTCACCGGGGCCACGAACATGTTGTCCGAGCCGGTGCGGCAGTGGGAGCCGACGACGGTGCGGTGCTTGTTGACGCCGTCGTAGTTGACGGTGACGGAGGCGGCGCCGATGTTGCTGTGGTCGCCGATCGTCGCGTCGCCGATGTACGAGAGGTGGGGGACCTTCGAGCCCTCGCCGATCGTGGAGTTCTTGGTCTCGACGAACGTGCCGATCTTGCCCTTCACGCCCAGCGAGGTGCCGGGGCGCAGGTAGGCGAACGGGCCGACGGAGGCGTTGTCGCCGATCACCGAGTCGCTGCCGTGGGTGCGGACGACGGAAGCGCCCGAGCCGACCTTCACGCCGGACAGCGTCGTGTCCGGGCCGACGAGCGCGCCGGCGCCGATCACCGTGCCCGCGCGGAGCTGCACGTTCGGCTCGATCAGGGCGTCCTGGCCGATCTGCACGTCCGCGTCGACCCACACCGAGGCCGGGTCGACGACCGTCACGCCGGAACGCATGTGGCCCTCGACGATGCGGCGGTTCATCTCGGCACCGACGGCGGCGAGTTGCACGCGGTCGTTGATGCCCTCGACGAGCCAGCGGTCGGACGCGATCAGCGCGCCGACGCGCTTGCCGTCTCCGCGGGCGATGCCCAGCACGTCGGTCAGGTAGAGCTCGCCCTGCGCGTTGTCGGTCGACAGCCGCGACAGGCCGTCGCGCAGGACGGCGGCGTCGAACGCGTAGACACCGGAGTTGATCTCGTTGATCAGCTGCTCGGTGGCGGAGGCGTCCTTCTGCTCGACGATCCCCAGAACGGACCCGTCGGAGTCGCGCACGATCCGGCCGTATCCGGTGGGGTTCTCCACCACGGCCGTCAGCACGGTGACCGCGTTGCCCGCCGACGCGTGCTCGGCCAGCAGGGCCTTGAAGGTCTGGGTGTCGAGCAGCGGCACGTCGCCGTAGCTCACGATCACGGTGCCGCCCAGGTCGTGCGGCAGCTCGGCCAAGCCGCACGAGACGGCGTGCCCGGTGCCCTTCTGCTCGGCCTGCACCGCGACGGTGACCTTGCGGCCGAGCGTCTCGGACAGACCATCAAGATGCTCAGTGACGGCTTCACGGCCGTGGCCGACGACGACGGCCAGGTGGTCGGGATCTGTGCCGGCCGCCGCGCGCACCGCGTGTTCGACGAGTGAACGTCCGGCGATCCGGTGCAGCACCTTCGGCGTGGACGACCGCATGCGGGTGCCTTCCCCGGCGGCGAGCACGACCGTGCTGACAGGGCCCTCGAGCATCAATGCTCTCCCTAACAGGCTGGGTGGTTCGAAGTCCGCGGACCAGCCTAAGCCTCCGCGGACGGCTCCCCCGCCACGGCCGCGACCTGGCAGCCGCCCTGACGCTTCGCCACGTACATCGCCGAGTCGGCCCGGGACAGGGCCTGGTTCGCGGATTCGCGGGGGCGCAGCGAGATGACGCCGACCGACAGCGTGACGCCCCGCGAGAGGTCGATTGGCAAGCCTGCCACGGCATCCACGGCCCTGCCGAGTGCGGCTTCCGCGGCGTGCAGAGGGGCTCCGGGGAGCAACACCACGAACTCGTCACCGCCGTAGCGGGCCACCATGTCGTCGCCGCGCAGGGCCTGCCGGAGTGTGCTGGCAATCACCCGAAGAACATCATCACCCTCGGCATGTGAATGCCGGTCGTTGACGCCCTTGAAGCCGTCGAGGTCCACCAGCGCGATGGAGAACGGGTCGACCTGACCGGCGATGAGCTCGCTGATCTTGTCGTCGAGCGCCCGCCGGTTGGGCAGCCCGGTGAGGGGGTCCTGCAACGCCTGCTGCGCGATCTGGCCGTGCGCCCGCGTCAGCCGCTCGTGCTCGCGGCGGGTGGTGATCGTGGCGACGCGCGACTCCTGCATCCCCCAGAGCTGCAGCTCCAGCGCCGCGTTGTACGCCTCCAGCGCCGACATCGTGTGCGGGCCGCAGAGGTGCGCGTACTCGCGTTCCAGCGAGAGCACGAGCGACGGCTCCGACGTGTCGTGCTCCATCTGCGTGCGGGTGTCGCCGAGCACCTTCAGCGCGTCGTCCATCCGGTTCGCCTCGACGAGGCACCTGGCCAGGGCGATCGCGACGATGATCAGCTCTCGCGCGTACATCGACAGGCCGCGCAACGACCACAGCCGGTCGAGGTGCTCCTCGCTCGGGTGCGTCAGCGCGTGGGCGGCACCGAGGATCGGCACCTGGTCGGCGGCGTCGACGTCGCGCCGGCCGGGGTGCAGCGACTGCCGGAACGGCACCTCGGCGGCTTCCGCGAGCCCGGACGCCACGCTGAACTGCTCGTGCGCCGCGTCGTGCAGGTTCACCCGTTCGAGGCGCAGACCCCAGCCGATCCGCAGCCGGGCCCTGTTCACCAGATGCACGTAGATCTGGTGCGGCTGACCGCTCTCGCGCAACGCGTTGTTCGCGCCCGCGAGCACGTCGTCCGCCATCTCGTAGACGCCGAGCTGCGTCAGCACGAGCGCGATGTCCTGCAACGTCGTGGCCAGCAGCTGGTCCCACGTCCGCTTGTCGAACACCGGGTCGGCCTCTGGCTCCTCGTCGAGCATCATCGCGAGGGCCGCGGCGATCTCGGTCAGCGCCTTGTCCTCGGCGTTGCCCAGCAGGAACCGGCGTCCGCGCAACGCCCGCGCGTCCGCCTCCAGCACGATCAGGCCGTGGCGGCGGCAGTGCGAGAGCATCTCGTCGAGCTGCGGGTCGGACATGTCGACGAGGCCGGGCGTGACCAACCGGACCACGGCCGCGGCTCTGAGCAGCTGCCCGACGATGCGGGGCTCACCACGGCCCTGCGCCTCGGCGAGGATGTGGTCGATCTCCGCGGCCGCGTCGAGCTGTGCGGCGAGGTGGCTGCTCTGGGCCACGGCGACAAGTTCGCTCGCGCGGCCCACCAGCCACGCGTCGGACATCTCGTGGTGGCGGTGGCCCACGTTGCCCTGCTCGTCGACCGTTTCCTCGGGCAGCTTCGCACCTCCCAAAGACCCCTGATGTGCCCTTGCTCCGCCACCAGGATTCGAACCTGGACCATCTGAACCAAAATCAGAGGTGCTGCCTTTACACCATGGCGGAACGGGCGCGCGCGAACGCGTCCTGCGCACATGTTGTCACGAGACGTCCTCTTCTTGTCCAACCACCACTCATCCGGCTCAGCTCAAGATCACGGCTTGGCACCGATTGACCTGGTCAGGAAGTCGCCGAGCGCGTTCCGGTACGTGTCGGTCGCCACATTCCACCCCGAGGTGTGGTCCGCGCCCGGGATCTCCACGTACTGCAGCGGCCACCCGAGCCTGCTCGCCGCGGTCGCGAGGTCGCGCGACGACTGGGCGGGCACCGTGGTGTCCGCGGAACCGTGGAAGAGCAGCGTGGGCGGCTTGAGCGCGGGAGGGTTGCGGACCAGGTCGAACCGGTCGAAGTCGATGTCGGCGCGCCAGCCGGACACGAGCTCGGCGACCGGCGTGAGCCACGTCGGCACGCCCCGGTTCTCGGCCTGCAGGTTCAGCGTCTGGGTCCAGTTGGTGACGGGGGAGTCGAGCACGACGCCGTTGACCGCCGCCGCGACACTTGAACGGGCCAGCGTCTGCCCGACGATCGCGCCGCCCATCGACCAGCCGTAGAGCACGATCTTCTGCGCGCCCTGGCCCTGCGCGTACTTGATGGCGGCCTCGACGTCGCGCCACTCGGTGTCGCCGAGGTGGTAGAAGCCGTCGGGGGACGCGGGCGCGCCGACGTCGTTGCGGTAGCTGATCAGCAGAACGGGCAACCCCGCACTGTGCAGCTGAGGAACCACGCGCAACGCCTCGTCGCGCTTCGCCCCGCGCCCGTGGACGGTGATGACCCACGTGTCGTTCTTGGTCGCGGGCACGAACCACGCGGGCATGTCACCGAGCTCGGACGGCACGTTGACCTCGCTGTAGACGAGGCCGAGCGCGGTCTTCGGGTTGCCCTCGTAGACGGCGGTCTCGACGCGGACCTTGGTGCCGTCCGGCGGTGCGCTGCCCTCCAGCAACGGCCGTTCGACGCGGCCGTCCCCGCTGGTCGCGACGTCGCCGATCTTCGCGGTGCCACCGGGCCAGATGAGGCCCATCGTGCCGCGCTGCGTGGACGCGGGGGACTCGGCCAGCACCACGTTCTTGTCGTCCACGCCCAGCGCGGTGTCGGGATACTGCCCGGCCCACCTGTCGACGTCGAGCAGCTCGCCGCTGTAGTACCAGCCGATGCCGCCCAGAGCAGCCGTGACCAGCACGAGCAGGGCGAGCAGCGACGTCGCGGTGATCCGGATGATCTTGCGTCTGGCCATCTTCTGATGATGCCCTGCCGTGGTCTCGATTCCAGGCGACACAGCGTGACGGAAATCGAATCGGCGCGAGCCTCGCTCTTCAGGGTGTGGCCGGTCCCCGAGTCATCGGCCGAACGTCTGTTCGACACGGTCTCGGTTGTGCTGGCCAGGTATCGCTACCGCATTGAGCCCACTGAGGTTCAACGCGGGATGCTGGCCTGCACGTTCGGCTGTGTGCGGGTGGTGTTCAACGACGTCATCCGGTATCGGGACGCCGCCCGATCGGCAAGAGAAACGCTCTCGACGGCCGAAGTTCAGCGGCGGGTGATCACCGCCGCAAAGGACACCGAGCAGCGGGCGTGGCTGGCTGAGGTTGCGTCGGTGGCGCTGGTGCAATCCGTTCAAGACGCGCACCGCGCCTATCGCAACTACTTCGACTCGGTCAAGGGCAGGCGCCGGGGTCGCAAGGCGGGCAGGCCGAGGTTCAAGTCCCGCAAGGACAACCGGCAGTCGTTCCGGCTCACCCGCAACGGCTTCAGCTTGCGCTCTAACGGCCGCCTGTACTTGGCCAAGGTTGGAGATGTGCGAGTGCGCTGGTCGCGTCCGCTGCCGTCCGAGCCGTCGTCAGTCACGATCATCCGCGAGCCGGACGGGCACTACTACGCGTCGTTCGTGGTGCAGGTTCGTTCAGTCCCGTTGCCGCGGGTCGAGCGAGAGGCGGGGATCGATCTGGGTATTGCCCGGCTGGCCACGGTCGCCACCGCTGCAGGGGAATGCCGCGAGATCGTCAACCCGAAACACCTGGTTCGGAAGGAGCGCGCACTCGCGCGGCTGCAACGGCAGAAGGCCCGCCGAGTGAAGGGAAGCAGAAACCGGGACAAAGCCCGGCGCAGGGTTGCCGTCCATCACGGCAAGGTCCGCCGTGCACGGCGGGACTACCACCACAAGCAGGCCTTTGGCCTGGTCCGCGAGAACCAAGTGGTCTACGTGGAGGACCTGAATGTCTCGGGCATGGTGCGCAACCGTCATCTGGCACGCTCGATCCAGGATGCCGGTTGGGGTCAGTTCGTCCGGCTGCTGGACGAGAAGGCCGAACGGTTTGGCCGCACGGTGCACAGGGTCTCGAGATGGCTGCCGAGTTCGAAAACCTGCTCGGCGTGTGGGCACCGCATGGATGTCATGCCGCTGAATGTTCGGCGGTGGACGTGTCCCGCCTGTTCTGCCCGCCACGATCGCGATCGCAACGCCGCGCTCAACATCCTCGCCGCAGGACGTGCGGAGAGGCTAAACGCCTGCGGAGCCCAGGTAAGACCTCCCTCGGGGGAGGCGCAGGGTGATGAAACAGGAAGCTCTCCGCACATGTAGGGGGCACGTCAAGAAGCTGAGAACTGGCCGTGAGTTTCCGCGACTTTCCACGCGGCTCTGGCGAAGTAGGTTGACCTAACCTACGCTCGCGTAAGTTACGGTTGCGTAGGTACGTCATCCCTGAATACGCCCCTCAAATCCCCCACGAGGTATCCGTATGACTTCGACGATGGACCGGTCCACCGACCAGGGCCCGAAGCCGTTGATCGACGGGCAACGCGGTCATGCCGAGCAGGCCGGCGTGTACGTGTTCGTCATCGTTCCCTTCCTCGCTTTGCTGGCCGCCGTCCCCTTCGCCTGGGGGTGGGGCCTCGGCTGGGTCGACGTGGCGCTCTTCGTCGCCTTCTACTACCTCTCCGGCCTCGGCGTGACGATCGGCTACCACCGGTACTTCACCCACGGCTCGTTCAAGGCCAACCGCGCGCTCAAGATCGCGCTGGCGATCGCCGGCTCGATGGCGTTGCAGGGCCCGGTCATCGACTGGGTGGCTGACCACCGCCGGCACCACGCGTTCTCGGACCGCGAGGGCGACCCGCACTCGCCGTGGCTGTTCGGCACCGGCCCCGTCGCGCTGGCCAAGGGTTTCTGGCACGCCCACATGGGGTGGCTGTTCGACCGCGACAAGACCAACTACAAGCGCTTCGCCCCGGACCTGATGGCCGACAAGGACATCCTGTGGGTCGACAAGCTCTTCGTGCTGTGGACGACGATCTCGCTGGCCCTGCCCGGCGTGCTGGGCGGCCTGATCACGTGGTCCGTCTGGGGTGGCGTCACGGCGTTCTTCTGGGCCGGCCTGGTCCGCGTCGCGTTCCTGCACCACGTCACGTGGTCGGTCAACTCGATCTGCCACATGGTCGGCGACCGCCCGTTCGCGGCGCGCGACCGGTCCGCGAACGTCTGGGCGTTGGCGATCTTGAGCTTCGGCGAGTCGTGGCACAACCTGCACCACGCCGACCCGACCTCGGCACGGCACGGTGTGAAGCGCGGCCAGATCGACACGTCGGCCCGGCTGATCTGGATGTTCGAGAAGTTCGGCTGGGCGACGCACGTGCGCTGGCCGAGCGAGCAGCGCCTGGCCAGGATCAGCGTCAAGAAGTAGGACCCGTAGGCTGACTCGGGTGACCAGGGTCAGGATGACGGGCAAGGAACGCCGTGAACAGCTCCTTGACGTCTCCCGCGCCCTGTTCGCCGAGAAGGGCTTCGAGGCCACCTCCATCGAGGAGATCGCGCATCGCGCGAGCGTGTCGAAGCCCGTGGTCTACGAACACTTCGGTGGCAAGGAAGGCATTTACGCCGTCGTTGTCGACCGTGAGATGCAGCGCTTGATGGATCAGATCGTCGTGGCGCTGGACGGCGGCAGTCACCCTCGGGAGCTGCTGGAACACGCCGCCTGCGCGCTGCTCGACTACATCGAGGGCTCGACGGACGGGTTCCGCATTCTGGTGCGGGACTCGCCCGTCGCTTCGTCTTCCGGCACGTTCTCGTCGCTGCTGAACGACATCGCGTCGCAGGTCGAGCACATCCTCGGGCTGCACTTCGCCAAGCAGGGCTACGACCGCAAGCTCGCCGCGCTGTACGCGCAGGCGCTGGTCGGGATGGTCGCGCTGACCGGGCAGTGGTGGCTCGAGGCGCGCAAGCCGAAGAAGGACGAGGTCGCGGCGCACCTGGTCAACCTCGCCTGGAACGGCCTGTCGGCGATGGATCACAAGCCCAAGCTGCGCAGCCGGTCGTGAGCCGTCCGTTGTGCATTAGTAAGCGCGCATATAGTATGCGCGCATGACAAATTTCTCGTTCGAGCACAGCGTGGTGGGGCCGGCGTCCGTCGAGGCGGTCTGGGCACTGTGGAGTGACGTCGATCGTTGGGTGGAGTGGGACGAGAGCCTGGAGTCCGTGACGTTGTCCGGGCCGTTCGCCGAGGGGTCGAGCGGCACGATGACGATCAAGGGGCAGGGGGCGATCCCGTTCACGCTGACGTCGGTTTCGGAGGGCGTCGGCTTCGTGGACGAGACGTCGGTGCCCGATGCGGTGCTGCGGTTCTCGCATCGGGTGGAGCAGGTCGCCGAGGGTGTGCGCGTCACGCATTCCGTGGAGATCGAGGGCCCTGCCGCCGCGTTCCTGGGGCCCGTTGTGACGGCCGACTTGCCCGACGCGGTGGAGGCGCTGGTGAAATTGGCCTCGTGACGCGGTTCTCCGGCCCGGACGACTCACCGGGTTTCCTGTTGTGGCGGGTGACGCTCGCGTGGCAACGAGCCATGCGGGCGGCGCTGGCCCCGCACGACCTGACGCACGTGCAGTTCGTGCTGCTCGCGTCGCTGTGGTGGCTGGTGTCGCACAACGGTCCGCCGTCGCAGCAGCAGTTGGCCTCGCACGCCGGCACGGACCCGATGATGACCTCGCAGGTCCTGCGCAAGCTCGAAGATCGCGGGTTCGTCTCGCGTTCGGTTGATCCTGCGGATTCCCGGGCCCGGTTGCTGGAGTTGACCTCTGCCGGAAAAGCCCTGGTGAGCAAGGCCATGAAGGACGTCGAAGACGCGGACGTCGCCTACTTCGCGGGGCTGGGTTCCGAGCAGCAGGCGTTCATCCGCGGCCTCACACGTCTCCTGTGAGCCTCAGCAGCTTGTCGTTGGAGCCGTTCGACGTCGTGATGTAGAGCGACCCGTCCGGCGCGGTGCGGGCTGCCCTCAGCCGGCCGTACTTGTCGTTGAGCTCGTCGGGGATGCTGACGTTCTGCACCTTGCCGTCGCCGTCGAGCGTGAACAGCATCAGCTTCGAGCCCTTCAAAGCGGTGATCGCGAGCTTGCCGTTCCAGAACGCGGCCTGGCAGATCGCCTCCGTCGGCGAACCCGACGACCACACGGCTTCGACGGCGTCCGGGAACCGCTTGAGGTCGGTCATCGGCACGCTCTCGTCGTACCCGCCCTGCGTGCCGCCCTTGGACGGGTCCCAGCCGTAGTTGGCCCCGGCCTTGAGCAGGTTGACCTCGTCGTCCACGTCCGGCCCGTGCTCGCTGGAGAACACCTGGCCCCCGTCGCGAACCACGACTCCTTGCACGTTGCGGTGGCCGTAGGTGTAGATCCGGCGCTCGTTGGCGTTCGGGGATTTGATGAACGGGTTGTCCTTCGCACCCTCACCGGTCTCGGCGTCGATCCGCAGCACCTTGCCGCCGAGACTCGCCTTGTCCTGCGGGTTGCGCCCCTGCGCGATGTCACCCGTCGCCACGAACATCGTCCCGTCGGGCGCGAGCGTCGGCCGGCACCCGGAGTGCCTGCCGCTGGAGTTCGACGGCATGCCGGTGACCAGGTCTTTGGTCTTGGTCGCCCTGGCGCCGTCGAGGCGGTAGGTGGTGAGCCGGACGTCCTTGGTCGTGTTGAAGCAGACCGTGAAGCGCTGGCCATCTGGGTGGATCACCAGTCCCATCAGGCCGCCCTCGCCGCGCACCTGGATGTCGTCGAGCTTGATGTCGACGGGGGTGACCTGGCCGTTCTTCACCAGCTTCATCCGGCCAGGGCGTTCGGTGAGGAGCAGCGAGCCGTCCTTGAGGAACCCGATGTCCCAGGCGTGCTCCAAGCCTGCGGCGACTTCTTCGACCTTCAAGCCCTGTGGCGCGGGTGCCTTCGACGGCGCGTTGCCGCCCGGTTCCGGCGTGGAGCAAGCCGCGGTCACCAGCACCAACCCAGCGAGGAGTGCGCGCATGTCCTAACTATGCGTTTTGTGCCGTGGAGGTTCCGTGAGTTCGGCCGTCACCGAACTCTCCTGCTCCTAGCGTTCTGCGGCGTGAACATCCAGCCCAAGATCCTCTACTTCGGCACCCCGGTGGTGCTGCTGACCACCGAGAACTCCGACGGAACCGCGAACCTGGCACCCATGTCCTCGGCCTGGGCACTCGGCCAGGTCGTCGTCCTCGGCCTGGGCGCCGAGGGGCAGACGGCCGCGAACCTCCTGGAACGGCCGGACGTGGTGATCAACGTGCCCGGCCCCGACCTGTGGGAGGCGGTGGAACGGCTGGCGCCTCTGACCGGGCGGGATCCCGTCCCCGTGCACAAGCCCACCCACCGCTACGAGCCAGAGAAGTTCTCCGCCGCGCGCCTCACACCCCTGTGCTCAGAACGCGTCCGCCCACCACGGGTCGCGGAGTGCCGGCTGCAGTTGGAGGCACGTGCGTCGACCACCCGCCTCGACGCCGGTGGTGACTTCCTGATCGTGGAGGCACAGGTGCTGGCCGTGCACGCCGACCCCGCGATCGTCGTGCCCGGTACCGATCACATCGACCCGAGCGCCTGGAACCCGTTGATCTACAACTTCCGGCACTACTTCGGACTAGGTGCGCAGCTCGGCCACAGCTACCGCTCGGAAACCGCGTAAGGCCGCTCAACGGGCAACAACGCGCGCGCCGCCTCGTCATCGCCCGCACGCACAGCGGCATGCACCTCGCGCGCAAGGGCTGTCACGTCGGTGATGCTGACCGTCCACTCGTTGACGTACATGTCCGAGGCTTCCCGTGCGAGGCCGATCTGGATGGACCGGTGCGGCAACGGCTCGTGGCGCAGTCCGCGTTCGGGATCCCACTGCACGCGCACCGCGGGCTTGCCCTTGACCTGGGCGTTGCTCTCGACCGCCTGCGAGACCGCCCAGTCGAAGCCCTCGCGCGTGATCCGCACGGCCAGCACGTGCTCCTGGCCTTCCTTCCGCGCGTACCCGCAGCGGTACATCATCCAGAGGAACGACGGCTTGATCCACGTCATCCGCTCGGCCTTGAACGGCGGCACGAACCGCTGCGCCGCCACGGCGGGCAGCGCGATCGCGGGCGAATACGCCTGGTAGACCACTATGGACTGATCGTCGTAGTCAGCCCTGATCTCTCTGTTCTCCACGTCTTCAGGATCATCTGGTGGTCAACCGACTTGTGGATGGTGGGAATGACCTTGCCCGAGCAGGCGACCAGGACGACGGTCGCGGAGATGTGGCGGGCCGTGCTCGACGGCAGCCTCAGTCAGGACGACGCCCACACCTGGGCCGCCCGCTGGATCGAGGCGGACGACCCGCAGATCGATGACCTGATGGTGTTGTCCGCGTTGCAGCGGCTGCACGGGTTCGACCTGGTGTGGACGAACGAGGAGAAGACGACAGTCCGGCACGGCGGTTCCGCGGCCTACGTGCACTCGGCGAGCGACATCTCGCAGGCGTTCATCCAATGGCTGGACGACTGCCGCAGCCACGACACCGACCCCGCCGGATACCTCGAACGGAAGCGCGCGGCTGCTCAGCGCGACCGCTAGAAGCCACCCGATAAGGGTTCGCCACACGAGCTAAAGTGGGCTGTGAGACCCCTCGTCCCAGGCAGGGGTCTGTCTGGCGTCTCCCACTCGACGGGGTTTCTCACATGCCGCTGCTCGGCCTGCTCGATGGTGTCCTGCCCGACAAAGCCCTCCGCTCGTTGATCGACTCCGCCGGCGTGCCCGAGCTGGAGCTGGACGGTCCGCTGGCCGCCCGCCCGCTGGTGGCCGCCGCCCTGTCCACCGCACGGCCGGTGCTCGCGGTCACCGCCACCGGACGCGAAGCCGAAGAGCTGACCAGCGTTCTCAAGGACCTGATCGGCGCGGACAAGGTCGCGTTCTTCCCCAGCTGGGAGACGTTGCCGCACGAACGCCTGTCGCCGCGCGCGGACACGGTCGGTGCGCGGCTGCAGGTCCTGCGCCGGCTCAAGCACCCCGAGGGCAACCCGGTCCGGGTCCTCGTCACGACCGTTCGCAGCCTCATCCAGCCGATGGCGCCGGACCTGGGCGAGCTCACTCCGGTGCACCTCAAGGTCGGCGAGGAGCAGGACTTCGCCGAGCTGGTCACGCGGCTGGCCGAGAACGCCTACACGCGCGTCGACATGGTCGAGAAGCGCGGCGAGTACGCGACCCGAGGCGGCATCCTCGACATCTTCCCGCCGACCGCGGAGCACCCGTTCCGCGTCGAGTTCTGGGGCGACGAGGTCAGCGAGATCCGGCCGTTCTCCGTGCAGGACCAGCGGTCGCTGCCCACCGAGATCACCGAGTTCGTCGCGCCGCCGTGCCGTGAGCTGCTGCTGACCGAGGACGTCAAGGAACGCGCTCGCGACCTCGCCGAGGAGCACCAGTCGGACGCCCACCTCGCCGAGATGCTGGAGAAGATCTCCAACGGCATCGCGGTCGAGGGCATGGAGGCGCTCATCCCCGCGCTGTGCCCCGGTGAGCTGCAGCTGCTCACGGACGTCGTGGAACCCGGCACCCACGTCCTGCTCAACGACCCGGAGAAGATCCGCGCGCGAGCGGCCGACCTGGTGCGGACCGGGCAGGAGTTCCTCGAAGCCTCCTGGATGGCCGCGGCCGCCGGTGGCAAGGCGCCGATCGATCTCGGCCGCAGCGCCTACCAGAGCCTCGGCGAGATTTCCGAGCACGCCAAGGCGAACGACCGTCCGTGGTGGACGCTCAGCCAGCTCACCACCGACGCGCCGGACGTCGTGCACCTCGACGTGAAGCCGGTCGAGGCCTACCAGGGCGATGTCGAGCGTGCCTTCGCGGACCTCAAGGCGCACACGGCGACGGGCGGCGCGGCGGTGCTCGTCGTGCCCGGTGCCGGTACCGCTCAGCGTGCCGTGGAACGCATGAAGGACGCCGAGATCGCGGCCGTCCACCTCGAATCCCTCGACGCGGCACCGAAAGCGCAGACCGTCACGGTCGTGCGCGGTGCGCTCGAGGACGGCTTCATCCTGCCGGACCTCGCGCTGGTGGTGCTGACCGAGACCGACCTCACCGGCGGTCGCGGCGGTACGTCCACAAAGGACATGCGCAAGATGCCCTCCAAGAGGCGCAACGCGGTCGATCCGCTGGCGCTCAAGGCGGGCGACTTCGTGGTGCACGAGCAGCACGGCATCGGCAAGTACGTGGAGATGGTCCAGCGCACGGTCGCCGGGGCCACCCGCGAGTACCTGGTGCTGGAGTACGCGTCGTCCAAGCGCGGCCAGCCGGGGGACAGGCTGTTCGTGCCGACCGACCAGCTCGACGAGGTCAGCCGGTACGTCGGCGGCGAGCTGCCGTCGTTGAACAAGCTCGGCGGCAGCGACTGGAAGAACACGAAGTCCAAGGCGCGCAAGGCGGTCAAGCAGATCGCGGCCGAGCTCGTGCAGCTCTACGCGGCACGTCAGAGCGCCCCCGGCCACGCGTTCGCGAGTGACACCCCGTGGCAGCGCGAGCTGGAGGACGCGTTCGCGTTCACCGAGACGCAGGACCAGATGGCCGCGATCGACGAGGTCAAGGCCGACATGGAACGCGGCGTGCCGATGGACCGCGTCATCTGCGGTGACGTCGGCTACGGCAAGACGGAGATTGCGGTTCGCGCGGCGTTCAAGGCCGTGCAGGACGGCAAGCAGGTCGCCGTGCTGGTGCCGACGACGCTGCTGGCCCAGCAGCACCTCAACACGTTCGGCGAGCGCATGCGCCAGTTCCCGGTGAACGTCAAGGGGCTCAGCCGGTTCACCGACGCGCAGGAGTCCGAGCAGACCATCGCCGGGCTCGCGGACGGCGAGGTCGACATCGTGATCGGCACGCACCGGCTGCTGCAGAAGACCGTGCGGTACAAGGACCTCGGCCTCGTGATCGTCGACGAGGAACAGCGCTTCGGTGTAGAGCACAAGGAACACATCAAGGCGCTGCGCACGCACGTCGACGTGCTGACGATGTCCGCGACGCCGATCCCGCGCACGCTGGAGATGTCGCTCGCCGGCATCCGCGAGATGTCGACGATCCTGACCCCGCCGGAGGAACGGCACCCGATCCTCACCTACGTCGGCGCGTACGACGACAAGCAGGTCGGCGCGGCGATCCGGCGCGAGCTGCTGCGCGACGGCCAGGTCTTCTTCGTGCACAACAGGGTGTCGTCGATCGAGAAGGCCGCGCGCCGCATCCGCGACCTGGTACCGGAAGCGCGGGTCGTCACCGCGCACGGCCAGATGAACGAGGATCGCCTGGAGAAGATCATCCAGGGCTTCTGGGAGCGCGAGTTCGACGTCCTCGTCTGCACCACGATCGTCGAGACCGGCCTCGACATCTCCAACGCCAACACGTTGATCGTCGAACGAGGCGACCTGCTGGGTCTGGCTCAGCTGCACCAGCTGCGCGGACGCGTCGGCCGTGGTCGTGAACGGGGTTACGCGTACTTCCTGTACCCGGCCGAGACGCCGCTGACGGAGACCGCGCACGACAGGCTCGCCACGATCGCGCAGAACACCGAGCTGGGCGCGGGCATGGCCGTCGCGATGAAGGACCTGGAGATCCGCGGCGCCGGCAACATCCTCGGCGCCGAGCAGTCCGGTCACATCGCGGGCGTCGGCTTCGACCTGTACGTGCGGCTCGTCGGCGAGGCCGTCGAGGCGTTCCGCAAGCACGCGGGTGCCGATGGGGGCGTCGAGGAGGAAGAGCTCGCCGAGGTCCGGGTCGACCTCCCGGTCGACGCGCACATCCCGCACGAGTACGTGCCGGGCGAGCGGCTGCGGCTGGAGGCCTACCGCAAGATCGCGGCCGCCTCCGACGAACCGGCGTTGCAGGCCGTCTGGGAAGAGCTCAAGGACCGCTACGGCACGCCGCCGGAGCCGGTGGAGCGCCTGCTCAGCGTTGCCCGCCTGCGCCACACCTGCCGCCGCCACGGCGTCACCGAGGTGATCGCGATGGGCCAGAACGTGCGGTTCGCGAAGCTCGAACTGCTCGACTCGCAGCTGGTCAGGATGCGCCGGTTGTTCCCGAAGGCCGTCTACAAGCAGGCCATGGGCACGGTGACGGTGCCTAGGCCGACGGAGGGAGCGGCAGGCGGCCGGATGGGTGCACCTCAGCTGCGTGATCAGGAGCTGCTGGACTGGTGCGGTGCGTTCCTCGACTCACTGGCGGGGACTCCCGTGACCCCGGTCACCACGGCGTGAGAAGGTAGATCCTCGTGAGCACTGTTCTGAAGCGTTTCTCGCTGGTCGGTGTTGCCGTGGCGCTCCTCGCCACCGGATGCGGCACCGGACCCGCCAAGGCCGGTTCGGCCGCGATCGTCGGTGGTCAGGCGATCGAGCTGAAGACCGTCCAGGACCGCACCACCACGGTGCTCAAGAAGGAGCCTGCCGCCCAGCAGATGCAGGACCAGGGCAAGCTCGGTGACGTGTCGCGGTTCGTGCTGGGCGACGAGATCCGGCACAAGATGATCGAGCACGCCGCTCAGCGCGAGAACATCACGGTCGACGAGACCAAGGTGTACGACGCGATCCAGGAGCGCGGCGGGCCCGAGGCCGCGTCGCAGCAGAGCGAGCAGGACGCCAGCACGATCCACCGCTACATCCGCGACCTGCTGGTCGCCTCCGAGCTGGCGCGCCGGAACATCACGACGCTCGAGGTCACGATCGACTTCTTCCAGACCAAGAGCATCACCGAGGCGAAGGAGAAGGCCGCCGAGGTCGCCGCCGACGCCGCGAAGATGGACGAGTTCATCCAGGGTGCCGGCCGCAACACCAGCGGTGCCCAGCAGTCCGCGAAGAACCAGAAGGTGCGCGTCTCCGAGACGCCGTCGCTGGTCACCTCCCCGCTGTGGGCCGCGAAGCCCGGCACGGTCGTCGCGTTCCAGCTGGGCGAGCAGGAGGCCACCTCGATCGTCGCGCTGGTCAGGGACCGTCGTTCGGTCGCGCCGACGCCGGGCGAGGACAACATCGTCGACAGCGTCGACCCGCAGCTGCTCGCCACCTTCGGTCAGCGGATCGCCCAGTACCTCGCGGCGGACCTGTCGATCGAGATCAACCCGCGGTACGGCGTGTGGGACCCGGTGAAGAACGCCATGTCGCCGAACAAGGGCGAGCTGGGCGGCTACTTCGGCCCGACCACGACCAAGAACAAGTCTTGATCACCGTCGTCCTTCTGAGCGAGCGGCTCGACGCCGTACTGCCTGCTGCCGCTCTGCCCGCGTTGCGCAACGCCAAGGCCGTCTACGCGGGCGAGGGCGTGGCCTTGGAGTTCTGGTCCACGCTCGGTGTTGATGGTGTGGCGCCGGCCGTGCTCGAGGACGGCTCGGTGGTGATCACGACCGACGCGTCCGCGTATCCGGACGCTCACGTGATCACGACGCCGGAACCGATGGGGGCCGCGTTGCTCGACGCGGCCGCCGTGATGCACCGGCTCCGTTCCCCTGGTGGTTGCCCGTGGGATGCGGAGCAGGACCACCTCTCGTTGCGCCAGTACCTGCTCGAGGAGACTTTCGAGCTGCTGGAGGCGATCGAGGACGGCGACCGCGCGGCGATGCGCGAGGAGCTCGGTGACGTGCTCCTGCAGGTGCTGTTCCACTCGCGCGTCGCCGCCGAGGATCCCGCTGATCCGTTCGACATCGATGCCGTCGCGTCCGAACTGGTGGCGAAGCTCGTCGGACGTCACCCGCACGTCTTCGAAGGCCACGACCCGGCGGTGCACGACGCGACGTCGCAGCAGCACCGGTGGGAAGAGCTGAAGCAGGTCGAGAAGCGGCGTGAGTCCAGTGTGGACGGTGTCGCGCTGGGGCAGCCGGCGGTGGCGTTGGCCGCGAAGTTGGTGCAGCGCACCAAACGTGCCGGCTTCCCCGTCGACCTGCTGCCGGAGGGTGACGACACGGGCACGACGTTGTTCGCCGTGACCGCGCTGTCGAAGCTCGCCGGTGAGGACCCGGAGACAGAGCTTCGCCAGATCTGTCGCCGTTTTGCCGCGAACGTTCGGTTGGCCGAGGCAAAGGCCAGGGCCGAAGGTCTGGATTCGCTTACGGCAGAGGACTGGCGGAGGTTTTGGCCCTCCTGAAACGGTGAACGTGGGCTAACGTCGATCACGTGACTTACCTGCGGTATCCGCACCTGCGCGGTGACTTGGTGACGTTCGTGGCCGAGGACGACGTGTGGCTCGCGCCCGTCGGTGGAGGAAGGGCCTGGCGCGCGTCCGCTGATCAGGTTCCTGCCCGCACACCCCGGTTCTCGCCCGACGGCACGCAGTTGGCCTGGGCCAGTTGGATCGACGGTGCGCCGGAAGTCCGGGTGGCCCCTGTGGACGGTGGCCCTGCCCGCCGGTTGACGCACTGGGGAGTGACCCGCACGGCGGTGTCCGGGTGGACGCCGGACGGGCGAGTGCTCGCCGTGTCGACCACCGGGCAGATGTCCCGTCACCGCAAGCAGGCGCACGCCGTTCCGCTGGACGGCGGACCGTCCGAAGTGCTGCCCTACGGGTGGGTCAACGACGTCTCGTTCGGTCCGGACGGGCAGGTCGTCACGTCGTCGAGCTACATGCAGGAACCGGCGAACTGGAAGCGGTATCGCGGTGGCACGGCGGCCAAACTGTGGGTGGACCTGGCCGGCTCGGGTGACTTCTCGCGGATTCTCGGTGATCTGAAGTCGTCGCTGGCGAACCCGATGTGGGTCGACGGGCGCATCGTGTTCCTGTCCGACCACGAGGGCGTCGGCAGCGTGTACTCGGTGCAGCCGGACGGAACCGACCTGCGGCGGCATTCCTCCGGGGAGTTCTACGCGCGCAACGCTTCCACCGACGGTTCGCGGGTGATCTTCCACCAGGCAGGCGAGCTGTGGCTGCTGGAAGGCCTGTCGGACCTGCGCAAGCTCGACATCAAGCTCGGCGGGCCGCGCACCGGCCTGCAACCGCACCACGTCAAGGCTTCCGGCAACGTCGAGTCGTTCAGCGTCGACCACACGGGTCGTGCGTCCGCCGTCGAGGTTCGCGGTTCCGTGCACTGGGTGACGCATCGCGATGGTCCCGTGCGCGCGTTGTCGGACCGTTCGGACGTGCGCGCGCGGCTGCCGAAGGTGCTCGGCGAGACCGATCACGTGGTGTGGGTGACGGACGTCGAGGGCGAAGAGGCTCTGGAGATCGCGCCCGTTGGTGGCGTTGAGCCCGGGAACACCGCGCGTCGCGTCGCCTCCGGTGCGTTGGGGCGCGTGATGTCGCTGTCGGCCGCGCCCGATGGTTCGCGCGTTGCTGTTGCGACGCACGACGGCCGGTTGTTGTTGGTGGACATCGCTTCCGGTGAGGTTCGCGAGGTCGTTTCCGGTGCCAACGCGCACATCACGAACCTCGCGTTCTCGCCCGACTCCGCCTGGCTCGCGTGGTCGCATCCAGGGCCGACTCCGTTGCGGCACATCAAGATGGTGAACACCTCTGATCTGTCCGTTGTGGACGTGACGCCGCTGCGCTTCGCCGACTTCGCACCCTCGTTCACGGAGGACGGGAAGTACCTGGCGTTCCTGTCGATCCGCACGTTCGACCCGGTGTACGACGCGCATGTGTTCGACCTGTCGTTCCCCACGGGCTGCCGGCCGCACCTCGTGCCGTTGGCCGCCACCACGCCGTCGCCGTTCGACCCGATGCACGGTGGGCGTCCGGTGGGCGACGAGGACAAGGACTCCGACGACGAGGACGAGAAGACGTCGGTCACGCGGGTCGACGTCGAAGGCCTCGCCGATCGCGTTGTGCCGGTGCCCGTGGCCGTTGCGGAGTACGTCTCGCTGAAGGCTGCCCGGGGTGGGCTGCTGTGGTTGCGGCGGCCGTTGCTCGGGGTGCTGGGCGACAACCTGGCCACGCCTGACTCCCGTCCGCCGCGGACGGTGCTGGAGCGGTTCGACTTCGGCAAGCGCAAGACCGAGGTGCTGGCGGACAGCGCGGAAGCGTTTGCGGTGTCCGGTGACGGCAAGCGGATGGTGATCGAGGACCGCGGTGACCTGCGGGTCGTGCCGTCCGACAGCAAGGCCGACGACGACTCCGCCGACTACGTCGAGATCGATCTGTCTCGCGTGCGGGTCGTGGTCGACCCCGCGCTGGAGTGGGCGCAGATGTACGCCGAGAACGGGCGGCTCATGCGCGACCACTTCTGGCGCACCGACATGGGCGGCGTCGACTGGCAGGGCGAGCTCGACCGCTACCGGCCGCTGGTGGCCGAGGTGGGCAGCCACGACGACCTGGTCGACCTGTTGTGGGAGGTGCAGGGCGAGCTCGGCACCTCGCACGCGTACGTCTGGGGTTCGGCGCCGCACGTGCCCGCGTCGCGCCGCCAGGGCCTGCTCGGTGCGGATCTTGCTCTCGTGGACGGCTCGTGGGTCGTCTCGCGCGTGATCCCCGGCGAGACGTCCGACCCGCACGCCCGCTCGCCGTTGGCTGCTCCTGGGGTGGCTGTGCGCTCTGGGGACGCAATCGTGGCCGTTGACGGGCGTCCGGTCGGGTTGGCCGGGCCTGGGGCGTTGTTGGTGGGGACCGCGGGCAAGCCCGTGGAGCTGACCGTGCGGCCCGGTGGTGGTGGAGAGCTGCGACGGGTCGTGGTGGTCCCTCTGGCTGATGAGGAGCCGCTGCGCTACCACTCGTGGGTGGCTGACCGGCGCGGGTTCACGCATCAGCTCTCCGGTGGCCGCGTGGGCTACCTGCACGTGCCGGACATGATGGGCGCCGGATGGGCTCAGCTGCACCGCGACCTGCGGGTGGAGCTGGCGCGCGAGGCTCTCGTGTTGGACGTTCGCGAGAACGGCGGCGGCCACACCTCCCAGTTGGTGATCGAGAAGCTCGGCCGGAAGGTCATCGGCTGGTCGGTGGCGCGCGGGTACACGGCCTCCGAGTCGTACCCGCAGGACGCGCCGCGCGGACCGGTCGTCGCGGTGGCCGACGAGTTCGCCGGGTCGGACGGCGACATCGTCAACGTGGCCATCAAGGAGCTGGGGATCGGCCCTGTCGTCGGTGTCCGGACGTGGGGCGGTGTCATCGGCATCGACATGCTCTACACGCTGGTAGACGGCACCATGGTCACCCAACCGAGGTACGCGTCCTGGTTCAAGGGCCACGGGTGGGCGGTGGAGAACTACGGTGTCGACCCGGACATCGAGGTGGTCATGACGCCCTCGGACCGAGTTTCCGGGCGTGACCCGCAGCTGGAGAAGGCCGTTTCGTTGGCCCTGGAAAGCCTTTCATCTTCGCCCGCTGCTCACGCTCCGGAGTTGCCGCCACTGGCCTGAACACCCCATCGTGTGACTAAAGAACTGTGACGCACTGTTCCATGTGGACGATCAACCAAGTGGAACAGTCGTCACCGTTCGGGGGTGTGCTGGAGATGAGTCACCGAGAAGAGCCGCGCAGTGGCCGTGGATGCTTCGGGGCCGTCGTTGTTGTGCCGTTCCTGGCGCTGGGCGGCATGTTCGCGTTGATCGCGCTGACGGGGTCGCCGTCCGAGGCACCGCTGGCCGCGCCGCCGCCGGCTCGGCCCACGTCGCAGTGGTGGACCGAGCCCTTTGCCGCTGATCCTTCTGTGTCCACGGTTACTGAGACCGTGGTGATGGAGGGGGCGGCTCGGGAGGTTCGGGCTGCTCGGATGGCTACGCAGACTCGGGTTGCGGTTTCTACGGTTACTGAGACTGTGCGGTCTACTGGTGTTTTGAAGCCTCCGGCTGCTGGGCGGAATGAGCCGCCTGCTGGGCCTGGGGAGGTCGAGCCCACCGAGACGCTGCCGTCTACTTCGGACAGTCCGGTTCCGCCTGTGGTCACGTCGTCGGCTTCTGCTTTGCCTCCTGCGCCTCCGGTTTTGGAGCCTCCGGCTTCGTCCGCGCCTTCTGAGCCTGGGCCTGTTACCGGGACTCCTACGCCTCCTTCTGCTCCTCGGTCTGAGGAGCCGGCCCCGCCGTCTACTGCTCCGGTTTCTCCTGTGCCGCCTTGTGATCGGTCGTTGCCTGGGCCTTCTTTGCCTGGGGAGCCGGCTTCGCCGGGTGAGGTTTCTGTTGGGGTTTCGGTGGAGTTGCCGCTGCCTTCCCCTGCTGAGGAATCGTCCACGTCCTCCGCGCCCTTGGCAGGGGTCTGATAGAGGGGGTTGAGGGGTTTCCTTCCGCCTGACCCCTCAGCCCCCTTCTGACTTCTTGAACGCGCAAAGCCCTTAGAACGCACAGATTGTGTGTGCAGTGCGGGGTTGGGTGTTGCCCCTGTGTGCCGGTCGTCTGCCCCGACCTTTGACCGGTGCCTGTGTCCCCTGGGTCGCCCGGCCTGCGGGGCAGCGGTTGTTGCCGCTGCCCCGTTTCTGCGTTGCCGCCGTTGCCGCCGTTGCCGCCGTTCCGGCGGGCGCTCCGGTTGCCGTCGCCGTCTCCCGGTTTCGTTGGCGGCTGGCGGTTTCGTGTTCGTAGGTGGTGCTGTTGCGGGCGTCCCGTTCCGGTTGCTTTCTGGGAGCTCTGCCCCAGACCCGCCAATCTGATCAAAGACCCACCAGCGCCGTGGGTGGGTTGATGGCACGCCTGTTGCTTTGGGCGGCTTGCTGTTGCGTACGTGGGTGCGTTGGTGGGGTGGGTCCCGTCACGAGTCGCGTCCGAGCGAGCCACACCCGAGGAGGGGTGTCAACTCGACGAAAAGCGTGTCGAGTTGACAC
>NZ_JBFAYI010000058.1:0-22133 GCF_040681245.1 Lentzea sp. NPDC051838
GGGTGAAAACTCTACTAATTGGGTGTCGAGTTGACACCCCTTCCCGGCTGCGGCCAACGATCAGGCACGACTCGTGACGGGGCCCGCCGGAGCGCACGGAAAAGCAAGCTCGCCTTCGGCATCGCCAAAGCAACTCGGCTTCGCCATCGCCCAAGCAGCTCGCCTTCGGCGTCGCCTGCTCGCCTTCGGCTTCGCTGAAAAAGAACGGGGCGCTGCCAATTGCGGCAGCGCCCCGTTCGCGTTTTCTTGGGGTTAGCAGGTCGGGCGGCACCGGCGCTGGGAGACTGCGTCCAGCAGCACGCCGCGGATGTCCTCCGGGTTCCGGGCCTGGTAGGCCTTGCCGCCACTGGCCGCGGAAATGGCGCGCAGGGCGTCCATGTCCACCTCGTCACCCAAGCCCACCATGATGATCGGGACCGGTTTCGCGGGGTCGGCTTCCCGCTTCAGGGTCTCGATCAGCGCGGCGGTGTCGATCGACGAGACGTCGTCGTTGCGGCCGTCGGTCATCAGTACGACCGAGTTGACCTTCGACGGGTCGTAGCCGGACAGCACGTGCCGATACGCGGCCAGCGTCGTGTCGTTGAGAGCCGTGCCACCGCCGACCAGTCCGGGAAGCTGGGAAGCACCGGCTTCCAGGCGCTTGCGGCGCGTGACACCGGCCAGCGGCTCGCCCAGCGGACCGATCGGCACCAGCTCGATCCAGTCGTTCGGCGGCTTCTTGTCGGTGGAGAACGCCCACAGACCGATCTGCGTGGTGTCCGGGAGCATCGACAGCGCCGTCATGGACGCCTCGGTCGCGGCCTCGACGCGGGTCTTGTTCGTGCCGCCCTTCTCCAGCATCGAGCCGGAGACGTCGATGACGGTGAGCATGCGCATGTCGAGGCTGATGGCGCCCCAAGTGCGGAGGAGCTCGGAGACCTGGTCGGCGTTCGGGGTCTCGATGAGTTTGACGTCGCCTGCTTGGACGCCCTCCACGTCGGTGGACCACTTGGCCGGGGCCGCGCCCTGGACGGTGCGGAAGCCTGCTTCGCCGAAGCGTTTCACGGTGTCCGCTGAGCGCAGGGCCTTTTCGAACTGGGAGGCGGCTTCGCCGATGCCCTCTGGTTCGTTCGGGCGGGAGACCCGGACCAGGGGGTAGTCGAAGGAGATGGTGCCTTCCTTCGGCGGGGCGCCCAGTACGGCGTTGTCCTTGACCGAGCGGTTGTTCGCGACGACCGACTGCTCGGTGGCGGCGAAGAGCGGGGCCTTTTCGGCGTCTGTGGTGACCTTGCCGAAGGAGTCGCGGACTGAGGGGACGGCGCTGCGGCCCACGCGCAGGAGGGTGCCGACCAGTTCTGGCTTGGGGGTGCCGTCGGCGTTGCCGAGCAGCGTTCGGATGACGAAGAGGGAGGCCAGGCCTTCCGAGGTCATCGTCGGGTCGGACATGGAGATTTGGACGCGCGGGTCCACGACCTTGGCCCAGGAGACCTGGGAGACCGGGAAGCCGATCTTGCCCATCGCCTGCTGGGAGCCCGCCATCACCAGCGGGCTGGTGGCCAGGGAGGGCTTGATGTCCAGTTTGGGGGCCTCCGGGCCGGTCTCGGCGGCTTGACGCTGGGCTTCGGCTGCCCACATCGAGGAGTCCGGGATCCAGAGGGAATGGGGGTTGATCTGGGCGGTCGGGAGCTCGTTGGCCACGTCGGCCGCGTTGCGCGACTCGACCTGGACCTGGACGCATCGGCCGTTCACCACCGGTTGGGACCGCTGGTAGTCCTGCGCTGCCGCGTTCACGACATCAAGCGCGGCGGGTGTGACGGCGACCTTCAACGGCAGTGCGCCGGAGCAGTCGGCGCCGCTGGTGACACGCAGTGCCACAACAGTGACGCCTGCCGCCGCTACCACTCCTAGCAGGGCGCCCACGGGGAGAGCGACCCGCCGGAACAGACCGGGGGACGTGTGACGTGCTGACATACAGTTACTGACCTTCGGTCACGTGTTCACTCTTTCGAGTGGCGGGGGAACACTCGGGGGATGCATGAGGATGACATGTGACCCCCAAACGTAGTGAGACGGCGTGACCTGCGTCACTCGTCTGGACGGCCGTATTTGTTCCGGATGAACCGAACAGCGTGAACATGCGTGGTGGGGGTCACCCGCGGGAACCAGGAACCGTGCTCGACCGTTGGGTGCTCAGTACCTGACCAGCGAGCGGTAGGCTGGTCGGACGCGGTATGTGGGTCTTCCACTGCCCGACGCGCAAGTCAGGGAGGGTCGAGGCCGCCCGCCGGCCGTAAGTGCATGGACCGCAAGCGCCTGCTTCGCAACCCGCTGCTGTGGATCGCTGCGGTGTTGCTGCTCTACTTCGTCTTCACCGTGCTCTTCGACGACTCACGGGGCTACCACCCGGTCAAGACGTCCCAAGCCCTTCAACAGGTGCGGGACGGCAAGGTCAAGGAAGCCACGATCGAGGACAAGGAGCAGCGGCTCCGGCTCACCCTCACCGACGGTACGACGTTCGAGGGCAGCAACCGTCTGATCACGCAGTTCCCGGCCAGTGCGACGGATGAGATCTTCAACGTCCTCGACCAGGCCGGCAACAAGCCGACCGTGGAGACCAAGGTCAGCCAGGAGTCCATCCTGATGCAGATCTTGATCTACCTCGTGCCTCTGGGCCTGTTGTTGCTGCTGCTGATGTGGATGATGAACAACGCTCAGGGCGGCGGTAACCGCGTTCTGAACTTCGGCAAGTCCAAGGCCAAGCAGCTGTCCAAGGACATGCCCAAGACGACGTTCGCCGACGTCGCCGGTGCCGAAGAGGCAGTCGAGGAGCTCGAGGAGATCAAGGACTTCCTCCAGAACCCCGGCCGCTACCAGGCACTCGGCGCCAAGATCCCGAAGGGCGTGCTGCTGTACGGCCCGCCGGGAACCGGTAAGACGCTGCTCGCCAGGGCCGTCGCCGGTGAGGCGGGCGTGCCGTTCTACTCGATCTCCGGTTCGGACTTCGTCGAGATGTTCGTCGGTGTCGGTGCCTCGCGTGTTCGTGACCTGTTCGAGCAGGCCAAGCAGAACGCGCCGTGCATCATCTTCGTCGACGAGATCGACGCGGTGGGTCGTCACCGCGGTGCCGGTCTCGGTGGCGGTCACGACGAGCGCGAGCAGACGCTCAACCAGCTGCTCGTCGAGATGGACGGCTTCGACTCGCGCGGCGGGATCATCCTGATCGCGGCGACGAACCGTCCCGACATCCTCGACCCCGCGCTGCTGCGTCCGGGCCGCTTCGACCGTCAGATCCCGGTGTCCGCACCGGACCTGAAGGGTCGCAAGCAGATCCTCCGGGTGCACTCGAAGGGCAAGCCGCTGGCCGCGGACGCCGACCTCGACGGCCTCGCGAAGCGCACCGTCGGGTTCTCCGGCGCCGACCTCGCGAACGTCATCAACGAGGCCGCGCTCCTCACCGCGCGTCAGAACGGGCACGTCATCACGGCGAGCCAGCTCGAGGAGTCGGTGGACCGCGTGATCGGCGGTCCGGCCCGCAAGAGCCGGATCATCTCCGAGAAGGAGAAGAAGATCACCGCGTACCACGAGGCAGGGCACGCCCTGGCCGCGTGGGCGATGCCGGACATCGACCCGGTCTACAAGGTCACGATCCTCGCCCGCGGCCGCACGGGTGGTCACACCCTGTCGGTGCCGGAAGAGGACAAGGACCTGATGACCAGGTCCGAGATGATCGCGCGACTGGTGTTCGCACTGGGTGGCCGTTCCGCCGAGGAGCTCGTCTTCCACGAGCCCACGACGGGTGCGTCCAACGACATCGAGCAGGCGACGAAGATCGCCCGCGCGATGGTCACCGAGTACGGCATGAGCGCGAAGCTCGGTGCGGTCAAGTACGGCCAGGAGCAGGGCGAGCCGTTCCTCGGCCGCTCGGCAGGCCGTCAGGCGGACTACTCGCTCGAGGTCGCGCACGAGATCGACGAGGAGGTGCGCAAGCTCATCGAGGCCGCGCACACCGAGGCGTACGAGGTGCTCAACACCTACCGCGACGTCCTCGACGACCTCACGCTCGAGCTGATCGACAAGGAGACGCTGCACCAGAAGGACCTGGAGCGGATCTTCGCCCGCGTCGAGAAGCGGCCGCGCATCACCCAGTTCAACGACTTCGGTGACCGCACGCCGTCCGACATCCCGCCGGTCAAGACTCCCGGCGAGCTGGCGAAGGAACGCGGAGAGCCGTGGCCGCCGGTCGTGGAGGACACGCTCGACGACGAGCCCGCTGCCGAGGAGCCCGCAGCCGCGGCGCCCACCGAGGAGCTGCCGTCGCCGAACGGTTCCAACGGCGTGCACGCGCCGGCCCAGCCGACGAACCAGGCGGGTCCGCCGAACTACGGCGCCCCTCCCGGATGGACTCCGGCGACGGTGCCCGGCGGCAAGCCGCACAACGTCTGGGAGCCCAAGAAGCCGCAGTCCGACCAGGACGAGCGGCAGTGACAGAGCACCACCAGCTCGGCGCAGACGCCGGTCTCACCCGCAACGGGGAGGCCGGCGTCTCCGCGCGGCGGGTCTTCGACCAGGGGCGCGCGGAGGCGGCGGTGCGCGAGCTCTTGATCGCGTGCGGTGAGGATCCCGAGCGCGAGGGCCTGAAGGAGACACCCGCTCGGGTGGCGCGGGCTTACCGGGAGTTGTTCGCCGGTCTCTACACCGATCCGGACAGCGTGCTGGCGAAGACGTTCGACGAGAGCCACGAGGAACTCGTCCTCGTCACGGACATCCCGATGTTCAGCTTCTGCGAGCACCACCTGCTGCCGTTCCACGGTGTCGCGCACGTCGGGTACATCCCGAACGAGGCCGGCCGGGTCACGGGGCTGTCGAAGCTCGCGCGGCTCGTGGACCTCTACTCGAAGCGGCCGCAGGTGCAGGAACGGCTCACGTCGCAGGTCGCGGACGCGTTGGTGCGCAGGCTCGAACCGCGCGGCGTGATCGTCGTGATGGAGGCCGAGCACCTGTGCATGGGCATGCGCGGAGTGCGCAAGCCCGGTTCGCGCACGACGACGTCGGCGGTGCGCGGGCTGCTGCGCACGTCCGCCTCGTCGCGCGCGGAGGCGATCGAGCTGATCAGGGGCCGGTTGCGGTGAAAGGTCTGCCCAAGCCCGGTCGGTGCGTCGTGATGGGCGTGCTGAACGTGACTCCCGACTCGTTCTCCGATGGTGGCCGGTACCTGAACCGGGAGGCCGCGGTCGCGCACGGCGTCGAGCTGCACAAGCGCGGTGCCGACCTGGTCGACGTCGGTGGCGAGTCCACCAGGCCCGGTGCTTCACGGGTGGAGTCGTCGGAGGAGATCGCCCGCGTCGTCCCGGTGATCCGCGCGCTGGTCGCCGAGGGCGTGCCGGTCAGCGTCGACACCATGCACGCCGCCGTGGCGTCGGCCGCGCTGGAGGCCGGGGCGTCGATCGTGAACGACGTGTCCGGCGGCCTCGCGGATCCGGACATGACTCGCGTGGTCGCCGCGGCCGGTGTGCCGTACGTGCTGATGCACTGGCGTGGGCACAGCACGGAGATGGACTCCCTCGCGCAGTACGACGATGTCGTGTCAGACGTGCGCGACGAGCTGCTGCAGCGCGTCGAGGCCGCTGTGGCCGCGGGCATCGCGGAGTCGTCGATCGTGCTCGACCCCGGGCTGGGGTTCGCGAAGCTCGGCGACCACAACTGGGAGCTGTTGCAGCGCCTGGACGAGCTGGTCGAGCTGGGCTTCCCGGTGCTGGTCGGGGCGTCGCGCAAACGCTTCCTCGGTCAGCTGCTCGACAACCGTCCACCGGACGGCAGGGAGGACGCGACCGCGGCGGTGTCTGCTCTGGCTGCGTTCAACGGAGCGTGGGGTGTGCGGGTGCACGACGTCGACCGGACCTTGGACGCGGTCGCCGTCGCCGGTGCGTGGAGGCGGGGACATGGCTGATCGAATCGCGTTGACGGGCCTGCGGGTGCGCGGCAACCACGGCGTTTTCGAGCACGAGAAGCGCGACGGCCAGGAGTTCGTCGTCGACATCACGCTGTGGCTGGACCTCTCGTCCGCCTCGCGCACCGACTCGTTGGCGGAGACCTATCACTACGGCGAGCTCGCCGAGATGGCCGCCAAGATCATCGGTGGCGAGCCGTGCGACCTCATCGAGACGGTGGCCGGCCGGATCGCGGACGCGGCGATGACGGACACGCGGCTGCACGCGGTCGAGGTGACGCTGCACAAGCCGTCCGCGCCGATTCCGCTGACGTTCGACGACGTGTCGGTGACGATCCGCCGCTCGCGCCGGTTGGCGGCGCCACTTAAGGAACCAAGGTGAGCCGCGCGGTCCTGTCTATCGGCTCGAACCTCGGTGACCGGTTCGCCTTTCTGCAGTCGGTGGTGGACGGGCTTTCCTCTTACGTGGTGGCGGTGTCGCCCGTCTACGAAACGGCCGCGTGGGGTGTGGAGGACCAGCCGGACTTCCTCAACGCCGTGGTGATCGTCGACGGCGAGGGGATCGACGAGTGGGACTGGCTGCGTCGCGGTCAGGCTCTGGAGAACGCCGCCGGGCGCGTGCGGGAGAAGCGCTGGGGACCGCGCACGTTGGACGTGGACGTGGTTTCGGTGGACGGGGTGACCTCGGACCACCCGGACCTGCTTCTGCCGCATCCTGGGGCGTTTGAGCGCGCAACAGTCCTCATCCCGTGGCTCGACGTCGAACCGGACGCGGTGCTGCCGGGCCACGGGCCTGTTGCCGCGCTGGGTTTTTCGTCGGAAGGCGTGCGGCGACGTGACGATCTCGTGCTTTCGGGTTGGATGGACTCGTGAGGTTCACCCGTCCTCGTGATCTGGCGACGATCGCGATCATC
This sequence comes from Lentzea sp. NPDC051838, assembly GCF_040681245.1. NCBI lineage: Bacteria > Bacillati > Actinomycetota > Actinomycetes > Pseudonocardiales > Pseudonocardiaceae > Lentzea > Lentzea sp. NPDC051838. The sequence continues at coordinate 6,841 of NZ_JBFAYI010000058.1, forward strand.
GCCGGCCTGCTGACGCACCTGGTGCTGCGGCTGGCGTACGACTCGCTGCCGCCGTTGCCGCGCGCCGCCGGTTCGACGTTGCTCGCCATCGGGGCCGCGGAGGTGTGGCTCGCGTTCTCGTTGCGGGCTCGCATCCAGCATCGGCCCGGTGCTCGGCCGGTGCAGCCGCTCACCGCGGCCCGTGCGGTCGCGCTGGCCAAGGCCTCCTCGGTTTTGGGCGCGTTGATGTTCGGTGCCTGGGCCGGCTTGCTGATCTACACCATCCCCGTTCGCGACGAGTTCGCCGCGGCCGGAAACGACCTGTTCGCGGCCGTGATCGGGATGGTTTCGGCGATCGGCTTGACGGCTGCCGCGCTGTGGTTGGAGCACTGTTGCAAGACGCCCACGGAGACTCCCGGGAAGGATTAGATACCCGGCCGTAGGTCTCAGTCGCATAACTTGGCGGTACCGTAGTGCCCATGACCGGGCGAGGCGCGTCGGCTGACGACGAGCAAGAAGATCACGGTCGTGGCACCGGGCGATTGCTGTTAGTAGCGGCATTGGCGCTCGCCTTGGTGGCTGCGGCGGTGCTCGTGCTGAGCGACAGCGCCCGCATGCTGCGTCTTGCCGTGGTGGCCGCGTTGTGGGCGGCTCTGGTCGGCGCCTTCCTCGCCGCCAAGTACCGCAAACAGGTCACCGAACGTGACGACGAGGTGGCCGACCTCCAGTCCGTGTACGAGCTGGAGCTGGAGCGCGAGGTCGCCGCCCGCCGCGAGTACGAGCTGGAGATCGAGTCCGAGACCCGCAAGCGGATCGAGGAGGAGTCGCGCGCGGACATCGAGGCCCTGCGCGCCGATCTGCACGCGTTGCGCGACAACCTCCAGGCACTGCTGGGTGGTGACGTCCTCGTCGAACGCGTGGCACTGCGCGCCGAGTCGACCCGCCTGCGCTCCCTGGCCTCCGACGCCGCCCGCCTGGCCGCGCTGCCGGAGAACCGCATCATCACCGCCAAGCCCGCGATCACGGTGTCGTCGTCCTCGTCGGCCGAGAAGCCTTCCGAGCGCACCGAGCTGATCGAGCGCGTCGCCCACGACGCCAAGGTGCAGCCGCCGCGCCGCGAACCGGCCCGCCCCGAGCCCACGCGCCCGGAGCCGACCCGCACCTCGCCGCGCCCGCAGCCCGCCGTCGTGCGCCGCGAGCCGGTGAAGGCCGTGAAGCAGGAACCGGCCCGCCCGCAGCAGCGCCCCGCCGGCGGTGGAGTGGCCGCGCGGCTCGGTGGCCTCGCACCCCAGGTGGCCCAGCCGCCGACGGTGAAGGCCCCGCCGGTGCAGCCTCAGCCGGTGCAGGCGCAGGTCAACCGCACCGAACGCGTGCCGCGCCCGCAGCCCCAGAACCGCACCGACGCGCTGTCCCGCCCGGCCGACCCGCCCAAGGCGCCGGCTGCCGTCGCGAAGGCCGTCGAGACCCGCAAGCCCGAACCTCGCTCCCGCGTGGCCGAGCGCACGGAGATGATCAACCCCGCCGCGCTCGCCGACTCGCGCGCCACCGCCACCGGTGGAGGCCGCCGCCGTGCCGACGATCGCCCGGCTCCGGCTCCCGAGCAGAACAGCGGTTCGTGGGAGACCTTGAAGCCTTCGAGCGAGCCGTCCTCCAGCGGCCGCCGCCGCGCGGACGACGACCTCCCGCGCGAGGAGTCGCGCCGCACCCGGTCGGAGGACTCGTTCACGTCGCTGCCGCCCGTTGGCCGTCGTTCCGCGGAAAGCGCGCCGCGTGGCCGGTCGGAAGACTCGTTCACGTCGTTGTCTCCGGTGGGTCGTCGTTCCGCGGAAAGCGCGCCGCGTGAGGAGCCACGTCGTCGGTCGGAGGACTCGTTCACGTCGTTGTCTCCTGTCAGCCGTCGCGCTGCCGACAGCGCGCCGCGCGAGGAGTCGCGCCGCACCCGTTCCGAGGACTCGATCGTCTCGTTGTCGCCGGTCAGCCGCCGCAGCGCCGAGCAGTCGTCGGCCCGCCTGCCCGTCGTGCCGACCGGGCGCCGGACCGCGGACGAGCCGTCGGTGTCCGGTCGCCGGGTTGCTGAAGACTCGTCGACGCGCCTGCCCGCGGTCTCCACCGGCCGCCGGGCCGCGCCGGAGGACCCGTCGGGTGCGCACGCGGACGGCAAGTCGGTGAGCGAGCTGCTGGCGTCGCTCGGTGGAGGCGACGCGCCTCGTCGCCGTCGTCGCCGCGACGAGTAGCCCCTACTTGTCGATGTCCCCGACGATCACGGCGAACGAGCTCAGCACCGCCGGCAGGTCGTCGACCTTCGTGCCGGGCAACAGCGCCGACAACGCCTGAACGTTGTTGAACGACGGCGTGCGCAGCTTCAGGCGCCACGGCGTCTTCTCGCCACGCGACGACAGGTGCACGCCTGATGTCCCGAGCGGTGCCTCGACGCGCGTGTAGACCGAACCCTCGGGTGCCTTGATGGCCTTGGGCAGCCGGAGGTTCACCGGTCCCGACGGCAGCTGTTCCAAACAGGACGACGCCAACGCGATCGACAACCGTGCCTCGTCCAGAAGGCACCGCACGCGCGCGGCGGCGTCGCCCTCACTCCGGACGACGGGCTCGAACGTCAACGACTTGTAGGCGGGCAACGGGTCGTCACGCCGCAGGTCGAAGTCGACCCCGCTGGCCCGCCCGATCGGCCCTGTCACCCCGTACGCCAACGCATCGGCGTGCGGAAGAACTCCAAGCCCTTCCAGTGCAGCGAAATCGATCGCGAGCGACGAAACGTCCACAGTGGACAAGAAAGACGCGACCCGCGAGGTCCATCCCGCCGGGACGTCCTCGCGCAGCCCGCCGATCCGGTTGAACATGAAGTGGATCCGGCCGCCGGAAGCCTCTTCCATCAACGACTGCACGCCCTCGCGGTACACGGCGGCGTTGGGGGACAACGGAGTCAGGAACACCATGTGCGCCATCAGCCGGTTGAGCTCGCACAACAACGCGCGCAGCCATTGGGCGCGGGCGGGGACGTCCATGCCCGTCATGCGTTCGACGGCCAGCGCTACGGCGAGTTCGTTGCAGAAGGCGGAGAGCCAGTCGTGGCGGTTGGCGAGCGTGAGGACCTGGCGGTAGTCGCGGACCTCGAACAGCTTCTCGGCGCCGCGGTGCAGGTGGCCCACCAGAGGCTCGGCCGCCGTGATCACCAACTCGGGTGTGACGGTCAGGCGCAGGCGGTAGGCGCCGTGGGCCGACGGGTGCAGTGGGCCCAGGTCGATCACGCGGTCGACGCCCAGGTACTGGGCGCCCGCGCCCACGCCGACGGTGATCTGCTCGCTCACCCGAGCATGGTTTCACGCCAGGACGAGCGGGAACTCGCTCGGTCGTGTCCTACGCCTCGTGGCGCGACGCCGGGTGAGACCGCGGCCTATGACCTCGTGATCGCGAAGAAGAAGCATCCGTGCGAGAGGCTGCGGATCTGGAGCGAGTCGACCTCCGGGTTGTTGAACAATCCTTCGATCGCACGATCGAACGATCCCGGCTCCACCACCTCGCCGTCGCTGATCTGACCCGCGGCGTTGTAGGAACGCAGGATCCGGGGATTGTTCAACAATTCGACGGGGAGACGATCCAACGAGGGCTCGTCCGGGCACTCCACGTGGAGGAAGATCGGGCCGACCTCCTCGTACGGACCCTTGCCCGACGAAGGCGAGTAGCGGCACAGCCAGACCGGCTCGTCGGCCCGCGACTTCCGCAGGCAGCACCGCAGCGGCACGCCGGGTTCGGAGGCGAGGTACTCGCGGCCGGGGTCGGAGAAAGCGGCTTCTGGCGAGACGTTGTGGATTCGCATACCGAGAACGATCGTCGTCAGCACGAGGGAAAGCTGGCGGGAATCGGACGCCAGGGCGGCAACGCAGGCAGCAGGTCCGAGACGTCCACCCCGTTCCCCTGCAACAGCCAGCCGAACGCGCCCAGACCGCGTGGATCCCGCAGTTCGGCGATCCGGCCGGCTCGAGCGGCCGACTCCAGCCACTCCCACCCGGAACCGGAAACAGAACCGGTCAATCCCAACTCCGCCAACGCATCCCGCTGCGACACCAGCACGAAGTCCCCACCGGCAGCCGCAGCGCACGCGTCCAAAGCCACGTGCGCGGTGATGTCGCACGACCCGTCGAACACCGGCGGAACCTGACGCCCGTCCCGGTACCCGGTCAGCGTGAACCGCCGCGACGACACCAGATGCCCGTAGTCGATCGCCAAAGCGGCCCCGCGCACCGACGACACCGCGGCAGCCCAGGCAGCGTCGCGCGGCGCACCCACTTCGGCCTGTTCGCCCGATCCCAAAGAAGGCCACCATCGGGTGATCCACGGATCGGCGGAAGGCCCGGTCACGACAGGGCACGGGATCGAGTCGAGCCACTCGTGCCCGACCAGCAGCCCGACACACGACGGCACCGACGAAACCCAGCGAACTCCCGGCAGTGGGACAGGAGGCCCGAGCTCGACGGCCGTGACCCGCAACCGCGAAGCCAGCGATCCGGAGGCCTGGGACCGAACGGCGAAAGCCAGCTCACCACCGCCGGCGCCCACGTCCACGAAGTCCAGGACCTCGGGAAACCCCAGCGAAGCGTCCACTCGCGACAACAGCTCCAGCAACGCGGAAGCCAGCTCAGGCCCGACCAGAGGAGAGGTCCGGAAGTGCGAGGACGGCTTCTCCCCGCGGGCGAAGAAGCCGGAAGGCCCGTAAAGAGCGGCGTGCCAAGCGGCTTCCCAGTCGAACATCCGTCAAGTGTGCATCTAAGGTCATTTCCCGTGAACGACGCCGACCTCACGCCGACGCCGACCCGCAAGCGCATCGAGCAGCGCCGCTGGACCGTCCTGTTCCCCGTCGTGGGCCTGATCGCCCTGGCAGCGGCGGGTCTCGTGCTGTTCGCGCTGGGCACGTCGGCCATCGGCGTCGAGCCGATCCTCGTCGGCGCGGCCGCCGCGCTGATCCCGGTCGCCGTGGTGGTCAGCGCGTTCCTGTGGATCGACCGCTGGGAACCCGAACCGGCGAAGATGCTGCTCTTCGCGTTCTTCTGGGGCGCGTGCGGCGCGACGATCACCTCGCTCGCGTTCAACCAGACCGCGCTCGTGGTCGGCAACATCCTCACCCACGGCGAAGGCGGCATCATCCAGGGCGTCATCAGCGCGCCGGTGGTGGAGGAAGCGACCAAGGCCGTGTTCCTGCTGGCCGTGTTCCTGCGGCGGCGGCACGAGTTCGACGGCGTCGTCGACGGCATGGTCTACGCGGGCATCACCGCGGCGGGCTTCGCGTTCACCGAGAACATCCTGTACTTCGGCAGGGTCTTCGCGCAGCACGGGTTCGGCGACCTGAAGACCGGTGTGGTCGCGTTGTTCGTGCTGCGCGGGGTGCTCACGCCGTTCCTGCACCCGTTGTTCACGTGCATGACCGGCATCGGGGTCGGCATCGCCGCGAGCACCAGCCACGCCGCCACGCGCATCATCGCGCCGATCCTCGGCTACCTGGCCGCCGTCGTGATGCACGCCGGGTGGAACGCGACGGCCACGTTCGGCGACGGCGCGGTGCTGATCAACTTCTACTTCCTGGTCATGGTCCCGCTGTTCGCGGGCGGCATCGCGATGGTGGTCTGGCAGCGCCGCCGGGAGCAGCGGGTCGTCGCGGGGCAGCTGGCCGCGATGGCGCAGAACAGGTGGATCGCCAACAGCGAGGTGGCGTTGCTGGCGAGTCTCGAAGGCCGCAGGAACTGGCTGCGGGCCGTGAAGCGGAAATCCGGTGACGCGGCGGTCAAGGCCGTGCGCGCCTACCAGAACGCGGTCACCGAACTTGCCTTCCTCCGCCACCGCATCGAACAGGGAACGGCTGGTCAGAGCGCGGAACAGCGGCACGGTGTGCTGCTCGACGCGTTGCACGCCGCCAGGTCGGCTGCCCGCGGGTGAGTCCTGTCACCGACCGGCCTCAAGCCAGGATCGGCGGGATTACCCTCGGCGACGTCGTCTGGTACCCGCACTAGGGACTGGAACGTCACGAAGGAGTTAGTCGCATGGACGCGACCCCACGTCCGGCCAGGCTCGCCGTCGGTGTCATCTCGGCAGGCCGCGTCGGTTCGGTGCTGGGCGCCGCGCTGGCCAGGACGGGTCACGTGGTGGTCGGCACGTCCGCCGTCTCCCAGGCCTCCCGCAACCGCGCGGAACAGCTGCTGCCCGGTGTCCCGATCGAGGACCCGACCGAGGTCGCCCAGCGCGCCGACCTGGTGCTGCTGGCCGTGCCGGACGACGAGCTCCCCGGCCTGGTCAAGGGCCTCATCGCCACCGACAGCCTGCGCGCGGGCCAGATCATCGTGCACACCAGTGGCGCTCAGGGCGTGAAGGTCCTCGAACCCGCCGCCGAGCTCGGCGCGTTGACGCTCGCCCTGCACCCCGTCATGACCTTCACCGGCCGCGAGGAAGACCTCCAGCGGATGCGCGCGGCGTGCGTCGGCGTCACGGCCGCGGACGGCGACGAGGTGGCGTGGAGCGTCGGCGAGGCCCTGGTCGTGGAGATGGAGGCGGAGCCGATCCGGGTCCCGGAGGCCGTCCGCCCGCTCTACCACGCGGCACTGGCCCACGGCGCGAACCACCTGATCACGCTGGTCCGCGACGCCGCCGACCTGCTCACGAACGCGGACATCCCCAACGCGGAGAGGTTGCTCGGCCCGTTGCTGTCCGCGGCGCTCGACAACGCCCTGCGCCACGGTGACCGCGCCCTCACCGGTCCTGTCGCCCGAGGCGACACGGGTACCTTGCGCAAGCACCTCGGCGTGCTTGCCGACCAGGCACCCGAGATCCTGCCCGGCTACCGCGTGCTCGCCAGGCGCACGGCCGACCGGGCAGAGCGCTCCGGGCTGCTCAAGCCCGACGCGGCCAACGACGTTCGCACCACTCTCGAGGACTGACGTGACCAAGCCACTGACCAAGGACGACTACCGCCCGGACGACGTCACGGTGCACCGCGACCCCGAGCGGCTGAACCGGGTCATCAGGGCGTTGCGCGGTGCCGGCCGCAATGTCGCGCTGGTGCCCACGATGGGTGCGCTGCACGCGGGCCACCGGCAGCTGATCCGCGAGGCCAAGGTCATGCAGAACACGGTGATCGTGGTGTCGATCTTCGTGAACCCGCTGCAGTTCGGTCCCAACGAGGACTTGGCCAAGTACCCGCGCCAGTTCGAGTCCGATGTGGACATCTGCCGCGAGGAGCGCGTCGGCATCGTCTTCGCGCCGTCCGTCGAGGACATGTACCCCGAGGGCGCGCAGGTGACCGTCCACCCAGGCCCGCTGGGCGACGAGCTGGAAGGCGCGTCCAGGCCCGGTCACTTCGCCGGTGTGCTGACGGTCGTGTCGAAGCTGTTCAACATCGTGCAGCCCACGTACGCGGTGTTCGGGCAGAAGGACTACCAACAGCTGCAGCTGATCCACAAGATGGCGCGGGACCTCAACTTCCCGCTCGACGTCGTCGGCGTGCCGACCGTCCGCGAGCACGACGGCCTCGCGCTGTCGTCGCGCAACGCGTACCTGAACGAGGAACAGCGCCACCACGCCGTCACGCTGTCGGCCGCGCTGACCGCCGGTGCGCACGTCAGCGCTCAGGGCGCCGACGCGGTGCTCAAGGCCGCGCACGACGTGCTGGCGCAGGTGCCCGAGATCGAGCTCGACTACCTGGAGCTGCGCGGAGCCGACCTCGGTCCCGCGCCGGAGAACGGCGACGCGCGCCTGCTCGTGGCGGCCCGCGTCGGTTCCACCCGCCTGATCGACAACATCGCGGTGTTGCTCGGCGAAGGCGACGAGTAGGGGGATGTGGTCATGTTCCGCACGATGCTGAAGTCCAAGATCCACCGGGCCACCGTGACGCAGGCGGACCTGCACTACGTCGGCTCGGTGACGGTGGACGAGGACCTGATGGAGGCCGCCGACCTGCTGGCGGGCGAGCAGGTCGCCATCGTCGACGTCACCAACGGCGCGCGGCTGGAGACCTACGTCATCCCCGGTGAGCGCGGCACCGGCGTGCTGGGCATCAACGGCGCGGCGGCGCACCTCGTGCACCCCGGCGACATCGTGATCCTGATCGCGTACGGGCAGATGGACGACGCCGAGTCGCGCACCTACCAGCCGCGGGTCGTCTTCGTGGACGCCGACAACAAGGTCGTCGACCTCGGTGCGGACCCAGCGCACGCCCCCGAGGGGTCCGGTCTGGTGAACGGCTCCACCAGTGCGCCGTCTTCTGAGACCGTTGAGGCGACCGCGCTCGACGCGCTGATCCAGGCCGAGAACTGAGGAATCACACCGTGCTGCTCGCCATTGACGTCGGCAACACCAACATCGTGCTCGGTCTGTACGACGGGGTCGGCGACAAAGCCCCGCTCGTGCGCGACTGGCGGATGCGCACCGACGCCAGGATGACCGCCGACGAGCTCGCGCTGACCATGCGCGGCATGTTCGGCGAGTACGCGGACAAGATCACCGGCATCTCCGCGCTGTCCACCGTGCCCGCGGTGCTGCGCGAGCTGCGGGTGATGCTCGGCCGCTACTACGACGCGGTGCCGAAGATCCTGGTCGAGCCGGGCGTGAAGACGGGCGTCCCGCTGCTCGTGGACAACCCGAAGGAGGTGGGCTCGGACCGCGTGATCAACACGCTGGCCGCGCACCACCTCTACTCGACCTCGTGCATCGTCGTCGACTTCGGCACGTCCACGAACCTCGACGTGATCTCGTCGCGCGGCGAGTTCCTGGGCGGTGCTTTGGCACCCGGCATCGAGATCTCGGTGGACGCACTGGCCGCCCGTGCCGCCCAGCTGCGCAAGGTCGAGCTGGTCAGGCCGCGCAACGTGATCGGCAAGAACACCGTCGAGTGCCTGCAGTCCGGCATCGTCTGGGGCTTCGTCGGCCAGGTGGACGGGCTCGTCCGCAAGATCACCGAGGAGCTCCAGCAGACCGACCCCGGACCCGTGACGGTGATCGCCACGGGTGGTCTCGCACCGCTGGTCGTGTCGGAGTCCTCGACGATCGCGCACCACGTGCCCGACCTGACCCTGCTGGGGTTGCGGCTCGTGTTCGAGCGCAACATGCCTAGTCGCTGACGCGAACCATCCGGAAGACCTCACTGCGCAAGGGGACGTCGAACGGTCCGTTCGACGTCTCCGGGCGCTCCCGGAGGAACGCGAGCATCTTCTCGTTGATCGCGGCTCGCTCCTCGTCGTCGATGACGAGCATGCGCGAGTACGTGTTGGTCGCGGCGACGAGTGCTTCCGGCGACTCCCTGCGGTACGCGTGCGGGAACGTCTTCTGCTCCACCGGGCCGAACAACGGGTGCGTCATGACGCCCGTCGGGTCGCCCCGTCGCGACTCCACACTGGACGCGGACACCTGCTCGAACTCCGCCAGCCACTCCGCGCTGCTGTTGTCCTGCTCGATCCACATGGCCGCCAGCACGCCACCGGGCCGCAGCACGCGGGCGATCTCCGGCAGCGCCTTGCTCTGGTCGAACCAGTGGAACGCGGTGCCGACGAACACGGCGTCGACAGTGCCGTCAGGAACCGGGATGTGCTCTGCGTGGCCCGGTAGCGCGCGCACGTCGTGAACGCGGCGCACGAGCTCGGACAGCATCTGCTCGTTGGGCTCCACGGCTGTCACGCGGTGGCCTTCCGCGACCAGGCCCGCGGTCAGCTTGCCGGTGCCGGCGGCGAGGTCGAGCACGTCCAACCGCTCCGCGCTGCCTAGTGGCTCCAGTGCCCACCGGATCGCCGCCACGGGATAGTCAGGCCGGTGTTCGGCGTAGGCACGGGCCTGCGCGCCGAACGAGTCCGCTCGCCTCGCGTGTAGATCCATCGCCCCAACCTAGTTCGTGGCCCCTTGTCCAGAATGGCCTGGTCTGGTTCCGGGGACCTGGTTCGCGAGGAAGCGCAGCTCGAAACGGGTATCCGGTTCGCTTTGACACAACCGCCTTCCGTACCCTTCTCCGCGTGAGTGAGCAGCCGAAGCAAAACCTCGTGACCAGCGAAGAAGACCTGCCAGAGCAGATGCGCGTGCGCCGGGAGAAGCGTGCGCGGCTGCTCGCTTCCGGCAAGGAGCCCTATCCCGTCGAAGTCGCGCGCACGCACACGTTGCGCGAGATTCGCGACGCACATCCCGAACTCGAACCCGACACGCAGACCGGCCAGATCGTCGGAGTGACCGGGCGCGTGATGTTCATGCGCAACACCGGAAAGCTGTGCTTCGCGACGTTGCGCGAAGGCGACGGCACCGAACTGCAGGCGATGCTGAGCCTCGCCGGTGTGGGTGAGGAAGCACTTTCCGAGTGGAAGACGGACGTCGACCTCGGCGACCACGTTTTCATCCACGGTGAGGTCATCAGCTCGCGCCGCGGCGAGCTTTCCGTGATGGCGGACGAGTGGAAGCTGACGTCGAAGTCGCTGCGCCCGTTGCCGACCCTGCACCAGGAACTCGGCGAGGAAACCCGCATTCGTCAGCGATACGTCGACCTCATCGTGAGGCCGATGGCGCGCGACACCGTTCGGACCCGCGCGAACGTCGTTCGTTCTCTGCGCGACTCGTTCCACCGGCGTGGATTCCTCGAAGTCGAGACGCCGATGTTGCAGTCGCTGCAGGGTGGTGCGTCCGCGCGTCCGTTCATCACGCACTCGAACGCGCTCGACATCGACCTGTTCCTGCGCATCGCGCCGGAGCTGTACTTGAAGCGCTGCGTCGTCGGTGGCATCGAGAAGGTCTTCGAGATCAACCGGAACTTCCGCAACGAGGGCGTGGACTCGTCGCATTCGCCCGAGTTTTCGATGCTCGAGTACTACGAGGCCTACGCCACGTACGACACGAACGCGAAGCTGACTCGCGAGCTCATCCAGGAAGCCGCCGAGGCCGTGACGGGATCTCAGATCGTCACGTTGGCGGACGGCACTGAGTACGACCTGTCGGGTGAATGGACGACGATCAGCATCTACGAGTCGTTGTCCGGGGCCGTTGGTGAGGAAATCACCCCCGAGACGCCTGCCGAGGTGCTTCGCAAGCTTTGTGACCGCCACGAACTCGAGGTCAACCCGAAGTTCGGGCACGGCAAGCTCGTCGAGGAGCTGTGGGAGCACCTGGTGTGCGACTCGCTCTACCTGCCCACCTTCGTGCGCGACTACCCGGTGGAGACGTCCCCGCTGACCAGGCAGCACCGCACCAAGCCGGGTGTCGCCGAAAAGTGGGATCTGTACGTCCGCGGATTCGAACTCGGAACCGGTTACTCCGAACTGGTGGACCCGGTGATCGAGCGGGAACGCCTCGAAGCGCAGGCCCGTCTTGCCGCGGCCGGTGACAACGAGGCCATGCCGGTCGATGAAGACTTTCTGCGATCACTGGAGTACGGAATGCCACCGAGTGGTGGTGTCGGAATGGGTATCGATCGGCTGCTGATGGCCCTCACGGGTCTGGGTATCCGGGAGACCATCTTGTTCCCGCTCGTTCGCCCTGAATGAGTAACTTTCCGGATGTCGATAGGTGCAATGTGGCACCTGTGCGCTAACCTGCGTCGCAGAAGGCTTTAGTTGGCGACGCGGGTGCACCGCGCATTCGGGGTCCAGGAGGATACGCATGGCGCAGAAGGTCACCGTGACCCTCGTCGACGACCTGGACGGCTCCACTGCGGAGGAGACCGTCGAGTTCGGACTGGATGGTGTCGCGTACACGATCGACCTTTCCTCGGGCAATGCGGGCAAACTGCGGGACGCTCTTGCCGACTTCGTCGGTGGTGCACGTCGCGCGGGTGGTCGTAAGCGTGTTGGTCCAGGTCGTCCGGCGGGTGTGAAGGCGCGCCCGGCATCGGCGGATCGTGAGCAGAACCAGGCCATTCGAGAGTGGGCCCGCAAGCAGGGCATGAAGGTGTCGGATCGCGGCCGGATCCCGGCCGAGGTGCTCGACGCCTACCACCAGCAGGGCTGAAATTCGTTAAAGCACGAAGGGGTTCCGGGGATGATTCCCGGAACCCCTTCGTGTTTTCTGTGACTGATCAACTACTCACGGCACGAAGTTGGTCGGTCCAAACGAAATTAGTTGACCTAACAACTGGGTTTGCCGAATATTGCGGCCCGATCTTCCTTCGTTCTTCCGTCTTGGTTGTGACCAGAACCGCGTACCTGCACGCCCGCTGCCCTGCGTAGTTCGGTTAGGCTTGCCTGTCTTCAGCCGCAGCTAGGAGGGTGGGCCTTGGGTCGTAGGTCGTTCGGCCTGCTCTTCCTGCTGATCGTGTTGGTCGCCGTGGCGCTGGCGAGCATCGCGATCGGCTCGAAGGAGATCCCTCTGTCGGGGGTGTGGCACGGGCTCTTCACGCCGACCGGGGTGGAGGACGACGTGGTGATCCGCGAGCTGCGGATCCCGCGGACGTTGCTCGGCATCGCGGTCGGCATCGCACTCGGCGTCGGCGGCGCCCTGATGCAGGGCCACACGCGCAACCCGCTGGCCGACCCCGGCATCCTCGGCGTCACGCACGGCGCCGCGCTGGCGGTCGTGCTCTCGATCTTCCTGTTCGGCGTCTCGTCGCTGGTCGGCTACATCTGGTTCGCGTTCGCCGGCGCGCTGATCGCGAGCGTGGTGGTGTTCCTGCTCGGCTCGGCGGGGCGGGGTGGTCCGTCCCCGGTGACGCTGGCGCTGGCCGGCGCGGCGGTGTCGGCGCTGATGCACGGCCTGGTGTCGGCGATCGTGCTGATCGACCAGCAGTCGCTCGACGCGTTCCGGTTCTGGCAGGTCGGGGCGATCGCCGGACGCGACCTGTCGGTGTTGCTCCAGGTGCTGCCGTTCCTGGTCGTCGGGCTCGTGGTCGCCGCTTTCAACGCGCCTGGGCTCAACGCGCTGTCGCTGGGCGAGGACGTGGCCAAGTCGTTGGGCGTGCGCGTCGGGACGACCCGGTCGTTGGGCATCGTCGCGATCACGCTGCTGGTGGGCGGTGCTGTCGCCGCGTGCGGGCCGATCGGGTTCCTCGGTCTCGTGGTGCCGCACATGGCGCGCGCGTTCACCGGACCGGACTACCGCTGGATCCTGCCGTACTCGGCGCTGCTCGGAGCGGCTCTGCTCCTGATCGCCGACATCGCCGGCCGGGTCATCGCCCGTCCGTCCGAAGTGGAGGTCGGCGTGATGCTGGCGCTGCTCGGCGCGCCGTTCTTCATCTACCTGGTGCGCCGCAAGAGGCTGGTGAAGATTTGACCGCGACCGCGCTCAGGGTGGGCGCCACCTCGTTCAAGCTGCGCCGCCGGCCGCTCGTGGTCGTGGTCGTGGCTTTGCTGCTGCTGGCTGTCGTGCTCGTCGTCGACATCATGATCGGCGACTTCCCGCTGACCGCCGCGCAGGTGGTCGACGCGTTGTTCGGGGGTGGGACCCGGCGGGACCAGTTCGTGGTGAACGAGCTGCGGTTGCCGCGGGCGCTGACCGGACTGCTGGTCGGTGGGGCGCTGGGGTTGTCCGGGGCGATCTTCCAGGCGATCGTCCGGAACCCGTTGGCTTCGCCGGACATCCTCGGGGTGACGTGGGGAGCCGGTGCCGGTGCGGTCTCGGTGATCACGTTCGCCGGGTCGCTCGGCGTGGTGACCGGCAGTGCTGCCGCTGTAGGGCTGCCGTTGGCAGGGCTCGCTGGTGGGTTGTTCGCCGGGCTGCTCGTTTACGCGTTGGCGTGGCGGCAGGGCATCGAAGGCTTCCGTATGGTGCTGGTCGGCATCGGCATCACCGCCGTGGCCGGCAACTTCACGCACTACCTGCTGACCGTGGGGGACGTGCAGGACGCCGGGCGCGCGATGGTGTGGATCACCGGGTCGCTGAACGGGCGCGGGTGGGAGCACGTCGTGCCCGTTGCGTTGGCGTTGGTCGTGCTGGTGCCTGTCGCGCTTGTCGGCGGGCATGTTCTCGGGGCGCTGCAGTTCGACGACCAGACTTCGCGCGGGCTCGGGGTGCGCGTGAACCTGGCTCGGTCGCTCATGATCGTGGTCGCGATCGTGCTGGCTTCGGTGGCCACGGCCGCTGCTGGGCCGATCGCGTTCGTCGCGCTGGCCACGCCGCAGATCGCTCTTCGGTTGGCTGGGACTGCTCAGCCGCCGTTGTTCGGGTCCGTGGTGATCGGGGGCGTGCTGGTGGTGGTGTCCGATCTCGTTGCGCGGACCGTCTATCGGATCGAGCTTCCCGTCGGTGTGGTCACCGCGGTGCTCGGTGCGCCCTATCTGATGTACCTGCTGGTTCGGAGTCGTCGGGAGGCTCGGGTATGACTGTGCGTCTTGAGGCTTCGTCGTTGTGCGTCGGGTACGGGGAGCGGCTCGTCGTCGACACCCTTGATCTGTCGATCATCGGTGGGACTGTCACCGCTGTGATCGGGCCCAACGGGTGTGGGAAGTCGACGCTGTTGAAGGCTTTGGGACGGTTGCTGCCTGCTCGGTCCGGGGCTGTCCTGCTGGACGGCAAGGCGATCGATCGTCTGGCTACCCGGGATGTCGCTCGGGTGTTGGGGATGTTGCCTCAGGCTCCGTCTGCTCCTGAGGGGCTGACTGTGGCGGATCTGGTGGCTCGGGGGCGGCATCCTCATCAGGCCTGGTATCGGCAGTGGTCTTCTGAGGATGCGGCTGCTGTTGATGCTGCTCTGGCCATGACCGGGATTGCTGATCTGGCTGAGCGGACCGTGGATGAGCTGTCTGGGGGGCAGCGGCAGCGGGCTTGGATCTCGATGGCGTTGGCGCAGGGTACGGATCTGTTGTTGCTGGATGAGCCGACTACCTACTTGGACCTTGCTCACCAGATTGATGTGTTGGATCTGGTGCAGGAGTTGCACTTGTCCATGGGGCGGACGGTGGTGATGGTGTTGCACGACCTGAACTTGGCTGCTCGGTATGCGGACAACATCGTTGCCATGAGGGATGGGCGGGTTGTGGCTTCTGGGGTGCCTGCTGAGGTGCTTACTGAGGCTATGTTGCTGGATGTTTTTGGGTTGGATGCTCGGGTTGTTGAGGATCCGGTTTCTGGGACGCCGTTGGTGGTGCCTGTTGGGTCTCGGCATCGGGTGCCGTGATGTTTGGCCGCCTGTCGGCGGGCGCGGTCTGTCCGTAGGTCGTCCCCCGGTTGCGTCGGCGGGTTCCGGTTTCGTGTCCGTGCGTGCTCGCCTTGCCGTTTTAGTGTTCCGGTTGCGTAGCGTTCCCGGCTTGCGTGCTCACGTTCCTGTTGCGTGCTTCCCCTTGGGAGCTCTGCCCCAAACCCCGCCAATCTGATCAGGGGTCCAGCGCTGTGGGTGGGTTGATGGCACGCCTGTTGCT
>NZ_JBFAYI010000059.1:0-21930 GCF_040681245.1 Lentzea sp. NPDC051838
AGCAACAGGCGTGCCATCAACCCACCCACGGCGCTGGTGGGTCTTTGATCAGATTGGCGGGGTCTGGGGCAGAGCTCCCAGAACGCAACCGGAACACAAGCACGGCACGCGCCCACCTACGAACAACAAACCGGAACCCGCCAACCCAACAGGGAGACGGCCAACGCAAGGTGTGCGCGCGGCCAAAGGCCGCCCCCACAAAGCCCCAGAAACGCCAAAGGGCCCCGAGGCAAAGCCTCAGGGCCCTTCAGACAGTTCTAACGCGACAACCCCGCGTCAGGAAGCCACAGTGGAAGACCCACCAGCAGCAGCCAACTTCTCCACAGCGGACTTGGAGAACTTGTCAGCGGTGACGTCCAGCTTGACGCTGACATCGCCGTCGCCCAGCACCTTGACGAGCTGACCCTTGCGGACCAGACCGGCCAGCACCAGCGCGGGAACGTCCACCGAGCCACCCTCCGGGAAGGAGGCGGCGATGGCGGAGACGTTCACGACCTGGTACTCGGTGCGGAACGGGTTGCGGAAGCCCTTGAGCTTCGGGAGCCGCATGTGCAGCGGCATCTGGCCACCTTCGAAGCGCGGCGAGACGTTCTTGCGAGCGCCCGTGCCCTTCGTACCGCGGCCGGCGGTCTTGCCCTTGGAGCCTTCACCACGACCAACGCGGGTCTTGGCGGTCTTGGCGCCGGGGGCAGGACGCAGATCGTGAATCTTGATGGTCACGACTGGACCTCCTCGACAACCACCAGGTGGCGCACGGCGTGGATCAAGCCGCGGACCTGGGGGGTGTCCTCACGCACGACCGACTGACGGATCTTGCGCAGCCCGAGGGTGCGCATCGACTCGCGGTGGTTGTGCTTCGTGCCGATGGTGCTCCGAACCTGGGTGATCTTGAGAGCCATGGTCAGACCCCCTGGCCCGCGCGGGCGCGGATCATTCCGGCGGGAGCGACGTCCTCGAGGGGCAGGCCACGACGGGCCGCGACCTCTTCGGGACGCTGCAGGCCCTTGAGGGCCGCCACGGTCGCGTGCACGATGTTGATCGCGTTGTCGGAGCCGAGCGACTTCGACAGCACGTCGTGCACGCCGGCGCACTCGAGGACGGCGCGGACAGCGCCACCCGCGATGACACCGGTACCGGCCGAGGCCGGACGCAGCAGGACCACACCAGCGGCCTTCTCACCCTGAACCGGGTGGGGGATGGTGCCGGCGATGCGAGGCACGCGGAAGAAGTTCTTCTTCGCTTCCTCGACACCCTTGGCGATGGCCGCGGGAACTTCCTTGGCCTTGCCGTAGCCGACGCCGACCATGCCGTCGCCGTCACCCACCACGACGAGCGCGGTGAAGCTGAAACGACGACCACCCTTGACCACCTTGGACACGCGGTTGATCGCAACCACGCGCTCGAGGTGGGGGGTCTTCTCCTGGGCCGCGCCGCCGCGGCCGCCGTCACGACGGTCGCGGCGCTCTCCGCGCTCGCCCCCGCCGCCTTCGCGACGCGTACGTCCTGGCATCAGGCGTCCCTCTCAATTCCAGTGATGATCATTGTCAGAACTCCAGCCCCGCCTCGCGAGCGGCGTCAGCCAGAGCAGCGATCCGGCCGTGGTACGCGTTGCCACCGCGGTCGAACACGACCGCCGTGATACCGGCGTCCTTGGCGCGGGCCGCGGCCAGCTGGCCGACCTTGGCCGCACGGGCCTTCTTGTCGCCGTCCATGGTGCGGACGTCGGCCTCCATGGAGGACGCGGACGCGACCGTGTGGCCCTTCAGGTCGTCGATGATCTGCACGGTGATGTGCTTCGACGACCGGTGCACGACCAGGCGCGGACGCTCGGCGGTGCCGCTGACCTTCTTGCGAAGGCGGAAGTGGCGACGGGCCTTGGCAACACGACGCCTGGTGGAGATGTCCTTGCCCACCGGCTTGCGCTTCGTAACAGTCGACTCGCTCATGTCACTTACCCGTCTTTCCGACCTTGCGACGGATCTTCTCGCCCGAGTAGCGGACGCCCTTGCCCTTGTACGGGTCGGGCTTGCGCAGCTTGCGGATGTTGGCGGCGACCTCACCGACCAGCTGCTTGTCGATACCCGAGACGGAGAAACGGGTCGGGGTCTCGACCGCGAAGGTGATGCCCGCGGGGGCCTCGACCTTGACGGGGTGCGAGTAACCGAGCGCGAACTCGAGCTCAGAGCCCTTGAGCGCGACGCGGTAACCGACGCCGTGGATTTCCATCTTCTTTTCGTAACCCTGGGTCACGCCGACGACCATGTTGTGCACGAGCGTGCGCGACAGGCCGTGGAGCGCGCGGTTGCGGCGCTCGTCGTTCGGGCGCTTGACCTCGAGCGTGCCGTCCTCAGCCTTCTCGAGGCTGATCGGCTCAGCGATCGTGATCGTCAGGACACCCTTGGGGCCCTTGATGCTCACGTCCTGGCCGGCGATGTTCACGTCGACCCCGGAGGGGACAATGATCGGCTGCTTACCGATGCGCGACATGTCTACTCCCCCTTACCAAACGTAGGCGAGGACTTCTCCGCCCACGCCTGCCTTGTTGGCCTGGCGGTCGGTCATGAGACCACCAGAGGTCGAAATGATCGCCACGCCGAGGCCACCGAGAACTCGGGGCAGGCCGGTGGACTTCGCGTACACGCGCAGGCCCGGCTTCGACACGCGGCGGAGGCCGGCGATGCTGCGCTCCCGGTTCGGGCCGTACTTCAGCTCGACGACGAGGTTCTTCGCGACCTCGCCCTCCTCGTCGCGGTACGAGGCGATGTAGCCCTCGCGCTTGAGGATCTCGGCGATGTTGGCCTTCAGCTTCGAGTGCGGCATCACGACCTTGTCGTGGTAAGCCGAATTCGCGTTGCGCAGACGAGTGAGCATGTCTGCGATCGGGTCGGTCATCGTCATGGTGACCTGGTCAACCTTTCTCGCTGCGGTTCACCGGCTCAGGGTCCAGACCAGCCCTCCCCCGAAAGGGAGAGGGACTGGACGGTCGTGTGCGGGCCTACAGCGAAGTAGTGGAGCTTTGAATTACCAGCTGGACTTGCTCACGCCAGGCAGCTCACCGCGGTGAGCCATCTCGCGCAGGCAGATCCGGCAGAGGCCGAACTTGCGGAACACCGCGTGGGGGCGGCCGCAACGCTGGCACCGGGTGTAACCCCGGACCTTGAACTTCGGCTTCTTCGCGGCCTTGTTGATCAACGCCTTCTTGGCCATCGACTCAGTTCTCCTTGAACGGGAAGCCCAGGTGCTTCAGCAGCGCCCGGCCCTCCTCGTCGTTCGTGGCGGTGGTGACGACGGTGATGTCCATGCCGCGAGGCCGGTCGATAGCGTCCGGGTCGATCTCGTGGAACATCGACTGCTCGTTCAGACCGAACGTGTAGTTGCCGTTGCCGTCGAACTGCTTGCCCGAGAGGCCGCGGAAGTCGCGGATACGGGGCAGCGCGATCGTCAGCAGACGGTCGAGGAACTCCCACATGCGGTCGCCGCGCAGCGTGACGCGCGCGCCGATCGGCATGCCCTCGCGCAGCTTGAACTGCGCGATGGACTTGCGGGCCCGACGAACCTCGGGACGCTGGCCGGTGATGATCGAGAGGTCCTTGACGGCACCCTCGATCAGCTTGCCGTCACGGGCGGCGTCGCCGACACCCATGTTGACGACGACCTTCACGACGCCCGGGATCTGCATCACGTTGGGGAAGTTGAACTGCTTCTGCAGCTCGCCCTTCACCTCGTCGCGGTAGCGCGTCTTGAGCCGCGGGATGATCTTCTCTGCGGTAGTCATGATCAGATGTCCTTCCCGTTACGACGGGAAATGCGGACCCGCTTGCCCTCGTCGTTCGTCCGGTAACCAACACGGGTCGGCTTGCCGTCCGAGTCGACCACCATCACGTTGGAGACGTTGATCGGGGCCTCCTGGGTCACGATGCCACCAGACTGCGCGCCCCGCTGGGTCTGCGTGATCTTGGTGTGCTTCTTGATCCGGTTGACACCCTCGACCAGGACCTTGCCGGTCTCCGGGTAGGCCTGGATGACCTTGCCCTTCGCGCCCTTGTCCTTGCCGGCGATGACGACGACCGTGTCGCCCTTCTTCACCTTCATGGTCAGAGCACCTCCGGAGCCAGCGAGATGATCTTCATGAACTTCTTGTCACGCAGCTCGCGCCCGACCGGGCCGAAGATGCGGGTGCCGCGCGGCTCGTTGTCGTTCTTGATGAGCACAGCGGCGTTCTCGTCGAAGCGGATGTACGAGCCATCCGGACGACGGCGCTCCTTGACGGTGCGGACGACGACGGCCTTGACCACGTCACCCTTCTTCACGCCGGCACCGGGGATCGCGTCCTTGACGGTCGCGACGATGATGTCGCCGATGCCCGCGTAGCGGCGGCCGGAGCCACCGAGAACACGGATGCAAAGGATCTCCTTCGCACCAGTGTTGTCGGCGACACGAAGCCGCGACTCCTGCTGAATCACTTACCTGCTCCTTGACCATTCCTGGCCCGCCGGATTTCCGACCCGACGGGCTCGGTCTGTCTAGAAAGGACTTACTTGGCCTTCTCGAGGACCTCGACGAGCCGCCAGCGCTTGGTGGCGGACAGCGGCCGGGTCTCCATGAGCAGGACGCGGTCGCCCACGCCCGCCGAGTTCTCCTCGTCGTGCGCCTTCACCTTGGTGGTGGAGCGCATGACCTTGGAGTAACGCGGGTGCTTCTTGCGGTCTTCCAGCGCAACCACGATCGTCTTGTCCATCTTGTCGGACACGACGAGGCCCTCGCGGACCTTGCGGTCGTTGCGCTTCTCGGTCTGAACTTCGTTGCTGTCGGTCATGCCGCACCCTCACCAGTGGAATCCGGCGAAACGGAGAGCCCGAGCTCCCGCTCCCGCATCACGGTGTAGATCCGGGCGATGTCGTGCCGGACCGTGCGCAGCCGCCGGTTGTTGTCGAGCTGGCCCGTGGCCATCTGGAAGCGAAGGTTGAAGAGCTCTTCCTTCGACTCCTTCAGACGCAGCACGAGCTCTTCCTCGGTGAGCTCACGCAGCTCGGAAGCGGTGGTACCCGCTGCCATCAGAACTCACCACCCTCACGCGTAACGATGCGGCACTTCATCGGGAGCTTGTGGATCGCGCGGCGGAGCGCCTCGCGAGCGACCTGCTCGTTCGGGAACGCCATCTCGAAGAGGACGCGACCCGGCTTGACGTTGGCCACCCACCACTCCGGCGAACCCTTACCGGAACCCATGCGGGTCTCGGCCGGCTTCTTCGTCAGCGGACGGTCCGGGAAGATGTTGATCCAGACCTTGCCGCCACGGCGGATGTGACGCGTGATGGCGATACGAGCGGACTCGATCTGCCTGTTGGTGACGTAGGCCGGCTCGAGAGCCTGGATGCCGTACTCACCGAAGGTGACCTTCGTGCCGCCCTTGGCAGCACCCGACCGCTTGGGGTGGTGCTGCTTGCGGTGCTTGACCCTGCGCGGGATGAGCATGACTCAGCTCTCCGTCTTCTCTGCTGCGGCCGGGGCCTCAGCAGACGCAGCGTTGGCGTCAGCTGCGGCACGACCAGCCTCGGTGCTCGTCGCCGTGGTGCCGCTGGCACCCGAGCGACGTGCCCGGTTCGGACGCTCGCCGCGGTCGCGGCGCGGGGCGCGGTCGGCCTGCGAAGGCGCAGCCGCGTCGAGCGCGCGCTTGGCGGAGATGCCACCGACGATGTCGCCCTTGTAGATCCACACCTTCACGCCGATACGGCCGAACGTGGTGCGGGCCTCGAAGAAGCCGTAGTCGATGTTGGCGCGGAGCGTGTGCAGCGGCACGCGGCCGTCGCGGTAGTGCTCCGAGCGGGACATCTCGGCGCCGCCAAGGCGACCACCGCACTGCACGCGGATGCCCTTGACCTGCGGCGAACGCATGGCCGACTGAATGGCCTTGCGCATCGCGCGCCGGAAGGCAACGCGGTTGGACAGCTGCTCGGCGACACCCTGTGCCACGAGCTGCGCGTCCGACTCGGGGCTCTTCACCTCGAGGATGTTCAGCTGGACCTGCTTCTTGGTGAGCTTCTCCAGCTCGCCACGAATGCGGTCAGCCTCGGCACCGCGACGGCCGATGACGATGCCCGGCCGAGCGGTGTGGATGTCGACGCGAACCCGGTCACGGGTGCGCTCGATCTCCACCTTGGAGATACCGGCACGCTCCATGCCGCGCGAGAGCAGCCGACGGATCTTGACGTCCTCGGCCACGTACTCGGCGTACTGCTTGTCTGCGTACCAGCGGGACTTCCAGTCGGTGGTGATCCCCAGCCGGAAGCCGTGCGGGTTGATCTTCTGGCCCACTACCGGGTTCCCTTCGCGCTGGTCTTCTTCGGACGCGACTCCACCTCGATGGTGATGTGCGACGTCCGCTTGCGGATCCGGTACGCGCGGCCCTGGGCACGCGGGCGGAAACGCTTGAGGGTCGGACCCTCGTCCACGTAGGCCACGGCAACCCAGAGGGTGTCGGGGTCCAGGGACAGGTTGTTCTCGGCGTTGGCCATGGCGCTGGCGAGCACCTTCGCGACCGGCTCAGAGGCGGCCTGGGGCGCGAACTGGAGCACGGCCAGGGCCTCGCTGGCGTTACGACCCTTGATGAGCTCGATGACGCGACGCACCTTCATGGGGGTGTCGCGAACGTAACGAGCCCGAGCCACGGCGCGCGGAAACTCCGGCGCCTCAGCGTCCTTACGGGCGTTCATCGCTGCTTTTCCCTTGCTCTTCTCAGTTCGACGCCTAGCGGCGACGAGACTTCCGGTCGTCCTTGATGTGGCCCTTGAAGGTGCGGGTCGGGGCGAACTCGCCCAGCTTGTGCCCGACCATGGCCTCGGTCACGAACACCGGGACGTGCTTGCGGCCGTCGTGCACCGCGATGGTGTGACCCAGCATGTCCGGGATGATCGTGGACCGACGGGACCACGTCTTGATGACGGTCTTCTTGCCCGACTCGTTGAGAACGTCCACCTTCTTGAGCAGGTGGTCGTCCACGAAGGGGCCCTTCTTAAGGCTGCGAGGCATCCTTCACTCCCTCCCTGCTCAGCGCTTCTTACCGGTGCGACGACGCCGGACGATGAGCTTGTCGCTTGGCTTGCGGCGGCGAGTACGACCCTCGGGCTTACCAGCCGGGTTGACCGGGTGGCGACCACCGGAGGTCTTGCCCTCACCACCACCGTGCGGGTGGTCAACGGGGTTCATGGCGACACCACGCACGGTGGGCTTCTTGCCCTTCCACCGCATGCGGCCGGCCTTGCCCCAGTTGATGTTCTGGTGCTCCTTGTTGCCGACCTCGCCGAGCGTGGCGCGGCAGCGCACGTCCACGTTGCGGATCTCGCCCGAAGGCATCCGCAGCTGGGCGTACGGGCCGTCCTTCGCCACGAGCTGAACCGAGGCGCCGGCGGAGCGAGCGATCTTCGCGCCGCCACCGGGGCGGAGCTCGATCGCGTGAATCACGGAACCGACCGGGATGTTGCGCAGCGGCAGGTTGTTGCCCGGCTTGATGTCGGCCTTGGGGCCGTTCTCAACCGTGTCACCCTGCTTGAGCTTCTCCGGGGCGATGATGTAGCGCTTCTCGCCGTCCGCGTAGTGCAGCAGCGCGATGCGCGCGGTGCGGTTCGGGTCGTACTCGATGTGAGCGACCTTGGCCGGCACGCCGTCCTTGTCGTGGCGACGGAAGTCGATCAAGCGGTAGGCCCGCTTGTGACCGCCACCCTTGTGCCGCGTGGTGATCTTGCCCGACGCGTTGCGGCCACCCAGCTTGTGCAGCGGGCGGATCAGCGACTTCTCCGGCGTCGACCGAGTGATCTCGGCGAAGTCGGAGACGCTCGCACCGCGACGACCGGGAGTCGTCGGCTTGTACTTGCGAATGCCCATCTCTACGCAGTCCTCGTCATCAGGCGGCAGGGCCGCCGAAGATCTCGATCGGCTTGCTGTCCGAGGACAGGGTCACGATCGCGCGCTTCGTGTCCTTGCGCTTGCCGAACCCGGTGCGGGTGCGCTTGCGCTTGCCCTGCCGGTTGATGGTGTTGACGCTGACGACCTTGACGCCGAAGACCTTCTCCACGGCAATCTTGATCTGGGTCTTGTTCGAACCCGGCGCCACCAAGAAGGTGTACTTGTTCTCCTCGAGAAGCCCGTAGGACTTCTCGGAGATCACCGGCGCGAGCAAGATGTCCCTGTGGTCGGGGATCACTTCGAGGCCTCCTCGTCCACCACGACCGCCGTGGCCTCGGCCGAGCCGCGACCCGACTGGGCCTTGCTGGCGAGGAACACGTCGAGCGAGTCCTTGGTGAACACCACGTCGTCGTTGACGAGCACGTCGTAGGTGTTGAGCTGGTCCGGCGCGATCACGTGCACGTGCGGCAGGTTGCGCACGCTGACCCAGGCGACCTCGTCGGTGCGGTTGAGCACCACGAGAACGCGACGGGCCTGGGTGACCGACTCCAGGACCTTGCGCGCGGTCTTGGTCGACGGGGTGTCCCCGTCCACCAGGCCGGACACGACGTGCACCTGGTTGGCGCGGGCCCGGTCGGAGAGGGCGCCACGCAGAGCGGCGGCCTTCATCTTCTTGGGGGTCCGCTGGGTGTAGTCACGCGGCTGCGGGCCGTGGACGACGCCACCGCCGGCGAACTGCGGCGCACGCGTCGAACCCTGGCGGGCGCGACCGGTGCCCTTCTGGCGGTACGGCTTCTTGCCACCACCGGACACCTCGCCGCGGGTCTTCGTCGAGTGCGTGCCCTGGCGGGCGGCGGCCTGCTGGCCGACGACAACCTGGTGCAGCAGCGCGACGTTCGCCTGCGCGTCGAAGATCGCCGAGGGGAGCTCGACCGTGCCGGCGGACTTGCCGTCCGGGGTGCGGATCTCAACCGTCGACATCAGGCACCACCCTTCGCGGCCGTCCGGACGAACACCAGACCACCCTTGGGACCGGGAACGGCGCCCTTGATGAGCAGCAGGCCGTTCTCCACGTCGATCTTGTGCACCTTCAGGTTCTGGGTCGTGACGCGCACGTGGCCCATGCGGCCGGCCATGCGCAGACCCTTGAAGACGCGACCCGGAGTGGCACAGCCACCGATGGAACCCGGCGAGCGGTGCTTGCGCTGGGTGCCGTGGCTGGAGCCGAGACCCCGGAAGTTGTGGCGCTTCATGACACCCGCGGTGCCCTTGCCCTTGCTGGTGCCGGTGATGTCGACAACAGCGCCGGCCTCGAACACCTCAGCGGTGATCTCCTGGCCGACCGTGTACTCGCCGGCGTCCGCCGTGCGCAGCTCCACCAGGTGGCGACGGGGCGTGACCCCGGC
This sequence comes from Lentzea sp. NPDC051838, assembly GCF_040681245.1. Lineage (NCBI taxonomy): Bacteria > Bacillati > Actinomycetota > Actinomycetes > Pseudonocardiales > Pseudonocardiaceae > Lentzea > Lentzea sp. NPDC051838. The sequence goes on from NZ_JBFAYI010000059.1 coordinate 9,308, forward strand.
CTTGGCGAAGTGGCCCGCGACGGGCTTGTTGACCTTGCGCGGGTCAATCGCGCCGGCCGCCAGCTGGACGGCGGTGTAGCCGTCCTTCTCTTCGGTACGCACCTGGGTGACGACATTGGGCTCAGCCTTGACGACGGTCACCGGGACGACCCGGTTGTTCTCGTCGAAGACCTGAGTCATGCCGAGCTTGGTGCCCAGGATGCCCTTCATCTGCCTGTCAGACATTGGTCCGTTACTCTCCGCGCCCAACGCTTACTGGATGTTGACGTCGACACTGGCCGGCAGGTCGATGCGCATGAGCGCGTCCACCGTCTTCGGCGTCGGGTCGAGGATGTCGATCAGCCGCTTGTGCGTGCGCATCTCGAAGTGCTCGCGCGAGTCCTTGTACTTGTGCGGCGAGCGGATGACGCAGTACACGTTCTTCTCAGTGGGCAGCGGCACCGGTCCGACGACCCGAGCGCCGGTGCGCGTCACGGTCTCCACGATCTTGCGTGCAGACGCGTCGATCGCTTCGTGGTCGTAGGCCTTGAGCCGGATGCGGATCTTTTGTCCCGCCATGATGGCTTGCCGTTCCTCTGCTTCTCGTAACCGCTGCGGTGCGGTGCCTCGGATGAGGCCTGTTACAGCCTCTTGGCGCGCTCCGCCCCTGTTGAAGTGTCATGGTGCCCGGTCCACGCGGTCGGGCGTGTCGCGCCCGGTGCGCATACCGGTCCCACTCAAGGTCTCCCCGGTGGGATTGGGCCTACCACAGCCCATGCACCCTGATGCCCATCTCCGCAAGGAGGCGTTCACTAACAGGGCGCGGACGCTCGGTCGATGGACTCGGGGACGCACGAATGCGACCCGGCCTTCGTCGAGCAACCCGTAAAGGATGCCACACGGGCGTGAGGCGGTCCAAATCGGGGTGGGTGAGTTGGAGGCAGATCACGTCCGGATCTTGGCCGGTGAACCGCCCTGTCCGTCGCGTGTGGAGCGACGGCCGCGCTGGTTTCTTTGTCCGGCAACACAATCCCGCGACAGATCTGCCCACGCTCCCCCGTGCGCGGTTCGACGTGAGCTGACGCACACATCGGGTCGTACAACGACGAAGGCCGGGCCGACTCCAGGAGTCAGCCCGGCCTTGCGACGTACTTCAGGTACTGCTGGCTACAGCCGGGTCACTTGTTGATCTTGGTGACCGAGCCGGCGCCGACCGTGCGGCCACCCTCGCGGATCGCGAAGCGCAGACCCTCGTCCATGGCGATCGGCTGGATCAGCTTCACGCTCATGAAGGTGTTGTCGCCCGGCATGACCATCTCGGTGCCCTCGGGGAGGGTCACCACGCCGGTCACGTCCGTCGTCCGGAAGTAGAACTGCGGACGGTAGTTGTTGAAGAACGGCGTGTGGCGGCCACCCTCGTCCTTCGACAGGATGTAGACCTGCGCGTCGAACTCGGTGTGCGGGGTCGTGGTGCCCGGCTTGACGATGACCATGCCGCGCTCCACCTCCTCGCGCTTGATGCCGCGGAGCAGCAGCGCGGCGTTGTCACCGGCGCGACCCTCGTCGAGGAACTTCTTGAACATCTCGATCGAGGTGACCGTCGTCTTCTTCGACGTCTCCTTGATACCGACGATCTCGATCTCGGAGTTCACGTTGATGATGCCGCGCTCGATGCGACCGGTCACCACGGTGCCGCGACCGGTGATCGTGAAGACGTCCTCGACGGGCATGAGGAACGGCTTGTCGACCTCGCGCTCCGGCTCCGGGATCGCCGAGTCAACGGCGGCCATGAGCTCGAGAACGGACTTGCCCCACTGCTCGTCGCCCTCGAGCGCCTTCAGCGCCGAGACGCGCACGACCGGCAGGTCGTCGCCCGGGAACTCGTACTCGGAGAGCAGCTCGCGGACCTCGAGCTCGACGAGCTCCAGGATCTCCTCGTCGTCGACCATGTCGGCCTTGTTGAGCGCGACGACGATGTAGGGGACGCCGACCTGGCGGGCCAGGAGGACGTGCTCCTTCGTCTGCGGCATCGGGCCGTCGGTCGCCGCGACCACCAGGATGGCGCCGTCCATCTGCGCCGCACCGGTGATCATGTTCTTGATGTAGTCGGCGTGACCGGGGCAGTCGACGTGCGCGTAGTGACGGTTCTCGGTCTGGTACTCGATGTGAGCGATCGAGATCGTGATACCGCGCTGCTTCTCTTCCGGCGCCTTGTCGATCTGGTCGAACGCGAACGAGGCGTTCACGTCCGGGTACGCGTCGTGCAGAACCTTGGAGATCGCCGCGGTCAGCGTGGTCTTGCCATGGTCGATGTGACCGATGGTGCCGATGTTGACGTGCGGCTTCGTCCGCTCGAACTTCGCCTTGGCCACTGGATTGTCCTCCTGGACTTCTTTTTGCTGGTCCGGCGGGCATTTGTGGCCACCCGCCGGACTACACGTCAGGGTCGAAAAGTGCGGACCCCAGGGATTGGCCCCCGGAGAGCCCGCGATGGAACTGCGGTGCTCCGGTGGGGAGTTACTCCCCGGTCGCCTTCGCGATGATCTCCTTCGAGACGTTCGCGGGAACCTCTGCGTAGGAGTCGAACACCATCGAGTAGTTGGCACGACCCTGGGTCTTGGACCGCAGGTCACCCACGTACCCGAACATTTCCGACAGCGGAACCAGTGCCTTGACGACACGGATGCCGCTGCGCTCCTCCATGGCCTGGATCTGGCCACGGCGGGAGTTCAGGTCGCCGATCACGTCGCCCATGTACTCCTCGGGCGTCGTGACCTCGACGGCCATCAGAGGCTCGAGGATCGCGGGAGACGCCTGACGGGCGGCTTCCTTGAGGGCCATCGAACCAGCGATCTTGAACGCCATTTCCGAGGAGTCGACCTCGTGGTAGGCGCCGTCGAGCAGCGTCACCTTCACGCCGACCAGCGGGTAGCCCGCCAGCACGCCGTACTGCAGCGCGTCCTGCGCACCCGCGTCGACCGACGGGATGTACTCGCGGGGGATGCGACCACCGGTGACGGCGTTGACGAACTCGTAGAGCGCGCCGTCTTCCTTCTTCTCCAGCGGCTCGACGGTGACGAGCACCTTCGCGAACTGGCCGGAGCCACCGGTCTGCTTCTTGTGGGTGTAGGAGTACTTCTCCACCGCCTTGCGGATGGTCTCCCGGTACGCCACCTGAGGCTTGCCGATGTTGGCCTCGACCTTGAACTCGCGGCGCATGCGGTCCACCAGGATGTCCAGGTGGAGCTCGCCCATGCCGGCGATGATGGTCTGGCCCGTCTCCTGGTCGAGGTTGACCCGGAACGTCGGGTCCTCCTCGGCCAGCTTCTGGATCGCGGTGCCGAGCTTCTCCTGGTCCGCCTTCGTCTTGGGCTCGATGGCCACCTGGATGACGGGCTCGGGGAAGGTCATCGACTCGAGCACGATGGGGTGCTGCGGGTCGCACAGGGTCTCACCGGTCGTGGTGTCCTTCAGACCGATCACGGCGTAGATGTGACCGGCGATGGCCTCGGTGACCGGGTTCTCCTTGTTGGCGTGCATCTGGAAGATCTTCCCGATGCGCTCCTTGCGGTCCTTGGTCGCGTTGACGACCTGGGTGCCGGAGGCGACCTTGCCCGAGTAGACCCGGATGTAGGTCAGCTTGCCGAAGAACGGGTGCACGGCGATCTTGAACGCCAGAGCCGAGAACGGCTCGTCGCTCGACGCCTTGCGCGACACGACGGTCTCGCCGTCCTGCAGCGTGCCCTCGACGGGCGGGAGGTCGAGCGGCGACGGCAGGAAGTCGATCACCGCGTCGAGCATGGGCTGAACGCCCTTGTTCTTGAACGCCGAGCCGCAGAGGATCGGGTACGCGGTGCCCTCGGCGACGATCTTGCGGAGGCCCGCCTTGATCTCGTCGACGGACAGGTCGCCGTTCTCGAAGTACTTCTCGGTCAGCGCGTCGTCGGTCTCGGCGACGGCCTCGAGGAGCTGCTCGCGGAACTCGGCCGCGCGCTCGACGAGATCCGCGGGGATCTCCTCGATCGCGTAGTCCTCGCCCTTCTGGACCTCGCCGCGCCACGTGAGGGCGCGCATCTCGATCAGGTCGACGACGCCGATGAAGTCGCTCTCGGCACCGATCGGGATCTGGATCGGCAGCGGCTTGGCGCCGAGCCGGTCCTGGATCGTCTTGATCGTGAAGTAGAAGTCCGCGCCCAGCTTGTCCATCTTGTTGACGAAGCAGATGCGCGGGACGTCGTACTTGGTCGCCTGCCGCCAGACCTGCTCGGACTGCGGCTCGACGCCCTCCTTGCCGTCGAAGACGGCAACGGCGCCGTCGAGGACGCGCAGGTTGCGCTCGACCTCGACGGTGAAGTCGACGTGGCCGGGCGTGTCGATCAGGTTGATCTGGTGGTTCTTCCAGTAGCAGGTCGTCGCGGCCGACGTGATCGTGATGCCGCGCTCCTGCTCCTGCTCCATCCAGTCCATCACGGCAGCGCCGTCGTGAACCTCGCCGATCTTGTAGCTGATCCCCGTGTAGAAGAGGATCCGCTCAGTCGTCGTGGTCTTGCCCGCGTCGATGTGGGCCATGATCCCGATGTTGCGGACCTTGGCAAGATCAGTGAGCACGTCCTGTGCCACGGGTCTTTCCCCTGTCTTGAGCTTGTCAGCTCACTAGGGCTGGGAGAGCCCGGCCTCTCGCGAGGCCGGGCGTCAGATCACCAGCGGTAGTGGGCGAAGGCCTTGTTGGACTCGGCCATCTTGTGCGTGTCCTCACGGCGCTTGACGCTCGCACCGAGACCGTTGCTCGCATCGAGCAGCTCGTTCATCAGACGCTCGACCATGGTCTTCTCACGGCGCTGCCGGGAGAAGGTGATCAGCCAGCGCAGCGCCAGCGTGGTGGAGCGGCCGGGCTTGACCTCGACCGGGACCTGGTAGGTCGCGCCACCGACGCGGCGGCTCTTGACCTCGAGAGCCGGCTTCACGTTGTCGAGCGCGCGCTTCAGCGTGACGACCGGGTCGGTGCCGGTCTTCTCGCGAGCACCTTCGAGGGCTTCGTAGACGATCTTCTCGGCCACGGAGCGCTTACCGTCGACCAGCACCTTGTTGATGAGCTGGGTCACGAGCGGCGAGCTGTACACCGGGTCGGAGATAAGCGGCCGCCTGGGGGCCGGTCCCTTGCGGGGCATTAGCTCTTCTCCTTCTTCGCGCCGTAGCGGCTACGAGCCTGCTTGCGGTTCTTGACACCCTGCGTGTCGAGAGAGCCACGGATGATCTTGTAGCGAACACCCGGCAGGTCCTTCACACGACCGCCACGCACGAGCACCATCGAGTGCTCCTGGAGGTTGTGGCCCTCACCGGGGATGTAGGCCGTGACCTCGATACCGCTGGTCAGCTTCACGCGAGCGACCTTGCGCAGTGCGGAGTTCGGCTTCTTGGGGGTGGTGGTGTAAACGCGGGTGCACACACCGCGCCGCTGCGGCGAGCCCTTGAGGGCCGCCGTCTTCTGCTTCGCCACCTTGTCCTGGCGGCCCTTGCGGACCAGCTGCTGGATCGTTGGCATTCGCCGGCTGCTTCTTCCGTCTTTTTGAGGGATCTCCTTGCGGTTCACCCTCGTGTTTCTTGATCCCTCTCTGCACCCGAGGTCGGGCGTGTCGCCCGCTCCCAAGGTCCGCAAGCAACAGTTCAACTGCCACTGCGAGTGGAGGACACCGCTGCCTCACGGGCACGCGGAGCGGCCCGACATGGGTCGGGCACGAGTAGCAAAGATACCCGCCCACGTCTACCCGGGTCAAAACGGGGGTACCGCCACGACCCGTGCAGTACACATGGCACCTGCGGGTTCACCTCGACGGGAGGCGCACAACCGTGTGGCGGCAATGGATCGTGCCGGTCGTGTTGACGGCGCTGAGCGTGGTGGGTCTCACAGCGCTGCTCGGTCACTTCCGGCAGGAGAGCCGTCCGGACGCGGTCGGCGACTGCCGGTCGGTGCGTTCACATCTCAAAGCCCTGAGCTACGAGAAGATCGACTGCTCGGCGTACAACGCGAGCTACCGCATCGCCGTGATCGTCCCGTCGCCTGGCGACCGCAAGCCCGGGACGTGTCCGTTCGGGCCCTACCGGGCGGTCGCGGGTCCCGAGCAGACGGAGTGCCTGGTGCTCAACGCGAAGACCGGCGACTGCCTGGAGCTGCAGGGTCCCCGGCGGCGAGAGCTGAGCGAACGCGCGGTGCTCGTGCGGGCCGAGTGCAACGGCGCGCCGACGGTGGCGAAGGTGTCAGCGGTTCTCACCGGCTCCGCGGGCGGGTGCGAACCGCGGGACGAGGCCATCTACTACGCGCAACCCGAAACGACCATCTGCCTCCGCAGGCCGTGAACATCGCCGAAACGGACGTACCGCGTTCCGCCATGCGCTAGACAGGGCGCGCCACACCAAGATCTATCCAGAGGATCCGGCCTTGTCAGAACCCACCGCGGACTCCGTCGCCGAGGCGAGCCGAAAGGCCGAGCAGCGCATCGCGGGTTACCAGCAGATGAAAGAGGAGATGTCGGCGCTGCGCGCGGCGGCGTCGTCACCCGACCGGTCCGTCACCGTCGTGGCCGGACCCGGCGGGTCGATCCTGAACGTGGAGTTCAGACCAGAGGCGCTGCGACTCTCGCCGCAGGCGCTGTCGCGTGCGGTCACGGCGACGATCCAGCAGGCCGTGGCGCAGTCCGCCCGCGCGTCCGCCGAGCTCGTGCAGCAGTTCGCCGGCGACCAGATCGACATCGCCGCGCGGGTGAACAAGGTGCAGGAGGACGTCTTCGGGCCGGCTCCCGAACTTCCGCCGCCACCACCACCTCCCGCGCAGGACGGCTCGGTGCTCCAACGCGCCCAGAACCGGCACGCGCCTCCGCCGCCACCCATGCAGCGTCCGCCGATGCCTCCGCCTCCCCCGCAGCACCGGATGCCGCCGCCTCCTCCGGTCAGACCACAACGGCCCGGGCCGCCGCCGCGGGTGGATGACGACGACGAGGGCTTCGGCTCGATCCTGCGCTGACTTGGGGGAACTGCGATGTCATTCGGTGTGAACGCCGAAGCCGTGATCCGCTGCGGGAGGGACGTCTCCGGCCTCGCGGACCAGGCGAGCGAGATCAAGGCCGCCGCGGAGAAGGCGAGGGTGCCCGAGCAGTCGTGGGGACTGCTCGGCCAGGCCATCACGTACAGCGAGTACGTCGGCCTGATGGACGGCTTCATGGAGCACATGGACAAGATGGTCGAGAGCATGACCAAGGTCGGCGACAAGCTGTCGTTGACCGGCGAGCACTACCGCGACGTGAACGAGGGCGTGCGCACCGCCCTGAACGACCTCGGCACCCAGCTGAACGCGGCGTCCGCGCCGCCGAAGGTGGGTGGCTGACGTGGCAGAACCGGAGTTTCCCGAGGACGTCAAGACCGCCGACGAGGCCCGCGAGGACAACTACTGGACCAACCAGGAGGGCGGCGGGGACGGCCTGATCAAGGGCCAGGGCGTCGCCGGTGCCTGGGAGGAGAGCTCCTTCAAGGAGGACTTCGACAAGGCGTGGGACGCGGCGGCCGGGCTGATCAGCGGTGACGCGAACGTCGTCGAGGCGGCCGGCGAGATCCAGAGCTTCGTCTCCGGGCTGCCGATCGCCGGGTTGATCGCCGACCCGCTGCACACCCTGCTGACCGTCGGGCTCGGCTTCCTGATCGACGTGATCAAGCCCCTCGACGACGCGCTCAAGCTGGTCACCGGCGACGAGGAGGAGCTGAAGAACGCCGCAGAGGAGTTCGGCGAGGTGTCCAAGAAGCTGGAAGGCCTCGCGAAGAGCTTCAAGGACAAGGTCGGCTCCGGCCTGTCGTCGTGGCACGGCCAGTCCGCCGACGCCGCCCGCGAGCGCCTGGTCGAGTTCGGCACCGGCATCGAGGACACCAAGGGCGTCGCGGACAGCATCGTCACGCTGCTCGAGGGCAGCGCGGCGTTGATGAAGACGGCGTACGACCTGGTGATGGACCTGATCGCGTCCCTGATCGAGTGGTTGATCATCACCTGGCTCGCGGCGCAGGCGGCCGCAGTGCCGACGCTGGGTGCCTCCGAGGTGGCCGCCGCAGCCGCGACCACCGCCGAGGTCGCGGTGGCGACCACCCGTGTCGGCCGGATCGTGCAGCGGGTGACGTCGGTGCTGCAGAAGATCGGCAAGGTCCTCAAGGTGCTGTCCGGCAAGCTCGCCGGCCCGAAGTGGTGGCGCAACACGGCCGAGAAGTTCGCCGGCAAGGACGCGATGGAGACGTTCCGCGGCGTGGACAAGGCCGGCAACGTGATCGGCCCCGGCGGGTGGAAGGGCTCGGCGCAGCAGTTCGGCAAGGACGCGTTGAGCAACGCGGGCACGACTTTGCTCGACAGCGCCAAGGAGAACGGCAAATCCTTGTACGACATGGCGACCGACGAAGGCCCCGACCACGAAGACATCAACCGCAAGCTCTCGATCTGACGGAAAGCGGCCATGACCTCCCCTGCCCAGCGATGGCACCAGGAACACGTGCAGCAGCACCCAGTCGGTCAGAAGCCGAAGGCCACCAAGCTCGGAATCGCCGTGGTGACGGCCTTCCTGGTCGGGCTCGGTGTGCTGGGGTACTTCACCTTCCGCGACGACCCCGGCATCGGCGACTGCGCGGAGGCGAAAGCCGTGTCCCAGGAACGGCTCGACTTCGTGAAGACCGACTGCGCGGCACCGCAGGCGATGTACAAGCTGGCCGACTCGTCCACGTCCTCGAGCCCCAGGTGCCCCGACGGCGACTACGTCAAGGACACCGGCAAGGCCACGCGGAAGTCCAACCGCCGGCAGCGCGACTGCTACACGCTCAACGTGCGGGAGGGCGACTGCCTGACGGTGGCTCCGGTCGGTGAGTTCAAGCTCTACCGACGAGTCGCTTGTGGACAGTCCGCGAACAAGGTGACGAAGGTCGTGGCGGGCAAGGCGGACGAGAAGCTGTGCAACGACAGCGACGACTCGCACGTCTACTCGAAGCCCGCGTCGACCGTCTGCATCTCGAAGGTGTGACCGATGAAGACCGCTGCCCTGATCGCGTCGCTGACGCTGCTGCTCGCCGGGTGCTCGGGGTGGCACGAGCAGGCGGGCGTCGGCGAGTGCGCGCGGCAGATCGACGTGAACGACACGAGCGTCGACATGGAGGAAGTGGACTGCTCCTCCGCCGACGCCGTGTACCGCGTGTCGTCGCGGGAGAAGCGGACGATGTGCCCGACCGGCGACTACCTCGACGAGTCGTCCGGTCGTTCGCGCAAAACGGGCAAGACGCGGTACTGCTACGTCCTCGACGTCCGCGAAGGCGACTGCCTCAAGGCGACGAACCAGTACTTCCAGCGCGTGGCGTGCGGTCCGTCGACGCGCAAGGTCACCAAGGTCGTCGACGGGAAGTCGGACCGGCTGTTGTGCGCGGGCGAGGACTCGAAGACCTACTCGCAGCCGCAGAGGACGATCTGCATCTCCAGGTGAGCACCTGATTCACTTGTGCGCGTGGACGACTTGATCGCGGCAATGGCCTCGCTGACCGGCTCTTCCGCCGATCCCGAGGTGCTCGGCGGCGACCGCGGGGACGTCGTGGTGGTGCGCGTCGGCGACGTGGTGGCCAAGGCGCACCCCGCGGACGTCGACGTCGACGCGCTGCGGCAACGGGTGGAGATCGCGGCCGCGCACCCCGAGCTGATGCTGCCCCCGTTGAAGCCGGTGCAGTTCGTGGAAGACCGCCCCGTCACGGTGTGGCCGTACGGGACGCCGGTGAGCCAGGCGGACCCCGACGCGGCGCCGTGGGAGGAGAGCGCGGCCCTGCTGGCACGGCTGCACGCGCTGCCCGTGCAGGGTCCGGTGGCGGGCGCTCCGGAACGAATCGTGCGGGCCATCAAGGCCCTGCCACCCGATCTGCCCAACGCCGATGTCGTCTTGGAGGCCTTCCAATCCCTGCCGTCCCTGGACCTGCCCGGACGCGCCCTCATCCACGGCGACTGGCACCTCGGCCAGCTCGTCCACCGCGGCTCCTGGCGGCTCATCGACGTGGACGACCTGGGAGTCGGCGACCCGGTGTGGGACCTGGCCCGACCTGCGGCTTTGTTCGCGGCGGGCATCCTCCCCGGTGATCTCTGGGCGAGGTTCCTGAACACCTACCGTGAAACGGGTGGTGTGGCGCTGACGACATCGGAATGGGATGTCCTCAACATTCCGGCTCAGGCGTACGTTGTGCAAATGGCAGCGCGGGCACTAGTGACCGGCCTGCAGGCAGTGGAACCGCTGGTCGAGGCGTGTCGTCGGATCGTCGCGACGCACGCCAACGGCGACCGCGGCTAATATCGTTTTTGTCCGGTCCCACCCAGGAGGCTCACCACGATGCAGTGTCCCAAGTGTCATGCGAACATGCGCACGTTCGACCGCATGGGCGTTCACATCGAGCAGTGCGACGGCTGCCGCGGCGTCTTCCTCGACTACGGCGAGCTCGAGTCCATCACCCGCCTCGAGGCCCAGATGCACACGCCGCCGCCCGCGGCTCCCGCCCCTCCGCCCGTCGCCTACCCGCAGCCGGCCCAGCCCGCCTGGGGTGCCGCGCCGCAGCAGATCCACCACCACCACGGTGGCGGTCACGGCTACGGCTACGGCCACCGCAAGCACCACGGCCTCGCCGGCCTCTTCTTCTCCTCCTGACCCGCTGACGGCCCCGGATCCCTGCTCCGGGGCCGTTGACGACTACCAAGTTTCAGGTCGATAATTGGTAGTCAACCGGGAGGAGTAGTCATGTCCGTCGCGACCGAGGCCGCCCACATCCGAGACCTCTTCGCAACGATCGAAGAGCTCGAGTCCGTGGCGTCATCCCTCGCAGAAGACGACGAACGCCGCCACAAGCTGGACGGCGTAGTAGCCCGCACCCTCCGCCAAGCCCCACCCGTCCGCCCCGTGGTGGCAGGCGAGCTCCTGGACCTCACCGAGAAAACGGTGAAGGCCTGGGCCCGAGAAGGCGTCCTGGCCATCCACAGCCAAGAACCGCGCATGCTCCTCGACACCGTGCGCCTCCACGAGGTCCTCCACCTCGTCTCCGACCTCCGCCGCGCAGGCAAGACCCGCGGCCTCATCGACGAAGTCCACCGCCGCCTCAGCGACCAGTCGTTGCTCGACAGGCCCGACCTGGCCCTGTCCTTGGACGAGATGCGCAGCGGCAAGGGACGCGTGGTCCGCTCAGTTTGATCCAGGTAGTAGAAACCCACACAGCAAACGCCCAGGCCAACGGCCTCCGCGGCCGAGCCCGCCTGGCCTACGAACGCTTCCTGGACGAACTGGCCCACTCAGGCTGCGCCGCCCTCGGCTACCGAGTGACGGGCCCAGAACCCCTACCGCGCCTCTGCGTGAAGCACCTCAGAGGCGCCGACCGCGTAGTGGTCGCCTTCCCGTCCCCAGAAGTCGTCTGGGTACTGCTCGTGGGCCCACACGACGACGACCCGGGCCTGGACCTCTACGAAGCCCTCTACGAAATGGCCGGAGTCCGCCCCCGCCTCTCCGAAAAGCGCACCAAACCCCGCTGCTGCACCGACGAGTCAGGCATCCCGCCCCTAGTCGACGAGAACCTGGTCGACGACCTGGTGATCCGCGCCCGAGCCCTGGCCAGAGCCCGCCGCCGCTAAGGCTCCCGATCAAAGACGAACCCGTCGACAACAGGGTCGTAGTGCAGGTACGGCACCTCACTCGGATCGCACCCCTCAAAGGCCAACGCGACCGGCCGCCCGAACTCCCGCCCCAGCCCTCGCAGGAACGCGGAAAGCAAGTCCAACCGCCCCTGCCCCTGCAACTCCCCGACGTGGATGTCGAAGAGCACGTCGTAGTCACCAGCGCTCTCGAAGAAGTTGACCTGAAACCCCTCAGCAGGCCACACGGCAAGCGACAACTCGCGCTCCTCGAACGGCCAGCCCTTCTCCCGCACCAACGCAACAACGGCCAGCCACGCACCAGGCCCAACCCGGTCGACACACCCGTCGTGCAGGCACCCGTCCACGGGGTCGAACCACTCCCGAACGTCGTCCCACCGCAGCTCCCCCACACCTCCATCGAAGCAGGCGCAGCAACCAGAAACCCACCGACAACTTTTCTTGTCAAGACAGGTTCGATTGTCTTAGGCTCAGTTCCACCACGACGAACGGAGCCCACGATGTCCTTCCAGGCCTACCTCGACGGCGCGGAGAAGAAGACCGGCAAGACCCCGGCCGACCTGCTGGCAGAAGCCACCGCACGCGGCTACAACGCCACGACGAAGGCAGGCGTGTTCCTGGAGTGGCTGAAGACCGACTACGACCTGGGCAGAGGCCACGGCATGGCGCTGTACCACGTCCTGAAGAACGGCCCGCAGATCAGCGAGAAGCACGTGGGCACCACAGGCACCCACCGAGACGAGTCGACAACACTCCGCCTGGACGGCATAGCAAACCGCTGACCAAAGCCGATGGCGATGGCGAAGCCGAGGCAAGGCGATGGCGAAGCCGAGCTGCTTTGGCGATGGCGAAGCCGAGTTGCCCTTAGCCAAGAAACGACTAGGTGGGGTGGGTCCCGTCACGAGTCGTGGCTGATCGTTGGCCGCGCCAGAGGGGTTGGGTCAAGTCGACACGCTTTTCG
>NZ_JBFAYI010000060.1:0-21620 GCF_040681245.1 Lentzea sp. NPDC051838
AGATTGGCGGGGTTTGGGGCAGAGCTCCCAAGGGGAAGCACGCAACCGGAACACGCCCTACGCAACCCGACCACCCACAAGGCCGCGACTCGCAAAGCGACAGCCGCACGCAACAGGGGAACGGCACGGACAACAAACAGGCAGCCGCCAACGCACCAGGGGCACGACAACGGCAACCGGCGCGACCTGGTCAGCGCTTCCGGAGAAGGTCGCGACTAGGCTGAACCCCCGTGAGCACCGCATACGGCATCGGCCTGGCCACAGTGACCCCAGACGGCACAGTCCTGGACACCTGGTACCCCGCTCCTACTCTCACCGAAGCCCGAGCAGAAGCCCCGGCCGAGGTAGCAGCAGAAGTAGCGGCCGAGTCAGCAGGCCTCGCAACCACCCGCCTCTCCTCCGCAGAAATCGCCGAAGCCCTGGGCGAGTCCGCAGCCAAGCTCCTAGGCGAGGACCCAGAACGCAACGTGGAAGTGGTCGGCGTAAAGGTCACCATCAACCTGACCACAGCCCCACGAGACACCTACGACGTCTGGCTGAGGCTCCACCTCCTAAGCCACCGCCTGATCCGCCCCCACGGCGCCAACCTCGACGGCCTCTTCGGTCTCCTGACCAACGTCGTCTGGACCAACCACGGCCCATGCGCAGTAGAGGGCTTCGAAGAGACCCGAGCCCGCCTCCGCCCCAGGGGCCCGGTGACGGTCTACGGCGTGGACAAGTTCCCGAGGATGGTCGACTACGTAGTCCCGTCAGGCGTCCGAATCGCCGACGCAGACCGAGTCCGCCTGGGCGCCCACCTGGCAGCAGGCACCACGGTCATGCACGAGGGCTTCGTCAACTTCAACGCCGGCACCCTCGGCAACAGCATGGTCGAGGGCAGGATCTCCGGCGGAGTCGTGGTCGGCGACGGCTCGGACGTCGGCGGCGGCTCCTCGATCATGGGCACGCTCTCCGGCGGCGGCAAGCAGGTCATCTCCATCGGCGAGCGCTGCCTGCTCGGCGCCAACGCGGGCCTCGGCATCTCCCTCGGCGACGACTGCGTGGTCGAGGCCGGCCTCTACATCACCGCGGGCACGAAGGTCACCCTGCCGGGCGGCGAGGTCGTCAAGGCTCTGGCCCTGAGCGGCCGCGACAACGTCCTGTTCATCCGCGACTCGGTGACCGGCACGGTCATGGCCAAGCCGCGAAAAGGCAGCGGCGTCGAGCTGAACTCCGCACTCCACGCCAACGACTGAAGGACAAGCCGCTTCTAAGGTGAAAAGAACTGTCTGGGGCCCGGTCTGCTGAGGCAGGCTGGGCCCGTGCCGTCTTAGGCCCTACCCGGAGGAGGTGCACGTGCTGAAACAGCGACTGGAGTTGAACGCCCGCGCTGCCATCGAGCGTGCCCTGGAGGGGGCGCAGTCGGAGGACTCCTTCGTGGAGTTCAAGACGCAGTGGCCGATCGACCACGGCAAGGCGGCCAGGCAGATCGCCGCGCTCTGCAACGCCGCCAGGGGTTCCGAGGCGATGTGGATCGTCGGTGTCGACGAGAAGGGCCGGTACGTCAAGGGCGCTCCGGCCGAGGAGCTGTCGAGCTGGTGGCCCAAGGTCGAGAGCCACTTCGACGGCGTCGCGCCCGGCCTCACCACGGTGGCGTTCGACTGGGCACCGAGACGCACAGTCGTCGTCCTGAGCCTGCAGACGGACAACGCGCCGTACGTGTTCGTCACGAAGAAGGAGCCCTACAGCAGGGAAATCCCGTGGCGCTCAGGCGAACGCACACGTAGTGCACGCCGTGGCGAGGTCCTGGAGCTCCTGGTCCCGAAGCTCGACATGCCGGGCTGGGAGTTCGTCAGCGCGAGGGCCACCCTCAGCCAGCACTCGCCGACGCTGAGGTTCGAGGGCGACCTCTACCTGGAGACGAACCAGCCGCTCTCGCTCCCGCACCACCGCTGCCACTCCTACGCCACCTACGGGCTGGACAGCGAGACCGTCGACCTGGGCTTCAGCTTCCGCACGAACACCAGGGACGTGCGGGCGGTGGAGCGCGTCGTCAGGGTCGCCGAGCCGTCCGTGCTGCACATCAACGCGGACACCGACGTGGAGCTGGACGCGTTCCAGGACCTCTGGGACCTGCACTGGCACCTGGTGCTGGGTCTGGGCCTGAGCGGCGACTCGATCAGCACGAGCGTCCGCCTGACCACGGACGCGGTGCCGCCGAACCAGTTCACGCGACGAGTCTGGTCAGCCCTTAAGCCGTAGCGCCGCGGCCGCGATCCGCTCGTCGGTCGCGGTCAAGGCGATCCGCACGTGCTGAGCCCCTTCAGGCCCGTAGAACGTGCCCGGAGCAGCCAGGATGCCGCGGTCGGCCAGCCAGGAGATCGTCTCCCAGGCGTCCTCACCGCGCGACGACCACAGGTACAGCCCGGCCTCGGAGTGCGACACCGCGAACCCGGCCGCCTCCAGCGCGGGCTTCAGCACCTCACGGCGGGCCGAGTAGCGCGCACGCTGCTCGGCGACGTGCGTGTCGTCCTCGAGCGCGGCCCTCATGGCTTCCTGCACCGGCCGCGGCACGATCATGCCCGCGTGCTTGCGCAGCTCCAGCAGGCCGGCGATCAGCTCCGGGTCGCCGGTGATGAACCCGGCCCGGTAGCCCGCCAGCGAGGACGACTTCGACAGCGAGTGCACGGCGAGAACGCCGTCGAACGAGTCCACAACGGACGGATGCAGCACGGACACCGGCGAGGCGTCCCACGGCAGCGCCAGGTAGCACTCGTCCGAGGCCACTACGGCACCCACGGCCTGAGCGGCCAGAACAGCCTCACGCAGCTGCGCAGCCGACAGCACGCGCCCGGTCGGGTTCGACGGCGAGTTCAGCCACACCAGCCGAGTCCCGGCCGGCGGCTTCTCCCCGTCGGCGAGCCGCACGACCTCAGCGCCCGCCAGCAGCGCGCCGACCTCGTACGTCGGGTACGCCACGGACGGCACGGCCACGATGTCGCCGGAGCCGACGCCGAGCAGCGTCGGCAGCCACGCCACCAGCTCCTTGGAGCCGATCGTGGGCAACACGGCGTCAGGCGAGAGCCCCACGATCCCGTAGCGCCGCTCGACCGCGGCCACGAAGGCCGCGCGCAGCTCGGGAGTGCCGTGGGTGGTCGGGTAGCCGGGGATGTCGGCGACCGACGACAGAGCGGACTGGATCACCGCGGGAACCGGGTCGACGGGCGTGCCGACGGACAGGTCGACCACGCCACCGGGGTGCTTGCGCGCCTTGGCGGCGTGGTCGGACAGCGAGTCCCACGGGAAGTCCGGCAGGGCCGGACCTCGGCGATTGATGATCAATGCCCCTCGGCCTGCGGCTCGAGCACCTTCACGAACTCCGGGTCGGCCGAGACCTTGCCGACCTTCGACGCGCCACCGGGCGAGCCGAGCTCGACGAAGAAGTCCGCGTTCGCCTTCGTGTAGTCCTTCCACTCGTCGGGGACGTCGTCCTCGTAGTAGATGGCTTCCACCGGGCACACGGGCTCGCAAGCACCACAGTCCACACACTCGTCGGGGTGGATGTAGAGCATCCGGTCGCCTTCGTAGATGCAGTCGACAGGGCACTCTTCGATGCAGGCCTTGTCGAGCAGGTCCACGCACGGCTGGGCGATCACATAAGTCACTGCGCTCTCCAACTTCATCGGTCACACCGCGCAAGCCGGAGAGTACGCGGCACGTTCGAGTATCACCCGGTCAGGCTTGCCTTAGCTGCACGGTGTTCCACGTCACCCCATCTGCTG
The DNA here is from genome assembly GCF_040681245.1 of Lentzea sp. NPDC051838. Taxonomy (NCBI): domain Bacteria; kingdom Bacillati; phylum Actinomycetota; class Actinomycetes; order Pseudonocardiales; family Pseudonocardiaceae; genus Lentzea; species Lentzea sp. NPDC051838. Next base: position 3,762 of record NZ_JBFAYI010000060.1, read on the forward strand.
AGACGCGCTTGGGACAGGATGGACGCGTGCACACCGTGGATCACCTGGAATCGCTCTGCGCGCAAGCATGGCCCGCCCTGGCAGAAGTACCGCTAGGAGATTGGTTGATGCGCGCTGCCGACGGGTTCACCGGCCGCGCCAACAGCACGCTGACCTGCGGTGATCCAGGTGTGCCCGTTCCGGATGCCTTGGCCGTCGCCCAAGGGTTCGCGCGCGAGCACGGCATCAAACCCACCGCGCACGTGGTGAACGGCTCGACCTCCGAGCAGGCGATTCGCGACGCCGGCTGGACCGTGGATCTCGACCATCCCGGCGGTGCGGAGTCGCTGGTGATGACCGGTTCGCTGGAGAAGTTCGCCGACGGCGTAGCGGAAAGTCGTGATCTTCCCGGATGGTGGGAACTCACGGCCGGATCCGAGGTTTCCGCCGCACAACGGCACGTGCTCGGCTCCAGCGAGATCGTCTGCTTCGCGAGCCTGACCGAGGACGAGCGAGTGATCGCGGCCGTCCGGGGTGCCGTGGTCGAGGACGTGCTGCACGTCGCCCGCCTCGCCGTCCGGCCGTCGCACCGCCGCAAAGGCCTGGCGCGGCAGCTGATGGGCGAACTGGCGGGCTGGGGCCTGCAGCAGGAGGCGAAGATCTGCGCGCTGCAGGTGGCGGAGCACAACGAGCCCGCGATCCGGCTGTACGAGGAGCTCGGCTGCACCGAGCACCACCGCTACCGCTACTGGATCCCCGCGGTCTCGTAGAGGCCCGGCCGGTGGGCCGCGTTGCGCGCCATCACAGCGCCCACGGCCACCGCACCGGTCAACGCGCCACCGGCGAGCATCAACAGGCCGCGCCAGTCCTGCAGCAGCAGGTACGGGCTGCCGTTGGCGTGGCCTGGTTCGAGGTAGCCGAAGATCATCAGCGTCAGGAACCACGTGATCAACGGCAGCGCGGCGGACAGCACCCGTTCCGACAGCGCGGCCGCCCACTGCACCAGCAACGGTGTCGTGAAGGCGGCCACCAGGATCATCACCGGGAACGGGAAGTCCCCGAGCTTCGGCAGCAGGGTGCCGTCGAAGCGCAGGGGCAGGAACATCGTTTCCAGCACGGCGAGCGCTGCTGCCTCGACGCACAGAAGCAGCAGCAGGAGCACTCGCGCGCTACCGGTCACCCAGTCCTCCGAACAAGTCTGTGGCCGCGCCGTCCGCCGACCCCTTGGCCAGCACGTAGAACTCGCCGCCGACGAGCGGCTGCGCGATGTCGTTCGACAGGGCGTATCCGCCGTCCCACACGCTGACCTGCGTCGAGTGTGCACGCAAAGCACGGCGCTTGGCCGTCAGGTGCTCGGACACGTCGACAACCGTTGTGATCTCTTCATCCGGCGTCACCGGCAGCTCGCCCGCCTCGGGCAGCCGGAACGCCTCGGGGACGTTCTCCAGGGCCTTGACCCCGGCCTCGGTCGCGTCGCGGGACGTCACGGCGTAGAAGACCCGCTCGACCTCGGAGACGAGCGCACACGCGGCGACGGTGATCTCGTGCGCGCGGATGTGGTCCGGGTGGCCGTAGCCGCCGAACGCGTCGTAGCTAACGACGACCTGCGGCTTGACCTCACGCAGGATCTCGACCAGCTGGGCGGTCTGGTCGCCAAGCGATCCCTGGACGAACGCGCGCGGGTGGGCGTTGGACGGCACGTCGACCATGCCGGAGTCGCGCCACCGGCCGATGCCGCCGAGGAATCTGTGGTCCGTCACGCCGAGCGCGGCGCAGGCTGATCTCAGCTCGCCCACGCGGTACCCGCCCAGCTGGTCGGCTTCACCCGCGACGAGGTGCGCGAGTGCGGGCGGGATGATCTCGCCCTCTTCCCCCAGCGTGCAGGTGACGACAGTGACATGCGCGCCTGCTGAGGCGTAGCGCGCGATCGTGCCGCCGGTCCAGAGACTTTCATCGTCCGGGTGGGCATGCACGAAGAGCAACCGTGGTGGGGCAGTCAGCGTCACCGGAAAAGAGTAAAGGCCGCCCTCATCAGATGATAAAGGCGGCCTTTGCTAAGGATCTCGATTGGTTGGTGAGCTACCTAAACCACCGAGCGTTCCTCCGCGAAGTGGCACGCGGACAGCGTTCCGTCCGGCCCACCCCGCAATTCCAGCTTCGGTTCCTCGGTCGCGCAGATGTCCTGCGCCTTCCAGCACCGGGTGCGGAAGCGGCAGCCCGACGGCGGGTTGACCGGCGACGGCACGTCACCGGTCAGCACGATCCGCTGGCGCTTGCGCTCCTGCTTGGGATCCGGCATCGGCACCGCGGACAGCAGCGCCTGCGTGTACGGGTGCATCGGGCGGCTGTAGATCGTCTCCCGCTCGCCCATCTCGATGATCTTGCCGAGGTACATCACCGCGACGCGATCCGAGATGTGCCGCACCACCGAGAGGTCGTGCGCGACGAACAGGTACGCGAGCCCGAGCCGTTCCTGCAGCTCCTCCAACAGGTTCACGACACCGGCCTGCACCGAGACGTCCAAAGCGGACACCGGCTCGTCCAGCACCATGAAGCGCGGGTTCAACGCCAGCGCGCGGGCGATGCCGATGCGCTGCCGCTGACCGCCGGAGAACTCGTGCGGGTAGCGGTTGCGGTGCTCGGGGTTGAGGCCCACGAGCTCCATCAGCTCGTTCACCCGCCGCTGCACGCCGCCTTCGGCACCGTGGATCCGCAAGGGTTCCGCGATGACGTCGTTGACCTGCCACTTCGGGTTCAGCGAGGCGTACGGGTCCTGGAAGACGATCTGGATGTCCTTGCGCAACGGCCGCAACTGCTTGTTGGTCATGGCCGTGAGCTCGCGGCCCTCGAACTTCACCGAGCCCGAGGTGGGCTTGTGCAGCTGGAGGATCGCGCGCCCGGTCGTGGACTTGCCACAGCCGGACTCGCCGACCAGACCGAGCGTCTCACCGGGGTGCAGCGAGAACGACACACCCGACACGGCCTGCACCGTGCCGATGTTGCGCGGGATGATTCCCTTGCCCCGCACGGGGAACTCCTTGACGAGGTCGGTGACCTCCAGCAGTGGCGCGGTCACTTCGCCTCCTCATCGGTAACCAGAGTTCCGTGCACGGCGGTCACTTCGAGCGACTCGTCGGGAAGAGCCGCGGCGAACGCGGCCGGGTTCTCGATCGTGCCGATCTCCTCGTGCAGGAAGAGCCGCTGCGGCTGCTCGATCGTCACCAGGTGCTCCCAGCGGTGGCAGCGCGTCGAGTGGTTCGCGACGCCGGCCTCCTCCAGCAGCGGCTCCCACTCGTGGCACACGTCCGCGACGAGCGGGCACCGCGGCGAGAACGAGCAACCGGACGGCAGGTTCACCAGCGAGGGCGGCGCGCCCTTGATCGGGGTGAGCCGCTTGCCCAACGTCGCCGGGTTCGGGACCGAGCCCAGAAGCCCTACGGTGTAAGGCATCCGCGGCCGTTCGAAGACGTCGTCGACCGGGCCGGACTCGACCACGGTGCCGCCGTACATCACCTGCACGCGGTTGACCATGCCCGCGACCACGCCGAGGTCGTGCGTGATCATCACGATCGCCGCGTCGGTCTCCTTCTGCAGCCTCAGCATGGTGTCGAGGATCTGCGCCTGCACGGTCACGTCGAGCGCGGTGGTCGGCTCGTCGGCGATGATCACGCTGGGGTCGTTGATGATCGCCATCGCGATCACCACGCGCTGGCGCATACCGCCGGAGAACTCGTGCGGGTACTGACCCGCGCGCTTGTCCGGCTGCGGGATGCCGACCAGCTCCAGCGACTCGATCGCCTTGGCCCACGCCGCCTTCTTCGAGACGTCGTGGTGCGCGCGGTAGGTCTCGGCGAGCTGCCACCCCACGGTGTAGACGGGGTTCAGCGACGTCATCGGGTCCTGGAAGATCATCGAGATGTGCTTGCTGCGGAACGGCTGCATCTGCTTGTAGGTGCGGCCGTTCAGCTCCTCGCCGCGGTAGCGGATCGAGCCTTCGATGACAGCGTTCTTGGGCAGCAGGCCCATGATCGCCATGGAGGACACGGACTTGCCGGAGCCCGACTCGCCGACGATGCCCAGCACGTCGCCGGCCTTCAGGTCGAACGAGACGTTGCGCACGGCGCGGACGTCGCCGTCGTCGGTCGGGAACGTGACGCTCAGATCCTTGACCGACAGCAGCGGTGCGGTGGTGTCACCGGAGGGAAGGAAGTCCTCCGACAGTTCGGAAACACTGGTCATCAGGCACGCACCTTCGTCTGCCTCGGGTCGAACGCGTCGCGCAGGCCGTCACCGATGAAGTTGACGGCGAGAGAGAGCGACACGAGCACGATGAACGGACCCCAGAACAGCCACGGCCGGTTCAGGAACTGCCCGTAGTTCTCCAGCACGATCACGCCGAGCGAGGTGTCCGGAGGCTGGACTCCCAGTCCCAGGAACGACAGCGCGGCCTCGGTGAGCACCGCGCTCGCGATCGCCAGCGTGGCGTTGACGGTGATGCTGCCGATCATGTTCGGCACGAGGTGCTTGAAGATGATCCGCGACGTCGAGGCGCCACAGGCACGCGCCGCCTCGATGAACTCCCGCTGTGCCAAGGAAAGCGTCTCACCGCGGGTGATGCGGGCGATCTGCATCCAGGCGAATGACGCGAGCACCAGCGCGACGACGTACCAGCTGCCGGAGAAGCCCTTGACGACGATCGCGGCGACCGCGATCTGCGGGATGATCAGCAGCAGGTCGACGAGCCGCATCAGCGCACCGTCGACGAAACCGCGCAGATATCCCGCCAGGGCACCGAAAACCACGCCGATCGCGGTCGCCAGGGCGGCCACGATCAACGCGATCTGCAGCGAGTAGCCGGTGCCGCGCATGAGCAGCGCGAGCATGTCCTTGCCGACCTGGGTGGTGCCGAGCGGGTGAGTGCCACTCATCGGCTGGTAGGACTTGCTGGACACGTCCTCGAAGTCGTAGGTCCAGATGAACGGACCGAGGAACGCGAACAACACGAGGAAGATGAACACGCCGAGGCTGATCATCGCGAGCCGGTGGCGGAGGAACCGCCCCAGCACGAGCTGGCCCTGCGTGCGGGTCTTGGTGGCGTCGAACTCGTGCGAGTCGGACTGCGGAGCGCTGTTCACCACGCCGCCCTCGGACGCCAAGTTGATGTTAGCCAAGGCGAATCCTAGGATCGAGGATGCCGTACACGATGTCGGCAAGCAGGTTGAACAGCACGATCAGGGTCGCGGTGACGGCGAGCCAGCCCATCAGCATGGGCGGGTCGAACTGCCGCACCGAGCTCACCAGCAGCGTGCCCATGCCGGCCCAGCCGAACACCGTCTCGGTGATGATCGCGCCCGAGAGCACGGCACCGAAGTTCAGCGAGAACAGCGTGGCGACGGGGATGAGCGCGTTGCGGAAGGCGTGCCGGAAGATCACCCGGCCCTGCGAGATGCCCTTCGCCCGCGCGGTGCGCACGAAGTCCGAGTGCAGGATCTCCAGCATCGAGGCGCGTTCGAACCGGCTGTAGGCGGCGAAGCTGATCAGCATCAGCGCGACCGTCGGCAGCAGGAACGTGCCTGTGTACTTGAAGATGACGTCGCCGACGCTGCCGCTGAAACCACCCGGCCGCGGACCGGCGGTGGTCAGCCAGCGCTCCAGCCCCATCGACTCCAGGACGTTGTTGAACTGGATGCCGTAGTTCTTGACGATGACCGCGACGCAGAAGATCGGCATCGAGAACATCAGGAACGCGGTGCTGGTGGCGAGGTAGTCGAAGATCGAGTACTGGCGCACGGCGGCGAGCACGCCGACCGAGACACCCAGTGTGAGAGCGAGAAGTTCGGCACCGATGACCAGCCGTCCGGTGGTCCACAGCGCGTCGGTGACGGCCGGGAAGACAGCGGTCTTGGCCTGACCGAGGGCGATGCTCTGGCCCCAGTCACCGGACAGGAAGTCGGTGAGCCAGTTCCAGTAGCGGATCACCACGGGCTTGTCGAGGCCGAGCGAGATCTCGGCGGCCTTGATGTCGGCTTCGGTGACACCGGGCCGGAATCGCATGTCCGCCAAGGGGTTTCCGGCGGTGGCGACGAGGACGTAACAGGCGAAGCTGCCGATCAGCAGGATGGGTATGGAGATCAGCAGGCGCCGAATGATGTAGCGGATCACGGGCGGGCTCCTAGGGGGCAACCCGGCTCGGGCGGGGCCGGACTCGTGGTCCGGCCCCGCCCGGTCAGGCGTTGCGCACTTCAGCTATGGCGATTACTTGGACTGCCACTCGTTGGCGTCCCAGAGCGCGCCGTAGAAGCTCTGGAAGTACACGCGGTCGAGTCCCTTGAACGCCCACATGTTCGGCATCTGGAACAGCGGCAGCGAGCCGTAGGCACCCGCGATCGCCTCGTCGGCCTGCTGGAAGTACTTCAGCGAGTCCGAGATCGAGGTCTGCGACACACCCGACTTGAAGGCCGCGTCCGCAGCCGGAACGGTCAGGTTCTGCCAGTTCTGGCCACCACCGGTCTCGTAGATCGACTTCTTGTCGCTCTTGAGAGGACCACCGGACCACGCGAACAGGGCGACGTCGTAGTCACCGTTGCTCACGCGCTCGTCGAGGAAGTTCGAGTCGGTGTCGTCCTTGATCTCGATACCGGCTTCCTTGCACTGGCCCTGGATCAGCTCGACGGTCTGCTTGCGCCGCGGGATGTCGGTGTGGCTGATCCGGAAGGAGGCGCGCAGGCCGTCCTTCGCGAACACGCCGTCGGCACCCTGCGTCCAGCCCGCGTCACCGAGGATCTTCTTGGCCGCGGCCGGGTCGCCCTTGGCCTTGTCGGCGTAGACGTCCTTGTAGCCCTCGTCCTTCGGGAAGAAGATCAGGCTGCCGAGCGGCTTGGCGTCGGCCTGCACCTCGGTGATGAGCTTGTCGATGATGTCCTGGCGCTTGACGCACATGAAGAACGCCTTGCGGACCTCTTCCTTGGCCAGCACCGGGTTCTTGAACTGCAGGTCGAGGTGCTCGAACGACAGGCCGGGGCCCGCGCCGAACGTGATGCCCTGAGCGTTCAGGCTCTTGAGCTTCGTGGCGGCGTTCGCGTCGGGCTGGGCCATGGAGTTGACGGCGACCTCACCGTTCTCCAGTGCCTGCGCCTGCGCGACGGGGTCCGGGATCGCCTTCAGGACGATCTTCTTCGGGCCACCGGGCTTGCCGACCCACTTGGGGTTGCGCTCCAGCGTCACCGACTGGTTCGGCTCGAAGGCGGTCATCATGTAGGGGCCCGCGCCAGGCGAGAGCTCCTTGGTGAAGCCGTTCCACTTCTCGTTCCAGAAGTCGGCCACCTTCTGCAAGTCGGCCGCGGGGCTGGCCTTCGTCAGCTTGGTGATGTCCGCGACGCCGGTGTTCTTCTCGACGATGTGCGCGGGAAGCACGTCGTTGTTGAACATGCCGATGTAGTCCGGGTACGGGTCGGTGAACGTGCCGACGAACGTCTGGTCGTCCTTGCACTCACCGGTCATCAGGTCGTAGCCGGTGGTGCCGGCCGCCTTGAAGTACTTGGAGTCGCCGTTCTTCGCGGAGTTGCTCTGCGTGAACCACGCCATGTAGAAGTCGTCGCAGTCCCAGGCTTCGCCGTCGGACCAGGTGACGCCCTTCTTCAGCTTCCAGGTGATGATCTGCGGAGACTTCGAGGTGACCTCGATGCTCTCCATCACATCCTTGTTCAGGCTGTACTTGTTGTTGCCGTTCAGGATGTGCGCACCAGGCTGCGTGAGGACCAGCGCGAACGTGTTGTAGGACTGGTTCGCGTCCTCGGTCGCGTTGTTGTACGAGGTGTACGGCTTGTCCGTCGACACCACGATCTGGTCGCTCTCCTTGGTGTCCGGCGCGGTGTACCCGTCCGCCGACTCACCACGAGCAACCGCCATCTCCGCGATGCTGGCGTCGCCGCCGTCGGAGTTGTTGCTTCCGCCACCGCCACCGCACGCACCCAGCACGAGAGACGCGCTGGCAATCAGCGCGATCGCCGGAAGTGCTTTGGTTCTCCTCATCGACACGTGCCCTCCTAGCACTGGGCGGCCGTGGCCAGGTCGGCATGCACGCCCATAACCGAGATGTGCCATACGCGCCCCGAACCGGCACATCGTGGGCAGCACGGTAGAAACCCGTTGAGGCGGCGGTCACTACCTGAGAGGGCGATCGTGACCCAATGGAGACACCTTGTAGCGCGCCGCAATGGCCCGATTACCGGGCGAATGCGTTCGTTGACCGGGCAGGTGAAATTCTGTCAACGACGGCGGCCGAACGTAGCAACGTCAAAAGCGGTTCCGCAACGGAATTTCAGCCCGTGGACTACTTCTCGAGCTTGCGCCATTCGGGTGCCCCGCTGAGCACGCCCGCGAAGGGCGCTCCGGCGTCGACCCCGGACACCTTCGTGGGCAGCACACCAAGAAGATCCACTACCTGGAACAGCGGCAACGCGACCGCCTGGGCCTGGATCTGCGGCTCGACCCGCGCGAGCACGTCGCTCAGCAGAACCCTGCCGTTGAGCGCGGCGTCGATGTCGGCCTGGATCAGCGGGTCGCAGAAGCCGGCCGGGTTCTGCGGACTCGGCGTGCCCCCGTCCGGCGCCTCGCCGACGCACCCGTACTCGCTCGCGAGCCCCGCCGCCGAGTCACCGGCGTCGACGCGCGGCACGACCGCGATGTCGACGTCCTTCTCGACGAGCAGCTTGTTGAAGAGATCTTCCGGGGTGGGCGTGACGACCTCGGAGTCGATCCCGCGCTCGGTCAGCTGCGCCTTGATCCGGTTCGCGATGCCGACGTACGGCTCGATCTTGTCCGGCGCGGCGATCTTCAGCTTGAGCGGCTTGCCGGCCTTCTCCCACACGTTGAAGGCGTTCTTGGCGTACCCGGCCTCGGCGAGCAACTGGTCGGCTTGAGCCGGGTTCAGCGTGTTGCCCTGGATCGTCGCCTGGTACCCGGTGCGGCTCGGCGGCACCACGTACGAGTCGGCCCGGTACTGGGCACTCGGCCCGCTCTGGGTACCCGACGCGATGAGGGCGTCGCGGTCCAGGGCGCTGATGATCGCCTTACGTGCCTTGAGATCCTTCATCTGGTCGCTCGCGGGCCGCAGCAGAACCTGCACGACCTCGTTGCGCGGCACGGGTTTCGTGGTGAGGTCCGTGACCTCTTTGAGCAGGTTGACGTCGGATGCGTCCGCCCGCAGGAGAACCGCCTGGTTGTCGCCTTTGGACAGTGAGTCCTTCATGGCCCTGTGCGTGGACTTCCGCAGAACGACTCGATCGAGCGTGGTCGGCACCTCCCAGTACCGGTCGCTGCGCTCGAGCACGACCTGACCGCGGGCCTGGTCGAGACTGCTCACCTGGAACGGCCCGGCGGTGGCGGGAAAACCGGTGCTCAGGACGTTCGACCACGTGCCGGGCGCGTCCTTGAGCAGGTGCGCCGGCAGCAGGTTCGCGAAGAGGCTCCGCCAGCCCGGGAAGGGCTTGCCGAACGCGACCTCGACGACCTTGCCGCCTTCTCGCGCGCTCACGTTGTTGATGAGCCGGTAACCCGCCGGATCCACAACTCCGGGTTCCACGCGCATACGCTGCCAGAGGTAGGAGAAGTCCTCAGCGGCGATCGGCGCGCTGTCGGACCAGCTCGCGTCCTTGCGGATGGTGTACGTGACCGTGAACGGGTCGGCCTTGGTGACCTTGGCGCTGACCATGACGTTGCGGTCGAGCTGCGGCGCGCCGTCCGGGCCGGGGCGGAACGGGCTCGGGAGCAGAAGGCTGCCCAGCGCGGTTGTGATGGGGCTTTGCGAGGCCAAGGCGTGCGGGTTGTAGCCGCCCGCCACGTCGTCCACGCCCACGACGATCTCGGTGACCTTCGGGCCCGTGGTGGTGATGACCGGGGCTTCGCTCTTGGGGACCAGCGGAGGTGGCGGCGCGTTCGTGCACGCGGCAGTGAGTGCCACTGTGCCGCACACAACGGCAGTAGCCAGCACTCCCCCGAGTCGCCTCATGGTCCTCACATTGCCAGAAGGGTGGTTCGTGTGTTCGGGCAACCCAGGTTTTGTCACCTGGGCCACTTGGGGGACGCGGCTGGGGCGGGGCGGGTTGCTCGCACGGTGGGTAGTACGGCTCACCTCGTCGGGTGGTTCGGGTGGAATCGCGGGGGTGAAACGTCACGGGCACCCGCCACAGCTCCACTGTGCGAGGCCTGGCCATGGCAGTCAGCCCGTCTCTGCGCCCTGACACGACGAAGGGCGGCCGAGCCAGTGGCCCAGCCGCCCTCGTCAGGCGTTCAGCAAGCGATCAGCCGCGCTGCTTCAGCCGCGAGCGCTCGCGGCCTCGCAGGTTGGCGTCCAGCGTCACCTTGCGGACGCGGATGACCTCCGGGGCCACCTCCACGCACTCGTCGGAGGCGCAGAACTCCAGCGCCTCTTCCAGCGAGAGCTTGCGGGGGCGGGCCAGGGTCTCCATCACGTCGGCCGTGGAAGAGCGCATGTTCGTGAGCTTCTTCTCGCGGGTGATGTTGACGTCGAGGTCCTCGGCGCGCGGGTTCTCGCCCACGACCATGCCCTCGTAGGCGTCGGCGCCCGGCTCCACGAAGAAGGTGCCGCGGTCGGCCAGCTGGATCATCGCGTAGGCGGTGATGGAGCCGGTGCGGTCGGCGACCAGGGAGCCGTTGTGGCGGGTGCGGATCTCGCCGGCCCACGGGGCATAGCCCTCGGAGACGGCGTTCGCGATGCCCGTGCCGCGGGTCTCGGTGAGGAACTCCGTGCGGAAGCCGATCAGGCCTCGCGACGGGACCACGTAGTCGAGCTTGATGCGGCCGGTGCCGTGGCCCGACATGTTCTCCATGCGGCCCTTGCGGTTCGCCAGCAGCTGCGTGACGGCGCCGAGGTGCTCCTCGGGGCAGTCGACGGACAGGCGCTCGAACGGCTCGTGGATCTTGCCGTCGACCGTGTGCGTGACGACCTGGGGCTTGCCCACGGTCAGCTCGAAGCCCTCGCGGCGCATCTGCTCGACCAGGATGGCCAGCGCCAGCTCGCCGCGGCCCTGCACCTCCCAGGTGTCCGGGCGCTCGGTCGGGAGGACCTTCACGGACACGTTGCCGACGAGCTCGGCGTCGAGGCGGGCCTTGAGCACGCGGGCGGTGAGCTTGGTGCCACCGTTGCGGCCGGCCAGCGGGGAGGTGTTCACACCGACGGTCATCGAGATGGCCGGCTGGTCGACCGTGATCCGGGGCAGCGCCTCGGGGGTCTCGGCGTCGGCCAGCGTGTCACCGATCGTGATGTCCGCGATGCCGGCGATGGCGACCAGGTCACCCGCGCGGGCGACCTCGGCGGGCATGCGGTCGAGAGCCTCGGTGATGAGGAGCTCGGTGATGCGGACCTTCTGCGGCTCGCCGTCCTCGCGGCACCAGGCGACGGTCTCGCCCTTGCGCAGCGTGCCCCGGTGGATGCGGCACAGCGCGATGCGGCCGAGGAACGTCGAGGCGTCGAGGTTGGTGACGAGCGCCTGGAGCGGGCCGTCGACGTCGACCGTGGGGGCCGGGATGTGGTCGAGCAGCACCTGGAACAGCGTGTCCAGGTTCTCCTCGTCCGGCAGGCCGCCGTCCTCGGGCTGGGTCAGGGAGGCACGACCGGCGCGCGCGGAGGCGTAGACGACCGGCAGGTCCAGGACGGACTCGTCGGCGCCGACCTCGGTGGCCAGGTCGAGCAGCAGGTCGTGGGCCTCGTCGACGACCTCGGAGATCCGGGCGTCGGGGCGGTCGACCTTGTTCACGAGCAGGATCACCGGCAGACCGGCGGCCAGCGTCTTGCGCAGCACGAAGCGCGTCTGGGGCAGCGGGCCCTCAGAGGCGTCGACGAGCAGGACGACACCGTCGACCATCGACAGCGCGCGCTCGACCTCGCCGCCGAAGTCGGCGTGGCCGGGGGTGTCGACCACGTTGATGATCACGTCGCCGTCCGGTGTGTGCCTGCGCACAGCCGTGTTCTTGGCGAGGATCGTGATGCCCTTCTCACGCTCGAGCTCGCCCGAGTCCATGACCCGGTCGACGAGCTCGGCACGCGCGGAGAAGGCGCCGGACTGGCGCAGCATGGCGTCGACCAGGGTGGTCTTGCCGTGGTCGACGTGCGCGACGATCGCGACATTTCGCAGGTCAGTGCGCGTCTGAAGGGCAGACGCGGTGGCCGTGGGCACGCAGAACTCCTAGAGCTTCGAAGGCGTTGGAGGGGCTCGCGCCGGACACTTCGATGCGCAGGGCCGTCTTTGATACTACCGGCTGCGTCGGCATTACCACACAACCGTGCCCAGTGAAGTGAGCCTCACCTACTCTAGCGACACGTGTCGGAGTGGAGTGCAACCAGTGGGTAAAAAGCTCAAGAAGAAGTGCTGCCGGTCGAAGCCGCAATGCAAGCGCTGTCCCATCCCGTTCCTGCTCAAGGAGCGTGACAAGGCCCGCAAGAAGGCCGCGAAGAAGGCGGCCAAGGCAGCCAAGAAAGCTCTGAAGAAGGCAGCTTGATCAAGCACGCATTGCTGGCGGCCCTGCTGCTGATCACCACCGCCGGTGAACCCGTCTCCGCGACCCGCGCGTACCTCGACACAGCGCTCAACCTGCTCCAGCAGTACTCCGTGGAGAGCCCCAAGGCCGACTGGCCGAAGCTACGTGCGCAAGCTCACGCCGAAGCCGCGGACGCCGAGCGGCCGTCCGACACGTATCCGGTGATCAACGAGACGATCGAGGCGCTGGGCAACCCGCACACCGTGTTGCTCGCCTCACCTGAAGGGGGCGCGCCGGACCCGTTCGGCATGGTCCCCGACGGCCGGATGATCGGCTCGACCGCATATCTGAAGCTGCCGGCGATCTCCGTGGACCTGGGCCAGGAGTACGTCGACGCCGGCCTGCGCCTGATGCGCGACCTCATCGCGGCGCGGCCGGGGAGCTGGGTGGTCGACCTGCGCGGCAACACCGGTGGCGACATGCGTCCGATGCTCACGGTGGTCGCGCCGTTGCTCGGCGAGGGCAGGAAGGGGATGTTCGTCGGCCCGGACGGCTCCACGGCGGACTGGGGCGTCGTCAACGGCCACCTCTACGCCGGCGGGGAGATGGCGTTCCCGCAGGTCGAGGTGCCTCCCGCGGTCACCGGCCCGGTCGCGGTGCTGGTCGACGCCATGACGTCGAGCTCGGGGGAGGCGGTGCTGCTGTCGTTCACCGGACAGGCCGGCACGCGCAGCTTCGGCGCGCCTACCGGGGGCTTCGCCACGGTCAACGCGTCGTTCACGCTGCCGGACGGCGCCCGGCTCGCGGTCACCACCGCGTACATGGCCGACCGCACGGGCCGCACGTACGGCAACACCCCGATCGCCCCGCAGACGCCCGTCGGTGATGGCGACGCGCTCGCAGCGGCGATCGAGTGGCTCGCGCAGAGGCCTTAGCCCTGGAGCACTGCCTCGTTCAGCTTCATCAGTTCGGGCGCGGTCCTCGTCGCCTCGAACTCGCAGATCTCGTACTTCACCAGCTTCTGCTCGGCCCACGGGTCGGTGGCCAGCAGCGCTTCGAGCTTGCCGCGGGGCATCGGCCGCGTGATGATCACGCCTCCGACCCTCGGCACCTGACGCCCCGAGGCGAGGAAGAGACCTCGCTCGTACTGCTTCTCGACCCACGCTCGGTGGTCGGGGAGGGCGTAGTCGATCTGTTCCAGTGGCGCGGAGTACTTCAGCAGCACGATGAACATCCTTCAACGGTAGTCCTATACTGCTGAACATGCGCACGATGAACGCCTTCTGGTGGGCCGCTTTCAGGCGGCCGGAGTAGCAGTGCGCTGACGCACCCACAGGCCGCCCGGGACGGGCGGCTTTTTTGTGCGTTTCGTCCGGGCGGTCCTTACCCGTAAGGACCAACGTCATGATCCGTCTCTCCGCCATCACGCCCTCGGGCCAGGTCCACTTGGGCAACTACCTCGGCGCCCTGCGGACGTGGGCTCGCGAGGGCACGCCCGAGGACGTCTACTTCATCAGCGACCTGCACGCGATGACGTCGTCGCACAACGCGCAACGCCTGCGATCGATGACGCGCGAACAGCTGGCCGTGCTGATCGCGAGCGGGATCGCCCCGGAGAGCACCTGCGTGCAGAGCGACCTGATCCGCGAACTGGGAGCGCTCAACTGGGTTCTCGAGTGCACCTGCACGTACGGCGAGGCCGCGCGCATGATCCAGTTCAAGGAGAAGTCGCTCGGCCGCGAGTCGGTGCGCCTCAGCCTGCTCACCTATCCGGTGCTGATGGCGGCGGACATCCTGTTGCAGGGCACCGCCGAGGTTCCGGTGGGCGAGGACCAGCTCCAGCACGTCGAACTGGCCCGTGCGCTCGCCCGCCGCTTCAACCACGCGTACGGCGAGGCGTTCATCGTGCCGACCGCGGTGGTGCCGAAGGTCGGGGCGCGCATCAAGGACCTGTCGGACCCGACGCGCAAGATGGACAAGTCGGCGCAGAACTCCACCGGAGTCGTGTTCGTGCTCGACGACCCGGATCTGGTGCGCCGCAAGGTGCGCCGTGCCGTCTCGTCGACCGAGGGCATCGCGAACCTGGCCGAGATCCTCAGCTCCTGCACCGGCAAGGACCCCGAGGACTACACGAGCAGGTTCTCCGAGCTCAAGAACGTGGTGGCGGAGGCCGTGATCGAGGAGCTGCGCCCGGTGCGCGACCGGACGCTGGAACTGCTCGCCGACCCCGCTGAGCTGGACCGCATCCGCAAGGCGGGCGCGGAGAGGGCTCGCGACCGCGCCCAGCACCGCCTGGACGCGGCCCTGCGCCTCTCCGGGCTCAGTTGAGGAGCGCCTGAAGGGCGGGCACCAGCACCCGGTCGGCGGGCAGCCAGTCCACGCCGGGCAGCTCGTCGGCGGTGAGCCACCGGACAGCGTTGTGCTCCAACGCTTCCGGCTCACCGTCGGCGAGCTTTCCCGCGTAGATCCGCAACACCACGTCCTTCTTCAACGGCACGTCCGGCCCGACCTGCTCACCGACCACAACGGACACGCCGAGCTCTTCGACGCACTCGCGCACCAGCGCGTCCTCGGGCTTCTCGTCGGGCTCGACCCGTCCGCCGGGCAGTTCCCACTGCCCCGCATGGCTTTCCGGGTACGAGCGCTGCTGGGCCAGCAACCGTCCATCCCGGACGATCGCCGCACCGACCACGACCCGCGCGTCCAGCAGCTCCCGGCACCTCTCCGCCAGCAACGCCGACCGCTTCTGCAGCACCCGCAACGCCATCCCGCGCCCGACCGTCACGTCCGCGAACCGCCCGACGACCCCGCCGACGGTCGTCCACGAGACCCGGTCGACCACCATCGTCCCGGCCCCGGTGACCACGAGATCCGTGTGCAGCTCCAGGAAGTCCCCCGCCGCCGACACACCGGACAGATCGGCCCGCGTGACGGTCAGCTTGACCCCGAACGGCCCGGTCAGCACGTCCCCGAGGCACAACAACGGCCCCGCCACCTTCACCCCGAACCCCGCGATCAGGGCGGTGTCCAGCAGGGCACCGGCAACCACCGCAACAGGCGCGTCGACCAGCGCCGACGCTCGCAACTCTGGCACGTCAGTTGACTACCAGGACGGCCAGCGGATCTCCAAACGCGCACCACCGGCAGGTGACTCGGCAGCCCGCACCGACCCGCCGCGCCGTTGCACGAGGTGTGCCACCAACGCGAGCCCGAGCCCGAAGCCACCGGATGAGCGCCCGCGGTCCTCTTCCACCCGGTAGAAGCGGTCGAACACCTTCGCCCGGTGCTCGACGGGAATCCCGTGCCCGTCGTCGTCCACGATCAACCGCACGTCCCGCCCGACCGGCACCAACGTCACCGTGATCGTCGAGTACGCGTACCGGGCGGCGTTGCGCATCAGGTTGTCCAGCACCAGCTCGACCTCGGACTTCGTCGCCGACACCAGACACGCCGACGGCGGCGCGGTCAACCGCACCAGCAACTCGGTGTCCAACCTGGACATCGCGGCCTCGGCCTCCAGCACCAGGTCCACCGCCTCGGCCCGCGGTGGTGCCGCAGTGTCCGCCCGCGCGAGGATCAGCAGCGCGTCCACCAGCGCGCTCAACCTGATCGACTCCTCGACCACGGACTCCAGGACCTCGATCGAGAAGTCCGGATCCGGATGCGCCACGGCAACCTCCGCCTGCGCCCGCACCGACGCCACCGGCGACCTCAGCTCGTGCGCCGCGTCCCCCGTGAACCTGCGCAGCCGATCACTGGCTTCGTCGCGCCGAGCCAGCAGTGCGTTCAACGCCTCGGCCAACGCCTGCAGCTCGTCGCGGGAAGGCGGCACCGGCAACCGTTCCCCGTGCGGCAACTCCCCAGCCGCGACCCGCATCCGCTCAACGGGCCTGAGCGACGACCGCACCGACAACCACGTCGCGATCCCCACGAACCCGGCCACCAGCACTGCGGCCACCGCCAACCACCGCGTTCCCAGCGTGTTGGCGTTCTCGTACCCGAGCAGCGTGCTCCCGTACACCTCGAGCCGAGGCGTGCCGTCCGCCGCGAACACGACCTGCCCCCGCCACCGCTGCGCCGACGCACCGTCCAGCCGCAGCACCGGCTCCCCGGACCGCAACGACCGAATGTCCTGCGGCGTCAACGGAAGTGGCGCGCCACCGTCCACGGGCGCCCCGGACACGTCGAGCACCCGAGGCGGCGCCTTGGCCAGCTCCTGGTCCACCGCGGTGATCTGGATCAGCCCGATCAACGCGGGCGCCAGCCCCGTGAACGCCAGCAGACACAACAAAGCCACCCCGGTGGCCACCACGGTGATCCGGAAGCGCAACGTGCGCCGCAACCACCAGCGGCGAGGACTCACTTGTTCCCCAGCGCGCTGTCCAGATCCGGAGTGGACGCGATGTACCCGTGCCCGCGAATCGTCCGCACGACCTCACCAGCCCCGACAGCCTCCAGCTTGCGCCTGAGGTACCCCACGTAAACCTCAACCGCATTCCGCGTCGCCGCCTGCTCGTCCCCCCAAACAGTCCGCAGCAGCTCGTCCTTGGTCACCACCGACCCGGCCCGAGACGCCAGCACGTCCAGCACCGCGTACTCACGAGGACTCAACGAGACGTCCAGCCCGGCCCAGCTGACCTCTCTGAGACCCCGATCGATCACCAGATTCCCCAGCGTCAGCTTCCGCCGCGCCCCTCCCCCGCGCCGCAACAGCGCCCTGACCTGCGCGACCAGCACCACAAAGCTGAACGGCTTCACCAAATACCCGTCAGCACCGAGGTCCAGCCCGTCAGCCTGGTCGATCTCCCCGTCCTTGGCCGACACCATCAGCACCGGCGTCCGCACCCCATCAGCCCGCATCCGCTGCAACACCCGGTACCCCGACAGGCCGGGCAGCATGATGTCGAGCAGCACCACGTCGAACGCACCGGTCAACGCGACCCGCAGCGCCGTGGGCCCGTCCGCGGCCGTGACGACTTCCATCCCCTCAGCCGCGAGACCACGTTCCAACGCCCGACGCACGCCGACTTCGTCGTCCACGACCAGCACCCGAGGCTTCACACCGCACAGCATGCCGCGAGCGACTCTCAGCCGCGCGCAAGATCTCAGCCGACTCTCAGCAAACGGCCAGCACACGCCCCAACGGAGGGCACTGGCGAAGGCGAAGCCGAGTTGCCCTAGGCGACGCCGAAGGCGAGCTGCCTGGGGCGATGGCGAAGCCGAGCTGCAGTGGCGATGCCGAAGGCGAGCTTGCTTTTCCGTGCGCTCCGGCGGGCCCCGTCACGAGTCGTGCCTGATCGTTGGCCGCGCCAGGGAGGGGAGGTCAAGTCGACACGCTTTTCGTCGACTTGACCTCCCCTCCCTGGTGTGGCTCGCTCCGAC
>NZ_JBFAYI010000061.1:0-21351 GCF_040681245.1 Lentzea sp. NPDC051838
AGCAACAGGCGTGCCATCAACCCACCCGCAGCGCTGGCCCCCTGATCAGATTGGCGGGGTTTGGGGCAGAGCTCCCAAGGGGAAGCACGCAACAGAAAGGTACGCACGCAACAGGACCACCTACGGACACGAAACCGGAACCCGCCAACACAACAGGGAACCGGCAACGCCCCCAAGATTTGAACCCCACCACCCCACCCACACGTGACCAAGAGGAGAGCGCTCACACACCCGTGGCTATGCTCGCCGCAATCTGGGGGGCGTCCAGAAGGGATAGTCCGTGCAACAGCGAGTCGTCGCCAACCGCTACGCGCTGCTGGCCGAACTCGGCCGAGGCGCGATGGGCGTCGTGTGGCGCGCCCAGGACCAGCTGCTCAACAGGGCAGTAGCGCTGAAGGAGCTCCACCCGCCGCACGGCATCTCCGACCAGGAACGCCACGTCCTCGAAGAGCGCATGCTCAGAGAGGCACGCACCGCGGGTCGGCTGAACCACCCTGCCGTCGTAACGGTCTACGACGTCGTGCGGGAGAACAACCACACGTACCTCGCCATGGAGCTGGTGGACGCCCAAGATCTGGCGACCATCGTCCAACGCCACGGCCCACGCGACTCGCAGTGGATGGCCAACGTCGCCCTCCAGACGCTCGGCGCGCTGGAAGCCGCCCACCAGGCCGGCATCGTGCACCGGGACGTCAAGCCCAGCAACATCATGGTGCGCCCGGACGGTGCCGTGAAGCTCACCGACTTCGGCATCGCGCAGGCGATGGACGACCCGCGGCTCACCACGAACGGCGGCATCGTCGGCTCGCCCGCGTACATGTCGCCGGACCGGCTGAGCGGCTGGGAGGCCTCTCCCGCGTCGGACCTGTGGGCGCTGGGCGTGACGATCGCGCACGCCGTCGAGGGGATCAGCCCCTTCGAGCGGACGTCGACGGCCAGCACGTTGCACGCGATCATGAACGAGCCTCCGGTGCTGCACAAAGCGAGTCCCGCGCTGGCCGAGGTGATCCGCGGATTGCTGACCGTCGATCCGGCACGGCGGATGACCGCGCCCCAAGCGCGGACCATGCTTACCGCGATCGTGCAGGGGCAAGCGGCAATCCCAAAGCAGCGCAAGAAGAACACGGGCGTCAAGCTCGCCGTCGCAGCACTCGGCGCCGTGGTGCTCGCGGGGGCAGCGTTCGCCGGGTACCAGGCCTTCAAGCCGAAGGACACCACAGCGGCACCCACCACCAACACGACCCCGACCACCGAAAGCACGGAGTGGACCGAGGCCGCGTCACTGCCGGTGGGCGCGCCGCTGCCGTCCAGGCGCATTGCCACGTTCGGCCGCGGCGGGGACGTGCCGGGGTGGAACCTCACCGGTACGGAGTGCGCCAAGGACTTCCTCACGCAGGGGTCGCCGGTGCCGGGCAGCGTGCCGTGCGACAAGCCGCACGGCATCCAGCAGTTCTCAGCCGCGACGCCGTTGTGGGACAAGCCGAAGGACACCGCCTACCCCGGCACGAAGTGGCTCGCCGACTTCACCACCAAGTACTGCACCGAGCAGTTCAAGGCTCTGCCGCAGAACAACGAGACCCTCGGCTTCACCGGGCTCGTGCCGACGGAGCAGGAGTGGAAGGCGTACAACGACACCGCCACTCCCGGCCGCCAGGAAATCGTCTGCGTGCTGTGGAAACAGGACCGCGCACCGCTGGCCGGAACGCTCGTCGGCTAGCACCCCACCCCAGAACGGCCCCGGAACCCCGCGTGGTGCCGGGGCCGTTCCGCGTCTGAGCTGCGGTTTCGCGCAACCTGAACGGTTTCGTCGCGCGTTGGCAAATACAGGGTGCAAGGGCGAAGCGAAACCCGAGGAGCTTCATGTCGTCAGACGCGGAACTGATCGGCCGATCGCTGAGCGGAGACACCGATGCCTTCGTCGAGGTGATCAGCCGTCACGAGGCGGCGATCGGCAACTACCTCGCGCGCAGGGTGGGACGGCAGGCAGCCGAGGACGTGCTCGGTGACGTGTGGGTGGCCGCCTACGAGTCCCGGGCGACCTACGACCGGTCGTATCCGGAGGCGAGACCCTGGTTGTACGGCGTCGCGCTGAACAGGTTGCGGCGGCACTGGCGCTCCGTTCCGGCCGAGGAGCCGACACCGGACCTGACCGGGATGCCGAGCGGCTGGGATCCCTGGCCCGCGGTGGAAGCCCGCGTGGACACGCAAACGTTGCTGCGCGGGGCTCTGGCCCGGCTCAAACCCGAGGAACGGGAAGTGCTGGGCCTGGTCGCCTGGGAGGACCTGACGGTCGCCGAGGCCGGCCGGGTGCTCGACATCCCCGCCGGCACGGCTCGCCGGCTGTTGCACCAGGCGCGCAAGGCGTTGCGCGAGGCCCCGGAAGTGGTCGCGCTGCTGCAAGTCCCGACGACGTGAGAAGGCAACTCATGGACGAAATGGATCTGATGAAGAAGCTGAGTGATGTGCCATCCCCCGGTCCTGAGGCCTACGACCGTGCTCGCGCGGCGTTGCAGACGGCGATGGCGGAACCCGTGAACACGGTCGTGCGGCCGAGGCGCTGGTCGTTCTGGCCCAAGGCCGGTCTCGCCACCATCGGTGCTGCGGCCGTCGCCGTGGCCGTGGTGATGGCCACGACGAGCGGCAGCACCCCTGTCACCCCTGCCACCCCGGCGCCACAGGCGGCGCCGCCGGTCGTCGAGTCGCCGCTGGTGAAACTGGCCTCGGCGGTGCAGGCCGGCGCCCCGCTGCCCGGTGACGCGTCGCTGGTCATCGGCACGAAGCCCGCACCGGACGGCTCGCCGTACGTCTTCTACACCGTCTACTCCGACAAGGGACAGGTCTTCAAGGGCGACTCGGCGCAGACCCTGGCGCAGTCGGTGGCCAAGAACGACGACGGGGTCACCCAGTACGACACCAACGTGATGGCGGCGGCGCGCCAGGCAGCGACCGGCGACGTGGAGAAGGCCAGGGTCGCGATGCTCACCGCGGCCGGCGGCAACGCGCTGGGCATCGGCCTGAGCCCCGCCGAAGCGGACAAGGCCTGGGCGGAAGCGCAGGCGCAGGTCGAGGAGCAGTTCCGCAAGGTCGGCAAGAAGTTCGTGCCCAAGCCGCGGCCGACGGGTCAGGAGCTCGAGAACCTCATCTCCAACCACCTGTGGAGCAGCAGCACGTACGCGCTGTTCGTCGGCGCCGCCAACCCCGACATCCGTGCCGGTGTGCTGAAGCTGCTCGCGACCATCAAGCAGGTCACCGTCGGCGAGACCACCATCAACGGCCAGCGCGCGCTGACCATCAGCGCAACGCCCGACATCCTGGGCGGGGATGCGTCGGCAGTGCTCAGCATCAACGCCGACAACGGCCTGCCCATCCAGGACGAGGTCTTCCCGGCGAAGGACTCGGCCACCCCGTCGAAGCACGCGCTGGTGACCTACCAGTCGTCCCGGGTGACCCTCGCGGACGTGGCGGCGGGCAAGATCTGACCCGACTCCGCTGAACCGTCTCTGTGAGGGCAGGCATCGCGCCTGCCCTCACAAAGGCGGTTCAGCCCCTGATGGTGTCGATCACCAACGGCGCCTGCTCCGGCGCGGAATCCGCTACGGCGTAAGAACCTTCCAGCGCCTGCAGGGCACCTTCCACGGCGTCCGGGGTGTCCGTGTACAGCTCCAGCAACGGTTGCCCGGCCTCGACGACGTCGCCGGGCTTGGCCAGGCAGAGCACGCCGGCGCCGAACTGCACCGGGTCCTCCTTGCGCGCGCGACCGGCGCCGAGACGCCACGCGGCAACACCGACGCCGTAAGCGTCCAAAGTGGACAGCACGCCGGACTCAGGTGCGACGACGACGTGCTTGTGCGACGCGACCGGAAGGGACGCCTCAGGGTCGCCACCCTGCGCCCGGATCATCCGAGCCCACGTCTCGTAAGCCTCACCGGAAGCCAGCACGGCGGCGGGATCAGCGGAAATCCCGGCCAGCGACAGCATCTCCGCGGCCAGCGCCACGGTCAGCTCCACGACATCGGCGGGTCCGCCACCGCGCAGAACCTCGACGGACTCGGCGACCTCGACCGCGTTGCCGACGGCACGGCCCAGCGGCACCGACATGTCGGTCAGCAACGCAGAAATCCGGACCCCGTGCTCGACACCGATCGCCACCAACGCCTCAGCAAGAGCGCGAGCAGAAGCCAAGTCCTTCATGAAGGCACCAGAGCCGACCTTCACGTCGAGCACCAGTGACTCCGCGCCCTCCGCGATCTTCTTCGACATGATCGACGACGCGATCAGCGGAATCGCCTCGACGGTCCCGGTGACATCGCGCAACGCGTAGAGCTTCCGGTCCGCCGGAGCAAGCCCTTCGGTAGCAGCACAAACCACCGCACCGACCGACGAAAGCTGATCCAAAATCTCCGAAGTGGACAGTGCCGCACGCCAGCCGGGAATCGACTCCAGCTTGTCCAGCGTGCCGCCGGTGTGCCCGAGCCCGCGCCCGGACAACTGCGGCACCGCGGCACCACAGGCGGCGACGAGAGGCGCCAGCGGCAGCGTGATCTTGTCGCCGACACCGCCCGTCGAGTGCTTGTCCACGGTCGGGCGATCCACGTGCAACGACAACCGCTCGCCAGACGAGATCATCGCCTGCGTCCAGCGCGCGGTCTCGGAAGACGACATCCCGTTGAAGAAGATCGCCATCGCCAGCGCGGACATCTGCTCGTCCGCCACGACACCGCGCGTGTAGGCGTCGATGACCCAGTCGATCTGAGCGTCCGAGAGAACAGCACCGTCGCGCTTGGTGCGAATGACGTCCACTGCAGAGAAGCTCATGGCAGGTCCTCCGGTCCGAACGCGTCGAGCAGCACCTCGGTCATCGGCAACGGCCCGCGCGCGGTGTCGACCAGGCAGTCATGCCCGCCGAACTCGTAGATCACCTGGCGGCAGCGTCCGCACGGCATCAGCAGCTCGCCCGCGCCGGAGCGACAGGCGACCGCGACCAACCGGCCACCACCGGTCAGCCGCAACTGGCCGACCATGGTGCATTCGGCGCAAAGCCCGAGGCCGTACGAGGCGTTCTCGACGTTGCACCCGACGACAACCCTGCCGTCGTCGCACAGAGCGGCCGCACCCACCTGAAGCCCCGAGTACGGGCAGTGGGCGAACGATGCCGCTTCCACTGCCCGTGCCCGAAGCAGGTCCCAATCAACCACGGCGGTAGACCAGACCGTCCGCGGCCGGCATCCGCAACCGCTGCGACGCCACGGCCAGCACGGCCAGCGTCACCATGTGCGGGGCGTAGGCCACGAACTCGCCGGGGATCTCGTCGAGGCTGATGTACAGCAGGTACAGCAGCACGGCCACCACGATCGCGGCCGCGGCGGAGAACCACTTCCGCTTGATCAGCTGGTACACCACGATGACGCCGAGCAGCAGCACCACGCCGTAGACCAGCGCCAGCACCGTTTCGCCGCCCGAACGCAGCTGCAGGCCGTCGGCGTAACCGAACAGCGCCGCACCACCCAGCAGCCCACCGGGCCGCCAGTTGCCGAAGATCATGGCGGCGAGGCCGATGAAGCCGCGGCCACCGGTCTGACCCTCCAAATAGGACAGCTGGCCGGGGTTCAGCACGAGAGCCGCGCCACCGAGACCGGCGAGAGCACCGGAGACGATCACGGCCACGTACTTGTGGAAGTACACCTTGACGCCCAGCGAGTCCGCGGCGTGCGGGTTCTCGCCGACCGAGCGCAGACGCAGGCCGAAACGGGTGCGCCACAACAGGTAGTACGACAGCGGCACGAGCAGGATCGTCAGCATCGTCAGCGGCGAGACACCGGTGACGAGACCGCGCAGGATGCCCGCGACGTCCGAGATGATCAGGCGCTGTCCCTGTTCCAGCTCACCGAGCCAGTCCGCGAAACCCGCCGCCGAGTACGTGTCGAACGGCTGGATCGGCGGCGACTGGCGAGGGTTGTGCGACAGCGGGAAGAACACCAGCGTCGACAGGTACTTCGTCAGGCCGGCGCCGAGCAGGTTGATCGCCACACCGGAGACGATGTGGTTGACGCCGAACGTCACCGTCGCGATCGCGTGCAGCAGACCACCGAGAGCGCCGAACACCATGGCGGACACCAAGGCAGCCCACGGACCCCACTGGTAGCCGGCCCACGCCGCTCCCCAGGTGCCCATGATCATCATGCCTTCGAGGCCGATGTTGACCACGCCGGCGCGTTCCGCCCACAGACCGCCGAGACCCGCGAGCAGGATCGGCAGCGCCAGGCGAACCGCGGTCTGGGTCGTGCCGGACGACGTCAGCTGCAGGAACCCCGTCTGGTACGAGGTCACCGACAGCAGCACGATCGCGCCCGCGACACCGAGCACGCCCACGGCCCAGCCGGGGATCTTGCGCTTGCGAGGGGCCGCCGGGATGTGGGGCTTCTCCTCCATCGTCGTGATCACGCGGCACCTCCGACAGTTCCGAGCTCACGGCCGACGCGACGCTGCTCGGAGGCGAGCTCGACGCGGCGCACCACCTCGTACGCGACGACGACCGACAGGACGATCGAGCCCTGCATGATGGTGACGATCTCCCTTGGCACACCGACGTTGTCGAGCGCGAGGCCCGACCTGTCGAGGAACGCCCACAGCAGCGCGCCGAACGCGATGCCGCCGGGGTGGTTGCGACCGAGCAGCGCGATCGCGATGCCCGAGAAGCCGATGCCCGCGGTGAAGTTGAGGCTGAACGTGTGGTCGCGGCCGAGCATCTCCGGCAGGCCGATCAGACCCGCGATGGCACCGGAGAGCAGCATCGACACCAGCACCATCTTCTTGGCGTTGACGCCACCGGCCGACGCGGCGGTCGACGACTCGCCGGACGCGCGCAGCTCGAAGCCGAACCGGGTCTTGTTCATCATGATCCAGTAGCCGACGCCTAGCAGGATCGCCACGAAGAGGAAGCCGAACATCGTGCCGCCGCCACCGAACGAGATGCCGGGCATCCAGCCGCTCTCCGGGATCTCCGGCGTGCGGATGTTGTTGCCCCGCAGCTCACCGAAGACGTCGCGGCGGATCAGGTAGGCCGAGAAGCCGATCGCCAGGCCGTTCATCATGATCGTCGAGATGACCTCGTTGACGCCCCGGGTCACCTTGAGGATCGCGGGAATCGCGGCCCAGGCGGCACCGGCCAGCGCGCCCACGATGATGATCACCAACGTGTGGATGCCCGGCGGCAGCGCGATCGAGCCGCCGACCACCGCGGCGACGACGGCCGCGACGCGGTACTGGCCCTCGACACCGATGTTGAACAGGTTCATCTGGAACCCGATCGCGACCGCGAGCGCCGCGATGTAGTAGATGCCCGACGAGTTGATGATGTCGACGAGGGTCGTGCCCTTGCCGACCTGCGTCACCATCACGCCGAACGCCTTCAACGGGTTCGCACCCGAGATCACCAGCGCCACACCGCAGAGCAGCATCGAGAAGACGATCGCCAACGCGGGCGGCAGGAGTTTGCCGCGCAGGTTTCCCATCAGTTCTCGCCTTCCTCAGGAACCGCGGCGGTCTCCTGGACCGCTGCGCTCGTGCTGCCCGCACCCGTCATCGCGCTGCCGAGGTCCTCGGGCGTGACGGTGTTCGGGTCGGCGTCGGCCACCAGGCGGCCGCGCAGCATGACCTTGATCGTGTCCGAGAGGCCGATCAGCTCGTCCAGGTCGGCGGAGATCAGCAGCACGGCGAGACCGGCGGCACGGGCGCGCTTGATCTCGTCCCAGATCAACGCCTGCGCGCCGACGTCGACGCCTCGGGTCGGGTGCGACGCGATGAGCAGCACCGGCTCGCCGGAGAGTTCCCGTCCGACGACGAGCTTCTGCTGGTTGCCACCGGACAGAGCGGCCGCCGGCACGTCGATGCCGGGCGTGCGGACGTCGAACTCCTCGACGATCCGCTCGGTGTCCTTCTTCGCGCCGTCGGTGTCGAGCCAGATGCCCTTGGACGTCGGCTTGCGCGTCTGGTAGCCGAGAATCCGGTTGTACCAAAGAGGTTGCGTGAGCAGCAGGCCGTGGCGGTGGCGGTCCTCCGGGATGTACCCGATCCCCGCCTCACGCCGAGCCAGCGTCCCGAGCTTCGTGAGGTCCTTGTCCTGCAACGTGATCGTGCCGCTGCCGGCCTTGCGCATGCCCATGATCGTCTCGACGAGCTCGGTCTGGCCGTTGCCCTCGACGCCGGCGATGCCCACGACCTCGCCGGAACGGACCACCAGGTCGACGTTGTCGAGAATCGCGCGCGAGCCGTCCGGGGTGTTCAGCGTCAGGCCCGCGACGTCCAGCACGACCGTGTCGGTGACGGTGGACTCGCGGGTCTCCGGGCTGGGGAGCTCGCTGCCGACCATCATCTCCGCGAGCTGGCGCGACGACACGGTCTTCGGGTCCGCGCTGCCGACGGTCGTGCCGCGGCGGATCACCGTGACCGAGTCCGCGATCGCGCGGACCTCGTCGAGCTTGTGCGAGATGAACAGGAACGTGTAGCCCTGCTCCTGCATGCCGCGGACGGTGTCGAAGAGCTCGTTGACCTCCTGCGGCACGAGCACGGCGGTCGGCTCGTCCAGGATGATCACCTTGGCGCCGCGGTAGAGCACCTTGAGGATCTCGACGCGCTGGCGGTCCGCGACGCCGAGCTGCTCGACCAGCACGCCGGGGTCGACGTTGAGCCCGGTGGCGCCGGAGAGCTCGATGATGCGCGCGCGAGCCTTCTTGCCGATGCCGTGCAACGCTTCCGCGCCCAGGACCACGTTCTCCTGGACGGTCAGGTTGTCGGCGAGCATGAAGTGCTGGTGCACCATGCCGATGCCGGCCTTGATCGCGTCCGACGGGGTGCGGAACCGCACCTGCTCGCCGTTCACCTCGATGGTGCCCTCGTCCGGCGCCTGCATGCCGTAGAGGATCTTCATCAGGGTGGACTTGCCCGCGCCGTTCTCACCGCACAGGGCGTGGACCTCGCCGCGGCGGACGGTCAGGTGCACGTCGCTGTTGGCGACCACACCGGGGAATCGCTTGGTGATGCCGGTCAGCACCACAGCGGGGGGATCGTCCGTCCGTACGGACGTGGAACTGCTCATCGTCGAGTGCTCCTCCTACCACGAACCGGGCCCTGTGAGGGGCAGTCCTCACAGGGCCCGGCAGTTGTGGCTAACAGGCGTTACGGCTTGTCCGCGACCTTGATCTTGCCCTCGATGATCTGGGCCTTGTAGCCCTCGAGGATGCCCTGCAGCTTCGCGTCGATCTTGCCACCCGACGTGGCGTATCCGACACCGTCCACCTTCAGGTCGAAGACCTTCGGCAGGCCCGCGAGGTCGTTCTTGGCGACGGCCTTGATGTAGTCGTAGACCGCGACGTCGACGCGCTTGAGCATGGACGACACGATGACGTCCTTGGTGTCGGCGACGGTCGCCTGGTTGTACTGGTCGGAGTCGACACCGATCGCCAGCACGCCGCCCTGCTTGGCAGCGGAGAAGATGCCCTTACCGGACGCACCCGCGGCCTGGTAGATGACGTCGGCACCCTTGTCGATCTGACCCTTGGCGGCTTCCTGGCCCTTCGGGGCGTCCTGGAAACCGGTGAAGTCGCCGGCCGGGGTGATGTACTTCTTCTCGACCTGGATCTTCGGCGCGGCGGCCTTGGCACCCTGGACGTAGCCGGCCTCGAACTTCTGGATCAGCGGGATCTCGACGCCGCCGACGAAGCCAACGTGGCACTTCTTGCTCTGGTACGCGGCGATGACGCCGGCGAGGAAGGAGCCCTCCTGCTCGGCGAACAGCAGCGGCGTGACGTTCGCAGCACCCTCGACGACACCGTCGACCAGGCCGAACTTGACGTTCGGGAACTCCGCGGCGACGAGCTTCATCGACTCGGCGTAGGCGAAGCCGACACCGATGATCGGGCTGAAGCCCTCGGACGCGAGCTGGCGCAGACGGGTCTGCTTCGCGGCCTCGTCCTCGTTGGGGGCGGCGGAGAGCTCGCGCGTGTTCTCCTTCTTGATGCCCATGTCGGTGAGGGCCTTGTCGAGCCCGGCTGCGGCGGAGTCGTTGAACGACGCGTCGCCACGGCCACCGATGTCGTAGGCCAGACCGACCTTCAGCGCGCTGCCGTCCACCTTGTCACCGGCGGCCGAGCTGGTGTTCGACGCGGCGGGCGCGGGGGGAGGCGTGGCGAACTCGCAAGCAGAACCACTGCCGGTGTTCGTGTTGCTCCCGCCACCCGAGTCCTTCGCGCAGGCGGCCATAGTCATCACGCTGGTCAACGCGATCGCGGCGACCGCGACACCACGCATACGACGACGCACGGCTCGTCTCCTCCCTGAGGTTCCTCCCCAACGACGTTGTTGGGTTCTAGACGGCGCACCGTACCTCTTAGTAACCAGACTCGTTGCGGCCAGCACCTACAAAGACCCCTATCGGTTACGCATTCGACGCTTTGGCCGTACGACTGGTGATCACTCGTGTTCGGCGCGTGGCGAAACGTCCTCTTCAGCCGCTTCGCCGCACTGATCGTCGTCCAAACGACGCAGTTCCGCTCGGCGTGCCACCGACTGACTTGGAATGCCTGTCGCTTGACCGCCTCTGACCTGCTCTTCGACGTTGGACGAAATTTCTTCGAGCCGACGTTGAACCGGTCAGGGGCCTCCCGTCGTGTAGAGGGTGGCAAGTGCCCTTGCCGACGACGGCGGCCCGGACCAAGGCGGAGGTCCTGGCCGCCGTCCTTTTGTGGCGTGGACCGCATTTCCTAATCGATCAAGACCGCTTGGGCGATCGACAGCGTGTCTCATCGATCACACAGCGGGTACGCCTACTGGGTCCGCTCCGACGTGCGGGACTAGCATTTCCGGGTCATGGTCGGCAGTAACTGTCACCGACCACCCACCACTGACGTTGGAGGCCTCGGCGCATGACCAGCGCAGGCGCACCCGAGCGGTCGGGCACCACCCGAGGGGGTGGGACGCTGTACCGCGGTGATCTGGGCATGTGGTCCTGGGTCGCCCACCGGATCACCGGTGTCCTCACGTTCTTCTTCCTCTTCACCCACGTTCTCGACACGGCGCTCGTGCGCGTGTCACCGAACGCGTACGACTCGGTGATCGAGACCTACAAGAACCCGATCGTCAACCTCTTCGAGGTCGGCCTCGTCGGCGCGGTGCTCTACCACGCGCTGAACGGCATCCGGGTCATGCTGGTCGACTTCTGGGAGAAGGGCGCCAAGTACCAGCGGGTCATGCTCTGGACCGTGCTGGCCATCTGGGTCGTCGTGATGATCCCCGGCTTCTACTTCATGATGGAACGGACGATCTCCGACCTGGTTGGGGGTCACTGACCATGTCTCTCGCACTCGACAAGCCCCGTCAGCCGCGTCGCCCTGCGGCCCGTCGCAGCAACGGCGAGCTCTACAGCTGGCTGTTCATGCGCCTGTCCGGCCTGCTGCTCGTGGTCCTGGTCCTGGGCCACCTGTTCATCATGAACATCCTCGACGGCGGCGTGCACAAGATCAACTTCGGTTTCGTCGCCGGCCGCTGGGCGTCCCCGTTCTGGCAGTTCTGGGACCTCGCGATGCTCTGGCTCGCGCAGATCCACGGCGGCAACGGCGTGCGGACGGTCATCAACGACTACGCCCGCAAGGACTCCACCCGGTTCTGGTTGAAGATGCTGCTCTACGTGTCGATGGTCCTGATCATCTCGCTCGGCACGTTCGTGATCTTCACCTTCGACCCGAACATCTCGAACTGACCCGCGCGGGGAGCCCACCACAATGCAGTTCCACAAGTACGACGTAGTCATCATCGGCGCTGGTGGTGCCGGAATGCGCGCGGCGATCGAGTCCGGCCAGCGCGCCCGCACCGCGGTGCTCACCAAGCTCTACCCCACGCGTTCGCACACCGGCGCGGCCCAGGGCGGCATGTGCGCCGCCCTCGCCAACGTCGAGGAGGACAACTGGGAGTGGCACACCTTCGACACGATCAAGGGCGGCGACTACCTGGTCGACCAGGACGCCGCCGAGATCATGGCGAAGGAAGCGATCGACGCCGTTCTCGACCTCGAGAAGATGGGCCTGCCGTTCAACCGCACGCCCGAGGGCAAGATCGACCAGCGCCGGTTCGGCGGCCACACGCGCAACCACGGTGAAGCCGCCGTGCGCCGCGCCTGCTACGCCGCGGACCGCACCGGTCACATGATTCTGCAGACGCTGTACCAGAACTGCGTCAAGCACGGCATCGAGTTCTTCAACGAGTTCTACGTGCTCGACATCTGCCTGACCGAGACGGAGAACGGCCCGGTCTGCACCGGCGCCGTCGCCTACGAGCTCGCGACCGGCGAGATCCACGTCTTCCAGGCCAAGTCCGTCGTGTTCGCGACCGGTGGTTTCGGCAAGGTCTTCAAGACCACGTCGAACGCCCACACGCTGACCGGCGACGGCATGGGCATCGTCTTCCGCAAGGGCCTGCCCCTGGAGGACATGGAGTTCTACCAGTTCCACCCGACCGGCCTCGCGGGTCTCGGCATCCTGCTGACCGAGGGTGCCCGCGGTGAGGGCGCGATCCTGCGCAACGCCTCGGGTGAGCGGTTCATGGAGCGCTACGCCCCGACCATCAAGGACCTGGCGCCGCGCGACATCGTGGCCCGCTCGATGGCTCTCGAGGTGCTGGAAGGCCGTGGCGCCGGCCCGAACAAGGACTACGTGCTGCTGGACTGCACGCACCTCGGCGCCGAGGTGCTGGAGACCAAGCTGCCGGACATCACCGAGTTCGCCCGCACCTACCTCGCGGTCGACCCGGTCGTCGAGCCCGTCCCGGTCTACCCGACCGCGCACTACGCGATGGGCGGCATCCCGACGAACATCCACGGCGAAGTGCTGCGGGACAACGACAACGTCGTTCCCGGCCTCTACGCCGCCGGTGAGTGCGCGTGCGTCTCGGTGCACGGCGCGAACCGCCTCGGCACCAACTCGCTGCTGGACATCAACGTGTTCGGCCGCCGCGCCGGTATCGCCGCCGCGGAGTACGCGAACTCGCGCGAGTCGCACGTCGACCTGCCGGAGAACCCGGCCGCCGTCGTCGAGGCCCAGGTCGCGCTGGTGCTGTCGGAGCACGGCCAGGAGCGCGTCGCGGACATCCGCACCGAGCTGCAGGCCACCATGGACGCCAACGCGTCCGTGTACCGCACCGAGGACACGCTGAAGAAGGCGCTGCACGACGTCCAGGCCCTGAAGGAGCGCTACGCGCACATCCAGGTGCAGGACAAGGGCAAGCGCTTCAACACGGACCTGCTGGAGGCCGTCGAGCTCGGCTTCCTGCTGGAGCTGGCCGAGGTGCTCGTCCACGGTGCGCTGGAGCGCAAGGAGTCCCGCGGCGGTCACGCCCGCGAGGACTACCCGAACCGCGACGACACGAACTTCATGCGCCACAGCATGTTCTACAAGCAGGGCGACGGTCTGACCGCGGACATCCGCATGGACTACAAGCCCGTCACCTTTACCCGGTACAAGCCGATGGAGCGCAAGTACTGATGACCGCCACCGCTGAAACCTCTGCTGGCTCGCGCGGCTCCCAGCCGCCGGTTCCGGACGGCGCTGTCACAGTCACCGTCAAGATCCGCCGGTTCAACCCGGAGTTCGACGACGAGCCGCGCTGGGACTCGTTCGACATCCCCGCGCTCCCGTCGGACCGCGTGCTCAACCTGCTGCACTACGTCAAGTGGTACGTGGACGGCACGCTGACGTTCCGCCGCTCGTGTGCGCACGGCATCTGCGGTTCGGACGCCATGCGCATCAACGGCGTCAACCGCCTGGCGTGCAAGGTGCTGCTGAAGGACCTGCTGGAGAAGGGTTCCAAGCAGACCACGATCACCATCGAGCCCATCAAGGGCCTGCCGGTGAACAAGGACCTGCTCGTCGACATGGAGCCGTTCTTCGAGGCGTTCCGCGCCGTCAAGCCGTACCTGGTGACCTACGGCAACGAGCCGACGCGCGAGCGGATCCAGTCGGTCGCCGACCGCGAGCGCTTCGACGACACCACGAAGTGCATCCTGTGCGCCTGCTGCACCACGTCGTGCCCGGTGTACTGGAGCGAGGGCTCGTACTTCGGCCCGGCCGCGATCGTGAACGCGCACCGGTTCATCTTCGACTCGCGTGACGAGGGCGCTGAGGAGCGGCTCGACATCCTCAACGACATCGACGGCGTGTGGCGGTGCCGGACCACGTTCAACTGCACCGACGCGTGCCCGCGTGGCATCCAGGTCACGAAGGCGATCCAGGAAGTGAAGCGCGCGCTGCTGTTCAAGCGCGTCTGACGTTTCCGGTGGGCGCCGCGCTTCCTCTGGGGAGCGCGGCGCTTTCGCGTTATCGGGCCCGTTTCACCGTGTGGATGACCGGTGCGGTCTCCATGCGCTCGATGCCGTCGATCGTGGCGACGCGTTCGGTCAGGTACTCGTAGAGCGCGTCGATGTCGCGGCACACGACCTTCGCGAGCACGTTCGCCGGGCCTGTCGTGATGGCCGCCAGCGCGACTTCCGGTTGCTGTGCCAGGGCTTCCGCGACCTGGACGAGCCTGTTGGGCCGGACTGACATCCACAGGACGGCCATCGCGGTGAAGCCGAGCGCTGCTGAATCCACATCCACGTCGAAGTAGAGGACGCCGGCGGCGCGCAGGCCGTTGACCCTGCGGCGCACTGTCGGCTCGGACCAACCCGTGACCTTGGCCAGGTCGGCGAACGTGGCGCGGCCGTCCTGGTGCAGGGCGGCCATCAGTCGTTCGTCCACTTCGGACTCGGTGTGCTCGAACGACGGCGTGAGCTCGGCTGTCTGTTTCTCGCTGAGGACATCCGCTCGGCCGGCCCAGCCGACCGGGCCGCCGACGAACGACCGCAGCAGGCAGTGCGCGGACACCGAGATGACCTTCGGCGTCTTCGGGAGTTGTTGCAGCAGCAGGGCTTCCGGTGCGTTAGCGGCGCGAATGACGCACGAGATCTCGGTGCCGCCCGAGGTCAGCTGCACCCACGACGTGTCCGGTCGCCGGGCCAGCGCCTGGGCGACCTTCATCGCCGCGTCCGGGGTGCAGCCGAGCCTGAGGAACCACTCGACCGCGCCGACCTTGCGCGCGTCGATCATGCCGACGACTCGCAGCGCGCCGCTCTCCCTGAGCTTGCGGTAGCGCCTCGCGATGGTCTGCGGTGACGTGCCGAGGACCTCCGCGACGTGGTTGAACTGGACGCGGCCGTCGACGTGCAGCGCGTGGAGCACGGCACGATCCAGATCATCGAGGGTCACGGGTGGCATTATCCGTCAGTTCTGGGCTTGCGTGCGGTCGTTTGAGTCGTGGATACCTAGCTTCGCGTACATGACCCACACCTACCGTTGGCCGGCGTTGTGCGCCCTGCTGCTCGCCGAGGCGATGAACCTGTTCGACAGCACCGTGATGCCGATCGCGGCACCCGCGGTCCGCACCTCGCTCTCGCTGAGCGACACCGCGTTGCAGTGGCTCACCAACGGCTACACGCTGCCGTTCGGGCTGCTGCTGATCGCCGGTGGCCGGCTCGGCGATGTCCTGGGACGCCGACGGGTGTTCGTGATCGGCATGACCGTCTTCGTGCTGTGTTCGGTGTTGTGCGCGTGGGCTCCGAACGTGGCGGTGCTGCTGACAGCGCGGGCGGTGCAGGGCGCGTCGGCCGCGATGATCATCCCGCAGACGTTCGGCCTGATCCGCGCGATGTTCGCCGGGGACGAGGTGGCCAAGGCACTCGGCACGATCGGACCGGTGATGGCGCTGTCCGCGCTGTGCGGGCCGGTCGTGGGCGGACTGCTGACCGAGGCGTTCGGATGGCAGTCGGTGTTCCTGCTGAACATCCCGCTCGGACTGGTCGTGCTGGCTTTGGTGCCGTTGATCCGCGAGGACCGTGCTGCGGGGCGCCCTCGGCTGGGAGGACTGTTGCGCGGCAAGGTGTTTCCCGCGTCGCTGGCCGGGTCGCTGCTGTTCTTCGCGGTGATGAACGGGCTGGTGTTCGTCCTGGTGCTGTTCCTGCAGCTGCGGGAGGGCAGGACGCCGGCAGGGGCGGCGTTGACGTTGCTGCCGTGGTCTTTCGGGCTCGCGATCGGGTCGTGGATCACGGGATCCGTGCTGGTGCCCCGGTTCGGGCCGCGGGTGATGCGGGCGGGCCTGGTGCTGGTTCTGACCGGCCTGGCGGGGATCGCCGTGTCGTTCTCGGCGGTGCCGCTGCTGGTGACCGGAATCGGTCTCGGGATGTTCACAGTGCCGTTCTTCGGCAACGCGCTGGCCGTGGCCGCGCCAGAGGAGACCGGCTGGGCGTCGGGGTTGCTGAATGCCGTTCAGCAGCTCGGCGCGACCGTCGGGGTGGCTCTGCTGAGCGGTGTGTTCTTCCGGTTCGGCACCACCGCCGCGGTGCTCACGTCGATGGTGCTGATCGTCGCCGTGCTGGCGTTGACGGTGGTGATGATCAGAGGGACTGCGGGAAGCGCAGCAGTCCGTCCGGGTCGTAGTGCCGCTTGATCTCCTGGAGCCGCTGCAGGTTCTCGCCGTGGTAGGCCCGCAGCGGGTCTTCCAGGAACAGATCGGGGAAGTTCGGGTAGACGCCGCCGGACGAGTGCTCGTGCAGGGCGGTCCACGTCCGGTGCACCCAGTCGGCGTCCGTGCTCACGTGCTCGACGAGGAAACGTTCGTTGCGGTGGACGAAGGCGGTCGCGGTCGAACGGGTCCGGTTGTAGGCGCCGCCCATCGGCGTGAAGTTCAGCTCCTGGCCTGGGGCGTCGGGCAGGACGTCGGCCGGGATCGGTCGGCGGAAGAAGTGGGACCTGCTGGTCACCTGTCCTTCCAGATCACCGAGGTCGTCGAACGACTGCTTGAGCTCCAGGTACGGCAACGTGCTGACGTCGGCGGTGGCAGGCGCGAGATCCAGGAAGTCGTCGGGAGCGCCCGCGCCGAACAGCGTGACTTCACGCGCCGAGATCTTCAGGTTCGCGCTCAGCTCGTCCGGGGCGTCCGGCGTGATCTCCTGCCACCTGGCCAGAACCTCCGCGGCCCGGACGCGCGGCCAGGTGAGCAGGAACCTCGTCGTCGGC
The DNA here is from genome assembly GCF_040681245.1 of Lentzea sp. NPDC051838. Lineage (NCBI taxonomy): Bacteria > Bacillati > Actinomycetota > Actinomycetes > Pseudonocardiales > Pseudonocardiaceae > Lentzea > Lentzea sp. NPDC051838. The sequence continues at coordinate 17,094 of NZ_JBFAYI010000061.1, forward strand.
TCGGCGGGAACCGGCTCGAAGGTCAGCGCCGTGACGACGCCGAACTGACCGCCGCCCGCGCCTCGCAGTGCCCAGAACAGGTCCGGCTCCAGGTCGTCCGAACAACGGACCGTCCGGCCGTCGGGCAGTACGACCTCGGCCGCGCGCAACCGGTCCGAGGTCAGGCCGTAGCGGCGGCCGAGCAGTCCCAGGCCGCCACCGAGGGTGAGCCCCGCGATGCCGACGGTCGGGCCGCAGCCCGCCGGGAGGGTCAGGCCGTGCCGGTCGAGTCCTGCGTAGACCTCGGCCAGCGTGGCACCCGCACCGATGGTGGCGAGGCCGTCGTGCACCGACACGTCGTTCATCGGGCCGAGATCGAGGACGATCCCGGTGGTGGAGCTGCGCCCGGCGAAGCAGTGCCCGCCACCGCGCGGAGTGAGGTGGATGCCCGACTCCCTCGACCACGCGAGGCCGTTCGCGACGTCGTCGGGGGTGGAGCAGCTCACCACCGCCAGCGGACGGAGGTGCTGGTACTGCGGAAGGACCTGGCTCATCGCGCCGGGCGTCGCCGGACTCTCAGACGCCCTGCGCCGCTTGCGCTGCCTGACGACGTGCCCGTGCCGCCTTGGCGCGCTTGTTGCGGATGAAGAGGAACACCGCGGCGAGCAGGCCGATGCCAGCGGCGGCCGTGATCGGAAGGCCGACGGTGCCGAACGCGGTCGGCGTTGGCCGGCCGTTGTCCGAGTTGGAGGCGGCTGCCGTGTCCGAGCTGCTGTCGTTGGTCTGGGTGGTGGTGACGTTCGGCTTGGGCTGCGGGGCACCGTCGACGAGCTTGCCGACGCCGCCGGGGCCCATGGCGAAGCCGTAGTCGAGGAGCTTGGCCGCCTGGTTCGTGATGTGCGTGGGCTGCTGCTGGCCGCGCAACAGCACGACGACGAGGCGGCGGCCGCCACGTTCCGCGGCGCCCACGTAGGTGTGCTGGGCGTCGTCGGTGAAGCCGGTCTTGCCGCCGATCGCGCCGTCGTAGTTCGCCAGCAGGCGGTTGTCGTTCGTCAGCATGATCGTGCCGCCGTTGCGGCCCGGGAACTGCGCCTGCGGGAGCTTCACGGCCTGGGCGAACTCGTCGTACTTCATCGCGCCGCGGAAGATCAGGGCGACGTCGTAGGCCGAGGTGCTGGTGCCGGGGCCGTCGAGGCCGGACGGGGTCACGGCGCGGGTGTCGAGGGCGCCGAGCTCCTTCGCCATGGCGTTCATCTTGCGCAGGGCGTTCGGGACGCCACCGAGCTGGCGGGCGAGCGTGTGCGCGACGTCGTTGCCCGACGTCAGCAGCAGACCCTGCAGCAGCTGGCGGACCGTGTACTGGCCGCCGTCCTTGAGGCCGACGCAGGTGCACTCCTGCTGCGTGTCCTCGGCGGAAGCGGTGACGACCGTGTCACCGCGCAGCTCCTTGGCGACGACCATCGCGAGCAGCACCTTGATGACGCTCGCGGGACGCTGACGGCCGTGCGGGTCGTACGCGGCGATGACGGCGCCGCTGTCCATGTCCGCGAGCATCCACGACGCGGCCGTGATGCCGCTCGGGGGCTGCGCCTGGTTCGGCGGCAGGATCAGGCCGCACTCGCCCAGCCGGTCGCCACCGATCGGCTTTTCCGGCACCTCGAGCGCGGTCGGGGCCTTCTGGCCGGGCGCCGGCTGCTCGGACGTGTCCACCGGGGGCGGCGGGGTCTCGCGGTTGGCGCACTGAGCCGAGCCGGCCTGCTGTGCGGTGCCGGTCGGTGCGGCGAACGCGGCTGTGGCCGTTGCTAGGACCAGGGCGACGATGAGCCGTTTGGTGAAGGGCACGCCCCCAGGCTATCCACCCCCGTTTAGCGGCTTGCACGCACCACGTCCGATACTGGTGAACGTGAAGCTCTCGCGCCCGATGTCACTCTTCCTGGTGGCTTTCGGGGTCTGGTCGTGGGTGATCTGGCCCACGTTCCTGAAGAACATCTGGAACGACCCACGTTCGTTCAGCAACGGACCTACTGCCTTTTTCACGGTGCACCTGGTGCTCGTGATCGCCTCGCTCGTGTTCGGCACCGTCATCGGAGTGCTGGGCGTGCGGGGTTTCCTGGCCACCCGACGTCGATAGGAAAACGCTGTGGAGTTCGTACGCCTGCTGCTGGTGTTCCTGCACCTTCTCGGCATGGGCATGCTCGTCGCGATGATCATGTTGCAGGCCAAGGCCGGCAAGGACGCGCCGGTCAACAAGGGCTGGCTGCACGGCGCGGCTCTGCAGCTGCTCACGGGTGTCGCGCTGGTCGGAATCGACCCGCTGGTCGACTCGGTGAAGTACGACCACATCAAGATCGGCGTGAAGCTGCTGGTCGTAGTGGCCATCGCCGCCGTGGTGGCGATCAACGTCAACAAGCCCAAGGCCCCGTCCTGGCTGCTGCCGACCGCCGCGTCGCTCGTCGTGCTCAACGTGGGCATTGCCGTCTTCTGGACCTGATCGGGCGATGTAGTGATCACGCACGGGTGACGTCGGCCCGGATTGCGCGCGACGTGGCGTGCCACGGCCAACCATCGTGGCATGTCACGTATCGCCTACATCGGTGTGCTCGTAGCGGGCGCGGTGCTGACCGTCGTCGCGCTGCACGGAGCAGTCCCGGAGGCCGAGGCCTCCGGCGACCACCGCGTGTGCGTGAAGGCGTGGTGCCCGAAAGACCGTCCAGGACGTCCAGCGCCCGTGCCCAGAGGTGACGACACCTCCACGACCACGACCACGTCCACCACCACGACGACTCCGTGCACCACGACCAGCACCACCACGAGCACCACCGAAACGACCACGTCCACCACGACGTCGACGACGACGACTTCGTCAACGACGACGACCACGCCGCCGACCTCGACGTCGACGACAACCACAACGCCGCCGGTCACGACCACGACCCCGCCGGTCACCACGACGACGAAGCCGCCAGTCACGACCCCACCGGCGACGACGCCCCCGGGCAACGAGAACAACCGCCTGGCGAACACCGGCTCAGAAATCGGCTGGCTCCTGCTCCTGGGCGTGCTCCTAGGCGTAGCGGGCGTCCTCCTGCTCCTGATCGACCGCACCAGGCCTTCGGTCCGCCGCTGACTGTCGGTGGTGTTCGTCACACTGGCCCAGTGCGAATCGAACACCTGCGCGAACGCAGCGACCTAGGCGTCATCAGCACCTCAACGTTGAAATCGCTGGGGGTCCCCAACCCCAGGCGCCGCTGCGAACCAGGCGGGCCGTGGCAGCAAATGCACCCAGGCGTGGTGCTGCTGCACAACGGCCCGCCAACGCGCGACCAACAGGTAACCGCAGCCCTCCTACGAGCAGGCCCAGGCGCCACCCTGACAGGCGCCGAAGCCTGCCGCCGCTACGGCCTGCCCGCCTCAGGCACAGAAATCCACGTCCTAACGCCAACCTCAACACGCGGCACCGGCCCCCTGATCACCGAGCAAGCCTCCCCCATGCCCGCCTCGACCAACATCGACGGCTTCCCGGTGGTGCCCGCATCCAGAGCCGTGGTCGACGCGTGCCGCCAACTGCGCTCGGTGGACGCCGCGACCGCTTTGGTGGCGGCCGCGATCCAACGGGGCCGCTGCACGCCCGAGAGCCTCACCGCAGAGGCCCACACCAACCGCTACGGCACCAAGCTCGTCCGCACAGTCCTGAAGGACCTGGGCCGAGCACAATCGGTAGCCGAACGCGACGCCCGCCGCCTCTCAAAGCGAATCCGGCTAACCACACCGCACTGGAACGTCACGATCGCAGACTCCGACGGCCTGATCATCGGAAGACCGGACGCCTGGTTCGACGAGGTAGGCCTAGCCTGGGAAATCGACTCAAAAGCCTTCCACTACGGCGCCCGCGACTACGAAAGAACCCTAGCCCGCAACAGCCGATACGCAGCAGCGGGAATCCTAGTAGTCCAAACGCTGCCAACCCGACTGCGAGACAAGCCAAACGCAGTAGAGCAAGAGCTGAAAAAGGCCCATGCAGCGGCCGCAGCAAGACCAAGACCACCAGTACAAATAGTGGAACCAACTTGATCGGCGCGATGCCGAAGGCGAGCCGACCCGAAGCCGAAGGCGAGGCAAAAGGCGAAGGCGAAGCCGAGCTGCTTCGGCGACGCCGAAGGCGAGCTGCAGTTGGCAAACACTCTAGGTGGGGTGGGTCCCGTCACGAGTCGTGGCTGAACGTTTGCCGCGCCAGAGGGGTTGGGTCAAGTCGACACGCTTTTCGTCGACTTGACCCAAC
>NZ_JBFAYI010000062.1:0-20259 GCF_040681245.1 Lentzea sp. NPDC051838
CAACTCGACACGCTTTTCGTCGAGTTGACACCCCTGACCTGGTGTGGCTCGCTCGGACGCGACTCGTGACGGGACCCACCCCACCAACGCACCCAAACTACGAAACCGGCAGCCGCCCAAAGCAACAGGCGTGCCATCAACCCGCGAGCGGCGCTGGTGGGTCTTTGATCAGATTGGCGGGGCAAGGGCAGAGCCCTCGCTTGAAACAGCACCCGCCCCACCCAAAGTGACCACCCACCAAAGCCGCGATCGCAACCGCCACACACGCCCGCAACAGCACCACCTACGAACACGAAACAGGAAGCCGCCACCCCAACAGGGAGACGGCAACGGCAACCGGCGCGCACCCCAGAAAACCGCCCCGCCCCCACAAACAGGCCGAACCCTCCCAAGCCCGTACGCTGGAACCGCCCCCACATCCACCATGAAGGGACCTTCGGTGCAACCCGGTCAGTTCGACATGCAGGCCCTGCTCCAGCAGGCCCAGAACATGCAGCAGCAGATGGCAACCGCCCAGGAAGAGCTGGCCAACACCGAGGTCACCGGCAACGCGGGCAACAACCTGGTCACCGCAACGGTCACCGGCGGCGGCGAGCTGATCAACCTGGCCATCGACCCGAAGATCGTCGACCCGGAAGACGTGGAAACCCTCCAGGACCTGGTGATCGCCGCGATCAAGGACGCGAACCAGAAGGCCCAGCAGCTGGTGGAACAGAAGCTCGGCCCACTGGCCCAGGGCGGCCTCGGCGGACTGCTGGGCTGACGAGTCCAGGCTGACGTGGCTCGGCTGACGAGTCCCAGCTGACGAGTCCCAGCTGACGAGTCCCAGCTGACGTAGCCCGGCAGACGAGTCCGAGCTCACGTAGCTCGCCTGACGAGGCAAGCCACCGGGTCAGCCAAGAAAGTCCGCTGACCCCACCGACAGAACCAGACCGGCGTAGAAACGGCACCCCATGTACGAGGGCCCAGTACAGGACCTGATCGACGAGCTGGGCAGACTCCCAGGCGTCGGCCCCAAGAGCGCCCAGCGCATCGCCTTCCACCTCCTGGCCACGGAGCCGGCCGACATCGAACGGCTCCAGCAAGCACTCCAGAAGGTCAAGGAGGGCGTCGTCTTCTGCGACGTCTGCGGCAACGTGAGTGCCGAGACCACCTGCCGGATCTGCCGCGACCCCAAGCGGGACCTGGCGTTGGTCTGCGTGGTCGAGGAACCCAAGGACGTCCAGGCGATCGAGCGCACCAGGGAGTTCAAGGGGCGCTACCACGTCCTGGGCGGCGCGCTCGACCCTCTCAGTGGTGTCGGGCCGGACCAGCTGCGAATCCGCCAGCTGCTCAACCGGATCGGCACGGCCACCGACGGTGTGGACATCTCCGAGGTGATCATCGCCACGGACCCCAACACCGAGGGCGAGGCCACGGCCACCTACCTGGTCCGCATGCTCAGGGACTTCCCCGGGCTGACCGTCACCCGGCTCGCCAGCGGCCTGCCGATGGGCGGCGACCTGGAGTTCGCGGACGAGCTCACCTTGGGGCGTGCGCTATCTGGTCGCCGGAGCATGTAGCCAAAACCCCACCGCGACTGGGCAACACCCGCCTGGTCGCGGTGGACGGCCCATCAGCGGCAGGCAAGTCGACGTTCGCGAAGAACCTCGCCGAAGAGCTCGACGCCCAGCTGATCAGCACCGACCACTTCGCCACGTGGGAAGACCCGACCACGGGATGGTGGCCGAGACTGACAGAAGCTCTCACGGCCGTCGCAAGAAACCTACCGGGCAGCTACCGGAAAACCGATTGGTCCCAAGGCTTTCCGTGCATCGCAGAGGGCGACGAGGTCGCGATAAGTCCACAAAGGACTATCATCCTGGAAGGCTTCTCGTCAGCCAGGAAAGCCCTCGACCACCACCTCAGCCTGAAGATCTTCGTAGACCACGGCACCGAAGAACAAAGGCTCGAACGCGCCGTCGCCAGAGACGGCGAGAAGCACCGCGAGCACTTCAAACGGTGGCAGCAGTACGAAAGAGGCTGGTTCGCGATAGACGAGACGAAGAACAGAGCCGACTACGTGGTCAACTCCAGCTGAGCCCGCACCACCACGGCCTCGGGCGTCCCGATCTGGCTGAACACCTCCAGCGACGACGCCCAGTACCCGCGAGCCTCGTCCACCGAACCCAAAGCGGCGGAAGCGTCACCGGCCAGCTGCAACGCCCGCCCGTACACCCAGCGATGCCCGGAGTCCAAGCCCACGGCCGAAGCGCGCAAGGCGCATTCCAGGGCACCGGACGCGTCCGAGGTGTCGAGGTGGGTGCGCCCGAGCACGAGCAGCACCTCCATCTCCGCCAACCGGAACTGCGACCGTCCCGCCTCGACCAGCGCCGAGGTTGCCATCGTCAGTGCATCGGAATAGCGCCCCACCCCGCGGTAGGCCGACGCCAGGCCGCGACGGGCCGAGCAGGTGCCCCACGAGTAGCCGGTCTCCTGGGCGATCGACAGCGCGGACGAGAACTGCTCGATCGCGTCGTCCAGCCGGCCCGCGCCTTCCAGGGCGCGGCCGAGCAGGTTCTGCGCGTCGCACACGCTCTTGGCGTTCTCCAGGTCCTGCGCGATCTGCATGGCCAACGACGCCTCGACGGCGGCCTCGTCGTAGCGGCCGCGCATGATCAGCGTGATGGCCATGCCCTCGTGCATGGTGTGGCCGAAGTTGCGGGCGGCCGCACGTTCGTACAGTTCGCTGGCCCGCGCGAAGTAGGACGCGCCGCGCTCCGGTTCGCCGCGCCACGCGTGCACCTCGCCCAGCGCGCGCATCGAGTTGGCCTGCAGGGTCCACGAGTCGAGGCGCGTCGCGTCTTCCAGCGCCTCCTCGAACGTCGAAGCCGCCTGGTCCAGCTGCCCGAGCTGCATGTAGACGCCGCCCAGGTTGAACAGGGCGTTGGCGAGCACCTGGGGCGCGCGGACCCGGCGGGCGATCACCAGGGCCCGCTCCAGGTGGTCGGCGGCGTGCTCCAGCTCGCCCAGGTCGATGTAGACGGACCCGGCGTTGGACAGGACCGCGGCCTCGGCCTCGGGCAGGTCGATGTGCTCCTGCAGCGCGATGGCCTGCTGGTAGTAGCCCAGAGCGTTCCGGTGCTGCCCAGTCACCCAGTACAGCGTCCCCAACGACGACAACATCGCGAGCTGTCCGAGCTCGTCGCGCGGAGCACGCGCGCCCAGCAGCCCAGCCTTCGCGGTCTCGCGCCACTCTGCGGTCAGCGATTGCGTGTAGAAGTAGCCGCGCAAAGCGTCGGCCAGTTGCCACGGCGAGTTCTCGGGATCGCGTTCGACGGCGTGCGCGACCAGCGCCACCAGGTTCGCGCGCTCGACGTCGAGCCACGTCAGCGCTTCCGTCGAGGTGGAGAACGTCCGCGGCACGACACCGTCCAACGGCGCCGGGCGCGGGAAGCGGAACAGCGTCGACTTCATCGCCGACGTCGCGTGGTCGACCGAGCGCACAGCCCAGTCCACCAGCCGTCGCAGCGCCAGCCGGGAGTCCGCACGGCCTTCCTCGAACGCCAGCCGCTCGGCCGCGTAGTCGCGCAGCAGGTCGTGGAACTGGTAGCGCGACGGCGCGTGGTTCGCGATCAGGTTCGCGGTGGCCAGCCGGTCGAGCCGACGGCGAGCGTCCTGAGTGGTCAGTCCTGAAAGCGCGGCGGCCATCTCCGGCGTGAAGTCCGTGCCGGGCACCAGCGACAGCAACCGGAACATCTGCGCGAGCTCCGGCTTCAAGGCCGTGTAGGACAGATCGAACGCCGCGTGCACCGCGACCCGTTCGTCGCCCTCGACCGCCAAAGCCGCCAAGCGATTCCCCGCCCGCAGCTCCTCCACGTAGTCCGCAATGGACAGCTCCGGACGCGACACGAGGTTCGCGGCTGCGATACGCAATGCCAATGGCAGGTGCGCGCAGAGGGCCGCCAGCTCCAGTGCGGCCTCCTCCTGGGACGCCACCTCGTCCGCGCCCACTATCCCGGCCAGCAGCGCCTTGGTCTCGTTCCAGTCCAGGACGTCCAACCGCACGTTCGAGGCAGCGTGCGAGACGGCCAGACCGCGCAACGTGTCCCGCGAGGTCACCAGCACCGCACAACCGGGTGATCCCGGCAGCAACGGACGGATCTGCTCGGCGGACGAAGCGTTGTCCAGCAGCAACAGCACGCGCTGGCCGGTCAACGTGGACCGGAACATCGCCTCCTGCTCGTCCTGGTCGAGCGGAACCTGGTCAGGCTCCGTCCCCAGCGCGCGCAGGAAGCGAGGAAGCACGTCCACCGCGCTCAACGGCGGCCCGGGGGCGTATCCGCGCAGGTTGACGTACAGCTGACCGTCCGGGAAGTCCGCCCGCATCCGGTGCGCCGCGTGCACGGCCAGCGCCGTCTTCCCCACCCCCGGCGGCCCGGCCAACGTGACAACCGGCACACCTTGGGCCGTCCGGAGCAACGCCACGATCAACGCCACGGCCTCGTCGCGCCCGACGAAGTCCGGAATATCGGCGGGCAGCTGCGACGGCACGACCCGCTCGGGCTTCGCGGCCACGACGGGCACACCGGCGGAAGCGGCAGCCACGGAGTCGATCGACCCGGACAGCACCTGGCTGTGCACGCGCCGCAACTCGTCACCGGGGTCGATGCCCAGTTCGTCGCCCAGCAGACGGGAAACGCGCTGGTAGGCGGCGAGCGCCTCGCTCTGCCGCCCGGACCTGTACAGCGCCACCATCAGCTGCGCCCAGAACCGCTCGCGCAACGGATGTTCGCTGGTCAGACGGGACAACTCCGCGACCAGCTCGCCGTGGCGGCCCAGTTCGAGGTCGACCTCGACCCGGCGTTCCAGCACGTGCAGGCGGCGTTCGTTCAGGCGCGGCACCTCGTCGCGGTGCAGGATCTCCGACGGCACGTCGACCAGCGCCGGACCCCGCCAGAGCCCCAGAGCGGCGGCGAACGCGGCCGAGGCGGCCTGCAGGTTGCCGGCGGCGCGCTCCTGCTCGCCCTGTTCGATCAACGGCTCGAAGCGCATCAGGTCGATCGTCTTCTCGTCGACGTCGATCAAATACCCGTCCGGGACGGTTCTGATCGGTACCGACGGCCCCAGCAGCTGTCTGAGACGCATCACATAGGTCTGCAAAGTAGCTCGGGCACGGGCCGGCGGGTCGTCGCCCCACACGTTGCCGGCGAGCTCGTCGACGGACACCGAAGTGCCCGCACGCAGCAACAACGACACCAGCAGCGCCCGCTGACGACCGGCGCGCACCAGCAGTGGTTCGGAGTCGAGGAGTACCTGCAGAGGGCCGAGGACGCGGAACTCGACCTGCCTGCTCATGCGACCTCCTCCGCGTGTCGTTGTTGTTTCTACAGCCTAGGAGAGCGTTCGACGCATCTGCCGTGCTCACGTTGGGTCAGCGGACGTGCGCCGGACGTATCAGAATGCCTGGTCTAGTGGCCGGATCGTGACCTGACTTACCTCGGAGGGGGTATGTGCAACGGTTATGGTCGGCGACCACACCGTGAGATGTGCGGATTGTCCAAGGGGTGTTTGATGGTCCACTCAGTAACGGCTCGCCGCCGTTGGGTTGCCGCGATCGGCTTCCTCAGCGTCAGCGCGCTTGCCCTGTCCGGTTGCGCGCAATCCCAGCGCGACTCAGGCGGAGGCGGCAAGGAAGGCGGCACGCTGACCTTCGGCGCCGCCGGCGCGCCGAAGCTCTTCGACCCGTTCTACGCGACTGACGGCGAGACCTTCCGGGTCGCCCGCCAGATGTACGAGGGCCTGGTCGGCTTCAAGCCGGGCACCGCGGAGGTGGAGCCCGCTCTGGCCACCAAGTGGGAGTCCAGCGCAGACGCGAAGACGTGGACCTTCACCCTCAAGGAGGGCGTGAAGTTCCACGACGGCACGGCCTTCAACGCAGAGGCCGTCTGCTTCAACTTCGAGCGCTGGTACAACCAGAAGGGCGCCGGCCAGTCCGACGCCGTCTCGCAGTACTGGCTGGACAACTTCGGCGGCTTCAAGGGCACGCCGGAGAAGCCCTCGCTCTACAAGTCCTGCACGGCCAAGGACGCGAAGACCGCGGTGATCGAGCTCGCCGAGGTCAACTCGCAGTTCCCGGACGTCCTCGGCTTCACCTCGTTCTCGATGTCGAGCCCCGAGGCGCTGAAGAAGTACGACGCGGACAACGTCCAGGCCGCCGGTGACGCGTTCACCTACCCGGCTTACGCGAACGAGCACCCGACCGGCACGGGCCCGTTCAAGTTCGGCAAGTACGACAAGGCCAACAACACCGTGGAGCTCGTCCGCAACGACGACTACCACGGCACCAAGGCCAAGCTGGACAAGATCGTCTTCAAGATCATCCCGGACGAGACCGCCCGCAAGCAGGCGCTCAAGGCCGGCGACATCGACGGTTTCGACCTGCCGAACGCGGCTGACTGGGCCGGCCTGAAGGCCGACGGCTTCAACGTCGCGATCCGTCCGGCGTTCAACGTGTTCTACCTGGGCATCAACCAGAAGAACAACCCGAAGCTCGCCGACCTCAAGGTCCGCCAGGCGATCCAGTACGCGATCAACCGCGAGCAGCTGGTCAAGTCGCAGCTGCCCGAGGGCGCCAAGGTCGCGACGCAGTTCATGCCGGACACCGTCGCCGGCTACAACAAGGACCTCAAGCCCGTCGGCTACGACGTGGACAAGGCCAAGTCGCTGCTGGCCGAGGCCGGCGCGTCCGACCTGACGCTGAAGTTCTACTGGCCGTCCGAGGTCACCCGCCCGTACATGCCGTCCCCGAAGGACCTGTTCGGCGCGATCTCCGGCGACCTGCAGAAGGCCGGCATCAAGATCGACGTGGTCACCAAGCCGTGGAACGGTGGCTACCTGACCGACGTCGACCAGGGCATCCCGGACCTGTTCCTGCTCGGCTGGACCGGTGACAACGGTCAGCCCGTCAACTGGGTCGGCACGTTCTTCGGCCGCACCGACAACCGCTTCAACACCGGTGTGTCGGCGTGGGGCAAGACGCTCGCCGACGACCTGGCCAAGGCGAACGCCGAGCCGGACAAGGACAAGCGCAAGGCGCTCTACGAGGGCCTGAACAAGCGGATCATGGAGGAGTACCTCCCGGCGATCCCGATCTCGCACTCCCCGCCCGCTCTGGTGTTGAAGTCGGACATCAAGGGTGTTGTCCCGAGCCCGTTGACCGACGAGAAGTTCGGCCCGGCCTCCAAGGGCTGAGCTGACTAGCTCCCACCACAAGAGAACAACGGGGTAGCTCAAGTGCTCCGCTACACGATTCGACGGCTGATTCAGCTGGTCGGCGTGGTGCTGGTGCTCTCGCTGCTGCTCTTCGCGTGGTTGCGCGTACTCCCAGGAGGGCCGGTCTCGGCCCTCCTGGGAGATCGTTCTACCCCGGAGAAGGCGGCGGAGCTCACCAAGCAGCTCGGCCTCGATCAGCCGATTTACCTGCAGTACTTCAAGTTCCTCGGTCGCGCCCTGACCGGCGACTTCGGCGTCTCCACCGGTGTTCAGCCCGGTGACGCCGCCATCGACATCTTCATCCAGCGGTTCCCCGCCACGCTCGAGCTGAGCTTCTTCGCGATCGCCATCGCGATCGCGGTCGGCGTCCCGCTCGGCTACCTCGCCGCGAAGCGTCGCGGCGGCTGGTTCGACAACCTCAGCGTCGTCGGCTCCCTCATCGGTGTCGCGGTGCCGGTGTTCTTCCTGGCCTTCGTGCTCAAGGGCGTGGCGTCGTCCGCGCTCGGCCTGCCCTCCAGTGGTAGGCAGGACGCCATCGAAGCCACGCGCGTCACCGGCTTCTTCACGCTGGACGGCATCCTCACCGGCGAGTGGGACGCGACCTTCAACGCGCTGGAGCACCTGATCCTGCCGTCGATCGCGCTCGCGACGATCCCGTTCGCGGTGATCTTCCGGATCACCCGCGCGGCCGTGCTCGACGTGCTCGACGAGGACTTCGTGCGCACCGCCGAGTCCAAGGGCCTCACCGCTCCGGTGATCCGCCGCAGGCACGTGCTGCGCAACGCGATGCTCCCGGTCGTCACGACGATCGGCCTGCAGACCGGTGCGCTGCTCTCCGGCGCGGTGCTCACCGAGCGCGTGTTCGGCTTCCCCGGTGTCGGCGAGGCGCTCGCCATCGGGTTCGAACGGCGCGACTACCCGGTGCTGCTGTTGTTGATCATCATGGCCACGAGTGTCTACGTCGTGGTCAACCTGCTGGTCGACCTCTCGTACGCGCTCATCGACCCGCGCATCAGGACGAGGTGAGCGCAGTGGCACTTGGTGTTTCCAAGAAGGAAAAGATCGACGGTCTGGCCGAGACCGCGGGTGTCTCGCTCGCGGCCAGCGCGTGGAAGAGGCTGAAGCGCAGCCCGGTGTTCATCACCGGTGCCGTGATCATCGGCATCTTCGTGCTGATCTCGCTGCTCTCGCCGTGGCTCGCACCGCACGACCCGTCCGACCCGATGCTGATCGACCAGGTCATCAAGGCGCGCAACGAGATCCCGCCGTCCCAGCCCGGTCACCCGCTCGGTGGCGACCTGCAGGGCCGCGACTTCCTGTCGCGCCTGCTGATCGGCTCGCAGCAGACGTTGATCGTCGGCATCGGCGCGACGATCATCGGCCTGACCGGTGGCCTGATCCTGGGCACGCTCGCGGGCGCCATCGGCGGCGCCGTCGACTCGGTCGTCATGCGCATCGTCGACGTCATGCTCTCGCTGCCGTCGCTGCTGCTGGCGTTCTCGATCGCGGCGATGTTCGCGCGGCCCAGCCAGTTCACCGTGATCCTCGCGGTCGCGATCGTGCAGATTCCGGTGTTCGCCCGGTTGTTGCGCGGTTCGATGCTGGCGCAACGGCACAGCGACCACGTGCTGGCGGCGACGGCGTTGGGTGTGAAGCCGGGTGCGATCGTGTTCCGGCACATGCTGCCGAACTCGCTCGGACCGGTGATCGTCCAGTCGACCCTGGTGCTCGCCACGGCGATCATCGAGGCGGCGGCGCTGTCGTTCCTCGGCCTCGGCAACCCGGACGACCGGATCCCGGAGTGGGGTCAGATGCTCGGCGACGTGCAGAAGGTGTTCGACACCCATCCGCAGCTCGCCGCGTACCCCGCTATCTGCATCATCATCGTCGCGCTCGGCTTCACGCTCATGGGTGAGACCCTGCGCGAGGCCCTCGACCCGAAGAACAGGCGGTGAGTCGTCGTGGCACTGCTCGAAGTTCGTGACCTCTCCGTCGTGTTCCAGCGCAAGGGCGAGGAACCGTTCACCGCGGTCGACGGCGTCAGCTTCGACGTCGAGCCCGGCCAGACCGTCGGCCTCGTCGGCGAGTCGGGCTGCGGCAAGTCCGTGACATCGTTGGCGATCATGGGTCTGCTGCCCAAGCGCGGCGCCAAGATCACCGGCACCGTGAAGTACGACGGCACGGACCTGCTCAAGCTCTCCGACAAGGAGATGCGCGACCGCCGCGGCCGCGACCTCGGCATGGTCTTCCAGGACCCGCTGTCGTCGCTCAACCCCGTCGTCCCGATCGGCCTGCAGGTCACCGAGGTGCTCGAACGGCACCGCGGCATGCCCCGCAAGGAAGCCATGATCGAGGCGAAGGACCTGCTGGACAAGGTCGGCATCCCCGACCCGAACCGGCGGCTCAAGGAGTACCCGCACCAGCTCTCCGGCGGTATGCGGCAGCGCGCGCTCATCGCGATCGCGCTGGCGTGCCGGCCGAAGCTGCTGATCGCGGACGAGCCGACGACGGCGCTGGACGTGACCATCCAGGCCCAGATCCTGACGTTGATGAAGGAACTGGTGCAGGACCTCGGCACCGCGCTCGTGATGATCACCCACGACCTGGGTGTCGTCGCCGGTCTGTGCGACGAGGTGAACGTGCTGTACGGCGGCAAGGTGGTCGAGAAGGCCATGCGGCACAAGCTCTTCGCCGAGCCGCGCCACCCGTACACGCACGGCCTCCTCGCGTCGATCCCGCGTCTGGACGCGGCGCCCGGCGAGAAGCTGACGCCGATCAAGGGCTCGGTCGCGGACAACATCCCGTGGACGAGCGCCTGCGCGTTCGCGCCTCGGTGCCCGAACGCCTTGGACATCTGCCGTGCGGAGACGCCGGCGGAGGAAGACCAGCTGGGCCGCCTGCTGCGCTGCCACAACCCCGTGGAGGTGTCGGCATGAGCGAGACTCTCGTGTCCGTGCAGGACATGAAGGTGCACTTCCCGATCAAGCGCGGCGTCTTCTTCGACCGCACCGTCGGGTACGTCTACGCGGTCGACGGCGTGGACCTGGAGATCAAGCGCGGCGAGACCTACGGCCTGGTCGGCGAGTCCGGTTGCGGCAAGTCCACCCTCGGGCGGGCGATGCTGCGGCTGAACGAGCCGACCGCGGGCAAGATGGTCTTCGACGGGCAGGACTTCTCCTCGCTCAAAGGCGAAGAGCTGCGCAAGATGCGGCGCCGGATCCAGATGGTGTTCCAGGACCCGCTGTCCTCTTTGGACCCGCGCCAGTCCGTGGAGTCCATTCTGATCGAGGGCCTGCGGGCGCACGGTCTGGACAAGGGCAAGGAGGAGACCGGCAAGCGCCTGCGCGAGCTGCTCTCCGCCGTCGGCCTGCCGCACACCGCGCTGCGCAAGTACCCGCACGAGTTCTCGGGCGGTCAGCGGCAGCGCATCGGCATCGCCCGCGCGCTGGCACTCGAGCCGGACCTGATCGTCGCCGACGAGCCGGTGTCCGCGCTGGACGTGTCGGTGCAGGCGCAGGTCGTGAACCTGCTGGAGGAGCTGCAGGAGCAGTTCGGCCTGACGTACCTGGTGATCGCGCACGACCTCGCCGTCGTGAAGCACATCTCCGACCGGGTCGGCGTGATGTACCTCGGTGGACTGGTCGAGGAGGCCACCGCCGAGGACCTCTACGCCGAGCCGCTGCACCCGTACACGCGGGCGCTGCTGTCGGCGATCCCGGTGCCCGACCCCGTGGTCGAGGACCGGCGCGAACGGATCCTGCTCGCCGGCGACCTCCCGTCGCCCGCGAACCCGCCCACCGGCTGCCGGTTCCACACCCGGTGCCCGTGGCGGCAGGCGTCCCGCTGCGACACCGAACGTCCGGTGTTGCGGGAGCTCAAGCCGGGGCACAGGGTGGCGTGCCACTACGCCGAGCAGATCCGGTCCGGCGAGATCCAGCCGCACGAGGTGAAGCCGATCCTGGTCGAGGAGGACGGCGGTCTCTCGCCGGACGTCCCGCTCGTCGGTCCGGCGTCCGTCACCGAGGCGCTGAACCCGGAGCACTGAGTTGGCAACGGCACGGTTGAGCGTTCGCGCGCTCAACCGTGCCCTGCTTTCCCGGCAGTTCCTGCTGAAGAGGCACGATCTGCCCGAGCGCGACGCGGTCGAGCACCTGATCGGCCTGCACGCGCAGATCCCCGCGGGCCCGTACGTCGGGCTCTGGTCGCGGTTGCGGGGTTACCGGCCGGAGCGACTGTCCACAATGGTCGCCGAACGCGAGCTGGTCCGCACCGCGCTGATGCGGTCGACGATTCACCTGGTCACCCCGGACGACTGCCTCGCGCTGCGGCCGTTGGTGCAGCCGGTGCTCGACCGCGACCTCTACTCGAACTCGAGTCATTCCTCGGTCGTCAAGGACCTCGACCTCGACGCGGTGATCAAGCTCGGTCTGAAGTTGCTGGACGAGCGACCGCGCACACCCAGCGAGCTCGGCAAGGCGCTCCACGAACGCTGGCCCGACCGCAAGCCGGACACCCTCGCCTACGCGGTGCGCAATCTGGCCGCGCTGGTGCAGATCCCGCCGCGCGGCACGTGGGGCGGCGCCGGTCGCACCGTGCACGCGTCGGCGCGGACGTGGCTGGGCAGGCCGCTCGACCCCGACCCGTCGATCGAGCGGATGATCCGGCGCTACCTGGCGGCGTTCGGTCCGGCGAGCGTCGCCGACGTCCAGGCGTGGTGCGGGCTGACGAAGCTGGCCGAGATCGTGGGCCGGATGGAGCTGCGGACGTACCTGGACGAGGACGGCAGGGAGCTGTTCGACGTACCGGAGCTCGACCTGCCCGATCCGGCGGTGCCCGCGCGGCCGAGGTACCTGCCCGAGTTCGACAACGTGTTCCTCTCGCACGCCCGGCGGGAGCGGATCATCCCGGACGGCGTGTCGTTCGGGGAGTGGAGTCGCAGGCACGGGGTGTTGAGGGCGGTTCGCGGCGGCGCGCTGCGCGGAAACCTCCTGGTCGGTGGCCTGCTCCAGGGCATCTGGCGGGTGGACGCGGAGAAGAAGGCGTACAAGCTGGTCGTCGAGCCGTTCACCAAGGTGTCGAAGACGGACCTGGGTGCGCTGGAGTCCGAGGGGCACGGCCTGCTGGCGTTCGCGTTCCCGCAGGGGGAGTCGTTCGACGTGCAGGTGGTGCTCTAGCGGGGGCTGGTCCAGTTCAGGGATGGACAGTCGTGGCTCGATCCTGCTTCGCGCGGCCGAGATCGCGTCCGTCGACGGGCTCGAAGGAGTCACGATCGGGCGGCTCGCGGTCGAGCTCGGCATGAGCAAGAGCGGGGTGTTCTCGCACTTCGGCGCCAAGGAAGAGCTGCAGATCTGCACGGTCCACACCGCCGCGGAGATCTTCGCGCACGAGGTCGTGATCGCCGGTGGCTCTGTTCTGGACCTGTGTGGACGCTGGCTCGACTACTCGAAGCGCCGCGTGTTCCCCGGTGGCTGCTTCTTCGTCGTGACGCGCTCGGAGTTCGCTGCCCGCCCCGGCCGCGTGCGCGATGCGTTGATGCTGTTCAACCTGCGCTGGATCTCACTGCTGGAACGGCTCTGCGGTGACGCGCAGATGGCGTTCGAAGTGGACGCGCTGCTGGCCGCCGCCGACCGGTTCGCCGTTCTCTACGACGACGCCTCGGCGTACGAGAGAGTGCGGTCCGCGTTGCGCGCACGGATCACCATGCCGACGGGGATGGAGATGAGCGTCGCCACGCCGAACGAGAGCAGCATCGCGAGCCACGCCTCGTCGACGATCTGACCGCCGATGTAACCGACCGCCGCGGGGTAGAGGCTCCACAGGGCCGACCCGACCGCGGCGACCGGCACGAAGCGCCTCAGCGGCCATTTGAGCGCCCCCGCGAGCATCGCCCCGACGATGCCGCCCGCCGGCAGGAACCGTGCCGCGATGAGGATCGTCTCGCCCTTGGTCGCGAGCTGGTCCGCGGTCCACACGACCATCGCTCTCGCCTTGGCGTTCTTGTTCACCCGGTCGAGGGCCCTCATGCCCATCCGGCGGCCCATAGTAAAGTTGATCATGTCGCTGGCCAGGCATCCGGCAGCGGCGACGGCGATCACCAGGTACAGCGGAACCTCACCGGACGCGGCCAGGACACCAGCGCCGATGAGCACGGCCTCCGTCGGTGCCAGTGGCACGACGGCGACCAGGAACAGCACGACGAGGCTGGCGGCTGTGGTGCTCATGATCCGTGAACGTACGTGACCCGGATGAACAATCCCGACCTGGGGCTTTCTTCAGTCCATCCACAGCATTGAAGTCGATCTAGGCTCGTGTTGTGCCGTTCACGCTCGCGCACCCGGCAGCGGTGCTTCCGCTGCGCCGGTTCCTCTGGTTTCCGGGACTCGTCGCGGGCGCGATGGCGCCTGATCTCGGCTACTACGTTCCGGTCCTGCCGACGCACGACGTCCTGGGTGGATCGCTGGCGGCAGTGGTGTTGTTGCTGCTCGGAAGGCTGTTCCTGCCGTCGGTGATGGCGTTGGCGCCGGAGTTCGTGCGGACTCGTGTGTCCCGTCCGGGAGAGTTCCGCCGACCGCTCGTGCGGGCGTTGTCCATTGTGGTGGGAGTCCTCACGCACCTGGTGTGGGACGCCTTCACGCAGACCGACGGCTGGTTCGTGCAACGGTGGGACTGGCTGAACGTCTCGGTCGTCGGACCGCACCGGCTCTACAACGTGATCGGGTACGTGTCATCGCTCGGCGGCCTCGTCGTGCTCGCGTGGATGGCCCTGGTTGCCCCCAAGGGCAATGACTGGCCGTCACGGAGAGGAATTTCCCGGTACGTTTTCCGGCTCCTCGTGGTGCTGGCGGCCGTGTGCGGCGCTGCCTGGTCTTTGTCCGACCCTGTCAGCCAGGTGAGCCTCTATGACTGGGTGCGGTCGTTGCTGCTCGGCGTGATCCAGGGCACATGCGCCGGACTGGCTGTGCACGCGGTGTTGTGGGGCCTCAAACAGTCACGGCATGACAGGGCCTGACAGCTCGCTACGGCGGGTCACGGTCGTATCTGTCACGCATTCAAGCGTCAGAACTGCCGTTGACCGGCTCGTTCGCCCGTCATTAACCTCCGAGCTTCAATAGGAAAGCTTGTTTACCAATACTTCGACGCCGCCCTTGCCCAGGAGGACGAAGTGATCAGAAAGCACACCCGCGCGGGTGTGGCGTTAGCCCTGTTCGCACTGGTCATACCCCAGATCGCGGCATCAGGTACGGCAAACGCGGCTGACTCCCTGCTCTCTGCCAACAAGCCCACCACCGTCTCGTCCGTGGAGGACTCGACCTTCGGAGGCGCCAAGGCCGTCGACGGAGATCCGAGCACTCGTTGGGCGAGCCTGGAAGGCGTCGATCCGCAGTGGATCGCCGTCGACCTGGGCGGCACCGTCGCCATCTCCAAGGTCAAGCTGACCTGGGAAGCGGCGTACGCCTCCGAGTACAAGATCCAGACGTCGGCTGACGGCTCGTCGTGGACCACCGTAAAGACCCTCACCGGTCAGAACGGCGGCGTCGACGAGACCACCCTGGCGGCGAACGGCCGGCACGTGCGGATCTACGGCACGAAGCGCGGCACGGCCTACGGCTACTCGTTGTTCGAGTTCGAGGTCTACGGCAGCAACCCCAACGGCGACAACACGGCGCCGACCGCGCCGTCCGGCCTCTCCTCGACCGGGACCACGTCGAGCTCGGTCAGTCTGCAGTGGACGGCCGCGACCGACAACGTGGGCGTGACCGGCTACGACGTCCTGCGCGACGGCAACGTCGTCGGCACCGCCACGGGTACGACGTTCACCGACACCGCTCTCGCGTCGGGCACCCAGTTCTCCTACACCGTCCGCGCTCGTGACGCGGCCGGGAACGTGGGCCCGGCGAGCAACTCGGTCTCGGCGACGACCCAGCCCGCGGCTCCCGGCGAGAACATCACGGTCGTCGTCGCCGGTGACATCGCGTCGACGACGAACGGCGAGCACTACAACACCGCGAAGCTGATCGACCAGATCAAGCCGAACTACGTGATGACGGTCGGCGACAACCAGTACGACAGCGGCACGCTCGCGGAGTTCCAGAAGTACTACGACAAGTCGTGGGGCAAGTTCAAGAACATCACCAAGCCCGCGACCGGCAACCACGAGTGGGAGGACAACCTCAACGGCTACAAGTCGTACTTCGGCTCCATCGCCTTCCCGCAGGGCAAGCCGTACTACAGCTGGAACGCCGGTGAGTTCCACTTCGTCTCGTTCGACTCGAACAAGCTCTACGAGACCGGCAGCGACTCGACTCAGCTCAACTGGCTGAAGGCCGACCTCGCCGCGAACACCAAGGCGTGCGTCGTCGGCTACTGGCACCACCCGCGCTTCAACTCGGGTGAGTACGGCGACAAGGCGGTCATGGCGCCGCTGTGGAACGCCTTCGCCGACGCCAAGGCGGACGTGGTCTTCAACGGTCACGACCACCACTACGAGCGCCTCAAGCCGCTGAACAAGAGCGGTGCGATCGACACGACCAACGGCATGCGCGCGGCGATCGTCGGCATCGGCGGTGACTACCTGTACGACCAGGTCAAGCCGCGTGCGGGTGTCGAGAGCTGGTTCGCGAACAGCCACGGCGTCATGAAGCTCACCCTCTCCGGACGCTCCTACTCGTGGGAGGTCATCGACACGTCCGGGACGGTCCGCGACAAGGCCGGTCCGTACAACTGCCGTTAGTTCCGGAGGCCGTCGTGTACATCGCAACTGCTCGACAAGCTCCCGCCGCGGGTGGCACCGGCAGGATCGCGGCGAACGTGCTCGCCCTGGGCGCGGTTTCCCTGCTCACCGACATCTCGTCGGAGATGGTCACCGCGATCCTGCCGCTGTACCTGGTGCTGGGGCTGGGGTTCTCCCCGCTGCAGTTCGGCGTGCTCGACGGCATCTACACCGGTGTGACGGCCCTGGTTCGCGTTGTCGGCGGTCACGCTGCGGACCGCTGGCAACGGCGCAAGCTCGTCGCCGGGCTCGGGTACGGGATCTCGGCGCTGGGCAAGCTCGGCTTGCTCGCCGCCGGGACCTCGGCCGGGGCGATGGGGCTCGTGCTGGCCGGGGATCGAACCGGCAAGGGCTTGCGCACCGCGCCGAGGGACGCGCTGATCACGTTGAGCAGCGAGCCTTCCGCGCTCGGACGCGCCTTCGGTGTCCACCGTGCCATGGACACCGTCGGCGCGTTCCTCGGCCCGCTGGTGGCGTTCTGTCTCTTGTGGACGCTGCCCGCTCGTTACGACGTCGTGTTCGTCGTGAGCTTCTGCTTTGCGGCTATTGGGTTTCTGGTGCTGGTGCTGTTCGTTCGTGACCACCGCGACGTGCTGCCACGCGTCGCGGTGTCGCTTCGGAACGCGTTCGGACTGTTGCGCGACCCACGTTTCCGGCGGATCTGTGTGGTCGCGTGCGGGCTCGGCCTGCTGACGCTGGGAGACGGGTTCGTCTACCTGTTGCTGCAGCGCAAGCTCGACGTCGAGATCGCCTACATCGCGTTGCTGCCGCTCGGCACGGCCGGCGTGTACCTGCTCGCCGCCGTGCCGATCGGCTCGCTCGCCGACCGCGTGGGCCGCTGGCGGATCTTCCTCGTCGGGCACCTCGCGCTGCTCGGCGCGTACCTGATGTTCTTCGGGGTGTCCGGGATTCCGTTGCTGGTAGGGGTTTTGCTGCTGCACGGGCTGTTCTACGCGTGCACGGACGGCGTGCTCATGGCCGTCGCCGGGCCGATGATCCCCGAGGAGCTGCGTACGTCCGGTCTGGCCCTGCTCCAGACCGGACAGGTGCTGGCTCGGGCGTGTTCCTCCGTGCTGTTCGGTGCTCTTTGGACGTGGTTCGCTTGGTGAGGATCCTGATCGTCGTCGCGGCCGTGATCGCGCTGGGTGCCGGCGCCACCGCCTACGCCCTGCGCGAGCCGGACAAGCCGTCCGTCGCGGTCGAGGCGGGTGCCGTCGATCTGGCGGAAGCGGGCCGGCTCGTTTTCGTGGACGAGGTCAGCGGGAAGGTCGCGTCCGTTCCGCTGTCGGCACCCGGTGGGCCGCGCCGGGTGAGTTCGTTGTCCTGCAAGCGTTTCTACACCGCGGCCCAGCAGGGCATCTGCCTGGCCGACGCGCCGGGCCCGATGCCGAGCGCCACCGCGGTGTTCGTCGACAAGGCACTGGGCGAGCAGCGCCGGGTGGACATCGCCGGGGTGCCGAACCGCGCCAAGCTGTCGGCGGACGGGCGGATGGCGTCGTGGACGACGTTCGTCACCGGCGACTCGTACTCGCAGGCCGGCACGTTCTCGACCAGGACCGCGATCTTCGACAAGGAGACCGAGGTCTACTCCAGCAACATCGAGGGCACCCGCGTCGAGGGCATGAAGATGACCAACGACATGAACTTCTGGGGCGTCACGTTCACCTCGGACGACCACACGTACTACGCGACGATGAGCGCTGCCGGGAAGACGCACCTGATCCGGGGTGACGCCACCGAGGAGTCGGCTCAGGCGTTGCGGGAGAACGCCGAATGCCCGTCGCTGTCACCGGACGGCAAGCGCGTGGCGTTCAAGAAGCGGGTGCCCGGCGACGGCGCGCGGCCGTGGCGCGAGCACGTGCTGGACCTGACCACGATGGTGGAGACACCGCTGGCCGAGACCCGTGGGATCGACGACCAGGTCGTGTGGCTCGACAACGACACCATCGCCTACGGCCTGCCGGGAGAGGGCATCTGGGCCGTGCAGGCGAACGGGGAGGGCGCGCCGCGGCAGCTGGTGCCGCACGCGTCCTCCCCGTCGCTCGTCATCCCAGAATGATCTAACGCTGTGCGCGATTGATCGCTGAGACGATCGCGCGGAAGCTCGCCGCGACCGTGCTGCTGTCGATGCCCACGCCCCACAGCACGCGGTCGCCCACGGCGCACTCGACGTAGGCGGCGGCGCGGGCGTCGTCACCGGCGGACAGCGCGTGCTCGGCGTAGTCCAGCACCCGCACGTCGTAGCCCACCGAGGCGAGCGCGTCGACGAACGCGGCGATCGGACCGTTGCCGGAACCCGTGATCTCCTGCTGCTCGCCGTCGATCAGCAGCGTCGCGGTGATCTCCTCGTGCCCGCTGCCGTCCGAGGACGCGCGGTGCTTGAGCAGGTACATCGGCACCCGGCCCTGCAGGTACTCCTCCGCGAAGGCGTCCCACATCTCCTTCGGGTTGATCTCGCCGCCCTGCGTGTCGGTGACCTCCTGGATCACCCGCGAGAACTCGATCTGCAGCCGGCGCGGCAGGTCGAGGTGGTGCTCCTGCTTCATCAGGTACGCGACGCCGCCCTTGCCGGACTGCGAGTTGACCCGGATGACGGCCTCGTAGTTGCGGCCCACGTCCTTCGGGTCGATCGGCAGGTACGGGACCTCCCACGGGAAGTCGTCGACGTGCTGACCCGCGTCCTTGGCGTCCGCCTCCAGCGACTCGAAGCCCTTCTTGATGGCGTCCTGGTGGCTTCCGGAGAACGCCGTGAACACCAGGTCGCCGCCGTACGGGTGGCGCTCGGGGACGGGCAGCTGGTTGCAGTACTCGACCGTGCGGCGGATCTCGTCGATGTCGCTGAAGTCGATCTGCGGGTCGATGCCCTGGCTGAACATGTTCATGGCCAGGGTGACCAGGCAGACGTTGCCGGTGCGCTCACCGTTGCCGAACAGGCAGCCCTCGATGCGGTCGGCGCCGGCCAGGTAACCCAGCTCGGCCGCCGCCACGCCCGTGCCGCGGTCGTTGTGCGGGTGCAGGCTGAGGATGATGCTCTCGCGGCTGGCCAGGTTCCTGGACATCCACTCGATGCTGTCGGCGTAGACGTTCGGGGTCGCCATCTCGACCGTCGCCGGCAGGTTGATGATCAGCGGCTTTTCTTTTGTCGGCTGGATCACCGCCGTGACCGCGTTGCAGACTTCCAGGGCGTACGTGAGCTCAGTGCCCGTGTAGGACTCCGGGGAGTACTCGTAGCGGAAGTCGGTCTCCGGGTAGTCGGCTTCTTGGCTCTTGGCGAACTTCGCGGCTTCCACGGCGATCTTCTTGATGCCGTCGCGGTCGCTGCGGAAGACGACCCTGCGCTGCAGGATCGACGTCGAGTTGTAGAAGTGGACGATGGCCTTGTTGGCGCCGCGCAGGGACTCGAACGTCCTCGCGATCAGCTCTTCTCGGCACTGGGTCAGGACCTGGATCGTGACGTCGTCCGGGATCGCGCCGTCTTCGATGATCTCCCTGACGAAGTCGAAGTCCGTTTGGGACGCTGCCGGGAAGCCGACCTCGATCTCCTTGAAGCCCATGCGGACCAGGAGGTCGAACATCTTGCGCTTGCGCGCGGGCGACATAGGGTCGATCAGGGCCTGGTTGCCGTCTCGCAGGTCTACTGCGCACCACTGAGGCGCCGTTTCGGCTCGTTTGGTGGGCCAGGTGCGGTCTGGGACGTCGATTACCTCTACCAGCTCGTGGAAGGGGCGGTAGCGGTGGAAGGGCATGCTGCTGCCCAGTTGGCGGTTCCAGGACGGCTGGTGTTCAGGGGCCGGACGCGCGGGCTGGCGGATTCGGCTGTTTCCTGAGGTGTAGGCGTCGGCTGACGTGTAGTCGTCAGAGGGGGTCATTTTGGAGCTCCTGTGCGGGTCGTCTCATTGGAACGACCGGCGGCAACGCTGAATCCCGCGACGGGGGGCCGGTCTGATCAGACCCCGTCACGGCAGCGAAGCAGGAGGGAACGCCACACGGTGGACAGAGTAGTCACAGATCTGGGGTTGATGGAACTTGACGACCGGATCGTGGGACGCGCCGGTGGCCGTTGCCGTCTCCCTGTTGCGTCGGCGTCTGCCTGTTTCGTGTCCGTAGGTGGTCCTGTTGCGTGCGGCTGTCGCCTTGCGGGTCGCGGCCTTGCGGGTGGTCGGGTTGCGTAGGGCGTGTTCCGGTTGCGTGCTTCCCCTTGGGAGCTCTGCCCCAAACCCCGCCAATCTGATCAG
>NZ_JBFAYI010000063.1:0-17594 GCF_040681245.1 Lentzea sp. NPDC051838
TCTCCGCCCAGTCCTCCACGTTCAGCACCCTCCTACCTTCAGAGGGGTCAACCTTCAGAGAGCCGCTGGGGGTCAGTTTTCACGAAGCGTCGACAGACCCCAACCTCCATCCGGTCATCAAGCCAGTTGAACAGCCTCCCGCCATCAAGCCCGAGCTCCTGCCCCGGCCGATCATCCGGCCCGGCGATGTACCCATCGAGCGACATGGACATGTAAAGACGGATCGCTGCCCTGCTCACACTCACTCCTCACACACGACCGACAAGCGAGCCATGCTCCTCCAGATCGAGCCCAGCCACCCCCCGGTTCCGCCCAACCACCCTGGTTCCGCCCAACCAAGGCAACCAACCCACACTCTCCACACCCCCGCGAAGGCCCCGCCACCCGCAATTCCGAGCTGGAACCCAAGCGCCCACGCTCTTCCCGCCCCCGGACGAGGCCAACCGACCGCAGGCCTCGAGCAACTTTCACGACCACCCCGCTCCCTCTCGTGCCCGCTTCCTCTAGTGCTTCGCTTGCCCGCGGGCCCCGCAACCCTCCGCCACTCCGCCACTCCGCCACTTGCCATTCGGCCGCCGTACCTCGTGCCTCCCGCCCCTGAGCCCCTCCCGCCCCTGAGCCCCTCCCGCCCCGAGGGCCTCGTGCTCCGAGCCCCCTCGTGCTCCGAGCCCCCTCGTGCCCGCTCTCTCTTTGCGCTCCTGGGCCTCCCGCCTCCGTACTCGCAGGCCCTCCGTACTCGCAGGTCCTCGGTACCCGCAGGTCCTCGGTACCCGCAGGTCCTCGGTACCCGCAGCCCCGCCGTACCCGAGCCCCTGCGTACCTGCCGCCCCTCGTGCCCGTCGTGTCCCACCCCACCCTCTCGCGTCTCGTGCTTTGCGCGTGTCGTGCCTCGTTCCCCATGCAGCTCACTCGACCGGGTGACAACTGTCCGGATTCAGGTCCCGCCCCCTCTAGTAGGCATGCTCATGCAGTTCCGAGATGTCCCAGAACCATGGTCATCTTCGCCGCGCAATGAGGAAGACGCGTGGGGCGCCGGTGGCCGGGCGTTGCCCCGGTACCTTCTGCACCATGCACAACGAGCACCGCACCTCCCGTCGGTCAGCCGGAGTGGGCAGGACGGCTGACCTGGCCACGAACCCCTTCCGCGTCGACCGCGACCGGGTGGCCAGCTCGCCGTTCTTCGCGAGGCTCGGCGGCGTCACGCAGGTCGTGAGCTCGACGGGGTCCGGGCTCCTGGTGCACAACCGCCTGACCCACAGCCTGAAGGTGGCCCAGGCTGCCCGCGCCATCGCGGAACGCTTGACCGGCCGGCCCGAGCTGACCGCGGTGCTGGAGAAGCTCGGTGGCTGCGACCCGGATGTGGTGGAGGCCGCGGCGCTTGCCCACGACTTGGGGCACCCGCCGTTCGGGCATCTTGGCGAGCAGGTGCTGGACCGGCTGGCTCGGCATCGGTTCGGGTTGCCGGACGGGTTCGAGGGGAATGCCCAGTCGTTCCGGATCGTGACGACGACAGACGTGCGTGGGCCCAAGGCACTCGGGCTGGATCTGACGGTGGCAGTGCGGGCGGCGATGTTGAAGTACCCGTGGACGCGCCACCAGAAGGTTGGGCTGGAGGTGGCGCCGCGTGGTGCGTCGGAGCCTGAGGACATGCCGGGTACGGGTAGCTCCAAGTTCTCGGCGTACGTTACGGAGATCAACGACCTGCGGCAGGCGCGCGAGACCTTCGACGGGCGGATCGAGGCGTGGCAGCAGACCGTTGAGGCGAGTGTCATGGACACCGCGGACGACATCGCCTACGCGATTCACGACCTGGAAGACTTCCACCGGGTCGGGGTGTTGCAGCACGCGACGGTGGCGGCTGAGCTCGGGACGTGGCAGGCGCAGGCGTTGGACCTCGCGGGGTTGAGCGATGCCGAGCTGGGTGCGGAGATTCGGATGCCTGGGCGGTCGTTGGAGACGCTGCGGCGGCGCATGCATCTCAAGGATTCCTGGGTGATGAGCGACGAGGCGTTCGCGCTCGCGGTGCGGAAGGTCAGCAAGGAGTTGGTGGACGGGCTGTTGGCGGTGCCGTTCGACGGGTCGGTCGAGGCCGAGCAGGCGGTGGCCGGGTTCAGCGCTCGGTGGACGCGGCGGCTGGTGGATGCGGTTGGTGTGATCGAGGAGCCGACGCCGCGGTCCGGGCATGTTGTGCTGGCTGTGCAGCAGTGGCACGAGGTGCAGGTGTTGAAGTTCGTGCATCGCAGGTTCGTGCTGCTGCGGCCGGATCTGGCGTTGCACCAGCGGGGGCAGGCGCGGTTGCTGACTTCGCTCGTGGACGCGTTGGAGCAGTGGGTGACGGATCGGACCGAGGCGGATCGGTTGCCGCGCAGGCTGCACGACCTCGTCGAGCTGGCCGAAACGGAGTACGCGGCGCTCGCCCGTACGGAGCCGTCCACATTGGTCGGTCCTGCGGGCGAGTTGCCGGTCGGGCCCGACGCCGTCAAGAACCTCGCGCGGGGGCGGGCTGTGGTCGACTTCGTGGCTTCGCTGACCGACAACCAGGCCGCGGCGCTGCTGGAAGCCCTTTCCGGGCGAACCGGTCAGTTGTGGACTGACGCTTTTGTTCTGTGAAGTGTGATTGTGTCTGCTAAGTGAGAAGTAGCCCAATCGGATGCTGACTGTGATCAGGCAAGCACCATACGTTGGCGCCTCGACCGGGGTAATCCGGTCGCAGGCCGCGTGCCCACAAGGGGAACGAACCGGGGGCACGCCAACGTTCGGGGGAGAAGCCCTGTGCGCCGATCTCGAAGAGGCATGAAGTTAGCAACCGCAGGTACCGCAGTACTTCTGGCCGCACTCACCGCTGTCGCACCGGCGAACGCTGATCCGGTCAAGGCGTCGAAGTCCATCACCGACCGCACCGCGGCGCAGATCGCCGCGCTGCAGAGCATCAAGAAGTCGCTCACCCAGGCTGAGTCCAAAGTGGACAGCGCGCTCGTCGTGGAGGCGCGCAAGCGCACCCAGGTGGGAACGAGTGCTCTGCCGCAGGTGCAGACCGGCGTCGCCGTGACGTCGAAGTCCACCACGCTCGTGGACATCCGCGCCAAGCAGTACTCGCAGGACCTGGTCAACGCTGTCCGCGCGGCGGGTGGACAGATTCAGGCCGTGTCCGAGGAGAACCGCACCGTGCGCGCCGAGGTTCCGGTCGCGAAGGTTGCCGAGATCGCCGGGCGCTCTGACGTCGCCCGTGTCGAAAAGGGCAGCGACGCGATGACGCAGGACGTGAAGAACAAGCGGGACAACAAGAGCCGCAAGCAGCAACCGTCCAAAGCGGACAAGGCCAAGGAGATCGAGCGCCGGCTCGCCGAGAAGCAGATGTCGGTGCAGGCGGCCAAGGTCAGCGAGAGCGACAAGGCCCACGCGGCGGAGCAGGCGCGGGGCAGCTTCCACGTCACGGGTGTCGGCGTGAAGCTCTGCGCGCTGTCCGACGGCATCAACTCGGTCGGCGTGTCGCAGGCCGCTGGCGAGCTGCCGGCGGTCGACGTGCTTCCGGGACAGCAGGGTTCCGGTGACGAGGGCACCGCGATGCTCGAGATCCTGCACGACATCGCGCCCAACGCCGAGCTCGGTTTCGCCACGGCGTTCAACGGTGACGCGAGCTTCGCGGACAACATCAAGAAGCTGCGGTTCCAGCTCGGCTGCGACGTCATCGTCGACGACGTCATCTACTTCAACGAGTCGCCGTTCCAGGACGGCATCATCGCGCGCGCCGTGGACGCGGTCGCCGCGGACGGCGCGCTGTTCTTCTCCAGCGCCGGCAACCAGGGCAACGTCGCGGACGGGACGGCCGGCCACTGGGAGGGCCAGTTCGTCGACTCGGGTGTGGGCGTCGGCAAGTTCGCCGGCACCGCGCACGACTTCAACCCGGACCCGAACGCCAAGCAGCTGTTCAACCCGCTGTCGAACTTCTCCGGCGACACCCCGGTGACGCTGCACTGGGCCGACCCGCTCGGCCAGTCGTTCAACGACTACGACCTCTACCTGGTCAACGCCCAGGGCAACGTCGTCACGTTCAGCCAGAACAACCAGGACGGCACGCAGGACCCGTTCGAGCGCCTCAACACCCCGGCGAGCTCGACCGGTACGCGCCTCGCGGTCGTGAAGTTCCGCGGTGACGACAAGTACATCGACCTGTCGCTGTTCGGCGGCCGCTTCGCCGACTCCAACGACGGTCTCAAGAAGTTCGTCACGCCCGGCATGACGCGTGGCCACTCGGCTGCCAAGGGCGCGATCTCGGTCGCGGCCGCTCCTGCCGGCAACGCGCTGCCGTTCGACCTCGAGCCCGGCGACCCCGCCAACCCCAAGGGCCCGTTCCCGAACGCTTACGACAGCACGCAGAAGCCGGAGCGCTTCACCTCCGACGGTCCGCGCAAGACGTTCTTCGCGCCCGACGGCACGCCGCTCGCCGAGACCCGCCAGAAGCCGGACATCACGGCGGCTGACGGTGTCACGACGTCGGTTCCGGGCTTCGCGCCGTTCTTCGGCACGTCCGCCTCGGCGCCCAACGCGGCCGCGATCGCCGGTCTGATCCTGTCCGGCAACCCGACGCTCAAGCCCGCCGACGTCAAGGAAGCCCTTGTCGCCACGGCGATCGACATCGTCGAGTCCGGTGTGGACAACCGCACCGGTGCCGGCATCGTCATGGCGGACAAGGCGTTGGCCTACACGGGCGCGTCGCCGCAGGCACTGGCCAAGGCGCAGCGTCCGACGATCGTCAACGACGCCGACGGAAGCGCTTTCCTCAAGCCGGGTACGACGGCGACGGTGACGGTTCCGGTGGCCAACAACGGTGACGGCACGGCAGCGTCGACCTCGGTCGTGCTGACGACGCCGACCGCCGGTGTCACCATCGCGCCGCGGTCGAAGTTCTACGGCAACATCGACGTCGGCCAGACGGTCTCCAACACCTACAAGGTGACGGTGCCCGCCACGGCAGGGCTCGGTTCCGCGGTGAAGCTCGAAGCGAGGGTGACCTTCGCGGGTTCGACCTCGCCGACGGCGGCGTCGTTCGACTACCGCGTGGGTGAGCCGTCGCGTGACTTCAAGACGTTCGCCTACACCGGTGCGCCGGTCGCCATTCCGGACAATGACGTGACCGGTGTGTCGGTCGCGGTGCCGGTGACCGGAGTCGGTGCGGCGTCGAGCCTGAAGTTCTCGATCGACGGCGCGACCTGTTCGACGGTGGAAGGCGCCACCACGGTGGGCATCGACCACACCTTCGTCGGCGACCTGACGGGCACGCTGACCTCGCCGTCGGGCAAGACCGTCACGCTGTTCGCGAAGACGGGTGGCAGCGGCAACAACCTCTGCCAGGTCGTGTTCGACGACTCGGCGGCGGCACCGTTCGCGAACCTGGGCGCCGACAAGGCGCCGTTCACGGGTTCGTGGAAGCCCGCGAGCGGTTCGCTGGCATCGCTGCTGTCCGACCAGGCCGACGGCACGTGGACCTTCAAGGTCAACGACACCGCGACCACGGACAAGGGCTCGATCCGTTCCGTGACGCTGCTCGTCGCCGGCTGGATCTGATGAGCTGACAACGAGAAGGCCCCCGGCTCGCGAGCCGGGGGCCTTTCCGTTGGAACTGAAGAAGAACTAGCGGTTCGGCCATTCCCAACGGATGCCGAACACACCGGGTCCGAAGCCGAGCGCGACGGCGTGCACGCCGCCACCGGAGTCCAGCGTCAGGTTCCGGCGCCGCGACGGGGTCTCGTCACCGGCCGGCACGCTGTACTGCTGCACGCGCGACGGCAGGTTCGCCTCGTCGAACCGGACCTCGATGACGTACTCGCGGACCGGAAGGCGGAACTTGCGCGCGAACGTGTTGTTGCCCTTCGGCGCGTGGCCCTCGGGGAACACCAGCTGGTACTCCATGATGAGGGTCTCGCCGCGGGTCAGCGGCCGTTCGAACATCATCTCGGCGACCATGATGTTGGCTTCGTGGTCGCGAGCGATCCGGCCCAGGTGGCAGTTGCGCACGTTCACGATCTCGGGGAGAACATCGCTCTCCTCGGTCTCGAAGACGAGCGCCCAGCGGTCCGGTCCGTCCTGTTCCGCACGGAGGATCTGGCGCACCCACACGGATTTCTGCCCGCCGTCGGCAGAGATCTCGATGCGGTCGTGCTGACTGATCCTGCCGAGCTTCAGGTCGGACGACGTGTCGACCTTCGAGAGCAGGTTCGCGACCCGCTCCCGACGCGCCCAGAGCGCGTCGATCGGCATCATCGTCGTCGGGCGGCAACGGCGACCTCGCGGACGAGGTGGGCCGAGCAGCGCCGACAGACCGGACTGAGGCACGCCCAGGACCGACTCGAGGTGCCGCAGCGCCTCCAGCGACTCGGGGCGTTCCGGCCTTCGCCGTCCTGACTGCCAGTAGCTGAGCGTCGCGACGCTGATGGTCACGCCGCGCAGTGCCAACCGGTGCTGGATGCGGTCGAGGCTGAGACGACTCGCCTTGATGGCAGCCCTCAACGCTTCCGGGAACGGTCCCGTCGTCAAGAGCTGCGTAAGGCTGCCGTGGCCCGTTGAGTCAGTGTCGTCAACGGTCAGTGTTGGTCGACCGGCAGCAGTGGTCATGGTGACTCCCCGCTGTCATAAGATCACGCCCCAGTGACCCTACCCGTCCGTGAACATCGCTGGTCGGAGCCGGATGGAGTCAATGGTTAATCCATACGGTTGATGAGTTCACGCTTTCGAGTCCCATCTGTCAAGCGTTCCGAACCGATCAGTAACATAGATGTGCAGTTCACGCCTCGTATTGAGATGGTTCTAGTGTGTGCACGGTGAACGACCTCGACGTGCTGACCTCCGTGGCCGGCGCGGTGCTCGGACCCGGTCCGCACGCGGTCGTCGACCTGCTCGACGTTGTTCCCGGCGTCCAGGTGGACGCGGTGCGGGCCACGGACGACCTGCTGCCCCGGCTCGCGCACGAGGAGTCCCTGGCGAACATTCTGATGCTCGCCCACGCGTCGCTCAGACCTGGCGGGGTTCTGGTGGCCGCGGTGCCCGAGCTCGACCGGCTCGGCGCGCTCAGACCGACCGCCCCTCCGCCCAAGGTGAACGGCGACCGGGTCACGGTGCAGCTCTGGGACTGGGCTCCCGACGGCCTGTCGTACGGCCTGGAGGTCGTAACGCTGCTCCGGGGTACCTCGGGGTGGGAGATCTCCGGAACGGCCTCCACGCGCCACAGAGTCCTTCCCGCGGCCGAGATGGAGGCGGCGCTGAACGCCGCCGGGTTCATGAGCGTTCAACGACTTTCGCCGCACGAGAGCGGCTACCGCGTCCCCGTGTGGGTGGCGGTCCGGTGAGCCGGGTGCGGCCGGTTCCCGGTGGACGGGCCGTCGAGGTCGAACCGGAACGCGTCGAGGGCTGGATCACCAGGTTCGCGGAGCGGCACGGTCCGATCGAGATCGAGATCGACGACCACGTGCGCGTCACCGCTGAGGACGGCGCCACGGCCACGTTCAAAACCCGCGGAGGCACCTCTGTAGAGGAGGTGGTTGAAATTCTGACCACGCCGCGCAGGATCGGCCTGGTCCTCGTGCGGCTCGGCGGGCACAGCGTCGGCGTGGCGAACGGCGGCAAGGTCGAGGTGTCGGCCACGGACCGCAAGCAGGTGCACGGCCGCATCAGGGCGGGCGGCTGGTCGCAGCAGCGGTTCGCGCGGCGTCGCGAGGGGCAGGCCCGCGTCGCGCTCCAGGCAGCCGCGGACGACGTGTTCCGCGTGCTCGTCCCCAGGCTTGCCCAACTGGACAGCGTCGTCCTGGGCGGCGACTGGCAGGCGCTCGACGTCCTGCGCAACGACCGAAGGCTTCGAGACGTCTTCTCCAAGGCCGAGGACAGGGTGCTCGACGTCCCCGAACCGCGGCGCGCGATCCTCGACGAGGCCGCTGAACGGGCCCGTTGCGTCGAGATCGTGATCCAGGACACACGGGCAACCGGACCGGAGCCCGACCGCATGGATACGGGTGAGGGTGCCTGAACCGGGGCACCACTGACCTGTTGGAGTCGACCAAGTGCGCAAACGAATGGCGATCGTCGCGGGAGCCGTCGCGCTGGGAGCCGTGGGCATCGCGGTGCCCGCTCTCGCGCTGAGCGGTGGCAGCACGCCCGTGAACCCGCCGACGACCTCGTCTCCGCAGCCGCTCCCCACGACGCCGGAGCACCCGCCGACGACCGTGTCGCCGACGCCGCTGCCGACCACTCCGCAGCACCCGCCGACGACGATGCCGCCGCAGCCGACCACCTCGAAGCCGGAGTACCCGCCGACCACGATCCTGCCGACCCCGCTGCCCACCACGCCGGCGCACCCGCCGACGACGTGGTCGCCGCCGTCGACCGCGGTCCCGACGACGTCGCCGATCCCGACGACTCCGGCCAGGTAGGGAGTCACCGCTGAACTGGGAGGCCGAGTTCACCGACTGCTTCGACCGGTGCGCCGACTCGATGCGCTTCACCGCGTATCTGTTGTGCGGCAACTGGCACGAGGCGGAAGACGTGATGCAGTCGGCGTTCTTGAAGCTCTACCTGGCCGGTCCCAAGCTCAGCGACCGGTCGGGGCTCGAACCGTACCTGCGTCAGATCGTCGTGCGGACGTTCCTCGCCGAACGCCGCAAAGTGCGCTGGCGCAGGGAGAAGCTGACTGACGCACCCCCAGAGGGCCTGTCCTCCGTCGCAGGGACGGAGGACAGGCTCGTGGTGTGGCAGGCGCTCACCGCCGTGCCCGCACGGCAACGCGCTGTGCTCGTGCTGCGCTATTGGCACGATCTCAGCGTCGAGGAGACCGCGACGGCGCTGAACTGCTCCACCGGCACGGTGAAGTCGCAGAGCAGCAAGGGCCTGGAAACGTTGCGGCGCAAGCTGGGGCCGGAGTTCGATCAGCTGAGGCTGGAGGTGTGATGGTTCGCGAAGACGAC
The DNA here is from genome assembly GCF_040681245.1 of Lentzea sp. NPDC051838. NCBI lineage: Bacteria > Bacillati > Actinomycetota > Actinomycetes > Pseudonocardiales > Pseudonocardiaceae > Lentzea > Lentzea sp. NPDC051838. The sequence continues at coordinate 8,952 of NZ_JBFAYI010000063.1, forward strand.
CTGCGGGCGACTTTCTCCGCTCTGCACGCGGAAGGGGCGCCGCCGCCTGCCGTCACGGCCGCCGACCTGATCCAGCGTGGCGAGGCCGTGCGGACCCGGCGGCGCACGATCGCCGTGGTCGGCACCGGGCTCGCGACGGTGGGTGTCGTGGCCGTGGCGCTGGCGGTGCTGCCGGCCGCGACGCCGTCGGAACCCGCGACCCCGCCGGCGCCGACCACGACGACCGCGCCGCCGCAGCCGACCACGCGGAGCCCGCTGCCGACCACGCCCGAGTCGCTGCCCACCACGGTGTCGCCGCCGGGCCCGACCCAGCCGGACGTGCCGCCTACCCAGTCGACCCATCCGCCGTCGAAGCCGGAGACCCCGCCGGGGACCAATCCGCAGACGTCGGTCGTACCGACGTCGTCCGTGACGTCCACGCCGACGACCTCGCGCTGACAAAATCGCGGCATGGCTGCTCAGATCAGGCTTGTCGAGATCACCGATGCGAACCGCGAGGCGGTGGTCGCCCTGCGCGTGCACCCGGCGCAGGAACAGTTCGTCGCGTCCGTCGAGGCGTCCTTCCGGCACGCCGCGGAGCAACCAGAGGCGAAACCGTGGTTCCGCGCGGTCTACGACGGTGACGTGCCGGTCGGGTTCGTGATGCTGAGCTGGAACCTGGTTCCCGGGCCGGAGCTGCGCGGGCCATATTTCCTGTGGCGGTTGCTGATCGGAGCCGGGTTTCAGGGCCGCGGCTACGGCACGGCGATCCTCGACGAGGTCGTCTCGTTGATCCGCGCGGACGGCGCGACCGAGCTGATCACCAGCTACGTGCCGGGTGAGGGCAGTCCGCTGCCGTTCTACCTGCGCTACGGCTTCGTGCCGACAGGCGAGATCGACGCGGACGGCGAGCCGATCCTGGTGCTGGACCTGACCGGCCGCTGACTCGCCACGATCGCGGCCAGCGCGAGCCCGAAACCGAGGAGCTGCACGGGGTTCAGCGTCTGGCCGAGCACGATCACGCCCAGCAGCGCGGCGACCATCGGCGAGAGCAGGCCGAGCATCGACACCGACGTGACCGGCAGGGTTCCGATCGCGCGGAACCACAGCACGTAGGCGAGCAGGCCGCCGATTCCGCCGAGCCACAGGTAACCGACGGCGGCGGTCAGGCCGATCGCGGGCGGCGCTCCTTCGACCAGGAACGTCACGGGCACCAGGAACAACCCGCCCGCGGTCAGCTGCCAGCTCGCGAACGCCGTCGGGCTCGCGTTGGCCGGCCTGCCCCACTTCTTCGTCAGCGTCACGCCGAGCGCCATCGTCGCGGCGCCACCGAGTCCGGCGAGGACGCCGATCGCGTCGAAGCCGGCGGCCGGGCCGAGCACCACCAGGCCGACGCCGACCACGCCGATCACGCCCCACGCGAACCGCCACGCCGACGGGCTCTCCTTCAGCACTCCCACCGCCAGCGCGGCCACCACCAGCGGCTGCGCGGCGCCCAGGGTGGCCGCGACACCGCCCGGCAGGCGTTCGGCCGCGATGAACAGGAACGGGAAGAACAGGCCGATGTTGAGCACGCCGAGGGTCGTTGCTCTGGCCCACCACTCGCCGCGCGGAAGGGCACGCGTGAGTGCCAGCGCGATGAGACCGGCGGGCAGTGAGCGCAGCAGACCGGCGAACAGCGGGTGGCCGGCGGGCAGTAGCTCCGTCGTGACGACGTAGGTCGAGCCCCAGACGACGGGTGCGAAGGCGGCGAGCAGCAGGTTTCTCACGCTTTCGAGTGTTCTGCGCGCGGATCGATGAGTCCAACACATGCTTTTCATCTGATCCATCGTGATTCACGATAGATCGCATGGAGCTCCAGCAGCTGCGGTACGTGGTGGCGGTCGCCGAGACCGGCAGCTTCACTCGTGCGGCCCGGCGATGTCTGGTGGTGCAGTCGGCGTTGAGCCACCAGATCGCCCGGCTCGAACGCTCGCTGGGCGCGCGGCTGTTCGACCGCACGAGCCGCAGCGTCCGGCTGACCCCTGCCGGAGAGGCGTTCCTGCCGTCGGCCCGCCAGTGTCTTGCTGCCGCTGAACGGGCCGAGGCAGAGGTCGCGGCGGCGGTGGGGGAGGTGCGCGGACGGCTGGTGGTCGGCGTGATCCCGACCGTGGCCGCCGTGGACCTGCCTGCGGCTTTGAAGGTGTATCGGTTGCGGTACCCGGCTGTGCGGGTGGCGTTGGGGATGGCGCCGAGCCACGAGCTCGTCGAGCAGGTGCGGTCGGGGGTGTGCGATCTGGCGTTCCTCGGGCTGCCGCCGGGGTCGACGCCTTCGGGTGTGCGCGGGCACGAGCTCGGGCGCGACGATCACGTTGCCGTCGTGGCGCCGTCGCATCCGCTTGCGCGGCAGGCGGAAACGGATCTGTCGGCGCTCGCTGCCGAGCTGTTCGTGGACTTTCCCGCAGGCTCGCCAGGACGCTTGCAGTCCGATCAGGCGTTCGCCGCGGCCGGGCTGCACCGCGAGGTCGCCTTCGAGGTGACGACCGCCGAGCTCATGGCCGGGTTGATCCGGGAAGAGCTCGGGGTCGCGGTGCTGCCGTCGTTGTACGCGCCGCGGTTGAGCGGGGTGGTGACGGTGCCGATCGCGGGCGGGCCGTCACGGGTGGAGCACCTGGTGTGGGGCACGGCAGGGCTGACGCCTGCGGCCGCGGCGTTCCTCGACGTGCTCGGAGTGCCCGAAATTGTCGGTGGTGCCTGAGAGAATGAAAGCAGGGGTCCCCTTGCGAGGGGACCCCTGCGCGAGCGTGGCTCAGCCCGCCGTGCCGGTGGCCAGCAGGCCTCCGTCCACGCGCACGGTCTCTCCGGTGATCCACGATGCGCCGTCGGAACACAGGAACGCCACGAGAGAAGCGACGTCCTCAGGGGTGCCGAAGCGCTTCATCGGGTAGGCCTGGGTGGCGTCCTCGCGGCCACTCCACAACGCCTCGGCGAACTTCGTCTTCACCACGCCGGGCGCGACGGCGTTCACGCGCACCTTCGGGCCGAGCTGCCACGCGAGCTCCTCGGTGAGGCGGATCAGCGCCGCCTTGGAGGCGCCGTACGCGGCGATCACGCCCGTGGACCGGATGCCGCCGATCGACGCGATGTTCACGACCGCGCCGCCGTGCTCGCTCATCCAGGCTTTCCACGCGAGCTGGGTGAAACCGAGTGCTGCCACCACGTTGACGTCGAAGATCTTCCGCACGGCGTTGAGGTCCGCGTCCATCAGGAACCCGAACTGCGGGTTGATGCCGGCGTTGTTGACCAGGACGTCGAGGCTGCCGAACTCCTCGACGGTGCGCGCCACGACCTCCTCGCGGGAGGCGTCGTCGCCCGCGTTGCCCTGGATCGTGAGCACCTTGCCGCCGAGCTCGGCAGCCGCCTCGGCGAGCTGGTCCGCCTTGCGGCCGGTGATCGTGACCGAGGCGCCGCGGGAGAGCAGCTCGCGCGCGATGCCCAGGCCGATGCCGCGGGACGCGCCGGTGACCAGCGCCGTCTTGCCGGAGAAGTCTTCGCTCATGGCCGCAATCTATGCGTCTGGCCACACGTGGGAAATTCGATGGTCGAGATCCCGTAGAATGGTTCCCGTGATCCTCCTGGAGTAGGCCGAGTACGCGCCCACCTTTGCCGTACCCGAAACCATTGCTCGGAGTTTCTCTTGATCACCGCAACTGACATGGAGTTGCGCGCGGGCTCACGCATTCTCGTGAGTGGCGCCAACCTGCGCGTTCAGCCCGGCGACCGCATCGGCCTCGTGGGCCGCAACGGTGCCGGCAAGACCACTTCCCTGCGCGTTCTCGCGGGTGAGGGCCAGCCCTACGGCGGCGCCATCACGCGCAAGGGCGAGCTCGGCTACCTGCCGCAGGACCCGCGCGAGGGCGACCTGTCGGTCATCGCCAAAGATCGCGTGCTGTCCGCGCGCGGCCTCGACCAGCTGCTCCGCGACATGGAGAAGGCCCAGTCGAAGATGGCCGAGCTGGTCGACCCGACCGAGCTCGAGACGGCCGTCACCAAGTACGGCAAGCTCGAGGAGCGCTTCGCGGCGCTCGGTGGGTACGCCGCCGAGTCCGAGGCCGCGCGCATCTGCTCGAACCTCGGCCTGCCGGATCGCGTGCTGGAGCAGCAGCTCAAGACGCTCTCCGGTGGTCAGCGTCGTCGCGTCGAGCTGGCGCGGATCCTGTTCGCCGCGTCCGAGGCGGGCATCGGTGCGAAGTCGAGCACGATCCTGCTCATCGACGAGCCCACGAACCACCTCGACGCCGACTCGATCATGTGGCTGCGCGGCTTCCTCAAGTCGCACGACGGCGGTCTCGTCGTGATCTCGCACGACGTGGAGCTGCTCGACGACGTCGTGAACAAGGTGTGGTTCCTCGACGCGATCCGCGGCGAGGTCGACATCTACAACCTCGGCTGGAAGAAGTACCTCGAAGCCCGTGCGACGGACGAGAAGCGCCGTCGCCGCGAGCGCGCCAACGCCGAGAAGAAGGCCGGCGCGTTGATGACGCAGGCCGCCAAGATGGGTGCGAAGGCCACGAAGGCCGTTGCGGCGCAGAACATGGCGAAGCGCGCGCAGAAGCTGCTCGACGGTCTCGACGAGGTGCGGCAGAGCGACAAGGTCGCGAAGATCAGCTTCCCGTCGCCAGCCCCGTGCGGAAAAACTCCTTTGACCGCAGAGGGTTTGAGCAAGTCCTACGGTTCGCTGGAGATCTTCACCGGCGTGGACCTGGCCATCGACAAGGGTTCCCGGGTCGTCGTGCTGGGGCTCAACGGTGCCGGCAAGACGACGTTGCTGCGGTTGCTCGGCGGTTCCGAGAAGGCCGACGCGGGGTCGGTCGTGCCGGGGCACGGGCTGAAGATCGGTTACTTCGCGCAGGAGCACGAGACGCTCGACCACGGTGCGTCGGTGTGGGAGAACATCCGGCACATGGCACCGGACGAGCAGGAGCAGCGGCTGCGGTCGTTGCTCGGCACGTTCCTGTTCTCCGGCGAGCAGCTCGACCAGCCCGCCGGGACGTTGTCCGGTGGCGAGAAGACCAGGCTCGCGCTGGCCGGTCTGGTGTCGTCGGCCGCGAACGTGCTGCTGCTCGACGAGCCGACCAACAACCTCGACCCGGCGTCGCGCGAGCAGGTTCTCGAGGCGCTGCGGCGGTACGAGGGCGCGGTCGTTCTCGTGACGCACGACCCCGGCGCGGTCGAAGCTCTGGAGCCCGAGCGAGTGATCCTGCTGCCCGACGGCCAGGAGGATCATTGGTCGGAGGATTACCTCGAGCTCGTGCAGCTCGCGTGATCTCCACCCCTCAAAGGATTACCGAGCGCACCCTGTGATCAACTGAGTGTGATCGAATCGACCGTTCGGCGATCTCTTTGCTTGATCACCTGGCGTTCTGCCGGTTCCTGTTCGATCATTGCGACGACAGGGGCCGTAGAACGGCCCGACCTGCTCGTACGGAAGGCGGGACAAGGTGGCTGACCTGAAGAAGGGTGCCCGGATCACCGGCGCCACGCGGGACAAGCTGGCCGCTGACCTGAAGAAGAAGTACGAAAAGGGCGCGAGCATCCGGGCTTTGGCCGAAAGCACCGGGCGTTCCTACGGCTTCGTGCACCGGGTTCTGTCGGAATCCGGCGTCACGCTGCGCGGTCGCGGTGGCGCCACCCGGACGAAGAAGAAGTAACCCCAACTCAGACTGCTACTCTCCGGTAACTAGCTTCTAGTTCGCCGGAGGTAATCACCATGCCAGTGCCCGCAATCGACGCTGGTGTGCTCGATCGCGGTGGTGTTCGGCTCGCTCTCGCCGGAGCGGTCGCCACCATCACGCTCGATCGTCCCGACGTGCTCAACGCACAGACGCCCGCTACCTGGGCGGCGTTGCGGCACATCGGCGAACAGCTGGACCCGGACGTCCGCGTCGTGGTCGTCCGGGGTTCCGGCCGCGCCTTCTCGGCGGGGCTGGACCGGCGCATGTTCACCGGTGAGCCCGTCGACGGCGAACCCGGTGGTCTCGTGGGGATGCTGTCGTTGTCCCCGGAAGAGGCGGACGCGCGCATCGCGTCGTACCAGGCCGCGTTCACGTGGCTGAGCGACCCGTCGCGCGTGACGATCGCCGCGGTGCAGGGGCACGCCATCGGCGCGGGCTTCCAGTTGGCGCTGGCGTGCGACTTCCGCGTGCTCGCCGAGGACGCGCAGTTCTGCATGGCCGAGACCGGGCTGGGTCTGGTGCCCGATCTCGGTGGCACGCTGCCGCTCGTGCGACTCGTGGGGTACTCGCGCGCGGCCGAGATGTGCGTGACCTCGCGGCGGGTTGCCGCCGCTGAGGCTCTGCAGATCGGCCTCGCGAACTCCGTCGTGCCCGCTTCCGGGTTGGACAAGGCGGTCGACGATCTGGTGGCTGCCGTGCTGAAGCCGCTGGCGGGTGCCGTTTCCGAGACGCTGGCGTTGATCGCGTCCGCCGCTGCCGGGCCCTCGTTGGACGCTCAGCTCGCTGTCGAGCGCGCCGCTCAGCTTCGCCGGATTTCCGCTTTGGCCGCGCTGTCCGCCCAGGGCTGAATTCTCGCAGGTCAGGGAATTGTCAGACCCGTGTGCTGTTCTATAGGGCGTGGACGGTTACAGCTCCTGGCGATTCATGATGGGGGTGACCTCGGACGCGCCTTCGAAGGTGCGTCGGGGCACCTTCCGGCGCGTGCTGGCCTTCGCCCGGCCGCATCGGGCGAAGCTCCTGTTCTTCTTGCTGCTGACGGTCATCTCGTCAGTTCTCGCGGTGACCACGCCGTTGCTGGCCGGCCGGGTGGTCGACGCGATCGTGGGCGGCTCCGCACCCTCGGTCGTGGTGTGGCTGGCTGTGATCATCGCGTTGGTCGCCGTCGTGGATGCCGGGTTGGGCGTCGTCGAGCGATGGCAGTCGACGCGGATCGGTGAGGGGCTGATCTACGACCTCCGGCGTGCCGTGTTCGGGCACGTGCAGAAGATGCCGGTCGCGTTCTTCACCCGCACCCGGACCGGGGCGCTGGTCTCCCGGCTGAACAACGACGTGATCGGGGCTCAGCGGGCGTTCACGTCCACGCTGTCGGGCTTCGTCACGAACATCATCCAGCTGGCGCTGTCGCTGGGTGTCATGTTCACGCTGTCGTGGCAGGTCACGGCGTTGGCGTTGGTGTTGTTGCCGGTGTTCGTGCTGCCCGCCAAGAGGATGGGGCGGCGGATGGCGGACATGCAGCGCGAGGCATCTTCTTTGAACGCCTCGATGGTCACGCAGTCGACGGAGCGGTTCTCCGCTCCCGGGGCGACGCTGGTGAAGCTGTTCGGCCGGCCGGAGCGCGAGGAGACCGAGTTCTCCGAGAAGGCCGCGAAGGTGCGGGACATCGGGATCCGGACCGCCATGGCCACCCGGTGGTTCATGACCGGGCTGACGCTGGTGTCGGCGTTGGCGCAGGCGCTGGTTTACGGGCTGGGTGGGTATCTGGCGCTGACCGGGCACCTTGCCGCCGGCACCGTGGTGTCGCTGGCGTTGCTGCTGACGCGGTTGTATGCGCCGCTCACCGCGTTGGCCACTGCCCGGGTGGACATCATGACCGCGCTGGTTTCTTTTGAGCGCGTGTTCGAGATCTTGGACCTCAAGCCGATGATTCAGGAACGCGCTGACGCGCGGGCTGTGCCTGAGGGGGCCGTGTCGGTCGAGTTCGACGACGTTCGGTTCGCTTACCCGTCTGCTGACAAGGTGTCGCTGGCCTCGTTGGAGTCGGTGGCCACTTTGGACACTCGTGGTGGGGAAGAGGTGTTGCACGGCATCAGTTTCAAGGCTGAGGCTGGGCAGTTGGTGGCTGTGGTCGGGTCTTCTGGGGCCGGGAAGTCGACACTTGCTTCGCTTGTGCCTCGGTTGTACGACGTCGATTCAGGGTCGGTTCGTCTGTCCGATGTGGATGTTCGGGATCTGACGTTCTCGTCGTTGCGGTCCACCGTTGGGGTGGTCACGCAGGACGGGCATCTGTTCCACGACACGATTCGGGCGAATCTGGAGTATGCGGCGCCTGGGGCTTCTGATGACGAGTTGTGGGACTCGTTGCGGCGGGCTCGGTTGTTCGACCTCGTCGGGTCGCTTCCCGATCAGCTCGACACTGTCGTGGGCGAACGCGGTTACCGTCTTTCAGGCGGTGAGCGTCAACGTCTGACGATTGCTCGACTGCTGTTGGCCAAGCCTCGGGTTGTGATCTTGGATGAGGCTACCGCTCACCTGGACTCCGAGTCTGAGGCTGCTGTTCAGGAGGCGTTGACTGAGGCACTGGCTGGGCGGACATCGTTGGTGATTGCTCACCGGCTGTCGACTATTCGGGCTGCTGATCAGATCTTGGTGGTGGAGGCGGGTCGGATCGTTGAGCGTGGGACGCATGGTGAGTTGATGGAGTCCGGTGGGCGGTATGCGGATCTTTACAACACTCAGTTTGCTGAGCCGCCTGTGGTTTCGGTTTCTCCTACGCCTCGGTTTAGTTCGCGGGCTGAGGTTGGGCAGCGGTTCTGAGTTGTGTGGCCGCCGTTCCGGCGGGCGCGGTCGTTTCGTAGGCCGTCTCCCTGTTGGGTTGGCGGGTTCCTGTTTCGTGTTCGTAGGTGGGCGCGTGCCGTGCGTATCTGGCGGTTGCGTTCTGGGAGCTCTGCCC
>NZ_JBFAYI010000064.1:0-16439 GCF_040681245.1 Lentzea sp. NPDC051838
CGCTTTTCGTCGAGTTGACACCCCTGACCTGGTGTGGCTCGCTCGGACGCGACTCGTGACGGGACCCACCCCACCAACGCAAGCACCTACGCAACAGCAAGCCGCCCAAAGCAACAGGCGTGCCATCAACCCGCGCATGGCGCTGGTGGGTCTTTGATCAGATTGGCGGGGTCTGGGGCGGAGTCCCAGAAATCAGCAGATAGCTACGCCCGCAACAGCACCACCTACGAACACGGAACCGCCAGCCGCCCACGAAACAGGGAGACGGCAACGGCAACCGACGCGCCCGCCGGAACGGCGGCTAAATCAGCTTCCCAGGATTGAGAATCCCGGTCGGGTCCAATTTGGACTTAACAGCCCGCAACACATCCACCCCAACAGCCCCGATCTCCTTCTCCAGCCACGGCTGATGGTCGCGCCCCACCGCGTGGTGGTGCGTGATCGTCCCAAGCCGAGAAATAGCCTCAGAAGCAGCAACCTTCGCCCGCTCCCACTGCCCAACAGGATCACCAAGATCCCGAGGCACCAACACGGTGAAGTACAGGGAAGCCCCAGTCCCATAAGCATGCGAGATGTGGCACATGACCACCGGATCTCCAAGCTCCCCAACAAGAGCATCCCGCACAGCATCCCGAAGCTCAGACACCCGAGACCAATGCGTAGCAGTCTCCAACGTCTCCACACACACCCCGGCATCAAGCAGGGCATCCCGCTGCCGAGGCCCGTTGAACCGCCCGTGCAACCAAGAAGCGCCCATAGCCCGCCCAAGCCGAACAACCTTCTGCCCACTCAACGCACTCATAGTGGCCGAACGGGACCGCTGCTCCCACCCCAAGATCACCAAACACGGCTGCTTGACCCCACGCAACCGCAGGTACTTCCGCACTGGAGCAGCCTTGGACCCCGCGAGTTCGAGGGCCACCTCGGTCTCGTCCGGATCAGACAGACGAGTGATGTCAGCCAGCGCACCGGCTTGGGCGAGGGTTCGAATCAGGTCCGATCCCGCCTCCCAGCCGTCCACCACAAAACCTTCGTAGCGCGGACCATAGGGCTTGGGCCGCACGCGAACAGCAACCTCAGTGATAACCCCGAAAAGCCCCTCACTGCCCAGCACCAACTGCTTCAAATCGGGCCCAGCAGCGGAAGCCGGCGCAACACCAATGTTCCACTCCCCGACAGGAGTGGACATCCGAACCGACTCCACCATGTCCTCGAAGCGCCCATACCCAGAAGACGCCTGCCCAGCCGACCGAGTAGCCGCGAACCCACCAATGGTCGCCCGCTCGAACGACTGCGGAACATGCCCGAGCGTGAACCCGTGCTCTCCCAACAACCGCTCAGCCTCAGGCCCGGTCAACCCCGCCTGCAGAACGGCGACCTGCGACACGGGATCCACGGAGACCAACGAACCCAGTCCGGCGAGATCCAAGGCGATCACAGCGGACTTACCACCGCGCAAGGCCTCCACTCCACCCACCACGGATGTACCGCCCCCGAACGGCACCACCGCGACATCGTGTTCCACACAAACCCGGAGCACCTCGGTGACCTCCTCCGGCGAGGCAGGCACGACCACGGCATCCGGGACGGCCGGCGTGCCGTGCCCGCGGTGCCGCAGCAGGTCGAGATACGAGAGCCCACCCGTCCGGTCCAGACGGTCGACAGCCTCCACCGACACCGTGCAAACGGCTTCCAACGCCGTGAACGCATCAGCGGACAGCGCCGATTCGCGTGCCACCAAAGGCACCTCGGCGAACGGCTCCCCCAGTCCGACCCGCTGGCTCAACCAAGCCAGCGCGTGCGGCGGCAGCGGCACAGTTTCAGTGGTCCATCGGGCCCGAGTCACTGCTACAGTGTTACACATGACGTCTCAACGTCACACCCACGACGCGCTGCTCGACGCCACCCGTGAGTGTGTTCTGGAGGTGGGGGTGCGTCGCACCACCCTCACTGACGTGGCAAAACGCGCCAACGTGAGCCGGATGACGCTCTACCGCCGTTACCCGGACGTGGACCACCTGGTCCGCGCCTTGATGACGCGGGAGTTCGCCGCCCTCCTCGAACAGGTCGAGCAGGCCACCACCAGAGGCAACGCCCGCGAGCAGCTCGTCACCAGGTCCGCCGAGGCGATCAAGGCCCTCTCCAGCAACCCGCTCATGCAACGGGTCCTGCAGCTCGACGCCGAGCTGATGCTCCCGTACCTGACCGACCGCCTGGGCAGCACGCAACGCCTGGTCGAGCAGTTCCTCATCGGACAGATCGAGGCCGGCCACCTCGACGGCTCGATCCGGTTCGGTGACGCCAAGACGCAGGCGCGCGTGGTGTTGCTGACCACGCAGTCGATGGTCCTCTCCACGAAGCCCGCGACGTCCGGGCTCGACTTCACCTCGCTGCTGGACGAGCTGGCCAAGCAGCTGGACGGAGCTCTGCGACCGTGAACACGTCCCTGAACGCCACCCGCCGCGCGCAAGAACTCCAAGCAGCACAAGAAGAAGTCGCCGACGTCCTGGTGATCGGCGGCGGCGTCACGGGCACGGGCGTCGCGCTCGACGCGGCGTCCAGGGGCCTCAAGACCGTGCTGCTGGAGGCGCACGACCTGGCGTTCGGGACGTCGCGCTGGTCCAGCAAGCTCATCCACGGCGGCCTGCGCTACCTCGCGAAGGGCGACGTCAAGCTCGCCCACGAGAGCGCGGTCGAACGCGGCATCCTGATGACCAGGACCGCGCCGCACCTCACCCGCACGTTGCCGATGCTGTTCCCGTTGCACGCGGGCGCGAACCACTTCGTCATGGCAGGCCTCAAGGCGGGCAACGCCCTGCGCATCACGGCCGGAACGCCCGCCAGTGTGCTCCCGCGGCCGCGCCGCGTCCCGAAGCACGAGGCGCTGGCACTGGTGCCCGGCCTCGACCCGTCGAACCTCACCGGTGGCCTGCTCAACTACGACGGCCAGCTCGTCGACGACGCCCGCCTGGTCGTGGCTCTCGCCCGCACCGCCGCCGGGTACGGCGCGAGAATCATCACCCGCGCGAAAGTCCTGACGCTGCAAGGCGATGGCGCCGAGGCCACGGACACGCTGACCGGCACAACGTTCAGCATCAAGGCCAAAGCGGTGATCAACGCGACGGGCGTCTGGGCGGGCACGCTCGCACCCGTCAACCTTCGCCCGTCCCGCGGCTCGCACCTGGTCGTGGACGCGAGAACCGTTGGCCTGACGGGAACCGCGCTCACGATCCCGGTCCCCGGCGAACGCAACCGCTACGCGCTCCTGCTCCCCCAGGCGAACGGCCGCGCGTATCTCGGCCTCACCGACGAGCCGGTGGACGAGATCCCGGACGTGCCGCAGGTGCCGGAGTCCGATGTGGACTTCCTGCTGAAGACCGCTTCCGGTGTCCTGCAACGGAAGCTCACGAGAGAAGACGTCATCGGCAGCTACGCGGGCCTGCGTCCGCTGCTCGAGGCCGAGGGTCAGACCGCGGACCTGTCCCGTCACCACGCCGTGCTCAAGGCCCAGAACGGCGTGATCACGATCGTCGGCGGCAAGCTCACGACGTACCGGAAGATGGCGGCGGATGCGGTCGACGCCACGCACCTGACGCAGATCCCCTGCCGCACCAAGGACATCCGCCTGGTCGACGACAGGCCGCACCCGACGACCCCGATCGCGCCTGGAGTCACCGAGGCCGACGTCGTCCACGCAATCCAGCACGAGGGCGCACTCGACGTCGACGACATCCTCGACCGCCGCACACGCATCGGCCTGGTGCCGGCAGACCGCGAGAAGGCAGCTCCGGAGATCGCGAAGCTCCTCGCCGCCGTATGAGAAACGGGGCGCCCCATGAGGGACGCCCCGTTCTCAGCGCAAGAAACTCACTCGCCGATGACCGGCTTCGCGGCCTTGGGCGGGTCGACGAGCGCCTCGCCCTCGATCCGCACCTTCCGCTTGTGCTCGCTGTTGCCGCCCTGCTGAGCACCGGCACCAGCGCCCATGCCGCCCATCATGCCGCCCGCGGCACCACCGGTACCGCCGCTGGGACCGTGCGCACCGCCGCCGCCACCACCGGCCGCAGCAGGCGCGTGCGCACCACCAGCGGCCATGACACCGGCAGCGCCACCGAACTGCGTCGCGGAGGTTCCACCGGCACCGCCACCACCGGCAGGGCCACCGAGGCCGGCGGGCATGCCGCCACCGCCACCGCCGCCCTTGGGGATGCCGCCCCCGCCACCACCGCCGCCGCCACCGGCAGCAGCCGTCGCGGAGTGGTCGGTGGTCGTCGGGCGGTACCAGTCGGCGTTCGTCGTGGTCGGCGTCGCGCCGAACGACGGAGGCGTCTTCACACCACCTGCGGTCGTGGTCGTGTCCTGCTCCCAGTGGCCGGGAACCCAACGACCAGGACCGGTACCCGTGCCAGGTCCGCCAGGACCGCCGACACCGGGCACCTCACCGCGCGGAATGCCGACGCTGCCGCCACCACCGCCTGGGGGTCGGTGGTGATCGGCGTCGGTGTGACCGCTGCCGGGGAGGTGGTGGTCGGCGTCCGTGTGGCCAGGCGGCAGACCGCCGCCACCGGACTGACCGCCAGGAGGCCTGTAGACGGGCCGGACCTGAGCACCGGCGCCCACGGTCGTGCCCTGCCCGTACGGGCCCTGGTAGCCGTCGCTGTTGCCGCCCTGGTAGCCGGGACGGACGTTGCTGAGGCCGTCGCCGGCGGTGTTGGGGCCCTGGTTGTAGCCGCCGCCACCGGCCGTGAACGTGCCACCCGCGCCCTGGTGAGCCTGGTTCTGCTGGCCGCTGCCGAGACCGTCGAAGCCGCCGGAAGTCGGCCGGTTGATGCCGCCACCGCCACCACCGGCGCCCTTGTGCGCCATCGCCGAGATCGCGTCGATGATCTGCTCGGCGACCTTGGCGATCTGCGAGACCTGCTTGACCAGGTCCATCAGCTTCTTGACCGAGCCGAACAGCTTCTGGATGAAGTCGGCCAGCTTCTTCGCGTAGTTCACCGCGGTCGTGACGATGTCCGCGATCGCGCCCGCGATGGCCGCGCCGAACGTGAGAACCGACGCCGCCAGCCACTGGATGATCTTCATGACCATGTCGGCGACGGCCTGGCTGATCAGGTCCATGATCTGCTTGCGGACCTCGGCGACGAGCTTGCCCGCGCCCTCGACCGCCGCGGCGATGCCGTGGGTCGCCTTGGAGAGCGACTCCATGCTGTCGGCGTGCTTCTTGGCCGCCGAGCGGTAGGCGTCGGCCGCCCTGCCCTGCCACTCGCGGGTCTGCGAGACGCAGATCCGTTCGTACTCGGTCGCGATCTCCTTGACCTGCTGGCCGGCCGACCGGTAGGTGCCCGCCATCTTGGAGATCGACTCCGGGCTCCCGAGCAGTGCGTCGAACGGCTCGCGCAGGAAGTCGACGTGCTGGATCGCCCAGCTGAAGCCCGCGGCGAGGAAGCCGCTCAACGGGTTCGAGGAGTTGCCGACCATGGCCATGGCCGTGTTGGCCATGCCCAGACCCGCGTTGACCCAGTCACCGCGCTCGATCGACGAGTAGGTGTTCGAGATGCTGCTGATCAGCTGCTGCGGATCGCTGCCCTGCGACGTCTGCGTGGTCATCCCCGGCCTCCGTTGAAGCCGAACATGTTGTCGAGGTCGACCTGCTCGTACTGCTGGACCGTCTCCTTGAGACCGGAGGCCATGTCCATCAGCGAGTTCGTGGCCTTGCCGAGCACGTCCTGCCCGAGGCCCGCCTTCTCCAGGATGAACTGGGCCAGGAAGCCGCAGATGACGCCGAAAGCCTCAGTCGTGAGCGAGCCCGGGTCGCACGTCTCGGTGGCCTTGCGCAACCGCTCGGTGAGCCGGTCCACGTTCGCGGCGTGGTTTCTCAGCTCATCCAGATCGATGTTGAAGTGCTGCTGCATGCTCTAACCCCCTCCTGCACTCAGGCCATGACGTCGGGCGGGTTGGTGAAGTACTCGTCGTCGGGCCGAAGGTCCTTGCGCTCCAACTCCGACTTCGGTTCTTCCTCATCGGTTCCGTCGCCCGCGTATCCGTTCGGCATCTGCGCCTTCACGAAGTCGAGCGCGGGGCTCTCGCCGACGAAGTCGCCCATGATCTGCACGACCTTGCCCGAGGCGTCGCGCTGAGCCTTGGTCGAGGCGGCGAGCACCGCCGAGGCGATCTCGCTGGGGTCCATGCCGCGAGCTTCCGGCTTGATCTGCAGGTCGGTCAGGACGCCGGTCGCGTTGACAGTCACCGTGATCAGGCCGTCCGGCGAGCTTGCGCTCCCACCCACACCTCCGAGCTGGCCGACAGCCTGCTCTGCCTGCTGCTTGGCCTGCTCGATCTTGGCCCCGTACTCCTTGAGCCACTGATCGGGGTCGATGGGCTCCATGGTCACCCCCGTTGAGTGAATTGGTCGTTCGTTCGATTCGCCGTAGACGCCCGTATCGTTTCACTCGTTCCCTGCTCACCGATACTTTGAGTCCGATTACCGCCATCCGGGCTAACGAAGGGGTGCACCGTGCCTGAGGGAGTGCTGGAGATCGATGAGATCTCCAAGCGCTACGGAGAGGTTGTTGCCCTGCGAAACATGTCTTTTGACGTTCGCGCGGGCGAGCTCTTCGGTTTCGTCGGCAGCAACGGCGCCGGGAAGACGACAGCCATGCGAATCGCGCTGGGCGTGCTCGCGGCCGACTCCGGTGAGGTGCGGTGGAACGGAAGACCCGTCGACCTCGACACACGCCGCCGAATCGGATACATGCCGGAGGAGCGCGGCCTCTACCCGAGGATGAAGGTGCTCGACCAGCTCGTGTACCTGGCCGAGCTGCACGGCATGAGCACCAACGACGCCCACACGAGCGCGGAGAACTGGATCGCGCGCCTCGGCCTGCGGGACCGCCGCACGGACGAGGTGCAGCGCCTGAGCCTCGGCAACCAGCAGCGCGTGCAGCTCGCCGCCGCCCTGGTGCACGAGCCGGACGTGCTGGTGCTCGACGAGCCGTTCTCCGGCCTCGACCCGGTCGCGGTGGACGTGATGAGCCAGGTGCTGAGCGAGAAGGCCGCCGCCGGGGTGCCCGTGGTGTTCTCGAGCCACCAGCTCGACCTGGTGGAACGGCTGTGCGACCGGGTGGGCATCGTCAGCGCCGGTTCGATGGTCGCGACCGGAACCGTGGACGAACTTCGGTCCGGCGGAGTGCCGCGCCTTGTAGTTGAGTCGCCAACGACCGACTGGACTGTCACGCTGGACGGTGTGCGGGTGATCGAGAAGAACGGGACGCGCTGCGTGCTGGAGCTCGCGGACGGCGTGGACGACCAGAGCGTTCTGCACGCCGCACTCGCCGCCGGTCCCGTGCACGAGTTCTCCCGCCAGCGCCCCTCGCTGACGGAGCTGTTCCGCAACGTCGTGACCACCGAGGGCAGGAGCGCATGACGTCGGCCCGTGCGGTTTCGTTGGTGGCCAAGCGCGAGTTCGTCACGAAGGTGCGCACCAGGTCGTTCCTGATCGGCACCGCGGTGATCATCGCCGTGCTCGCCGGGTACGTGGTGCTGCAGTCGGTGCTGTTCGACGACCAGCAGCGCAGCGTCGTCGGGTTCTCCGGCCAGGCGACGCAGCTCGCGGATCCGTTGCGGGAGAAGGCTCGTTCGTTCGGGATCGACGTCGAGACGCGCGATGTCACGACGATGGCAGACGCCGAGCAGCAGGTGCGCGACGGCTCGCTGGACGCACTGGTGACCGGCGCGCCCCCGATGCTGAAGATGATCGTCAAGGGCTCCGGCGACGAGGTGCTGACGACCACGCTGAACGACGTGCTGCGCCAGCAGGTGCTCGTCGCGCAGCTCGCCGAGACCGGCAAGACCCCGCAGCAGGTCGCGGAGAGCCTGGCGGACGTCAAGGTCGCCGTGACCGCGCTGGAACCCGTTGACCCTCAACGAGGTCAGCGCCTCGCGATCGGGTTGATCGTGGCCGCGCTGCTGTACTACTCGCTGCTGGTCTACGGCACGATGGTCGCGCAGGGCGTGGTGGAGGAGAAGTCCAGCCGCGTCGTCGAGATCCTGCTCGCCACCCTGCGACCGTGGCAGTTGTTGCTGGGCAAGGTGATCGGGCTCGGCGCGGTCGGCCTGCTCCAGCTGCTGGTGATCTCGACGGTCGGGCTGGGACTGTCCTCGGCGTTCGACGTGGTCGACGTGGGAGCGCTCGGCGGCACAGCCCTGTTGACGGGCGTGCTGTGGTACCTGCTCGGCTTCTTCCTGTACGCCACGGTGTTCGCGGCCGCTGCTTCTCTGGTGTCACGTCAGGAAGAACTGCAGTCGGTGCTGACGCCGATCAGCATGACGATCATCGTGGCGTTCGTCGCGGGCATCAACCTGATGATCGGCAGCCCGTCCGGCCCGACCGTCACGGTGCTGTCGCTGCTGCCGCCGTTCGCGCCGATCCTGATGCCGGGCCGGATGGCGCTGGGCGTCGCTCCCGCCTGGCAGGTGCTGCTGGCCGTGGTGCTCGCGCTGGCGGCCATCGCGGCGATCACGTGGCTCGGCGGCAAGGTCTACGCGAACGCGGTGCTGCGAACGGGGGCTCGCGTCAAGCTGCGGGAAGCCCTCAAGATCTAGGCGTGGATCCAGCCGAGGTACGGGAACTGCTGCAGAAACGCGTCGACGTCTCCGCCGACGAGCTGCGCGCCAGGATGCTGCACGCGCTCGACCTGCTGACGGCCTTGCGCTCGTCGGTCTCCTCCGCGTCCCGTCCGGCGGTCGACGCCGCGTTGGTGCTCTACCTCGTC
The DNA here is from genome assembly GCF_040681245.1 of Lentzea sp. NPDC051838. Taxonomy (NCBI): domain Bacteria; kingdom Bacillati; phylum Actinomycetota; class Actinomycetes; order Pseudonocardiales; family Pseudonocardiaceae; genus Lentzea; species Lentzea sp. NPDC051838. The sequence goes on from NZ_JBFAYI010000064.1 coordinate 8,775, forward strand.
GCCTGCCGCAAGGTCGCGTTCGACCACCGCGTCTTCCACTCCCGGGCAGGAGATCGGCCGGAGCCGCAGCTGATCGCCGCGCAGGACCAGGTCGAGGTCGACGCGGTGGTCGACGAGCTCGACGTGGTCCAAGCGCTGTGCGACAAGATGGGCGACTTCTACGAGTACTTCGACGCGAACGGCACCGCGATCACGTACTGGCAGGCCGCGACCTACGTGCAGCACGCCCGCGTGACGCTCACTTGATCGCCTGGTAGCGGTCGAGCGCGATCTTCCGTTCGACGGCGTGGTCAACGATCGGCGGGATGTCCAGGCTGTCGGGCGCGTACCTGCGCACGTACGCGCCGTCCGGGTCGAACTTCTTGGCCTGGGTCGACGGGTTGAAGATGCGGAAGAACGGCGCCGCGTCCGTGCCGCAGCCCGCGACCCACTGCCAGTTGTGCTGGTTCGAGGCGATGTCACCGTCGATCAGGTGCTTCATGAAGTGCCTCGCGCCCCACCACCACGGCAGGTGCAGGTCCTTCACCAGGAAGCTCGCCACGATCATGCGAACCCTGTTGTGCATGAACCCTTCCTGCAGCAGCTGCCGCATGCCGGCGTCGACGATCGGGTAGCCGGTGCGACCCTGCGTCCAAGCCTCGAACAGCTCCTCGTCGTCGTCGTGCTGCATCCTGTCGAACTTGCGGTCGTAGTTCTCGCGCGCGGTCTCCGGCTTGTGCCACAACACATCCGCGTAGAACTCACGCCACGCCAGCTCGCTGCGGAACGTGCCGTCGCAGTCCTGCAGCAGCGTCCGCGGGTGCAGCACGCCGAACCTCAGGTACGCGGCCAGCCTGCTGGTGGCGTCGAGGTCGGGGCGGTCGCGGGTGGTGTCGTAGTCCTGCAGCCGTTCGTCCCGGAACTCCTCCCAGAGCTTCGTCGCGTCTGGGAGTTTCTCTTTGATCGTGGGAAGTTGGGTGCTGTGGTCCGGCTTGATCCAGTCCAGAGTGGACGCATCCGTGTCCGCCGGCTTGCGCCAGCCGTGGTCCAGCCAGGCGTTGCGGAACGGGGTGAAGACCTTGAACGGCGTTCCGTCCTGTTTGCGCACCCGGCCTGGCGTCACGGCGTAGGGCGAGCCGGACCGGACGATTTCGATGTCCCCCAACGCTTCCTCGACCGCTTCGTCGCGACGCCGCCCGTACGGCGCGCAGTCCGCGGAGATGTGGACGCTGCCCGCACCGATTTCCCTGGCGATGCGCGGAACCGTCTTCACCGGGTCGCCGTGCACGACCATCAGACGGCCGTCGAGTTCGTCGTTCAACGCGTGCAAACACCGGTGCAGGAAATCGATTCGCGGCTGGCCCGACGGTTTCAGCAATCTGTCATCCAGAACGAACAACGCGAGCGCGCGAGGTGACCTTTCCGCGGCCGCCAGAATCGCGGGATGATCGGATGTCCGCAAATCACGGCGAAACCAGACGAGCGATGGGGAACTCACCCCTGAACGCTACGGCGAGACCACCTCGGCCGCGAGTTCGAGGGTGATCAACCGCATCATTCTCAGCAGCCGGCCGTAGTAGTGGGCGGCGTAGGGCCGGTACCACTCCGACCCCGGATCAGCGAACAGCGGGACCACTTTCCGCAGCTCATCAAGGCAGTACGGCGCCAACCACCGGGCATGGTCGTCGTGTACCAGCCAGCTGTGGGCGGAGTCGGCGGCATAGATGTCGATCAGGATGAGCTCCACCCCCGCGAGCTCCATGCCGCGTTGCCCCTCGGGGTACCGCAGCTTCCGGTGCTGCTCGTACAGCCGAGCCACCTCAGCACGCACGTCCGTCACGCACCACCCCCAGAACATGACGAAAGGCGCGCCGCTCGGTGAGCGACGCGCCTTCAGCCTGCCAGAAGAACTAGCCCGTGATCAGCGGTTTTCCATCGCGATGAAGTCACGCTCGGTCGGGCCGGTGTAGATCTGCCGCGGACGGCCGATCTTGGTGGCCGGGTCGTTGATCATCTCGCGCCAGTGCGCGATCCAGCCGGGGAGCCGGCCGAGCGCGAACAGCACGGTGAAGAACTTCGTCGGGAAGCCCATCGCCCGGTAGATCAGACCCGTGTAGAAGTCCACGTTCGGGTAGAGCTTGCGGGAGATGAAGTACTCGTCGCTCAGCGCGGCCTCTTCCAGCTGCTTCGCGATGTCGAGCAGCTGGTCGTCGGCGCCGAGCTTGTTGAGGATCTCGTCGGCCGTCTTCTTGATGATCGCGGCGCGCGGGTCGTAGTTCTTGTAGACCCGGTGGCCGAAGCCCATCAGGCGGACGCCGTCCTCCTTGTTCTTGACCTTGTTGACGAACGACTTCACGTCGCCGCCGTCGGCCTTGATCTTCTCGAGCATCTCCAGCACCGCGCTGTTCGCGCCGCCGTGCAGCGGGCCGAACAGGGCGTTGATGCCGGCGGAGATGGACGCGAAGAGGTTCGCCTCGGACGAGCCGACCAGGCGCACGGTCGACGTGGAGCAGTTCTGCTCGTGGTCGGCGTGCAGGATGAACAGCAGGTCGAGCGCGCGGACCAGGTCCGGGTCGAGGTCGTAGGCCTCGGCCGGGAAGCCGAAGGTCATCCGCAGGAAGTTCTCCACCAGGCCAAGCGAGTTGTCCGGGTAGAGGAACGGCTGGCCGACCGACTTCTTGTACGCGTAGGCCGCGATCGTCGGCAGCTTGGCGAGCAGGCGGATCGTGGAGATCTCCACCTGGTTCGCGTCGAACGGCGACAGCGAGTCCTGGTAGAAGGTCGACAGGGCCGACACCGCGGAGGACAGCACCGGCATCGGGTGCGCGTCACGCGGGAAGCCGTCGAAGAAGCGCTTGAGGTCCTCGTGCAGCAGCGTGTGCCTGCTGATCTTGGAGGAGAAGTCGTCAAGCTGGGCCTGGGTGGGCAGCTCGCCGTAGATGAGGAGGTAGCTGACCTCGATGAAGTTCGACCGCTGGGCCAGCTGCTCGATCGGGTACCCGCGGTAACGCAGAATGCCGGCGTCACCGTCGATGTAGGTGATCTCGGAGGAGCAGGAGGCCGTGTTGACGAAACCGGTGTCCAGGGTTACCAGACCGGTCGTCGACAGCAGTTTGCCGAGTTCGATGCCGGACGCGCCTTCGGACGCCCGCACCACCTTCATCTCGAGCTCTCCGCCCCCGTGGCGCAGCGCGACGGTCTGGGTGTCGTTCGGCGCAGTCGTCGCGTCGGGCATTCAAGTCCCTCTCAACGCTCGGACGGGGTGGCGGCAGGTCGCACGGCCTGCCGTCGTCTCGGACCACCCCGTTGGGATCTGAGTCTTCGTAAGTTCACTCACGCTAGTCGGCGGAAGGCCCGCCTCGCAGCAGCGGTGTGAACCGATTCTGTGAGATGGGACCGGCATCACATCCGTAATGCCAGTTTCTAGCGCGGCTACCTCACGGTAGTCCGTTCCTCGGTTTTATCCACCCAACGCAGCGGTGAGTTCGCTCGCAAAGGGCGGTTCGGCTCCCGCGCGGGAACATGTGATCGCGGCGGCGGCACCCGCGTACGTCAATGCGTCGGTCCATTCCTCACTCGCGAGCGCACGGACCTTCTCCACGCTCAACGCGTCGTGGGCGTGCAGCCACGCGAGCAGGGCACCTTGCACCGTGTCGCCGGCCCCGATCGTGTCGACCACGTCCACCTTCACCGGCGGCACGTCGACCTGAACCGTGGCGGTGATCACTGACAGACCTTCGCCACCTCTGGTGAGCACCACGGCGGCCGGTCCCTGTGAAATCCACGTCCTTGCGATCTCGATCACGTCGTTCTCTTCGGCGAGCCACTGCGCGTCCTCGACCGAGAGCTTCAGCAGCCCGACGTCCGGCAGCCACGACCGGAACCGCTTGCGGTAGGCGCCCGGATCGTCGATGAGCCCGGCCCGGATGTTGGGGTCGAGCGCGGTGAGCAAGCGCTTGCTCTCGCGCCTCAAGACCTTCTCGTAGACCGAGGCGCCTGGCTCCAGGACGAGCGACAGCGTGCCGAACGACACGGCCTGAGTGTCGGCAGGCAGCGGTCCGGGGTCCTCGACGAGCCGGTCGGCCGTGCCGTCGACGTAGAACGAGTAGCGCGCCGAACCGTCCTCGGCCAGCCCGACGACGGCCAGCGTCGTGTTCTCCGGCCCGCGCTGCACCAGCCCGGTGTCCACGTTCGACGCGTGCAGCCGCTTGACCAGCTGCTCCCCGAAGTGGTCGCTCGACACCCGCGACAGGAAGCTCGTCGGCACGTCCAGCCGCCCCAACGCCACCGCGACGTTGTACGGCCCGCCACCGAGCTTGGGCGCGAGCGGCGTCAGCTCGTCGTCCCCCACCGGCACCATGTCGACCAGTGCCTCACCAGCAACCACGATCACTTCGGGCTCCGTTCTCTTTGCAGCCCATCCAACAACAATTCGCCCAGAGCGGTGAACGCCTCGGCATCCGAAACGCCTGCCCGTTTGGTGAGGACACCCGTCTGGATGCTCTCGATGAGCAGCCCGGCCATCTCGGCGAACAGCACCGCGTGCACCTCGCGGAACACGTGCAGCTCGACCCCGTCCTGGATGAACGCCTTGATGCGCTCGGCCGCAGCGCGCGCGTTGCGCTCGTACGTCGCTCGCGTCGGAGGGAAGTCCGACACGTCCGCGATGAACGCCGCCGACGCCTTCGACAGCTCCTCAGCAGCCCCCGCCAGGTAGCTGCCAATGCGTTTGCGCACGTCAACGAGGCCCGCGATGCGCTTCTCGATGCGCTCGGCGGCTCCCTTGAAGTACCGCCCGACCACCCGCACGGCCAGCTGTTCCTTGCTGCCGGCGAGCGCGTACAGCGTCGACTTCGAGCAGTGCAGCCTGCCCGCGATGTCATCGAGAGTGAGATGCCCGAAGCCCTCGGTGAGGAACAACGCCTCCAACCGGGTGAGCAGCTCGGCCTGCCGCTGCGTGAGAGCCCGCGTCATATGACGACCCTGCCACACTCACTGGCAACTGTACTGACGTACGTCCTACAGTACAGCTACCAGTACACACCGGAGGTCGACGATGCCCGCCGAGCGGCTGCTCCCAACCCAAGAAGCCGAGGACCTGATCGCGCTGGTCAGGGAGATCGCGCGGGACGAGCTCAAGCCCCACGCCGCGGACGCGGAGGAGAACGAGAAGTTCCCCCGCGACGCGTTCCGCCTGCTGGGCAGGGCCGGCCTGCTGGGCCTCCCGTACTCAGAAGATTTCGGCGGCGGCGCACAGCCCTACGAGGTGTACCTGCAGGCCCTCGAAGAGGTCGCCTCAGCCTGGATGACGGTCGCGGTCGGCATGTCCGTCCACGTCATGTCCTGCTACGGCCTCGCCACGTTCGGCACCCGCGACCAGCAGGACCGCTGGCTCCCCGAGATGCTCGAAGGCGAGCTCCTCGGCGGCTACGCCCTCTCCGAAGTCCAAGCGGGCTCCGACCCGGCGGCCATGTCGACGCGAGCCGTCCGCAAGGGCAACGAGTACACCGTCAACGGCACCAAGGCGTGGATCACCCACGCAGGCGCCGCCGACTTCTACACCCTCATGGCCCGCACGTCCCCCGACGGCGGCCGAGGCATCTCCTGCTTCCTGGCCCCGGGCGACACTCCAGGCCTCGTCGCAGACACCCCGGAACGCAAGATGGGCCTGACCGGCTCCATCACGGCCCAACTCCAGTTCAACGACGTCCGCTTCGGCACCGACCGCCTGATCGGCGCCGAGGGCGACGGCCTCAAGATCGCACTGTCCGCTTTGGACTCGGGCCGCCTCGGCATCTCCGCCTGCGCAGTCGGCCTCGCCCAGGCAGCCCTGGACGAAGCAGTCGCCTACGCCAAGACCCGAACCCAGTTCGGCCGCCCGATCATCGAGTTCCAGGGCCTAGAGTTCCTCCTGGCCGACATGGCAGCAGCCGTGGAATCTGCCCGAGCCACCTACCTCCACGCAGCCCGCCTCCGCGACGCCGGCCGCCCCTTCCGCCAGCAGGCGTCGATCGCCAAGCTCATCGCCACCGACGCGGCGATGAAGGTGACGACCGACGCCGTCCAGGTCCTAGGCGGCGCCGGCTACACCCGCGACTTCCCGGTCGAGCGCTACATGCGCGAGGCCAAGGTCCTGCAGATCTTCGAAGGCACCAACCAGATCCAGCGCCTGGTCATTGGCCGAGGCCTCCGCTAAACGCTTTCGCGGTAGAAGGGGTCGGCCACGACCCCTTCCCCCTTCCTCTCATCGAACGTGTAGACCTCGCGCCCCTGCACGTACACGTGCAGCGCCCGGCTCATCACGTCCAACGGATCCCCGGACCAGATCACCACGTCACCGTCAAGCCCGGGCTTCAACGCGCCAACCCGGTCATCGAGTCCCATGATCTTGGCGGGGTTGACCGTCAACGACCGAATCGCAACCTCGGGATCCAGCCCTTCCTTCACCGCCAACGTGGCCTGGTGCACCAAAAAGTGAATGGGCACAACAGGATGGTCCGTGGTGATCGCCAACTCCACCCCGGCCCGAGCCAGAATCCCGGGGTTCCGCAACCCCCGGTTCCGAACCTCCACTTTGGACCGCGAGGTGAACAGCGGCCCGATGATCACCGGAATCTGCTTCTCCGCAATGAGATCAGCAATCAAATGGCCTTCCGTCCCATGATTGATGATCAGCTTGTAGCCGAACTCCTCCGACAACCTGATCGCCGTGGCGATGTCATCAGCCCGATGCGCGTGCTGACACCAAGGCAGCTCACCGCTGAGCACCTTGGCCAAGATCTCCTGGGTGTTGTTGCGGTCGAAGGCCTTCCCATCAGCCTCCGCTTCCGCCCTCTTCGCCATGTAGTCCTGCGTCTTGGTCAACTCGTCCCGGATGACCGCAGCAACCCCTTGCCGAGTGGACGGCAACTTCCCCTTGTCGCCGTAAACCCGCTTCGGGTTCTCCCCAAGCGCACTCTTGACGCTGACCGGCTCCTTGACGAGCATCTCGTCAACGGTCCGCCCCCAACACTTCACGGCCACCGTCTGCCCACCGATCGGATTCCCCGACCCGGGCTTGATCACCGCAGTGGTAACCCCACCGCTGAGCGCATCCCCAAACCCGAGGTCAGCGGGGTTGATCGCGTCCAACGCCCGCATCCTCGCGCCAACAGGATCCGTCATCTCGTTGGTGTCCTGCCCGGCCCACCCCTCGGCCTCTTCATGGACGCCAATGTGCCCGTGCGCCTCCACAAACCCAGGCAACACCCACGCCCCGTCGGCGTCGACAACCTCAACCCCGTCCGGAATGTCGACGTCGGCCCCAACCGCGACGATCTTCCCGTCCTGAATGAGAACAGTTCCACCCTGAACGGGCTCCCCGTCGACGGGAACGACGTAGCCCCCGGTGATCGCGATGTTCATGGTTAGCAACGCTAACGGTTCCAGCCCCAAACGCAACCCAAACCCGGAAAGCGGACGGGAGTGGGCAGGGCAGGGCAGGGCGAAGGGGATCGGGCGATGCCGAAGGCGAGCTGCCTGGGCGATGGCGAAGCCGAGCTGCCCTTCCCGTGCGCTCCGGCGGGCCCCGTCACGAGTCGTGCTTGATCGTCTGCTGCGACCAGGCAGGGGTGTCAAGTCGACACGCTTTTCGTCGACTTGACACCCCTGCCTGGTCGTGGCTCGCTCACGCGCGGCTCGTGACGG
>NZ_JBFAYI010000065.1:0-16010 GCF_040681245.1 Lentzea sp. NPDC051838
TGACCCAACCCCTCGGCTGCGGCCAACGATCAGGCACGACTCGTGACGGGGCCCGCCGGAGCGCACGGAAAAGCAAGCTCGCCTTCGGCATCGCCTAGCTCGGCTTCGCCTTCGCCCAAAGCAGCTCGCCTTCGGCTTTGCCAGTGCTCGCCTTCGGCTTCGCTGATCAGGCTCCCAGCACCCGGTCCAGGTACTGGTTTGTGAAGGTGCGGGTGGGGTCTACCTCGTTGCGCACTCGCAGGAAGTCGTCGAAGTGCGGGTACAGCGGGCGCAGTTGGTCTGCGGTCAGGTCATGCATCTTGCCCCAGTGCGGGCGGCCGCCCACGTTTGCGGCGATGCTGGCGTAGGCGTCGAAGAAGGCCTTGTACTGCATGCCCAGGGCTTGGTGCATGGAGATGTAGGCGGTGTCTCGGCCGCTTGCCGTGGAGAGCCAGATGTCGTCTGCCTGGGCCACGCGTACTTCGCAGGGGACGATCAGGTGGTCGCGCTCGCCCAGTTTGTTGGCGACGGCGCGGAGTTCGCCGATCACGTCCATCAGGGTTTCGCGTGGGATCGAGAACTCGGTCTCCACGAACTTCACTCGCCGGGGCGTCACGAAGACGTTGTGCGAGTAGTCGGAGTAGGAGCGCTCGGAGATCAGGGAGCCGCAGAGTTCGTTGAGGCTCTTGGTGTAGCGCGGGAAGGTCTTGGCCACTTTGCACACCGCGCCGAACGCGGTGTTCTCCATTACCTCGTACTCCCACGCCTGCCGGAGCTTGGAGAGCGGCTTCGCGGGGTCGGTGATCCTGTTGTTGCGCTTGAGGATCACGCGGTCCGAGTGGGTGAACCAGTGGAACTCGACGTGGTCCTCGACGGCGCAGAGGTCGTCGAAGCGCTCGAGGACGTCGTCGAGGCGGCCTGGGGCTTCGGAGGCTTGCAGCACGAACGACGGGACGCATTGGAGGGTGATCGTGCTGATGATGCCCAGGGCGCCCAGGCCTACGCGGGCCGCGTTGAAGAGGTCGGGGCGTTCTGAGCGGGAGCAGGTGACCACCGAGCCGTCGGCGAGGACTAGTTCGAGGGAGGCGATCGCTGTGGCTAGTACGCCCAGTTTGGCGCCGGTGCCGTGGGTTGAGGTGCTGACTGCGCCTGCGACGGTTTGGGCGTCGATGTCGCCGAGGTTCGGCATTGCCAGGCCCAGGCGGTGGAGGTCGGCGTTGAAGGCGCGCAAGGGGGTGCCGGAGCGTACGGTCACCAGGCCGGATTCCGTGTCCGCGCGCACGATTCCCGTCCAACGGTCCAGGTCCAGCGCTGTTTCCGGCGCTACCGCGATGTCGTTGAACGAGTGACCGCTGCCCCGCGCGCGGACACGGCTTCCTGAGGTGACCGCTGCTGCGATCTCGTCGGTGGACGACGGGTGGACGACGCGCGTCGGCGTGCACGAAGCAGTTCTAGCCCAGTTCGTCCACACACGGACCTCCACGAGAGAGTGTGACCTGCGAGTAACGTAAGTGAAAGCTCTTCACGTTTCAAGGGTTCACGACGTACCGTCAGTGCCATGCGCAGAAACCGACTCGATGCCGCGACGAAGGATCTGGATCCTCCGTTCGCGATCGTCGACCTGGATGCCTTCGACCACAACGCGGCGGACCTCGCCCGTCGCGCTGCCGGTCATCCGATCCGGGTGGCGAGCAAGTCGATTCGGGTGCGCGACCTGGTGAGCCGGGCGCTCGAACGGCCCGGCTACCACGGGGTCATGTGCTACTCGCTGGCCGAGGCGTTGTGGTTGTCGGAGCAGAACGTCAGCGACGACCTGCTGGTGGCTTACCCGACCGCCGACCGCGCGTCGTTGCAGAAGCTCGCGGCCAACGAAACCGCACGTCAGCGCGTCACGATCATGGTCGACTCTACCGAGCACCTGGACTTCGTGGACGCCGCGATCGGGCCGCACTCGGACATCCGGGTGTGCCTGGAGCTCGACGTGTCGTGGCGGCCGTTGCCCGGCGTGCACATCGGGCCGCGCCGTTCGTCGATCCACACGCCGGTTCAGGCTGCCGCGCTCGCCGCCAAGATCGTGCGACGCAGCGGCTTCAAGCTCGTCGGGGTCATGGCGTACGAGGGGCAGATCGCCGGACTGGGTGACAACCCGCCTGGTCAGCCGCTGCGTGCGCTCGGGATCAGGTTCATCCAGGCGCGCTCCGGGCCGGAGCTGATCCACCGCCGGACGGCCGTGGTCAACGCGGTGCGACAGGTCGCGGACCTGGAGTTCGTCAACGGCGGCGGTACTGGCAGCCTGGAGCTGACCGGGTCGGACCCGTCCGTCACCGAGCTCGCGGCGGGCAGTGGGCTGTTCGCCCCGACGCTCTTCGACGCCTACCAGGCCTTCAAGCCGGAACCCGCTGCTTTGTTCGCGCTGTCCGTCGTGCGCAAGCCGACCAAGCGGATCGCCACGCTGTTCGCCGGCGGGTACATCGCGTCCGGCACGGCGACGCCCGATCGCCAGCCTTCGCCGTACCTGCCGGAAGGGCTGACGACCTTGGGACTCGAGGGCGCGGGCGAGGTGCAGACGCCGGTCACCGGCAAGGCGGCGGAGCACCTCAAGATCGGTGACCGGGTCTGGATGCGGCACGCCAAGGCGGGCGAGCTGTTCGAGCGGTTCGACGAGGTGCACCTGGTGCATGGGGACCGCATCGAACGCACGGTCCCGACGTACCGCGGCGAGCGCCGGAACTTCGGCTAGGCCGGCAGGCGCGACGACAGGTAGCCCCTGACCAGCGCCTTCGCCTCGACCAGGATCGCAGGGTCGCCGACCGTGCTGTTGCGGAACGCCATCTTCAGCACGGCGTCGGCTGCCTCGACGGCGATCGCGATCGGCAGCCCGACCTCGCCCATCGGAATTCCGAACTTGCCGGAGATGAGCTCCGAGATCTTGTCGGAGATGACGGCGTTGTTGTCGCGGCGGTCGTCGAGCAGCCGCATGTCCACGACGTCACCGAAGTGCAGCTTCCCGAACGCGGGGATCTCGCGGTGCATCGTCACGTAGACGTCGAACACCGTGTCCACGGCGTCCCACCAGTGCTCGAGCGTCGCCTGCTCGAGCCGCTCGGTGATGCCCTGGGAGAACCTGTCGACGTTGCGCAGGGTCAGCGCCTGCACGACGGCTCTCTTGTCCGGGAAGAACTGGTACAGCGAACCTACGGCGACGCCCGCTCTCTCCGCGATCAACGTGGTGGTGACGCCGTCGTAGCCCACCTCGTCGATGAGAGTCGCGCAGGCCTCGAGCATTCGCTCTACTCGTTTGGCGCTGCGCTGCTGGACGGGCTGACGGCGGAGCGGGGTGGTGCTCGTCACGGCGACTCCCAGTAGTTCGGGTACTTCCATCTTGCCTGTTGTACGGCTCTTTCACTTCCCTGAACCTGTCAACACGCCTACGATCCGAACAAGTTTCACATTTGGAGGATCGATGAGCGACTTCCTCTGGGGAGTGTCGACGTCCGCGTTCCAGATCGAGGGCGCGTTCAAGGCAGGCGGCCGGGGTCCCTCCGTGTGGGACGAGTTCACTCCCGTACACGACAACGACGACGCCGGCGTTGCTTGCGATCATTACCACCGGTGGCGCGAGGACGTTGCGCTCATGACGCAGCTCGGCGTGAACGCGTATCGGTTCTCGATCGCGTGGCCGCGCATCCAGCCCACCGGCAAGGGCCCGGTCAACTCCGAGGGCCTCGACTTCTACGACCGCCTGGTCGACGCGCTCGTCGACGTCGGTATCGCCCCCGTGGTCACGTTGTACCACTGGGACACGCCGCTCGAGCTGGAAGCCGAGGGCGGGTGGCTGAACCGGGACATGGCCGACCGCTTCGCCGACTACACGGCGCTGGTCGCGGACCGGCTGGCCGATCGCGTGAAGCTGTGGATCCCGATCAACGAGCCCGCGATGGTGACGTTGCAGGGCTATGCGATCGGTGAGCACGCCCCTGGCAAGACGTTGCTCTTCGACGCGTTGCCGACCGCCCACCACCTGAACCTCGCTCACGGACGTTCGGTCGAAGTCCTCCGCTCGTACAACGCGAACGCTGTCGGCACGGCGAACAACCACACGCCGGCCTGGCCCGCTACTCCGAACGACCTAGCAGCTGCCGAGGCCTACAGCGAAATCCACAACTGGATCTACGCGGATCCCATGCTGTCGGGCCGATATCCCGACGCAGTCGCTGATCTTCTTCCTATCGCCGCTGGTGACCTGGCCACGATTCACCAGCCGCTCGACTTCTACGGCGTGAACTACTACAACCCGACGCGGTTGAAGTCGCCGTCCGAGGGCAACCCGCTGCCGTTCGAACTCGCGGAGATCGACGAGTACCCGCGCACCGGCTTCGGCTGGCCGATCGTGCCCGAAGGCCTCACCGAGATGATCACGAAGCTGCGCGAACGGCACCCGAACCTGCCTCCGGTGCACGTCACCGAGAGCGGCTGCAGCTTCCCGCACGAGATCAACGACGCGGAGCGGATCTCCTACCTCGACGGACACCTCAAGGCCGCGCAGGCAGCCGACGTCTCCGGGTACTTCGTGTGGTCGCTGATGGACAACTTCGAGTGGGAGGCCGGATATTCGCAGCGGTTCGGCCTGGTCCACGTCGACTACGAGACCCAGCGCCGCACGCCGCGCGACTCGTTCCACTGGTACAGAAAGGTGATCAGTGGTGAGTGAGGCACTGGCTGAACCGGTCGTGCGCGTCCGCCGCGGGTGGATGGCGTGGTTGTTCTTCGCGAACCTGGGGCTGTGGCTCGCGGTCTACGCACCGATCCAGGTGTTGTTGCCGCAGCAGGCCGAGCTGCTGAACAAGGCGAACAAGGAGCTCGTGTTCGGCATCGTCACCGGCTTCGGCGGCCTGGTGTCGCTGGTCGTGGTGCCGTTGATCGGCTTCCTGTCCGACCGCACGACCTCGAGGTTCGGCCGGCGCCACCCGTGGACCCTCGGCGGCGCGATCTTCGGCGCCATCGGTCTCGCGGTGCTGGCCAACGCGCCGTCGGTCGTCGTGATGACCATCGGCTGGTGCCTGGTGCAGGCGGGGATCGGCGGCATGCTCGCCGCGCTGACCTCCGCGGTGCCGGACCGGGTGCCCGTCGAGCAACGGGCGCAGGTCGGCGGGCTCATCGGCATCAGCCAGATGCTCGGCACGGTGCTGGGTGCGGTCGTGGTGACGTTGCTGGTCAGCGGACTGCCCGCCGGCTACCTGGCGTGCGCGGTCATCGTGCTGGCGGGCGCGATCTTCTTCGTGCTGAGGACCCCGGACACGCAGCTGATCATCAAGCCGGTCAAGCCGACGTTCTGGATCTCGCCGCGCGAACACCCGGACTTCGCCTGGGCCTGGGGCGGTCACCTGATGATCAACCTCGGCAACGCGTTCGGGACGCTCTACCTCCTCTACTTCCTCGGCGACGTGGTCCACCACCCGTCGCCGGAGGACGGTCTGCTGGTGCTCATGGCGCTCTACGGGGTGGCACTCGCCGCAGGAGCGGTGCTGTTCGGCGCACGGAGTGATCGTTCTGGGCGCCGGAAGCCGTATGTCTACGGCGCCGCGGCCGTGATGGCGCTCGCGGCGTTGTTGTTGGTCATCTGGCCGACCTGGGCCGCCGTGCTGGTCGCCGCTCCGTTGCTCGGCGTCGGGTTCGGCATCTACTGGGCCGTCGCGATCGCGCTGCTCACGCAGGTGCTGCCGGCCGCGTCCGATCGGGCCAAGGATCTGGGCGTGCTGAACGTCGCCAACGCGTTGCCGCAGGTCGTCGCCCCCTTGCTGACCGCGTTGATCTTGGCCAACCTGGGTGGCTACCGCGGCCTGTTCGCGGTCTCGGCGCTGGCGACGACGCTGGCGGCGGTGTTGATGAGTCGAGTGCGATCGGTGGTCTGATGCGGGTCTCGGGCAAGACGGTTCTGGTCACGGGCGCGTCCCAGGGAATCGGCGCGGAGGCCGCGTTCCGGTTCGCCGGCCGCGGCGCCCACGTCCACCTTGTGGCCCGGAGCGCCGAACTGCTCGATCTACAGGTCAAACGGATCAAGGAGTTCGGCGGCTCGGCGACCGCTCACGTGGCGGATTTGTCGGACGCCGCGGAGATCCACGCGCTCGCCGAGAGCGTTCCCGCACCTGATGTGCTGGTCAACAACGCGGGCGTCGGCCGCTGGCTGTTCCTCGACGACACGTCCGCCGACGAGCTGCAGACGATGACCGCGGTGCCGTACCTGGCCGCGTTGCTCCTGACCAGGGAGTACTTGGGCGCCATGCGTTCCAGGGGCTCCGGCTGGATCGTCAACGTCAACTCACCGGTGTCGCGACTGCCGATTCCCGGCTGCGTCGGCTACCAGTCGTCGCGGTGGGCGCTGCGGGGTCTGACCGCGTCACTGAGGCTTGACCTGCGCGGAACCGGCGTCGGGATCAGCGAGGTGATCCCCGGCAAGGTCTCCAGCGAGTACTTCAACAACAACCCCGGTGCCGAGGAACGGATCCCGGCGATCGCGAAGCTGATTCCCACCGTCACGCCGGAGCAGTGCGCGAAGACGATCGTCGACGCGGTGGAGAAGGAACGCGCCGAGCACCTGTTCCCGTGGCAGCTCAAGGCGTTCGAGCTCTCCGGCCGGCTGTTCCCCGGCCTGACCTCGTACCTGACCTGGAAGACCGGCACGCACCGCTAGAACACGTGAAAACGGCCCCTCATCTGCGCGGGAGGTGCAGACAAGGGGCCGTGGTTGGTGACCGCGGGCCGACGACGGTCGGGGAGGGTAGGTGCACGTCACCGGCCCGCGGGAATCTGTGGAGTTGTTGAGCTGACCGGGGTCCGCGATGTCGCGGTCGGGGGTTCGCACATCGCGGACCACCGGTCAGTAGGCCGTTTGCAGACCTGGTCGTGTCGGGGGGACGCCAGGTCAGTCGCAAAGGCCCGTTAGTGGGCTCGAGCCACCGCGCGACGGGTTCTGGTGACAGGAGGGGTCACCGGAGCCTCGCGCAGGTGGCGAGCCGGGCGCGGGGCGAGTCCGCCCGCAACCAGGTGTTCGTACGCGGCGCGCCACACCGAGCAAGGTGACTTCTGCTGACGCCAACGGCCGGAGCACTCAGGGCAGTTGCCCTTCTCGTCCGGCTCGTGCGCTGCCAGCAGAGCACGCCATCCCTCGGTCAGCCGAGGGAGCTCGGATCGAGCCACCGACAGGAGGGACGGTGCGTCCGCGCGACTCGCCAGCTCCGTGAGCAGGTCGAGGCGTTCCCACACAGCGTTGCGAAGAACCTGTCCGAGGATCGCGTCCATCGAAACGTCACCGTCACCTTTCCGCCTGGTCGGCGGCTTCGCGTAGCGCGGCCCTGAGCTGTACGAGCTGGTCGTGGGACAAGACTGCCGTCTCCCCGGGAGGTCCGACCAGAACCACTTGGCCCTGAACGACCTTCACGGTGAGCTGGCGGTCCCGGTCGACCACGTCGCCGCAGCTGATCTGCCACGTCCGACGCTGCCCGGTCGTGCCGCGCCATGTGGATTCGGTGTCACCCGTCTCCACAATGGAGGTGGAGCCAGGGGAGGAGCTGTCCACTATCGGTCGTTCCTCTCCGTGCTCACTCGCTTACCGGAATCTAGATTGCGATGATTCATGCCGGAACGGGACGTCACAGCGCCCACCGGTGGAAGTCTTACGGTGAGCGGTAGGCGGTGTTCGGTAGGGCCGATCAGCTCCGCCGAAGAGGACTTCTCGACTCGGGGACCTGCCCCTAGTCTGCCGATGACGCCCAACGGACTGTGAGGGTGCGCGATGAACACCATGAGTTCCCAGGGCTCTTCTCCGATCCCCGCCGAGGTGTGGGACCAGCAGGAGATGCGGGACGCACTGGCCCGACGAGAGATCAGCTCGGTCTACCGGCTGCTCCGACGGCACGGCGTGTCCCAGCGCCAGATCGCGGCGCTCACTGGGCAGTCGCAGTCCGAAGTCTCGGAGATCCTCAAGGGACGCCAGGTGATGGCTTATGACGTCCTTACCCGGATCGCCGTTGGCTTGGGTGTCCCACGTGGATACATGGGTCTCGCCTATGACGAGACAACGGCAGTGAGGGTGGCCGCAACCGCGGACTCACCCCATCCTGAGGAGGACGAGTCGGTGAAGCGTCGGAAGTTCCTCGCGCACGCCGCCGCCGTGACAGTGGGCGCGGCCGTGTTCGGAGCGGACTCCGGGTCGTGGGTTTCACACCCCACACAGACTCCGGCTCCGGGACGCATCGGCATGACCGATGTGCGCCAGGTCGAAGCGGCGACGCGGGCTCTGCGTGCCCTGGACTACCAGTACGGCGGCGGTTCCTGCCGCGACGCGGTGGTCGCCCAGCTGTCCTGGGGACAGCAGATGCTCGGTGCGAGCAGCACGGACGTGGTTCGCCAGCGGCTCTACGTCGCTCTGGCCGACCTGCACAACCTCGCCGGCTGGACGTCGTTCGACACGGGCCTGATGGACTCGGCCCGCAACCACTTCGGTCAGGCGCTCGACCTCGCCAAGCAGGGCGAGAACGAGGCGCTGATGGCGAACATCCTGTACCGCATGGGTCGCGTCTACTTGCACCAGAACGCCCCCGACGACGCGCTGAAGGTGTTCCAGCTGGGTCAGCTGGCCGCGCAGAACTCGGGTTCCGAACTGGCCGTGGGCATCCTGTGCGCGAACGAGGCCTGGGCCTACGCGAAGATGGGTTCCGACGAGCAGGCTTTGAAGCTGCTCGGCCGTGCGCGCGACGAGTTCTCCCGCGCGAACGTCGCCGAAGCCCCCGCCTGGGCCAAGTTCTTCAACGAGATCGACCTCTCGTCCATGATCGGCACGGTGCACACGGAGCTGGCACAGACGGTGGACGCCAAGTACACGCGGACGGCCATCCCGGCGCTGTCCAAGGCGATCAACAACTTCGGTGACGAGTACGCGCGCAGCCGCTCGTTCAACCTGACCTCGATGGCGATCAACCACCTGCTCGAGGGCGACATCGACCACGGCGCCAAGATCGGTCGCCAGGCCGTCGACCTGTCGGAATCCCTCAAGTCGGTGCGCACGAAGCAGCGCATGGAGCCGCTTCGCCAGGAGGCCGAGAAGCGCCGCAACAACCCCGAGGCCCGCGAGCTCGCGGACCGCGTCGCCCGCTTCACCGGCACCGAGTCGGCCGCCTGAGTCCCATCTCGTTTGGACCGCATAGCACCACTTTCGGATGGTGTGGGACACGAACCGGTAACGCCAGAGCCTTCTCCCACGAATGCAGCATCGACGGGCGAGAAATCCACGCCTAGGGTGCGGCAGGTCGGGGCGAAGGACGAGGTGCGGCGCGTGAGCCTTACACGGAGGTGGCGTTCCAAGAGAGCGCTGCGGTCCGCGCAGTTGCTCGACGAGGTGGTGGACACCCAGCTGCCGCTGCTGGCGGCGTTCGACGAGGAGCGACGGCGCAGGTCAGCCGACTACCTCGCCGAACTGGTGGCCCTCGCCCAGGACTACCGCTACTACGCGAACGGCTGGATCGACAGCCGCGAGCTGGACCGCCGCGGCCAGAAGACGATGAACCGGCTGGCGCGCATGCGTGAGGAATCTTCGGCTCGACTGATCACCGACTAGTCCATTCGTGCGCAGCTCGTCGCGCCGATCGGACCACTCACCGAGGCCGGGCGGATCAGGCGCGAAATCGTGGATGTTTCACGTTGAACAATCACCAGGGCACCGGTCCGTCGTGGTCGAACAGGCCTCCGGTCGGGCCGTCGTCGGGCAGGGTGGCCAGCCTGATCGCGATCCTGGCACCGTCCGCGGGCGTGTCCCTCCCCTGGAAACCGTTGAGGTCTGTTGCCACGTAGCCGGGGCAGGCGATATTGATCTTGATGTGCGGAAGCTCCTTGGCGTACTGGACGGTGAGCGCGTTCAGGAACGTCTTCGACGGCGTGTAGGTCCCGTTGACCTCGCCGAACTCCACCTCTGGCGTGGTCTGCAGCGTCAGTGACGCGAGGTGGCTCGACTGGTTGACGATTCGCGGTCGGGCGGACCGGGCCAGCAACGGCAGCATCGCGTTGGTGACGCGGACGACGCCGACCACGTTGGTCTCCAGCACCTCCCGCAGGCTCTCCGGTGTGGCGGCGGACGGCGCCGCGGGCCAGACGCCGGCGATCGCCGCGTTGTTGACCAGCACGTCGAGGCGGCCGAACCGTTCCTCGAACAGTGCTGCTGCCGCCTTGACGCTCTCGTCGTCGGTCACGTCCAACGGCACGGCGAACGCGTCGACGCCGTTCGCCCGCAGTTTCGCTGCCGCTTCCTCGCCGCGCCCGGCATCTCTCGCACCGACTCCCACGGTCATCCCGAGGCCGGCCGCGATCTCGTAGCCGATGCCCTTGTTCGCGCCGGTGACCAGCGCAATCGTCTGTTCGCTCATGCATTTGATCGTGGTCGTCGGCGTCTTTGGAACCAACATCACTTCGGTCTGGCAGTGATACCCGGCCGGTATCGATAGCGTGGACGCGTGGAGACCAGAGAGCTTCGATACTTCGTCGCGGTCGCCGAGGAGCTCCACTTCGGCCGTGCCGCCGATCGGCTCGGCATCGCCCAGCCACCGCTCTCGCGGACGATCGCGCAGCTCGAACACCGGCTCGGCATCGCGTTGCTGACCCGCACCAGCCGCAAGGTCGCGCTCACCGAGGCGGGCGCGGTGCTGCTGGCAGAGGCGAGAGCGATCCTCGGTGCGATCACCGCGGCCGAGAGGCGCACCCGGCACGTCGACCGGCCTGCGCTGGTGCTGGCTGCCAAAGCAGGTGGGTCCAGCGAGCTGCTGGCGAAGCTGCTCGACGCCTATGCCGCCGAACCCGGCGCCCTCGCCGTGGAACTGCTGCTGTGCAAGGCCCACACCTGGCTACCGCTGCTCGACGGCCGGGCGGACGTGGCGATCCTGCACGAGCCGTACGACTCGACCGCGGGTCTCGACGTCGAGCCGCTGCACACCGAGAGCCAGTTCGCGATCATGTCGAGCTCGCACCCGCTGGCCGGAGCGAGGCAGTTGCGGATGGCGGACGTCGACCTTCCGGAGCTCGCGCGCTGGCCGGAGCCCGACGGCAGCTATTTGGACGGCCCCGGCGTGGAGGTGCACGACCTGACGCAGCTGTTCCAGATGATCTCGCTGGGCCGTGCGATCGCCGTCATGCCGGAAGTCGTGCGCGCGGGCCTGCTCGAAGGGCTGGTCGCGATCCCCGTGGTGGACGCGCCGAAGGTGACGACCGTGATCGCGTGGCCGCCGCACAGCAGGTCGCGTGCGGTGGCCGACCTGGTCAGAGTCGCGACGGGATTCAACTCACCGGTGCACGGCTGAGCACCACGGCGAGGCCGAACGCGACGCCCATGATCGTGACTTCCAGGATCGCCCACTGCACGATCGCGGTGACCTTGTGCTGCGAGATCTTCGGCAGCAACCGCCACCGGATGTGCGCGCCGAGCACCGCGATCAGCCCGGCGCAGATCGCCTTGCCGAGGAACAGCAAGCCGTAGCCGGTCGTGAACAGCGACTGCGGGAACGGCACGACGGGGTTGAGGACCAGTTCCAGCGATCCGTTGAACAGGCCGGTGACGGCGACGACGATCAGGCTGACCGTCGCGATCTTCGAGAACTTCGGCAGCGCGACCGCCAGCAGTCCCTTGCGGTAGGCGACCAGTGCCATCAACGCGCCGAGCCCGCCCGTCCAGGCCGCGGCGCCCAGCACGTGCAGCTCCATGGAGACCATCGAGTAGTCGTGGTACTGCCAGTTGGAGGCGTGCCCGGTCACCGGAATCGGCAGCAGTCCGAACATCGAGATGAGAATTCGCAGCTCAGCGGGCACGGACTCGCCACTGCGGACGGCCATCACACCGATGATCAGGTAGACGAACGCGCAGGCCGCGCTGAACAGCAGGCCCTTTCCCGCGCCGACGTTCTTGATGTAGTCGATCGCGTTGGCGACGCTGACGTTGCTGCCCGGCCGCAGCTCGGCGGCCTGCAGCACGATGGCCGACAACGCCGTGATCACCCAGACCGCGGCCGCGATGACCGCGGCGGGCCGGGCGAGGCGCATGACCGGTTCGGTGTGCGTGGGCCGGTCGAAGCCGAGCAGCTTCGGCAGGATCGACAACCCGACGACGATCGTCGCCGAGACGTCGAGCAGCACCCGCGTGACCGGCAGGCCGTACCGGACCGCCGCCCCGGCGTCCACGACCCCGGCGACCACGACAGGTGGTGCCAGCACGAGGCCGAGCGCGATGCCCGCGAGAGCGCCGAGGACGAGCCCGGCGAGCACGCGGTAGTGGGAGGGGGCGGCGGTCCGGACGTCGCTCATGCCTTCGCGCCCCCGCCACCGCGCAGCGCGAAGAACACGCCGCCGCCGAGCAGCACCAC
Source organism: Lentzea sp. NPDC051838 (assembly GCF_040681245.1). Classification (NCBI taxonomy): domain Bacteria; kingdom Bacillati; phylum Actinomycetota; class Actinomycetes; order Pseudonocardiales; family Pseudonocardiaceae; genus Lentzea; species Lentzea sp. NPDC051838. The sequence goes on from NZ_JBFAYI010000065.1 coordinate 12,378, forward strand.
GGCGCCGACGATCCACACCCAGATGGGCAGGCCGTCGCTCGAACCGCTGTCGGGCGCGGTGTTCGCGTCGACCTGGCGAGGCGTGCCGGTGCCGTCCTTGGTCAGCGTGAACGTCAGCTCGCCGTTCACCGGGTGGCCGTCCGCGGACAGGATGCGGTAGCCGATCTTGTACTGCCCTGCCTTGCCGAGCGCCTCGATCTTCTGCGTGACCGCGGTGTCCTTGATGGTCGGGTCGCCCGCGACCTCGTAGTGGCCACCGCTCGCGTCGACGACCGAGATGGCGTTGATGCCCTGGCCGCCCTGCACGTCCTGGTCGAACGTCAGCGTGACGGTCGACGGGCCGACCTCCAGCGAGGTCTTGTCCTTCGGGTCGCTGCTGATCAGCGCGTTGTGAGCCGCCGCGGGGGCGGCCGTGGCGAGCACGGCCGCACCAGCGAACAGGAACGCGACTAGTGCGCGCTTCATGCCTTGCGCCTCGAACGCAGGATCGCGCCGACGCCGAAGCCCAGGCCGAGCGCGCCGACGGCCAGACCCGCGCCACCGAGGTAGCGGGCGGTCTTGTCGGAGCCGACGGACGCCTCGTGCGTCTCCTCGGTGGTGGAGGCGGTCGCCGTGCCGTGGCCGCCGTGGCCGTCGTCAGCGGCCTTCTTCGGGGCGAGCTTCAGCGCGGGGGCCGGGTGCTCCGGCTCCTTGCCGTCGGCGCCGGTCGACTGCGACCAGTCCACGACCTCGCCGTTCTCGTAGGTCTGCTTGGTCGGCAGTTCGAGCTTGTCCTTGCCCTCGGGCAGGGTGCCGAGCGCGACGAAGAACTCCTGGTACTCGTTGATCCCGATCTTCACGCCGGGGTCGGCGGTCCAGGTGATCGTCGTGAACGCCTCGGTGACCTCCTTGCCGGCGATCGTCACGGGCTTGTCGAGCTTGCCCTTGACGGCCTCGGCCTTCCAGCCGGCCAGCGGCTTGGTGCGCACCGACGTGAGCGGGGTGTCCTTCGGCAGCGTCACCTCGATCTTGGTGGTGCCGGCGTTGTCCCGCTCGTTCGGGACGCGGAACGCGAACGTGGCGCGGCCGCCCTGGGTGAACTCGGTCGGCTGGGCGCTGACGTGCGCCGATGCGATGGTCGGGGTGCCGAGGACGGCGAGTCCGGCCACGCCGAGAACGGCGAGCGCGCGCACGCCAAATCGATTTGTCGACATGAAGTTGTGGCTCCTGATTGCCAAAGGGGTTTGTTGAGGATTTGGGTGATCAGGAGTTGGGTGGCCCGCGCAGACCGTTCGCGCGCTGTACGTGTGTGTGGTGCGCGTTCGGCACGTACGGCGTGCTGGTGAACGTCCGCACCGGCGTGGTGACCGGCAGCGGCGTGAGCCTGCGGGGGATCAGGCGCGTGACCGCGGAGAACAGCCTGAACAGGGCGTTCTCCGCGTGGAACAGGAGGATGCCGGTCAGCGTCGCGGCGACGAGGTGCGCCACGAACATCTGCCCGGTGAGCGTGTTCGTGTGCTCGTGGTTCACCCAGGTCAGCAGCAGGTGCTGAGCCAGCTGGGCGGTTCCGAGCGCCACGATGACCGAGAGCTTCCCGGTGCGCTTGTCCGCGAGTGACGACGCCGCGAAGGCGATCAGCGCGACGAGCGGCAACGCGTGGATGAACTCGGACAGCTCTCCGCCGCCCAGTCCGTGCGCGGCGATCGTGAGCGTTGCAGAGGTCAGCGCAAGTGCGGCACCACGCAGGGTGCGCAACTCACTCGACCGTGTGCTCACGCGAGTGAGGGTAATCGGAGGAGTTTGCCCCGGTCTATGAGCGGGTAACTAGGCCCGCATGACCGTTCAATGCGACAAGCCGGGCCGTACCGACCGGGTTGTGTTCGGCGTTGCCGCAGGTCTCACGCTTGCGTTCGTGACCTGGGGAATCGTCGGTACAGACTCGTTGGCAGCCGCCTCCAAGACAGCGCTCTCCTGGATCATCCAGAATCTGGGATGGGCGTTCGTGATCACCGCCTCGGGGTTCGTCGTGTTCGCGCTGTGGCTCGCGTTCAGCCGCTACGGGAAGATCCCGCTCGGCCAGGACGACGAGAAACCCGAGTTCAAAACCGTGTCGTGGGTCGCGATGATGTTCAGCGCCGGCATGGGGATCGGGCTGATGTTCTACGGCGTGAACGAGCCTCTGTCGCACTTCGTGAAGCCGCCGCCGGGGTCTGACGGCGATCCGCTTGAGACCGCGATGGCGACCACGTTGTTCCACTGGACGCTTCACCCGTGGGCGATCTACGCGATTGTCGGGATTGCGATCGCCTACAGCAGCTTTCGGCGGGGGCGGTCTTCGCTGATCAGCTCCGCGTTTGCGCCGTTGCTCGGGCGTCGGGCGGCTTCCGGGTGGGGGCGTGCGATCGACGTCATGGCGATCTTTGCGACGCTGTTCGGGTCGGCTGCTTCTCTGGGGCTCGGGGCGCTGCAGATCGGGTCCGGGATGCAGGCTGCCGGGTGGGCCGGTGAGGTCGGCAAGGGTGTTCTGGTCGCGATCATCGCTGTGCTGACGTTGGCGTTCGTCGCGTCTGCGGTGTCGGGGGTGGCTCGCGGGATTCAGTGGCTGTCGAACATCAACATGGTGTTGGCGATCGTGCTGGCGCTGTTCGTGTTCGTCGTCGGGCCGACTGTGTTCATCCTGAACCTGCTGCCCACTGCTCTTGGGGACTACTTCCGTGAGCTGGCCGCTATGGCTGGGCGGACTGCTGCTTCCGGTGGGGATGCCACGGAGACCTGGCTGTCCGGGTGGACGATCTTCTACTGGGCGTGGTGGATTTCTTGGACGCCGTTCGTTGGGATGTTCATTGCTCGGATTTCTCGTGGGCGGACGATCAAGCAGTTCGTTGCCGGTGTGATCTTGGTGCCGTCTGCTGTGTCGTTGGTTTGGTTCGCGATCTTTGGTGGGACTGCGATATTTGAGCAGCGGTCTGGTGTGGATTTGGCTGGGCAGGCTACGCCTGAGTCGCAGTTTTTTGCGTTGCTTGATCAGTTTCCGTTGGCTGCGGTGGCTGGGGTGATCGTCATGGTGTTGGTGGCGATCTTCTTTGTTTCTGGGGCTGATGCGGCTTCTATCGTCATGGGGACGCTGTCGCAGGAAGGGTCTATTCGACCTCGGAAGCCGGTTGTGATCTTCTGGGGTGTGTTGACCGGTGCCGTTGCTGCTGTGATGTTGCTGGTTGGTGGGTCGAATGCCCTTACAGGGCTGCAGAATTTGACGATCATTGCTGCGTTGCCGTTCATGGTTGTGATGGTTGGGTTGTGTGTTTCGTTGGCTCGGGATTTGCGGACGGATCCGATGATTCGGCGGGAGGAGAGGGTGGCTGAGGTCATGGAGGAGGTCACCGCTCACCTTGATCCTGGGCAGGTGGTTGAGGAGGCTGCGGTTGCTGCTGTGGCTGAGGTGACCGGGAAGGCACCTTCGGCGCGCGCACCTGTTTCGTAGGCCGTCCCCCGGTTGGGCTGGCGGGTTCCGGTTTTGTGTCCGTAGGTGGTCTTGTTGCGGGCGTGTGTTCCGGTTGCTTTCTGGGAGCTCTGCCCCAGACCCCGCCAATCTGATCAAAGACCCACCAGCGCCGTGGGTGGGTTGATGGCACGCCTGTTGCTTTGGGCGGCTTG
>NZ_JBFAYI010000066.1:0-15743 GCF_040681245.1 Lentzea sp. NPDC051838
GGTCTATCTACTCAAAGGAAAACTCCTGACGAGGAGTTTTCATATTACTGGCTGTGTTTCGGCACGCTGTTGAGTTCTCAAAGAACACGCGCTCATCATCACGAGGCCGCCACACGGCGACTCGATCCGAGGCTGTGTCGTACATAAGCTTGTGTTTGAAACTTCGACGCCCTTGGCCTCTGAGCTCAGACGAGCTACCGGCTGGGTCTTCATCGTTTCGCGGTCACCCACTCTACCACACTCAGTGGAAGCTTGGTTCGTGACCCTTGCCGCACTCCGTTCCGGTGTTCCCGGCCCGTTCCGCGCTGGCAGAGAGAAAGTTACACGCACGCCAACTCGGGGTCAAATCGGGGGCAACCCAGTCACCTGCGATTAAGAAACCGCAGGTCAACAGCCCCATACAGGACCCGTGGACCACGCTATCGGAGTCCCGATCCACGCACACTGTGGCCGCCGTCACACCGAGAAAGATCGAAGGCCGCCAGTCCCCAGTGGGACCGACGGCCTCAACACGATCAAACCTGCAGGTCAGACCTGCACCTGGACGCTCGCGTTGTTGCGCTTGCCGCGCCGGAGCACCAGCCACTTGCCGTGGAGCAGGTCCCCGGCAGCCGGCTTCCACTCCTCGTCGGTGACCTTCGCGTTGTTCACGTAGGCACCGCCCTCGTTCACCGTGCGCCGCGCGGCACCCCGGCTGTCGGCCAGCCCGGACGCCACCAGCAGGTCGACGATCGTGGGCTCGTCGGCCAGGCGGGCCTCGCCCTTCGGCGCCTCAGCCAGAGCCGCGGACAACACCGACTCGTCGAGATCCCGGAGCTCACCACGGCCGAACAGCGCGGAAGAGGCCAGCTGCACCTGCTGCGTCGCCCTCTCCCCGTGCACCAGGTCCGTGAACTCCTGCGCGAGCCGCTTCTGCGCGGCACGCTGGTGCGGCGCCTCCGCGGTCTGCTTCTCCAGCTCGTCCAGCTCCTCCCGCGAGAGGAACGTGAACAGCCGCAGGTAGTTCAGCACCGTGACGTCGTCGACGTTCACGAAGTACTGGTACCAGGCGTACGGCGAGGTCATCTCCGGGTCGAGCCACACGCGCCCGCCACCGGTCGACTTCCCGAACTTGCGCCCCTCCGCGTCGGTGACCAGCGGCGCGGTCAGCGCGTGCACCTGCTTGCCCTCGACCCGGCGCACCAGGTCGACGCCGCTGACGATGTTGCCCCACTGGTCCGAGCCGCCGATCTGCAGCGCGGTGCCGTGCCGGCGGTTGAGCTCCAGGTAGTCGTTCGACTGCAGCAGCACGTAGCTGAACTCGGTGTACGACATGCCGTCGGTCTCGAGGCGGCGCTTCACCGTCTCGCGCGACAGCATCACGTTCACGGAGAAGTGCTTGCCGACGTCGCGCAGGAACTCCAGCGCGCTGACCTGGCCGGTCCAGTTCAGGTTGTTCTCGACGATCGCGCCCGTCGGCGAGTCGTCGAAGTGCACGAACCGCTCCAGCTGGCCGCGGATCCGGTCGGCCCACTCGGCCACGGTGTCCAGCGAGTTCAGCGTGCGCTCACCGGTGTCGCGCGGGTCGCCGATCATGCCCGTCGCACCGCCCGCCAGCACGATCGGCCGGTGGCCCGCCATCTGGAAGCGCTTGAGCATCAGCAGCGGGACCAGGTTGCCGGCGTGCAGCGACGGCGCCGTCGGGTCGAAGCCGCAATAGAGGGTGAGCGGGCCGGCGTCCAGATCCTTCCGGAGTGCGTCGAGGTCGGTGGACGTCGCGATCAGGCCGCGCCAGGCAAGTTCGTCAAGGATGTGCTCGCTCACGCCCCTCATTGTCGCCTACCAGGTCGAACGGGTTTCCACCCGGTACTCGGAGGGGTAACCGACCGTCATGACGGAGCCACGTGACGAGTTGCGGCGGCCCACCGAGCGCATGCCGCGCGTGAACGAGCCGGTGGTGGAGGAGGTCGTCCAGCAGGACGACACCTATCGCAGGGCACGGACGGTGCAGACCATCTGCGCGGTCATCGACATCGTGTGTTGGGCGTTCGCCATCGTCCTGTTCGTGCACATCTTCCTGGTGGTTGCCGAGGCGAACGCCGGCAACGGGTTCTTCCAGTTCGTCGCGGGCTGGGCGAGCGGGATCACCCTCGGGCTGGACGGCCTGTTCACGCCGGACAGCCCCAAGGTCGCGGTGCTGTTCAACGAGGGCCTCGCCGCGGTGTTGTGGCTGGTCATCGGCACGTTGCTGACCAACCTGATCACACGTCTCGCGCTGCCGGTCGGACATCGGCGAGCCTGGTACCGCCGGACCGTTCGGCCCTAAGAGAATGGCGGCGTGGCCGAGTACGAGTTCGACGTCGCCCCGTCGTTCGCCGAGGAGGACCGCGATCGGGTGCTCCCGATCGTGGAACTCCTGAAGCAGCAGAACGTCAAGGTCTACTACGACGAGGACCAGGTCGTAGCGCGGTGGGGCCTGAACCTGCTGGAGCACATCGCCGAAACGTTGACGCACAAGGTCCGCTACGTGCTGATGTTCGCCTCACAGCACTACGTCGAGGCTTCGTGGGCGCGACTCGAACGGCAGACCGCGCAGGCGAGGGCGTTGGCGCAGCAGAACGAGTACGTGCTGCCGATCAAGCTCGACGACACCGAGGTGCCGGGTCTGCTGTCCACGACCGGGTTCCTGGACCTGCGCGTGCACCCGCCCGAGGTGATCGCCAACGCGGTGGTCGAGAAGCTGGCGCAGCACCGCGCGGAGTTCACCGCCTCGACGCCGATCACGGCCCAGTCGGTCGCGGCGCTGGTGCTGGAGAAGCCGCACGGCTGGGAGTACCTGCTCTACGTCGGCGTCGTGCTGCAGGGCTTGAAGAAGCTGGAGAGCAAGTACCGCGAGCACTTCCTGCGGTACGCGCCGCGCAACGGGAACGTCGAGCACGGCAACGGTTTCGAGCTCATCCGCGACCGCAGCGTGCTGCTGAACGAGATCATCAAGGTGGCGGTGGACGCGGTGTTCACGCCGGAGACCCAGGAGGCCGCGTTCGGCGCGTCCGGGCAGCCCGGTGATCCAGACCGGATCGTGCACCTCGGAGAGCTGTTCGTGCGGACGTTCGACGAGATCCTGGAGTGGGCGCGCGACATCCACGCCACCAGCTACGCCGACGAGCACGCCCGCGCGGCCGCGCACGTCCAGGCGCGGTTCGCTGATCAGCAGCTGCGGGCGATGCACGACGTGGCGCAGGGGTTGAGCGCGATCGCGGACACGCTGGTCGAGCGGCTGGCCGCTGGCGAGCCGCTCGACATGACGGTGTCGCTGGTGTTCGAGGTGGATCCCGCGCTGGAAGCCGAGTTCGTGGCGGCTATGAAGCGGCTGTCCCCCTGATCACCTCGCCGGTCAGGCCGGCGCCCCTCTCCCGCGCCCAGTCGAGAGCGCGTTCCAGTGAGGACTCGCCGGCGAGCGTGGCGGCGGCCGGCGTCTGCGCACAGCGTTGCCACTGCTCGGAGTTCAGCGAGAGGTAGTCCACCTGCGGCAACGACTCCACGTCCACTTCCGTGCGTGCCACGTCGAGCACGCGGAGGTTGGGCAGCGAGGGCAGCTCGACACGTCCGCCTGTCACCACAAGAGAAGTGAGCGTTTCGCACGCCGGCAGCTCGATCTCGGTGCCCGTGATTTCCAGGCGTTCCAACGGCAGGTGCGCCAGAGCGCCGAGCCGCACGGAGGTGCCGTCCACGATCGTCAGTTCGCGCAACGAGGTCAGGCGGGCGAGCAGGCCGAAGTCGAGGTCGCCCGGCTTGCGGAGGGTGAGCACCTGGAGGGTGTCCGGCAGTGTCGCCACGCGGTCGTCGACGTCGAAGTGGGCTTCGAGGTCTTGGTAGTCGGGGACTTCCGGGGAACGCAGCCAGTCCGTCAGCGAGTCGGCCAGGTGCATCAGCGGCACCTCGCCCGCCACCTGGATGAGCTGGCCGACCTTGCCGCCTGGACCGGGTGCGAGGTCGACGCACAGGTAGTCGCCCCAGTCGTTGCACGCGATCGGCACCCACTTCAGGTCGAACTGGACCATCCGCACCGCGCCGGGAGGTCCGACGTACTGCACGGGCCGGTACCAGTCGTCCGGAGAGTGCTGGATGTCGTTGAGAGTGCGCCACAGATCGAGGATGTCGTCGACCGGCCGCAGCCTGGCGTCGCCGATCTCCTCCACACCGCTCGCGTACAGCTCGTGCACGTCCGCGGGCAGAGACGCACCGATCACGGCCTCGACCTCGGCCAACGACGAGGCGTTGTGCGCATCAGGACGGAACCGCGGTTCCAGCACGACGGTGTAGGTCGGCGGGAGGTAGCCGGTGCGCTGGACGATGTCGCTGGTGACGTAGGCCTCGAACGTGCCGTCCGGCTCGATCCGCATCTCGAAGACGACCGGCCGCTCCTCACCCACAGCGCTCAATGAAGTCAGCTGCCCCCACACGATCACGTCCTGTTCGGACGGTCCGGACGTGAGCCGGAGGCTGTACCCGCCACCGCTGCACGACGCGCGCAGCGTGAGGAAGTCGAAGCCCGGTTCGACGGTGGTGATGAGCTCGCGCGCGACGGCGGCAAAGCTGTCCTGCATGTGATCCCCCAAGATCTAGGGGTCACACGTTAGTACGCCGCTTCCCGCCACGTTTGTAGGTCGACACAGCCGGGGAGTCGATCCAGAACCGCCACGGCACGTCCATCGCCACCGCGACACCGACACGCGGCCCTGAGAACACCTTCTCGGCGGAATCGCCCGCGTACAACCGCACAGGGGAGTCTGCGGAGGTCAGGTCGACGCCGTTCTGCGAGCGATCGAGGCCGAGAACCTTGCACAGCCGCGCGGGTCCCTTGGCCAGTTCGGCCACCGAACGCGAGGCCGGGCGGCGGGAGAACGCGACGTCCTCACCGGAGACGACTTCGCCTGCGCGCAACAGGACCGCGCCGGGAACGCCGTCGGTCAGCGTCACGACGTTGGCGCAGAAGTGCATGCCGTAGACGAAGTAGACGTACAGGAACCCCGCCGGGCCGAACATGACCTCGTTGCGCGGGGTTTTGCCGCGGTAGCAATGAGAGGCCGGGTCGTCGCCGCCCCGGTAGGCCTCGACCTCGACGATGCGGACGCGCACGTCGCCCGCTTCCAGGAAGGAACCCAGGAGGAGCCGGGACGCATCGACCGGGTCGATGGCCAGCTCCTCCCTGGTCAGCAGCCTAGAAGTCACGTGCCGCCGATGCCTTGGCCACCAACGCGTCCAGCTGCTCGCGGACGCGTGAAGGAGCCGTGCCGCCGTGAGCGTTGCGAGAAGCGATCGAGCCCTCGACGGTCAGCACCGAGCGCACCTCCGGCGTCAAAGCCGGTGATATGGCGAGGAACTCGGCGTCGGTCAGGTCCTCCAGACCCACGCCGCGCGATTCGGCGGCACGGACGCAGGCACCAGCGGCCTCGTGCGCCACGCGGAACGGAACCCCTTGGCGCACAAGCCATTCCGCGATGTCCGTGGCGAGCGTGAAACCGGCAGGGGCCAGCGAGGCCATGCGATCCACGTCGAACCGAAGAGTCGCCACCATGCCCGCGAACGCCGGCAGCAGGAGCTCCAGCTGCTCGACCGAGTCGAACAACGGCTCCTTGTCCTCCTGCAGGTCGCGGTTATAGGCCAGCGGCTGGGCCTTCAACGTCGCCAGCAGACCCGCCAGGTTGCCGATCAGCCGACCGGACTTGCCGCGCGCGAGCTCCGCGACGTCCGGGTTCTTCTTCTGCGGCATGATCGAGCTGCCGGTCGACCACGCGTCGTCCAGGACGGCGAACCGGAACTCGGCGGTCGTCCAGATGATGACCTCTTCGGCGACGCGCGAGAGGTTCACGCTGATCATCGCCAGCACGAACGCGATCTCGGCCGCGAAGTCGCGCGACGCGGTGCCGTCGATGGAGTTCTCGACCGGCGCGTAGAAGCCGAGGTCCGCGGCCACCTTCGCCGGGTCCAGCCCCAGCGACGAACCGGCCAGCGCGCCCGAGCCGTACGGGGAGAACGCGGCGCGCTTGTCCCAGTCGTGCAGGCGGTCGACGTCGCGCAGCAACGAGTGCGCGTGGGCCAGCAGGTGGTGCGACAACAACACAGGCTGCGCGGACTGCAGGTGCGTGCGACCCGGCATCACGGCGCCGAAGTGCGTCTCGGACTGCTGAGCCAGCGCGTCCACGACGTCCAGCACGCCAGAAGCCACCCGCCGAGCGGCGTCACGGAGCCACATCCGGAACAGCGTGGCGACCTGGTCGTTGCGAGACCGGCCCGCGCGGAGCTTGCCGCCCAGCTCGACACCGGCGCGGTCGATCAGGCCCCGCTCCAGCGCCGTGTGGACGTCCTCGTCCTCCAGCACGGGCGTGAACTCACCGGACTCGACGTCGGCGAGCAGCTCGTCGAGCGCCTTCTGCATGCCGGCCAGCTCTTCGTCGGACAGCAGGCCCGCCGCGTGCAGCACACGGGCGTGCGCGCGCGAGCCGGCGATGTCGTACGGCGCCAGACGCCAGTCGAAGTGCGTCGACAGCGACAGGCGGGCCATCGCCTCGGCCGGTCCCGACTCGAACCGGCCACCCCACAAAGAACTCATTGCACGCAACTCTCAGCTAGCGAAGTCGTAGAGCGATTCTTCCGAACGGGCGACGAGCCCGACCACGCGCCCCTCGTACAGCGCGACGTCGACCTCGCCGGACCCCGACGGCAAAGCCATCCGCGCGACGCGGACCGCGACCGAGCCCAGTGAGGACCTGACCACGCCCGCGCGGAAGTTGAGCTCGCGGACGGCCTCGGCCACCGACACCGTCTCGCCGTCCACCGCCACCGGCACGCCGTCGTCGAACGTCAGGACGGCGTGCACGGGGTCATTCATCGCCGTTGCCCGAGGACAACGCCGCGATCCGCTCGGCCAGCTCGGCACCGGTCATGGGTTCGCGGGCCACGACGAGGATCGTGTCGTCGCCGGCGATCGTGCCGACGACCTCGTGCAGCGCCGCGCGGTCCAGGGCCGAGGCCAGGAACTGCGCGGCACCGGGCGGAGTCCGCAGCACGGCCAGGTTCGCCGACGAGTCGGTCGACACCAGCAGCTCGCCCAACACTCGGGCCAGCCGAGTAGTGCCGCCCTGAACGCCGCGAACCGGGCTGCCGTCCTCCGGGATCACGTAGATCGGCGCACCGCCGTCGGGACCGCGCAGCTTCACCGCGCCGAGCTCGTCCAGGTCGCGCGACAACGTGGCCTGAGTGACGTCGATGCCTTCCGCGGCGAGGAGCTTGGCGAGCTCGGACTGGCTGCGGATGACGAGCTGGCTGACCATCTCGACGATCCGGCCCTGGCGCGCGGTGCGGGTCATGACGACTGCTCCAGCAACCACACGAGCAGCGCCTTCTGGGCGTGCAGGCGGTTCTCGGCCTCCTGCCACACCAGCGACTGCGGGCCGTCGAGCACGTCGTCGGTGATCTCCCAGCCGCGGTGCGCGGGCAGGCAGTGCAGCACGGTCGAGTCCGGCTTTCCGGTGGCCGCCAGCAATGAAGCGTTCACCTGGTACGGGCGGAACGGACCGACGCGGTCCTTGCCGTCGTTCTCCTGGCCCATCGACGTCCACGTGTCGGTGACCAGCACGTCCGAACCGTCGACGGAGGCGAGCGGATCGCTGATCAACGCCACCGAACCACCGGTCTCGGCGGCGCGCTTCTTGGCGTCCTCCAGGAACTGCGGGTTCGGCACGAAGCCCGCGGGCGCGCCGATGCGGACGTGCATACCCGCCGTGGCACCACCGAGCAGCAGCGAGTGCGACATGTTGTTGGCGCCGTCGCCCAGGTACGTCAGCGTGAGGCCCGCGAGTTTCCCGTGACGACGACGAATCGTCTGCAGGTCCGCGAGAACCTGGCACGGGTGGAACTCGTCGGTCAGCGCGTTGACCACGGGAATGCGCGAAACGCTGGCCATCGCGTCGATGCGTGCCTGGGCGAACGTCCGCCACACCACCGCGTCGACGTACCCGGACAGGATCCGCGAGGTGTCCTCGATCGTCTCCTCGCGGCCCAGCTGCATCGACCGGCCGTCGATGATCACCGGGTTGCCGCCGAGCTGCGCGATGCCGACCTCGAACGAGAGCCGGGTGCGCGTCGAGTTCTTCTCGAAGATCACCGCGACGGACTTGGGGCCCGCCAACGGCTTCGCGGTGAACCGGTCCGCCTTGTACGCGTCCGCGAGGTCGAGAACGGCCGCCTGCTCCTCGGTGGTGAGGTCGTCGTCGCGGAGGAAGTGCCTGGGGCTCACGCCTGCTCCTCAAAGAACGTCGGGAGCGCGGCCACGAACGACAGCGCGTCGGACTCGTCCAGCACCAGCGGCGGCGCCAGGCGGATGACGTCGGGCTGGATGGGGTTGATCAGGTAACCGGCCTGCTGCGCGACCGCCGCGGCCTTCGCCGAGACCGCCTCGCGCAACGTGATGCCGAGCAGCAGCCCGGCTCCCCTCACTCCCGAGATCGCCGGGTGGTGCAACGCCTCCACCCCGGCCGCGATCTCCTTGCCCACGGACGAGGCGTGCTCCAGCAGGCCTTCCGAGGCGATCGTGTCGAGCACCGCGAGGGCAGCCGCGCAGCACACGGGGTTGCCGCCGAACGTGGTGCCGTGGTGGCCCGGCTGGAACAGGTCCGCCGCCGCGCCGAAGCCGATCGTGGCACCCAGCGGCAGCCCGCCGCCGATGCCCTTGGCCAGCGTCATCACGTCCGGCACGATCCCGGCCTGCTGGAACGCGAACCACGTGCCGAGGCGGCCGATGCCGGTCTGCACCTCGTCCAGGATCAGCAACGCGCCGTGCTCGGACGTGATCCGGCGGGCTTCCTGGAGATAGCCCTCGGGCGGCATCACAACGCCCTGCTCGCCCTGGATCGGCTCGACGATGAACGCCGCCGTGTCGTCGTCGATGGCAGCTTCGAGAGCAGCCACGTCACCGAACGGGATGTGCTCGACGCCAGGTACCAGCGGTTCGAACGGCGTCTTCTTGCCGGGCTGACCGGTGAGCGACAACGCGCCCATCGTCCGGCCGTGGAAGCCTCCGGTGCACGCGACGATCTTGGTGCGGCCGGTGCGGCGCGACATCTTCAGCGCGGCTTCGTTGGCCTCGGCGCCGGAGTTGCAGAAGAAGACCTTGCCCTGCACACCACTCAGGTCCAGCAGCCGCTCCGCCAACTGCAGCGCGGGCTCGTTCACGTACAGGTTCGACGTGTGGCCGAGCTTGGAGATCTGGGCGGTCACCGCCTCGACGATCTTCGGGTGCGCGTGGCCGAGGGCGTTGACCGCGATGCCCGTCAGCAGGTCGAGGTAGCGCTTGCCGTCGGTGTCCCAGACGTACGCGCCCTCACCTCGTTCCAGAGCCAGCTGAGGTGTGCCGTAGTTGTCCATCATGGACTGTTGCCACCGCGAGGTCACTTGTCCCCCAAGACCATCGTTCCGACACCTTCAGTGGTGAACACTTCGAGCAGGACGCTGTGGGCGAGCCTGCCGTCGATCACGTGCGCCTGCGGTACCCCTCCTCGGACGGCGCGCAGACACGCCTCCATCTTCGGGATCATGCCGCTGTCCAGGTCCGGCAGGATCTTCTCCAGCTCGGAGGCGCGGATCTGGTGCAGCAGCGAGGACTTGTCCGGCCAGTTCGAGTACAGGCCCTCGACGTCGGTCAGCACGACGAGCTTCTCCGCGCCCAACGCCACCGCCAGCGCACCCGCCGCCGTGTCCGCGTTCACGTTGTGCGGCACGCCGTTCACGTCCGGCGCCACCGACGACACGACCGGAATCCGGCCCGCACGCACGATGTCGAGCACCGAGTCCGGGTTGACCTCGGTGATGTCGCCGACCAGGCCGATGTCGACCTCTTCGCCGTCGACGATCGCGCCACGACGAGTGGCCGTGAACAGGTGCGCGTCCTCGCCGGAAATGCCCACGGCGTAAGGACCGTGCTGGTTGATCAGGCCGACGAGCTCACGTCCGACCTGGCCGACGAGAACCATCCGCACGACGTCCATCGCCTCAGGAGTCGTGACGCGCAGGCCGCCGCGGAACTCGCTGTGGATGCCGAGCTTGTCCAGCATCGACTTGATCTGCGGACCGCCGCCGTGCACGACGACCGGGCGCAGGCCGCACAGCCGCAGGAACACCATGTCCTCGGCGAACGCCTTCTTCAGCTCGTCGTCGACCATGGCGTTGCCGCCGTACTTGACGACCACGATCGCGCCGCGGAAACGCTGCAACCACGGCAGCGTTTCGACGAGGACCGCCGCCTTCTCTTGTGCGTTCATGAGGAGTAAGCGCTGTTCTCTTCGACGTAGGCGTGCGACAGGTCGGTGGTCAGGACCGTGGCTTCGGCGTCACCCCAGTTGAGGTCGATGACGATCTCGATGTCGCGGCCGCTCAGGTCTGCCTCGGATCGGTCGCGGTCCCTGGTTCCGTTGCGGTACAACGACACACCGTTGATCAGGATCTGCAGCTTGTCCGGGTCGATCTGGGCGTCGGCGCGGCCGAGCGCCATCGCGATGCGGCCCCAGTTCGGGTCGCTGCCGAACAACGCGGTCTTCACCAGGTTGTCCTCGGCGACGGTCCGTCCGATGTGGACGGCCTCGGCCTCGGTGGCGGCCTGCTTGACGGTGATGCTGATTTCCTTCGTCACACCCTCGGCGTCGCCCTGCAGCTGCTTGACCAGGTCACCCGCGACCTCGGTCAGCAACGCGGTGAAGTCCTCGAACGAAGGCTCGACACCCGAAGCACCGGAAGCCAAAACCAGCACGGTGTCATTCGTGGACGTGCCGCCGTCGACGTCGAGCCGGTCGAACGTGCGGGAAGTGGCGAGCCGCAGCGCCTTGTCCAGCTGGTCGCCGGAGATCTTGGCGTCGGTGGTGATCACCGACAACATCGTGGCCAGGTTCGGGGCGAGCATGCCCGCGCCCTTCACGAACCCGCCGACCGACCAGCCCTGCTCGGAGGCCTGCCACGACTGCTTGGGGCGGCTGTCCGTGGTCATCACGCCGGTGGCGGCGTTGAGACCGGCCTCGACCGACGAGTCCAGCTCCTTCGCCACGTTCTCGACCCCGGTCAGGATCTTGTCCATCGGCAGGCGCTCGCCGATCAGGCCGGTGGAGCACACCGCGACGTCGACCGCGCCGGTGCCGAGCACCTCGGCGACCTTCTCGGCGGTGGCGTGCGTGTCCTGGAAGCCCTCGGGACCGGTGCACGCGTTGGCGCCGCCGGAGTTGAGCACGACCGCGGTGAGGCGTCGGGACTGGATCACCTGCTGCGACCACAACACCGGCGCGGCCTTCACCTTGTTCGTGGTGAAGACACCTGCGGCGGCGTCGGACGGCCCGTCGTTCACGACGAGCGTGAGATCCAGCGCGCCGGACTCTTTGATCCCGGCGGCGATCCCGGCGGCCCGGAAGCCCTGGGGTCCGGTGACGCCCTTGTTGCGGTTCACGGAGCGACTCCAACGGTCGAGAGGCCGGTCGTTTCCGGCAGGCCGAGAGCGAGGTTCATGCACTGGACGGCGGCACCCGCGGTGCCCTTGGCCAGGTTGTCGACGGCGGCCACGACCACGAGCCGGTTCAGGTCCTCGTCGACCGTGACTTGCATCTGGACGGCGTTCGAACCGAGAACGGCGTTCGTCGTCGGCCAGAGTCCTTCAGGGAGAAGGTGCACGAACGGCTCGTTCGCGTACGCCTTCTCGTAGGCCTCGCGAACGTTTGCGCCTTCCTTGAGTTGCGCGGTGCAAGTCGCGAGGATGCCCCGGGACATCGGCGCGAGCACGGGCGTGAAGCTGACCTTGATCGGACGGCCCGCGGCGGCACTCAGGTTCTGGGTGATCTCGGGCGTGTGGCGGTGCGCGCCACCGACGCCGTATGCACTGGCCGAGCCCATGACCTCCGAGCCCAGCAGGTTCGGCTTGAGCGACTTGCCCGCGCCGGACGTGCCCGACACGGCGACGATGACGACCTCGTCCTCGATGAGGTCGACCGCGGGTGCGAGGGCCAGCGACGAGACCGTCGGGTAGCAGCCGGGGACGGCGACGCGACGGGCGTTGACGAGCTTGTCCCGCTGGCCGGGAAGCTCCGGCAGCCCGTACGGCCAGGAGCCCGCGTGCTCACCGCCGTACCACCGGGTCCAGTCGTCGGCGCTGGTCAGACGGTGGTCCGCGCCGCAGTCGATCACCACGGCGTCGTCGCCGAGTTGCCCGGCGAGCTCGGCTGAGTGACCGTGGGGCAGTGCGAGGAACACCACGTCGTGCCCCTTGAGGGTCTCGACTGTGGTGTCTTGTAGCTGTCGGTCCGCGAGCGGCAGGAGGTGCGGCTGGTGCTTCAGCAACAGGTCGCCGGCGCTGCTGTTCGCCGTGAGCGCGCCGATCTCGACGTCCGGATGAGCCAGTAGCAGGCGGAGCAGCTCGCCACCCGCGTACCCGCTGGCGCCCGCGACCGCGATCCTCACTGTCATGCGCATGATTATGCACGGTCATGCAAACTCACTCAACCGAGTATGGCCACCTGGCCACCCGATCGAGCCACCTGGCGCTGTGGACTCTCAGGCGGCGTCGACCATGATGATCGGCGTGAAAGTCACCGTCCGCGATGGACTGTGGGCGGTAGGCGCCCTCCTGTTGGCGCTGGTCACGCTGATGGCGCCGCTCGGCCGGCCGATCCACTGGTGGCTGGTCGTGGCGTCCGCGGTGTGGGCCGCCGCGCTGGTGCCGATCAGCGCGCGCTGGCCGCGGTGGGCGATCCTGCTCACTGCGCCGCTCAACGCGGTCAACAACCTGCTAGCGATCGCCCCGACGTCGCTGGTGGTGTTCCGCGCGGCACGGTCCGTTCGCACCCAGGGACAGCTGTGGGCGTTGATCGGGGCGACCGCCGTGCTGCAGGCGGCGTTCGGCTGGCTGCACGCGTGGCGCTCGGGAGACGGCCCGGTCGAGTACCTGCTCGGAACGCTGTTCACCGTGGTGTTCCTGCTGATCTTCCCCGCCGTGGCCGGCGGGCTGGTGGGGCGGCGCAAGCCGTTGACGCAGGTGCTGATCGAGCGCAACGACTACCTGGAACGCGCACGCGAGTTGACCGCCAGTACCGCGCGGTCCGACACGCGCGCGCACATCGCCAGCGAGATGCACGACATGCTCAGCCACCGGTTGCGGCAGCTGACCGCGCACGCGTCCGCGTTGGAGCAGTCGGCTGCGGTTGAGGCTCCTGAGCTGCGCGAACAGGTCGAGCTGATCCGCAAGACGTCCGCGGTCGCGATGGACGAGCTCCGCGAGATCCTCGGCGTGCTCGGCACCATCGAGGCCGACGAGGACGCCGGTACGCGTCTCGACGTCGAACGTCTCGTGGCTGCGTCTGCTGCTGCGGGTGTGGCTGTTCAGCTGAACTGGACCGGCGACGATCTGGCCGATGCCGACGCACGGCTGCGGCGTGCTGTCCATCGGGTCGTGAGGGAGGCACTCACGAACGTGCACAAGCACGCGCCGTCTGCTTTGACGCGCGTGACAGTGCTCGTCGCCGAACGGGTGCACGTCGAGGTCGTCAACGGTCCGAGCAGCGAACCACGAGGTGGCGGGACCCGGCGCGGCCTCATCGGGCTCGAGGAACGGGTCGGGCTGATCGGCGGGTCGTTCAACGCTGGACTGTTCGCGGGCGGGTTCCGGGTGCTGGCCGACCTGCCGTTGCACCCGGTGGCGCAGGAGGAGACGCGCGCGGAGGGAGCCGTGGCCGAGGCGCCGCCGCCGATCACCGCCGAGATCCTGACCGTGCCACGCGTGGTCGGCAGCGGCTGCCTCGCCACGTTGTCCGTCGTCCCCGCGCTCGGCACGGCGTTCGTGCTGCTGATCGTCGCGATCTTCAGCCGTCCCGAGATGAGCCGGCAGGAGTTCGACGCGTTCCAGGTGTCGATCACGCACGAGGAGGAGGTCACCGAGACGTTCGGCTTCGGCGTGCCGTCCGACAACGCCGGCTGCTACCGCTACCACGAGCGCGACTCGTCGTTCGGCGACTTCGAGCTGTGCTTCGACAAGCAGAGCGTGCTCGTCGCCAAGAAGGAGCTGGCCCGATGAGGTTCGTCTGGCCGGTCGTCGCCTTCCTGGTCGGCCTGGTGCCGTTGATCGCTCCCCTGGCGCCCGTCCCGCACAAGGCGCTGACCGTGGCGACCGCCGTGTGGATCGCGGGGCTCGTGTGGCTGGCACCGCGCCGGCCATCGTGGGCGTTGCTGCTCACCGCACCCCTCTTCGCCGTGAACAACCTCTGGGCGATGGCCACTACCGCGTTCGTGGTGTTCTCCGCGTCCCGACGCATCCCGCGACTAGGCCGGTTGTGGGCACTGCTGGGCGTGGCATCGGTGCTGCAGACCGCGTTCAGCCTCCTGCAGATCCACGAGAGCCAGCCACTGTGGGAAAGCCTGCTCGGCGGCCTCATCGCCTCGGTGTTCTTCGTGATCTTCCCGGCCGTCTCCGGCATGCTGCTCGGCCGCCGTCGGCCGATGGTCCGGCTGCTGCAGGAACGCAACGAGTACCTGGAACGCGCCCGAGCCCTGACCGCCGCCTCGGCCCGCTCCGAGGAACGCGCGCACATCGCCGGCGAGATGCACGACATGCTCGGACACCGCCTCAGCCTGATCTCCATCCACGCCGGCGCGCTGGAACTGGCGACCGCGTCTCGCTCCCCTTCGTTGCACGAGCAGGCCGAGCTGATCCGCACGACTTCTTCGTTGGCGATGGCCGAGCTGCGCGAGATCCTCGGCGTGCTGCGGACCAATCCCGAGCCCGAGTCGCTCGACGAGGACACCGGAACCCGGTCGGATCTCTTGGTTTTGTGTTCCGGAGTGGCCGCGCTCGACTGGTCCGGTGACGACCTGCACGGTGCCGATCCCCGGACGCGGCGGGCGGTGCACCGGTTGGTTCGGGAGTCGCTGACCAATGCTTCGAAGCACGCGCCTGGTTCGCGGGTCCGCGTGCACGTGGCCGTTCAGGGTGGGCGGGTGCGGATCCAGGTGGTGAACGGTCCGTCTGCCGCTTTGCCTGGCAAGGGTGCGCGGCGTGGGTTGATCGGGCTGGAAGAGCGAGTCGGGTTGCTCGGGGGGTCGTTCAGCGCGGGGCCGCCTGTCGAGGGTGGGTTCCGGGTTGCCGCTGATGTGCCGTTGCATCCGTCTGCTTTGGCTGCTGCTGAGGTTCGGGAAGTGCCTGAGCCGCCTGCTGCCGAGATTCTGACTGTGCCGCGGGTGGTCGGGGGTGGGTGTCTCGGGTTGCTGGCGTTGGTGCCGATCTCGTTGGGGATGCTGGTGTTGCTGCTGTTCGCTTTGCTGAACCCCACCCAGATGAATGCGCCTTACTTCGACTCGTTGCGGGTTGGGGTTACGGCGGAGGACGAGGTCGTGGGGACGTACGGGGTTGGGCAGCTCGGGGTGGACGGGTGTTCTCGGTATCGGACTTCGCACAACGCTGAGCTGTACTACCGGCTTTGTTTTCGGGATGGGACGTTGTATTCGAAGTCGCAGGAAGGGCCGTGAGCTTCCTGAGGGGCGCTGACGCGCTCTGCGGTGGTGCTGTTTGGTGGGTGGGCGCCGGTTCCAGCGGGGTTGGTCGCGTTTTGTGGTTGGGCTGCGGTTCCAGCGTGGGCGCGTGGGTTGGGACGGGCTTTGGTTTCGTCATCGCCGCTTCGCGACGATTGCGATTGGGGCTTGACTTCGGGTCCCTTGCGAGGCGCTTGTTCGGGCGGAAAAGG
>NZ_JBFAYI010000067.1:0-15004 GCF_040681245.1 Lentzea sp. NPDC051838
ATCCGACCTTTTCCGCCCGACAAAGCGCCTCGCAAGGGACCCGAAGTCAAGCCCCAATCGCAATCGTCGCGAAGCGGCGATGACGAAACCAAAGCTCGTCCCAACCCACGTGCCCACGCTGGAACGCAACCCAACCACCAAACGCGACCAACCCCGCTGGAACCGTCACCAGCCACCCCAAACCGACCCGCACCCGGACCGAACTGCCCCCAGCAACCACCCAACCGGACCACTCCGCCACCCCGACAACGTCCAGATTCCCAACTAGGGTGGAGCGTGTGGACGCACTGGATCCCATTGAGTCGGTAAACACGTTCATCGGCACAAAGGACGAGGGCAACACGTTCCCCGGCGCGTCCATGCCCTTCGGCAAAGCCCACTCCAGTCCCATGGGTGCGCACTACGCGGGCTACCGCTACGACGACCCGATGATCCGCGGGTTCGGCCACTTCTTCCTGTCCGGCGCAGGGTGCTGGGAACAGGGCGGTCTAGTACCGATCCTGCCCATCACGGGCCCGCTGCCGACCACGTTCGACCACAAGCGGTACGCCACGAAGTACACGCACGACGGCGAGATCGGCAAGCCCGGCTACTACAAGGTCCGGCTCGATCGCGACATCACCGTCGAGTGCACCGCGACCACGCGTGCCGGCGTCGAGCGGTACACGTTCCCGAGCGGGGCCAGGGGCACGCTGCTCGTCAACGTCGGCCAAGCCAACGACCACGAGCCGGTCAGCGCCAGCAGTGTCCGCATCCTCGACGACCGGACGATCAGCGGAACCGTGGAGACGCAGGCGTTCTGCGGTGGCAGGCCGTACATCACCTACTTCACCACCCGGTTCGACCGGCCTTTCCGGGAGTTCGGCACCTGGGGGCCGTCAGGAAACAGGCCGAACCAAAGGGAATCCGCGGGCGGCGCCGGGCTCAGAGGCGCGTGGGTGACGTTCGAACCAGGTCCAATAACCGCGTACACCGCACTGTCCCAAGTGGACCAACAAGGCGCCACGAACAACCTGACCCAGGAAACGCAGAACAAGTCCTTCGACGACATCCGCAACGAAGCCCAGGAAGCGTGGCGGAAAGAGCTCGGCTGCATCGAGATCGAAACCGAGGACTGGGACGAGCGGGCGGTCTTCTACACCGCGCTCTACCACGTGCTGCTGCAGCCGTTGACGGGCAGCGACCACGACGGCAGGTACCGCGGCTTCGACAACCAGATCCACCAAGCGAACAACTGGACCTACTACGAGTTCTACTCGCTGTGGGACACGTACCGGGCCCACAACCAGCTCCTCGCGCTGCTCAGGACCCAACGTTCCAAGGACATCGCGCAGAGCATCCTCAAGATCCACGAGCAAGGGGGCTGGCTGCCGCGCTGGGCCTACGCCAACCAGGAGACCAACTGCATGACCGGTGATCCGGTCACGCCGTTCCTGGTCGACCTGTGGCGGTTCGGGCACCTCAAGGGTCTGGAAGAGCAGGCGTACCAAGCGCTGCTGCAGAACGTCGACGGCATTCCGCCGCAGAGCTCGCGTTTCCAGGGCCGGTCCGGCAACCCGAGCTACCTCACGAACGGCTTCGTGCAGTACGACAAGAACTTTCCCAAGAAGGGGCAGGACACCGACCCGCACCACGGCGCGTCGGCGACTCTCGAGTACTCGCTGGCCGACGCCACGCTCGCGATCATGGCCGAGGCACTGAACCACAAAGAGGACGCCGAGCGCCTGAAGAAGCGCGGGCAGAACCACAGGGCGCTCTGGGACAACAGCGTCACGGACAGGGGTTTCACCGGGTTCCCTCGGCCGAAGATGCAGAACGGCAGCTGGCTCACGCCGTTCACGCCGCAGGGGCCCGACGGGTTCCACGAGGGGACGGCCTGGCAGTACCAGTGGCTGACCCAGCACGACGTCGGCTGGCTCATCACCGCGCTGGGTGGCAAAGCGGCCGCGGAAGCCCGGCTCGACGACTTCTTCGCGTACCAGGATCTGCTCATCGACCCGAAACGAACGGTCCGGGAGAAGTGGGTGGTCGGGCCGTACGACTACTACAACCAGTTCAGGTACAACCCGAACAACGAACCCGACCTGCACGCCCCGTGGATTTACGCGCTGATCGGCAAGCCCGAGAAGACAAGTGTGGTCGTCAGGGCCGCGCAGACGTTGTTCGTCAACGGGCCCGCCGGTGTCACGGGCAACGACGACCTCGGCACGATGTCCGCCTGGTACGTGTTCAGCGCGCTCGGGATGTATCCCGCGGTGCCGGGAACTGGCGAGTTCGTGCCACACGCGCCGAAGTTCAAGAAAGCGGTCATCCACCTGGAGAACGGCAGGGACGTCGTGATCAAGGCCGAGGCCGCGGACACCACGAAGACGCAGGTGGTGGGGCGGATCAGGAGTGGGTGGCTCAACAAGGCCAAAGACCGCATCGAGCTCGCGGAGCTCCTGAACGGCACCACTCTCGAGGTCGACCTTCACACACTTTCCAATTGAGACGCTGAAACGGTCGTAGGCTCGTGCAATGGGCACCTGCGCGAGCTGTGGCACGGAATTCGCGCCCCTGCCGTCGCGGGCGCGGTACTGCTCGAACGCGTGCCGTCAGCGTGCCTATCGTCAGCGGTCCGCCGGTACGTCCACTGTGGTCGCCGAGCTGCCCGGTTACGCCGACGCGTTCGTCGGCAGGGAACAGGAGCTCGCGGAGCTGCTTTCGTTGCTGCGCAAGCACAGGATGCTCACGCTCACGGGATCGGCCGGGGTCGGCAAGACGCGGCTGGCGGTCGAGCTCGCGAGAAGAACCAGGCGCACCGAGGTGCGCACGGTCGAGCTGGGCAAGCTGAGCCGCCCCGAGCAGGTCGTGCAGGCGTTCGCGGAAGCCGTTGGGGTGTACCAGCACGCGGGTGTCGCACTGAGAACGACGCTGCTCCAGGAACTGCAGAACCGCCGGATTCTGCTGCTCGTCGACAACTGCGAGCACCTCGTCGAAGAGTGCTGCGATGTCGTGGACGCGCTGCTGCAGCGCTGTCCAAGTGTGCAGATCCTCGCCACCAGCAGGGAGGCGCTGCGAGCCATCGGCGAAGCCGTCTACCCGGTGCACGGCATGGACGAGGACGCCGCGGAACTCTTCACCGAACGCGCGGGAGAAGAAGGCGACCAGGACGCGATCACGGCCATCTGCGCCAGACTGGACGGCGTGCCGCTCGCGGTGGAGCTCGCGGCGAAGCTCTCCAGGTCCGTGCCGCTCGCCGACCTCGCCGGCCACCTCGACCAGCGCCTCGACCTGCTGAGTGACGCGGACGAGCAGAGCCGGCACCAGAGCCTCAGAGCGGCCATCGCGTGGAGCCACGACCTGCTGACCGCGCACGAGAAAGCGCTGTTCCGCAGGCTCGCGCTGCTGCCGGGCGGGTTCGGGCTGGAGATCGCGCAGGTGGTGCAGGGCGGTCCGGTGATCGGCCTGCTCGGCGCGTTGCAGGCGAAGTCGTTGGTGGTGCGGGAGAACGACGGCCGCTTCCGAATGCTCGAATCGGTGCGCCTCTACGCGGAGGAACGTCTGAGAGAGCAAGACGAGTACGACGTCACCGCCGAACGGATCATCGAGTGGCTCTGCGAGAAGGGCGAGCCGGGGGTGTCGTCGTCGATCCTCGCGGCCGAGCAGATCAAGGCGCAGCACCAGGAGTACGACAACGTGGCGTACGCGTTCGCCCATCTGGTGGCATCGCGCGACGAACGGCGGCTGATGCTCGCCACGATGCTGCTGAGAGTGTGCTTCGACCGCGGCTACTTCGCCGAGGCGGGCGCGGTGCTGATGCAGGTGCTGGACCAGACGTCGGCCGACGCGCGCTACCGGATCCTCGCGCTGGAGTACGCGTCTCTTTTGGCTGAACACGAGGAACGGTACGAAGAGGCCGTCAAGTACGCGGCCGAGGCAGTCGAAACGGGGCTCGCGAACGGTGAGCACCAGATCATGTGCCGTCTCTACCGGACGTTAGCGAGCGCTTACGACGGCATGGGCGATGTGGCGAACACCGTATCGGCGTTGCGCCAATCGATCGAGCACGGCGTACGCAACGGCAACGAGGTGAGTGTCGCTGTGTCGCGGCAGAACCTCGGTTGGTGCCTGCTCCACCTGGGCAAGATCGACGGTGCCGGCGAGATGATCGAACAGGCGTTGCCCGTGCTGAGAGCACACGCGCGGGCGGACGTCGTGGCCGCCGCCGTGCACACGTGGGGCTGCATAGCCTTGGAACAGGGCGATTTGGCCGCGGCGGGCGCGCGGTTCGCGGAGAGCGTGCGGATGTCGGCGACCACGCCACGTGCGGTGCTGGAGTCGGTCGAGGGGCGTGCCGCGGTCGCGATCCTGAGCGGACGGTACGAGCTCGGTGTGCGGCTTCTCACCGCCTGCGACCAGATGCGGGCGGCCTGGGGTGCTCCGCCGCAACCGTTGTGGCGGCGGAAGATGGACGGCGTGCTCGGCCTCGCACGGGAAGCCCTGTCCCGCGCGGCCTACACCAGAGCGGTGAGCGCGGGCGAGGCGATGGACGTCGCACATGCCGTGGAAACCGCGCTGGACAACGAGATCGTGCGGCACGCGCTGCTCAGCGACCGGCAGCGGATGGTCGTCGAACTGGTGGCGCAGGGGATGACGAACGCGCAGGTCGCGGCCAAGCTCGGAATCTCGCACCGCACGGTGGAGTCCCACGTGCACAACGTGAAAGCAGCTCTGAATCTTTCGACTCGGGCGCAGCTCGTGACGTGGGCCCAATCGAACTGACCCAATCGAACTGGCACGGTCCAACTGAGACGTAACGCTGCGGTTCATCCGGATGACTTCCCGCTCCCCGCCGTTCATTGTGAGTACAACCAACGGAGGGGAGGGGGCGACGTGGAACCGTTCCGCCTTTTGCACCCCGACCTCGTGCCGCAGAGACGTGAGTCCTTGCAGCACGCTGCGTCCATGCTCGTCCAGATGGGGTTGGACGACACGGTGCTCTCGGCGTCGCCCGTGCACCAGCGGCTCGCCCGCGTCGTGCTCGCGAGCAGCGACGTCATCGAGTGGAAACCCGGCTACGGCACCGGTGACGCGAGCCACGACGACCGTTTCGGCATCGTGCGGGTGGGCGGCGACCGCGGTGGCGTGTTCCTGTCCAGCGTCCTCATCGCGTACCTCGACGTGCTGGAGAACGCGGCGCGCATGGGCACCTCGATCAGCGAGGACTCGTGGCGCACCCTGCTCTGGGCGCCGACCGCGCTCTTCGACCACGTGCTGCGCCGCCCCCAGCTCGGCATGACCGTCGTCACACCCGGCCCCGGCACCGAGTACCTGCCGCACGAACGCGTCCAGGCCGGCCAGCGCCTCTACCTCGCGCTGATGCAGGCCGTGCGGTTCGCGGTCAGCGGCGTCGTGCGCGCCCAGGACGACCGCCCGCTCGTCGAGGACTGCGTGACGCTCGCGACGGCGTGCCTGCGGGCCGCCACGGTCGCGCTCGCGTTCGCCTGCGACGTCCGCAACGACCCGCCGCTGCCGATCATGGAGACCGCCGAGCACCGCTACCTGTGGCAGATGATCAGCGAGGTGCGCGCCGCTGTCCCGCGGGCGCGCTTCGACCAGTTCGCGTCGGCGCTGCGCAGGCTCAACGACATCTACACCGCGAGCCCGCTGCTCGTCTCGGGTGGCTGATTCACGAACGTCTCGACTTCACAGCGACTTTCGTCGTTCCGCACCGCGAAGCATCCCCCGCTGACTTAACGTCCGACCATGACAGAGGAACGGTCGGCGGTCGTGGTGCGGGACGTCCGCAAGAGCTACGGCGGCCTTAAGGCGGTGGACGGAGTCTCGTTCACCGTGGCCGAAGGCGAGTTCTTCGGCATCCTCGGGCCGAACGGCGCGGGGAAGACCACCACCCTGGAGATCGTCGAGGGCCTGCGCAAGCCCGACAGCGGCGAGGTCACGCTGCTCGGCGAAAGCCCGTGGCCGCGCAACACCAAACTGTTGCCGCGCATCGGCGTGCAGCTGCAGGCGACGTCGTTCTTCGACAAGCTGACCGCCAAGGAGCAGCTGCAGACGTTCGGCTCGCTCTACGGCGTGAGCCCCGGCACCGCCGCCGACATGCTGGAGCTGGTCGGCCTCGCGGACAAGGCGAACGAGCAGGAGAACAAGCTCTCCGGCGGTCAGCGCCAGCGCCTCTCGATCGCGTGCGCTCTGGTGCACGACCCGGACATCGTGTTCCTCGACGAACCGACGGCGGCGCTGGATCCACAAGCAAGGCGCAACCTCTGGGACGTGCTGCGCGCGATCCAGGAACGCGGCAAGACCATCGTCTACACCACGCACTACCTCGACGAGGCCGAGATCCTCTGCGACCGCGTGGCCATCATGGACACCGGCAGGATCCTCGCCCTGGACCCGCCCGCGGTACTGGTGCGCGGCCTCGACGCGCCGACCCACGTGACGCTGCAGAAGGGCGTGCTGTCCGTCGTCGACGCGTCCGCTTTGGACGGTGTCGAAGAGGCGCACGAGGACGAGGTGTCGCTGACGATCTCCACTCGTCGCCCGGCACCCGTGCTCTCCGCGTTGGCCGAACGCGGTGCGCTGGACGGACTCCAGGTCCGCACGGCCACCCTCGAAGACGTCTTCCTCAACCTGACCGGGCGGGAGTACCGCGCATGACCGCGTTCAAGACGCTCTCGCTGGCGATGTTCAAGGGGTTCATCCGGGACAAGGTGACGCTGTTCTTCACCTTCCTGTTCCCGCTGATGTTCCTGGTGATCTTCGGCCTGATCCTGCGCGACGTCGGCGCGGACAAGACCAGGATCGCGGTGGTCGGCGACGGCCCGATCGTCAGCGCTCTCCGGGACAGCGGTGCGCTGGAGCTGGAGCGCTACAACGACGAGGCCGCCGCCGTGCAGAAGGTGAAGGACGGCGACCTGCCCGCGGCGCTGATCATCCGCGGCCAGCAGCTCGACGTCCGGTTCGCGCAGAGCGACCAGGTGAAGTCCGCGACCGTGGTGGGCATCATCAACGGGTTCGTGGACAAGGCGAACCTCGCGGCGACCGGCAGGCCGCCGACCTTCACGTTCTCGGCGGAGAAGGTCGAAGATGCTTCGTTGAAGCCGATCCAGTACCTGACGCCGGGCATCCTGTCGTGGGGTGTGGCGGTGTCGGCGGTGTTCGGTTCCGCGCTGACTCTGGTGTCGTGGCGGCGAAAGCAGGTGCTGCGCCGGATCCGGCTCGCACCCGTGTCCGCCACTTCCGTGCTGTCGTCCCGAATCCTGGTCAGCGCGGGCGTCGCGCTGGTGCAGGGCGCGGTCTTCGTCGGTGTCGCGTCGCTGCCGCTGTTCGGGCTGCAGCTGTCCGGGTCGTGGTGGCTGGCGATTCCGTTGCTGCTGCTGGGAACCATCGCGTTCTTCGCGCTGGGCATGCTCGTCGGCGCGTTCGCCAAGACGGAGGAGGCGGCCTCGGCGGCGGCGAACATCGTCGTGCTGCCGATGGCGTTCCTGTCCGGCACGTTCTTCCCGGTGGACCAGGCGCCGGCGTGGCTGCAGACCGTCTCGAAGATCTTCCCGTTGCGGCACATGAACGACGGCATGCTCGACGTGCTGGTGCGCGGAAAGGGAATCGAGGCTCTGGCGGTGCCGTCGGCGATTCTCGTCGGGTTCGCGCTCGTAGTCGGATTCCTGGCGAGTCGCGTCTTCAAATGGGAGGAATAGGACAGGCCCGGTCGTCGTGTGCTCCCCGTCACGGTTCATGATGGGGAGCCATGACGTTCTCCACCGTGGTTGGACGGTTCCGCATCTTCGCGCTCGCCGAGGCGATCTCCTGGGCGGGCCTGCTGCTCGGGATGTTCTTCAAGTACGTCGTGGTCCAGAACGAGATCGGCGTCAAGATCTTCGGCCCGATCCACGGCCTGATCTTCGTCGGCTTCGTGCTCGTCACGCTGATGGCGAAGGAACCGCTGAAGTGGGACGCGCGCACGCTCGTGCTCGGCCTGCTCTCCAGCATCCCGCCGTTCGGCACGGTGGTCTTCGAGCGCTGGGCCAACCGGACGGGCCGCCTCAGCGAAGCAGCTCCCGAACAGCTCTGAGCTCGTCCTGCGGGTCACCCTCGTGGTAGATCCGCTCGGAGGACTCGATGTTGTCCAGGAACTCCTGGTACTTCACCGCGTTGTGCAGGTGTGACGCGCGGCGGCCGACGTCGAGCGCTCCGAGCGGGTCGCTGTCCGGACGGTGCGCGAGCCACGCCCTGCTCCACACCTCGCGGATGTGGTCCTGGAGCTCTGGCGGGCTGTACTCCAGCACCCGGCACGCGTCGAGCGCCGGGTGGCCCCAGGCCGCGTCGGACCAGTCGATGATCTGACCGCCCGAGCGCCAGTTGCCGGGGTGGAAGTCGCCGTGCGTGAGCGTGTCCGGCAGGCCGAACGACGGCATCGGCACCGCCGTCGGCCGGATCCGCGGCAGGCCGGCCAGCGCGTTCTGCACGGCCACCCAGCGCGGCACGACGAGGTCGACGTGCTCGGGCTTGATCGGCCAGCACTTGTCGCCCGGCGCGTCGCTCATCAGCAGCCTTTGCGGTGCTGATGCGATGACCGCGGGCACCAGCGTCGGATCGTGGGCGGCGACCATCTCGATCACCGCGCCCTCGTCGGCGAAGAACGGTGGAATCGCCTTCAGCCACACAGGTCCGGTGGCGGTGGGCAGCCGGTGGATGGTCGAGAGGTTCCACGTGCGGACCTGGACCGCCGGCCCGGTGCGCTCGATCTGTCCGTCGGCCCACGCGACCAGCTCCGCCGGTCCGCCGAGTCGCGCGTACGGCAGCCTGTTCCTGGCGTTCGTGCTGGGCGTCCACGACGGGTGGAGCTTCGTGCGGTCGGGTTCGCCGTGCGCCTCGACGTGGTAGGTGACCAGGCCACCGCGCATCATCCTGCCGTTCTCGACGGAGATCAGCCTGAGCACGCTCGTCCGGACGCCCAGAAGTGCTTCCAGGGCCTCGTTGACGGGTTCGACGTGGTTCCAGTCCGGCGTCTCGATCGGAAGCGCGTCGGTACGGCCCGCGAACCCGTTGGGGCCGCTGACGAGTGCGATGATCGACCGTTCTGTCACGGGGTGCTCACCAGCCTGCGCGCGGCGCGGAGTGAGTCCGCCGCGGAGTCGCAGTGGTAGATCCGGTCGGAGTCCTCGGCCTCGTCGTGCACCTCCAGATACGTCACGGCGCTCTGCAGACGCGAGGTGCGACGGGCGGCGTCGAGGGCGTCGAGCGGGCGGCTGTCCGGGCGGTGCCGCAGCCACGCGTCGCTCCACACCTTCGCGATGTGGCCGTACAGGTGTGGGCAGTAGTCCAGCAGTCTGCCCACGTCCAGCGCGGGGTTGCCCCACATCGCGAACGACCAGTCGATGATCATGCCGCTCGCAGTCCAGTTGTCGGGGGTGAAGTCGCCGTGCACCACCGTGTCCGGCAGTCCGAAGTCCGGCATCGGCACCGCGGACGGCCGCAGTCGGGGCGCGCCGGCCAGTGCGTGCTGCACGGCGACCCAGCGCGGCACGATCAGGTCGATGTGCTCCGGCTTCGCAGGCCAGCAGTCGCCGCCGGGCGCGTGGCCGAGCAGCACCCGGTGCGGAGCCGAGGCGATCACCTCCGGCACGAGCGTGGGGTCGTGCGCGGCGACCATCCTGATCACCGTCGCCTCGTCCTGGACGAACGGCGGGACGGCCTTGAGCCACACCATGCCTTCGGTGGTGTGGAGCCGGTGCACGCTCGACAGGTTCCAGGTCTTCACCTGGATCGCCGGCCTGGTCCGTTCGACGTGGGTGTCCGCCCACGCGACGAGCTCGGCCGGCCCGCCCAGCCGTGCCCAGGGTTGCCTGCGCGGGGCATCGGCTTCGGGTTCCTCGGCGGCGCGGAGGTGCCGGCGGACGTGGTTGCGTTCGGGCTCGCGGTGCGCCTCGACGTGGTAGGTGATCTCGCTGGTCCACCACGACTCGCGACCCGTCGCGGAGATCAGCCTGAGGACGCTCGTCGGCACGTGCAGCAGAGGCTCGAGCGCCGCGTTCACCGCCTCGGCGTCCGACCACCACAAGCTCTTGACCGGGATGGCTTTCTTGGTGCGGCCAACGAACCCGCTGGGTGCGCTGACCAGCGCGATGATCGTCCGTTCTGCCACCCGACCATCATCGCGGCGGGCTCAACCGGATTTCAGTCCTCGAAGTCGCCGCTCGCCCGGCGCACCTTCGCGAGCAGATCCGTGAGCTGCTCGGTCTGCCGGTCGGTGAGGCCCTTGAGCCCCAGGTTGACCTCCACGACCGCTTTCGTCGCCTCTTCACGGCGGGACAGACCGGCGTCGG
Source organism: Lentzea sp. NPDC051838 (assembly GCF_040681245.1). Classification (NCBI taxonomy): domain Bacteria; kingdom Bacillati; phylum Actinomycetota; class Actinomycetes; order Pseudonocardiales; family Pseudonocardiaceae; genus Lentzea; species Lentzea sp. NPDC051838. Next base: position 10,329 of record NZ_JBFAYI010000067.1, read on the forward strand.
TGATCTCCACCAGCGTGGTGCGGCGGTCGGTCGGGTGCGGGGTGCGGCGGACCAGGCCGTCGCTCTCCAGCCTGTCCACGATGTTCGTGACGCTCGTGGGGTGCAGCTGCAGCCGTTCGCCCATGACGCGCATCGGCAAGGCGCCCTTGCGCGAGAAGTAGAGCAGCACCAACGCCTCGTAGCGCGCGAACGTGAGTCCGTGCGGCTTGAGGGCTGCGTCCACGGCGGACTGGATGATTTGCTGGACACGCATGACGCTCGTGACGGCGGCCATCGACGTGGAGGAACCCACCCGGTCGTCCCACAGCTCGGCCGCGCGGGCGATCGGATCGAACGGCAGCGGTGTCATGGGCACCGAAGCTACCAGTCAGTACACGCAGGGATCATCAGGGAGGCACGTGTGCTTGTCGCGTTCAGCGTCGCTCCGTCCGGTTCGGACTCGTCGGGAAGCGTCGCCAAGGCCGTCGCCGAGGCGATCAGGGTCGTCCGCGAGTCCGGGCTGCCCAATGAGACGAACGCGATGTTCACCTTGGTCGAGGGCGAGTGGGACGAGGTGATGGCGGTGATCAAGCGTGCGACCGAGGTCGTGCAGGCCAGCGCCCCGCGGGTGTCCCTCGTGATCAAGGCGGACATCCGGCCCGGCTACACCGGGCAGCTGCGCTCGAAGGTCGAACGGGTTGAGGAGCACCTCTCCGACACGCCATGATCGTGCTCCGCCGCTGACCGTTTGGAGTCGAGCGGAGGCGCATCTCGTGAGATTCGTGATCACCCTGCTGGCCGCGTTGCTGGCGGTACTTCCTTCATCCGCGCATGCCGGACCGTCCACCAGGTGGGAGAACATCGGTCCCAACGGTGCGGGCGGGTACCTGGCGTTCGCGGGGTCGGTGGCCTACGTGCTGCCGGGCGCGGGCCAGCAGGTGTTCCGGTCCGGCGACCGCGGCCGCACCTGGCGGCAGGGCCGGTTGTTCCCGGAGATGCGGGGTGCCGCTGTCGCCGCCGATCCGTCGCGTCCGGACAGCGTGCTGGTCGCAGGGTACGAGGGCGGGGGCGGCGCCGGGGCCGTGCTGCGGTCCGTCGACGGCGGGCTGTCGTTCTCGGTGGCGCTGCGGACGCCTTCCGAGGTGCAGGACGTGGCGTTCGGCGCCGCGGGTGTGTCGTACGCGGCGTCGGCAGAGGGCGTCTATCGCGGGGTGGGCGGGCTCGGGTGGTCGTTGCTGCCCGGATCGCCTGCTTCCGCTGAGGACGTGCAGGTCGTGGGCTCGGATCTGGTCGTGGCCGCTGGTGGGGTCGTGCACGTGCTGCGGTCCGGCAAGTGGTCGGCGTTCTCCGTGCCGGCGGACAAGATCACGTCGCGTGGCGATGTCGTCGTGGCGCGGAAGTTCAGCGGTGGGGTGCATCTCTCGGTTGATCGCGGGGCTTCGTGGCGTGCGGTCACCGGGCCGTGGACGTCGTCGTGGATCTTGTACGGGGGGATCACCGCGAACGGCTGGGTGCAGGTGCAGACGCTGGACGGGCACTTCATCAGCACGGACCTCGGGGCCACGTGGAAGCGGACCGACGCGGTGTCGCGGGTGGACGTCTACACCGAGATCGGCAGCTTCCCGGACATGCCCGACTGGCAGTGGGTCTACGGCTCGGGCGGCGTCTACGGGACCGCTGACCACGAGCACTTCAAGCGGGTCGGGGTGCCTGGCGCGCACGTGCTGTCGCTGGCGGTGTCCGGGAAGTCGCTGGTGGCCGGGACGATGCAGGGCTCCTATCGGACGGATCTGCCCGTCGCCTCGCAGGAGTGGGACTTCGACGGCTCGGCGCCTGCCGCGATCGGCAACCGGATCGGGGCGCTGGCGGCTCGGGACGGGGTGCTGCTGCGCGGGCGGAACGGGTACCGCGGGTCGCAGGACACGATCTTCGTGGAGCGCTCGCTCGACTCCGGCCGTTCGTGGGTGACCACCGCTGAGATGCCGGGCAACACGCGGTCTCTCGTTTTCGATCCCGTTGTGCCTGGCCGGGTGTACTTGGGCGCGTACCTGATCAACGCGTTCTACGTGTCTTTGGACGGTGGGCTGTCGTTCGTGCAGCGGGTGCATTCGCCGTTGCGCGGGATCAAGACGATCGCGGCTGATCCTTCCGGCATTTGGCTGGCGGACGCCGGTGGGCTTTACCGGTCGGTCGATGCCGGCGTTTCGTTGAAGCTGGTGTTGCCGGGACGGATGAACTCCGTGCTCGTGGATCCGCGCGATTCCCGGCACGTGGTGGCCGTGGGGCAGAACTCGGTGTTCGTGTCGTTCGACGGCGCTTCGTTCGCGGAGGTGCCCGGGGTTTCTGCTGAACAGCTTTCCGCTGTGGCCATCGCACCTGATGGGACGTTGTTCCTGGGCTCGATCTCCTTCGAGGGATCCAGCAAGGGCGTGCTGCGGTCTTCGGACGGCGGCCGATCGTGGAAGGTGTTCGGCGGACCGGATCTGGAACGCGGTGTCGAGGCTCTCCTGGTCTCCTCGGATGGCCGAAACCTTTACGCCGGCACGGTGAGCGGATCCGTGCATCGGCGTTCACTGGGTTAGCGTGTCGGGCGTGGACGCGAGACAGCTGTGGTTGAGGTTCGAGCCTTACCACGACGTCACGTACTTCACGCCCGAATCCCGCGCCGCCACCGACGCGCTGGGCTGCAAGGGCGGCTGGATGGGGTACTTCGGCATGCGCGCGGCGCCCTTGGGTGCCGCGCCTCCGGAGCTGGTGACGGCTGTCTTCTACAACTTCGCCCCACGCATGGTTGCGCGCGCTTTGCCCGATGCGTGGGCGGTCGCCTCTCCTGCCGACTTCCTGCGTGTTCGTCTGGAGGGTGTCGACGGCGCTTTGCGTCGGCTGCTGGGTGACGTTTCCACGCCTGAGATTCTTGAAGCCGCTGCTTTGGCGCGTGAGGCTGCTGAGGCGGTTGACGTGGCCGGGCGCCCGTTGGCTGCTGCGAACCGGGCGTTGCCGTGGCCCTCTGAGCCTCATTTGGCTTTGTGGCACGCCTGCACGATCTTGCGCGAGGCTCGCGGTGACGGCCACGTGGCAGCTCTCGTCGCGCATGGGGTGGGACCTTGCCAAGCGCTTGCGCTTTACGCGCGAGAGCATTCCCTCGATCCGGCATACATGCGTGCCGCACGTGGTTGGACTGAGGCGGAATGGGAAAGCTGTGACCTTCCCGGCGACCTGCCCGCGGTGGAGCGTGCAACTGATGCTGCCGCTCTCGCGCCGTGGGAGGCGTTGGGTGCTAGTCGTACGTCGCGGTTCATCGACCTGATGACACCGCTTGCAGTACGCATCGCTTCGGCCAACGAGGCGATGCGCGTCAACCCGATGGCCCTGGACCCGGTCCGGGAACTAGCCGTGCCAGGATGGAACACGTGACAAGGCCTGATCCTCGCAAGACCGCCGCACTGTCCGCCGCTCTCTCCGGCGCCGTCGACCTCGGCGCCCTGAAGGCCCGAGCCGACGCCGCCCGCCAGGCCGCGGCCACGCCCGCCGCTTCCGCCGGGGGTGCTCCGGCTGACAACGGATCCGCGCCTTGGATCGTGGACGTCACCGAGGCCTCGTTCCAGGCCGTGGTCGAGCAGTCCCTGCAGGTGCCCGTTGTGGTCCTGCTGGGTGCCTCCTACTCGCCCGAGTCGCAGCAGCTGGCCGCGTCGCTGACTCGGCTGGCCACTGGCTCTGGCGGCTCGTGGATTCTCGCGCGGGTCGACCTGGAGCAGGCGCCTCGGATCGGGCAGGCGTTCGGGGTTCAGTCCGTGCCGACCACTGTGGCCGTTGCCGCTGGTCAGCCCATCGACGCGTTCGCCGGGCCGATCGACGACGCCGAGCTTTCGGCTTGGGTTTCGCGGTTGCTGGACGCATTGCGGGATCGGCTGCCAGGCATTCGGGCCGGCGAGGCTCGAGCCGGGGCCCCGATCGCCGAGGAAGAGATCATCGAGGACCCGCGGATCGTCGCCGCCGAGGAGGCCTTCGAGCGCGGTGACTACGCGTCCGCCCAGGGCTACTACTCGGAGATCCTCGCTTCCGAGCCCGCCAACGAGCTGGCGAAGGAAGGGCTGGCCCAGGCCCGGTTCGCCGAGCGGGCCGAGGGTGTGGATCCTGCTGTGATCGCCAAGGCCGACGGGGCTTTGGAGGACATCGACGCCCAGCTCGCCGCTGCCGACGCGCAGGTGGCGTTGCAGCAGGTCGACGAGGCCTTCAAGCGGCTGGTCGACACCGTGCGTCGTGTGTACGGGGAGGATCGGGATCGGGTTCGGCAGCATCTGGTTGGGCTGTTCGAGTTGTTCCCTGCCGATGATCCTCGGGTTGCTGCGGCACGGCGGAACTTGGCTTCGGCTTTGTACTGAGGGCCGCCGTTCCGGCGGGCGCGTACCTTGCGTGGCCGTCCCCCGGTTGGGTTGGCGGCTGCCTGTTTCGTGTTCGTAGGTGGGCGCGTGCCGTGCTTGTGTTCCGGTTGCGTTCTGGGAGCTCTGCCCCAGACCCCGCCAATCTGATCAAAGACCCACCCGCGCCGCTCTCGGGTTGATGGCACGCCTGTTGCTTTGGGCGGCTGCCGGTTGCGTTTTGGGTTGCGTTGGTGGGGTGGGTCCCGTCACGAGTCGCGTCCGAGCGAGCCACACCAGAGGGGTTGGGTCAAGTCGACGAAAAGCGTGTCGACTTGA
>NZ_JBFAYI010000068.1:0-14895 GCF_040681245.1 Lentzea sp. NPDC051838
CGTCACGAGTCGTGTCGGAGCGAGCCACACCGAGGAGGGGAGGTCAAGTCGACGAAAAGCGTGTCGACTTGACCTCCCCTCCTCGGCGCGGCAGACGTTCAGCCACGACTCGTGACGGGGCCCGCCGGAGCGCACGTTTCAGGCAGCTCGGCTTCGCCATCGCCACTGCAGCTCGCCTTCGGCGTCGCCCAGGCAGCTCGGCTTCGCCATCGCCTTGCTCGCCTCAGTCCTTGCCCTCGCTCTGTCGCCAAAATGCCGAAGACCCCGCTGGTGCGTCACCGGCGGGGTCTTCTGGGGTGGCTTGTCAGTGCTGGAGCGGGAAGCCGCCGCCGATGCCTCGCCAGGCGAGGTTGCTGATCAGCGCTACTGCGTCTTCCTTGGGCACTCGGCGGTTGTCGGCCAGCCAGGAGCGGGCCGTTACCTGGGAGAGGCCCACCAGGCCCACGGCCAGCAGGCGGGCGCGTTCCTGGTCCAGGCCCGCGTCGGCCGTGATGGTTTCGGTGATGGCGTCTACCGAGTCGGTGGTGGCGCGCTCTACTGCTTCTTGGACTGCGGGCTCGGAGCGCAGGTCTGATTCGAAGACCATGCGGAAGGCTTGGCCTTCGCCGTCCACGAAGTCGTAGAAGGCGGCCACGGCTGCGCGGACTCGGAGCTTGTTGTCCGAGGACGAGGCGATCGCCGTGCGGACTCGGCCCACCAGCTCGTCCACATGGGACTCGAGCAGCGCCATGTAGAGCTCTAGTTTGCCGGGGAAGTGCTGGTAGAGGACTGGCTTGGACACGCCCGCGCGCTCGGCGATCTCGTCCATCGCTGCGGCGTGGTAGCCGTTGGCGACGAACACGTCCTGCGCCGCTGCCAGCAGTTGCGCGCGGCGGGCGGTGCGCGGCAGTCGAACGCCCCTGCCTGCGGGTGCGCTCTGCGCCGTCTCCGTCATGGTGCCTCCAGCACGAGTGATTCTGCCGTCGGAGAGGGGTTGCCTGACCGAGGCGTGAGCGCAACCTTACTCGCTAGTAGCTCGGATCTGGGAACCATCTGGGCGTTCTTTCCCGCATCCTGGTCTGGTGAGTGCACTGATCCCCGCCCCTTTGTCCACGGTCGCGCTGCCGCCTCTGGACACCTCGCAGACACCGTGGCCTGGCGAGTTTCACCAGGTGGATGACCATGAGGTGCACGTGAGGGTGACGCCTGGGGACGGGCCGCCCGCTGTGTACGTGCATGGGCTGGGAGGGTCCGCTACGAACTGGACGGACCTTGCTGCGCAGCTCAAAGAACATGTCAGCGGGTACTCGGTGGACCTGCCCGGGTTCGGGAGGTCGCAGCCGGTTCCGGGGTACGACTTCAGCTTGGCCACGCATGCGCGGACGGTGATCAAGTACATCGAGACGCTGCAGAAGCCGGTGCACCTGTTCGGGAACTCGATGGGTGGGGCTATCTCGCTGATTGCCACGGCTACCAGGCCTGATCTGGTGAAGTCGCTCACGCTGGTGTCGCCGGCGGTGCCTGATCTGCGGCCGCGGCTGGATCGGATGTCGGACCCGCGGATGGCGTTGGCGGTGCTGCCGATCGTCGGGTCGAAGGTGCGGAGAGAGCTGGCCAAGCTGACCGCGCACGATCGGACGAAGCAGATGCTGGAGCTGTGCTTCGCGGATCCGAGCGTGGTGCCGGATCACCGGATCGAGGAGTCGATCAAGGAGAACGAGGAGCGCGCGCGGCAGAAGTGGGCCGGGCAGGCGCTCAACAAGAGCACGTTCGGGTTGATGCAGAGCTGGCTGACGCCTGGGCCCAAGTCGTTGTGGCGGATCTTGCCGCTGGTCAACGTGCCGACGCTGGTGTTGTGGGGTGAGAACGACCGTCTGGTGAGCGTGCGGAAGGGGCCCAAGACGGCTCGGTTGCTGCCCAAGGGACGACTGCTGGTGCTTCCCAAGACTGGTCACGTCGCCCAGATGGAGCGGCCCGCCACCGTGGCGAGGGCCGTGCTGGGGATGTGGGAGGCGGTCGACCGACACACATGGTGATGAACGACGGCCATACGGGGGATGTGGGACCCTGGGCAACGTGAATCGCGCCCCCGAGCGAGGACGTCCTGCTCCGCCCTCCGACCGCTACCGACGCGGCGAGCGGCGGACCAGCGCTGAACCGCTCGCGGCCGCGTGGGAGCCGGACGGCACGGGTCAGTACCGGCGGCCGCGCAGGCGCGGTGGGGTGAAGAAGCTCGTCGCCAACTACGGGTGGCGGATCTACGCGATTCCGGTGCTCGTGGTGCTGACGGCGCTGGTCGTGCTGGACACGGTGCAGCCGAAGGCGCCTGCGGCCGGCAATACCGCGGGTGGGTCGACCGATGTGGTCACGACCACACCCGAGGCACCGGCGACCGAGGTCAAAGCGGACAAGCCCAAGCTCGACGTTCCCACGGCTGAGCTGCCCGCCGGGCCCGCGTTCTCCGAGGACGGGGTCGGCACGTTCAAGGCCGTGCCCGGCAGCGGGCCTCGGGTCGGCGAGGCGAACGCGCAGAAGTTCCGCAAGTACGCGATCGCGATCGAGGACGGCGTGAAGCCCGCCGACTACAACGACGACGCGGCGGCGTTCGGGCGGACGGTCGAGGGGTTCCTGTCGGACCCGCGCAGCTGGATCGGCACGAAGACGGTCGCGTTGCAGCGCGTCGAGGCGAACCAGAACCCGGACTTCACGGTCACCCTGGCGACGACGAAGACGACGCACACGATCTGCGGCAAGGAGATCCCGTTCGAGACGTCCTGCTGGGACGACCCGAGCAACCGCGTGATCATCAACGTCGCGCGCTGGGTGCGCGGGGCCATGGTCTACGGCCGCGACCTGTCCGGATACCGCACCTACGTGATCAACCACGAGGTCGGCCACGCCCTGGGCAACGGCCACGCGGCCTGCCAGGAGAACGGCGCGCCGGCGCCCGTGATGATGCAGCAGACGTTCGGCGTCGCGAACAACTTCGTCTCGCAGCTCAACGCCGGCCTGGACGTGGTGCCCGCCGACGGCAAGGTCTGCACGGCGAACCCGTTTCCCGCTGGCTGAGACGGCTTTCCAACGAGGAAGAGTCGAGGCAAGGTTGACGTTGTCTCGGATACAGAGGCATGCAGTCCGTCGAGGAGGAGCAAATGGCGCTTCCGCCGCTCGTTGAGCCAGCCGCGGAGCTGACCAAGGAAGAAGTAGCGCGCTACAGCCGGCACCTGATCATCCCGGACGTCGGGGTGGACGGGCAGAAGCGGCTGAAGAACGCGAAGGTGCTCGTCGTCGGCGCGGGTGGCCTGGGCAGCCCGGCACTGCTGTACCTGGCCGCGGCCGGGGTCGGCACGCTGGGTGTCGTCGACTTCGACGTCGTGGACGAGTCCAACCTGCAGCGTCAGGTGATTCACGGGCAGTCCGACGTCGGCCGTCCGAAGGCCGAGTCCGCTCGTGACTCCGTCGCCGAGATCAACCCGTTCGTCAAGGTCGTGCTGCACCAGACGCACCTCAACTCCGAGAACGCGCTGGACATCTTCCGCGACTACGACCTGATCCTCGACGGCACCGACAACTTCGCCACGCGGTACCTGGTGAACGACGCCGCGGTGCTGCTGGGCAAGCCGTACGTCTGGGGTTCGATCTTCCGGTTCGAGGGCCAGGTCAGCGTCTTCTGGGAGGACGCGCCGGACGGCCAGGGCCTGAACTACCGCGACCTCTACCCGGAGCCGCCGCCTCCCGGCATGGTTCCGTCGTGCGCCGAGGGCGGCGTGCTGGGCGTGCTGTGCGCGTCCATCGGGTCGATCATGGTCACCGAGGCGATCAAGCTGCTCACGGGCATCGGCGACCCGCTGCTGGGCCGTCTGATGGTCTACGACGCGCTGGAGATGTCGTACCGGACCATCAAGATCCGCAAGGACCCGGAGTCGCCGAAGATCACCGAGCTGATCGACTACGAGGCGTTCTGCGGTGTCGTGTCCACGGACGCGCAGCAGGCGGCGGCGGGCAACACGATCACGCCGCTCGAGCTCAAGCACAAGCAGGAGTCCGGCGAGGACTTCCTGCTGGTGGACGTGCGCGAGCCGCACGAGTTCGAGATCGTCCGGATCCCCGGCTCGGTGCTGATCCCCAAGGACAAGATCCTGTCCGGTGAGGCGTTCTCCGAGCTGCCGCAGGACAAGCCGCTCGTGCTGCACTGCAAGTCGGGTGCTCGTTCGGCGGAGGCGCTGGCGGCGCTGCACAAGGCGGGCTTCAAGGACGCCGTGCACGTCGGCGGCGGTGTGCTGGCCTGGGCTCGCGAAGTCGACCCCTCGCTGCCGACGTACTGATTGGGCTGTTCGGGTGGTGGGATGAATCACGGCGTGCCGTGGTCCACCACCCGGACGGTCTATCCAGGTAGCGTGCCCAGCCGTGACCCGTTCCCCCGAACCGCCCCCAGCGCACGTGCGTGCGGCGTTCGGGGCACGTGACGCCGAGCCGGAGCTCATCGACGGCGGACCCGCCTGGCGCTGCGGCGACGCGACGATCAGACCCGCGCCGAAGCCCGCCGAGGCCACCTGGATCGCCAAGACCCTCGACGGCCTGGACGTGGCGAACCTGCGCATCGGCAGGCCTTTGCGCTCGACCGACGGCCGTTATGTCGTCGGTGGCTGGTCGGCCACCAAGTTCCTCGCCGGACGCGCCGAGGCCCGTCACGACGAGGTCATCGCCGTCGCGCAGCGCTTGCACCAGGCTACGGCTGACCTGCCCAAACCCCGGTTTCTGGACGTGCGGACCGATGTGTTCGCCGTCGCCGACCGCAAGGCGTGGGGCGAGGAGGACGTGCCGCTCGAGGCGGACCTCGGCGGCCGGCTGTTCGAGCTGCTCAAGGAAGTCCAGAAGCCGCTCAACCTCAGGTCGCAGGTCGTGCACGGGGATCTCTTCGGCAACGTGCTGTTCGCCGGCAACGCCCCGCCCGCCGTCATCGACTTCACCGCGTACTGGCGCCCCGCGGAGTGGGCCGCCGCGGTGATCGCGGTGGACGCCGTCGCGTGGGGTGGTTCGGACCCCGGCCTGTTCAAGCGGTGGAGCCACCTGCCGGAATGGCCGCAGGTGCTGGTGCGCGCGACGCTGTTCCGGCTTGCTGTGCACGCGTTGCACCCGTTGTCAACTCCACAGTCCTTTGCGGGCTTGGAACGAGCTGCTCACCAGGTCACTGCGCTGCTGTGAGCTGACAACTTTCCACGTACGAAACATTGCGGAGCATCGGGTTAACAGGCGCTTCTTAGCGTCCTTGGCGTGACCCATTGCCCCTACTGCGCGCTGCAGTGCTCCATGAGCGTCATCGACGGCCAGGTGACTCCTGGTCCCGGTGGGCTGTGCCAGAAGGGCTGGACGGCGGGGGAGCTGCTGCGCCATCCAGGCCGCCTCACCACGCCGCTGATCCACGGCTCACCCGCTTCGTGGGACGAGGCACTCGACTTCGTCGCGTCCCGGATCCAGTCCTACGAGCCCGACGAGGTCGCCGTGTTCGGTGGCGGCGGGCTGACCAACGAGAAGGCGTACCTGCTCGGCAAGTTCGCGCGGGTCGCCCTGAAGACCTCGCAGATCGACTACAACGGCCGGTTCTGCATGTCCTCTGCCGCCGCGGCGGGCAACAAGGCGTTCGGGCTCGACCGCGGCATGCCGTTTCCGCTTTCGGATCTGCGTTCCGCCGACACGGTGCTGCTGGCCGGCTCGAACCCCGCCGAGACGATGCCGCCGTTCCTGCGGCACCTGGAGGGCGCGCGGCTGATCGTCATCGACCCGCGCCGGACGCCGACGGCCGAGCGCGCGACGTTGCACCTGCAGCCCGCGCCGGGTACGGACTTGGCGCTGGCGCTGGGGTTGCTGCACACCGCGGTGATCGAGGGTGCGATCGACAAGGAGTACATCACCTCTCGCACCTCGGGTTTCGACGACGCGTGGCGGATCGCGGCTCAGTGGTGGCCGGAGCACACCGAACGCGTCACCGGGGTTTCCGCCGCTGATCAACGTGCTGCCGTGCACATGCTGGCCGGACGGTCCTACGTGCTGACCGGGCGAGGGACCGAGCAGCACGCGTCCGGCACCGACACCGTGTCCGCGTGGATCAACCTGGCGCTGGCGCTGGGTCTGCCGGGGCGTGCCGGATCCGGGTACGGGTGTCTGACGGGGCAGGGCAACGGTCAGGGCGGGCGTGAGCACGGGCAGAAGGCCGACCAGCTGCCCGGTTACCGCAAGCTCGACGATCCCGTGGCGCGCAAGCACATCATGGAGGTGTGGGGCGTCGACTGGCTGCCCGGCGTCGGGCGCAGTGCGTACGAGCTGCTGAACGCCGACGACCTCAAGGCGATGCTGGTGTTTGGCAGCAACCCGGTGGTGTCGGCGCCGCGCGCGTCCGGGGTCGCTGATCGTCTCCGCGCGCTGGACCTGTTGGTGGTGGCGGATTTCGTGATGTCCGAGACCGCGGCAATGGCGGATGTTGTCTTCCCGGTGACGCAGTGGGCCGAGGAAGACGGCACGATGACCAACCTCGAAGGCCGGATCATCAGGCGCCGCAAGGCACTCGACCCGCCGGCCGGGGTGCGCAGCGACCTGGAGCTGATCAACGGACTGGCCACTCGTCTTGGTGTCGCCGGGTTCCCGACCGAACCACGGGTGGTGTTCGACGAGCTGCGGCGCGCGTCGAAGGGTGGTCTGTCCGACTACTCCGGCATCACCTACGAGCGGTTGGACTCCGAGCAGCTGCACTGGCCGGTGCCGTCCGTCGAACATCCAGGCACGCCAAGGCTTTTCCTCGACCGGTTCGCGCACGCCGACGGCCTCGCGCGGTTCATCCCGGTCGACCACGTCGGTCCGGCCGAGCCGCCGGACGAGGAGTTCCCGTTGCAGGCCACCACAGGGCGGGTCCTGCAGCACTACCAGTCGGGTGCGCAGACGCGGCGGATCGGCGAGCTGATGAAGGCCGTTCCCGAGATGTACGTGGAGATGCACCCGGACACGGCTTCCCGTGCGGGGCTTGCTTCCGGCGAGCCCGCGCACGTCGTGTCCAGGCGGGGAACGGTGACGGCGGTCGTCCGGTGCGTGCCGAGCATGCGCGCCGACGCGGTGTTCCTGCCGTTCCACTTCCCCGGTGAGGGGCGGGCGAACCTGCTCACCAACCCCGCGCTCGATCCCACGAGCCGGATGCCCGAGTTCAAGGTCTGCGCGGTGCGATTGGAGCGGGCGACATGAGGCGAGTCGTGATCGTCGGGTACGGCATGGCGGGCGCTCGGTTGGCGGACGAACTGCGCCGCCGGGACCAGGACATCTCCATCACGGTGCTCGGCGCGGAACAGCACACGGCCTACAACCGCGTGCTGCTGTCGACCGTGGTGGCGGGCGCGATGACGCCGCAGTCGACGCGGTTGCACGACGAGAAGTGGGCGGCGGAGCAGGGGATCGACCTGCGGCTGGGCTGGGAGGTCGACGCGATCGACCGTGCCTCCCGCACCGTCGACGGAATTCCATACGACGCCTTGGTTCTCGCCACCGGCAGCATCCCCTGGGTCCCGCCTGCCGAAGGACTGCTGGAAGACGGCAAGCTCGCACCCGGTGTCGTCGCCTTCCGGACGCTCGACGACTGCGCCGAGATCGAGGCCAAGGCCCACAAGGGTGCGCCCGTCGTCGTGCTGGGCGGCGGGTTGCTGGGCATCGAAGCCGCTCGTGGCCTGGCCGGACGTGGTTGCCTCGTCACGGTGGTCCACCCGGTCGGCCATCTCATGGAACGGCAGCTCGACCCCGGCGCGGGCGGCGTGCTGGCCCGCACGCTGGGCAAGCTCGGCATCGAGTTCCGGCTCAACTCCCTGGCCTCGAAGTACCTCCCCGGTGACGGCCTGGTCCTCGACGACGGCACCCACGTGCCGGCCGAGCTCGTGGTCGTTTCCGCGGGTGTGCGCGCCGAAACGTCGTTGGCGCTGAAGGCGGGGCTGGAGGTCGACCGCGGCATCGTCGTCGACGACCACCTGCGCACCAGCGACCCGCGCATCCACGCGATCGGCGACTGCGCGCAGCACCCCGGCACGGTCTCCGGTCTCGTCCAGCCCGCGTGGGACCAGGCAGCGGTGCTCGCCGACCGGCTGACCGGCGCGAACCCGGCGGCTCGCTATGCCGGTACTTCAGTGGTCACGCGCTTGAAGGCACGTGACGTGGACTTGGCCGCGTTGGGCGACGTGCACACCGACGTGGACTGCCCGGACTCGGAAGTCCTGTGCTTTCAGGAACCTTCGCGCGGCAGGTACGCGAAGCTCGTGCTGCGCGACGACCGGGTGGCCGGCGCGATCGTGCTCGGTGCTCCTGATGCCGCTGCCACGATCACCCAGCTCTACGACCGCGGAATCCCCGCTCCCACCGACCGATTGGCGTTGTTGCTGGGACGTGCTCTACCTGCGGAGGCCGCGTCGCCCGCGGATCTGCCGTCCAGCGCGGTGATCTGCCGGTGCAACACCGTTTCCAAGGGACAGATCGTGTCCGCGTGGCGTGCTGGAGCGGAAACCGTGCCGCAGCTGGCGGAAGCGACACGGGCGACCACGGGCTGTGGTGGCTGCAAGGACGCTGTGTGCGGGCTGCTCGACTGGCTCGGAGCCTCACAGCCCGCCTCGGCGTGATGTGCGGTGGAGTTGCCTCCACCGTCATCGGCCAGAACCCCTTGGTAATGCGCGGTTTCTACCTTTTCCGGCAATCGCCGACCCCGCGGAGGAACTCATGAGCTGGATCGACCACTGGGAGCCGGAGAAGCCGGAGTTCTGGGAGAGCAAGGGCAAGCGGATCGCCCGCAAGAACCTCGCGTTCTCGATTCTCGCGGAGAACCTCGGCTTCAGCGTCTGGGTGCTGATGAGCATCGTCGTCGTGAGCCTCGGCTCCGTCGGCTTCAAGTTCAGCGTGGGTCAGCAGTTCTGGCTGCTGATCGTGCCGAACCTGGTCGGTGCCGCGCTGCGGGTGCCGTACACGTTCGCGGTGCCTCGCTTCGGCGGGCGGTTGTGGACGACCATCAGCGCCGGGTTGCTGCTGATCCCGTGCGCGATGCTCACCTACGCGGTGTCGACGCCGGGCACGCCGTACTGGTTCTTCCTGGTTACCTCGGCCGCGATGGGGCTGGGCGGCGGCAACTTCTCGTCGTCGATGGCGAACATCTCGTTCTTCTACCCCGAGGGCAAGAAGGGTCTGGCGCTCGGCCTGAACGCGGCCGGTGGCAACCTCGGCGTCGCGATCACGCAGCTCGTCGTGCCGATCGTGATCACCATCGGCACCGGGATCCACCTGGCCTACGCGGCGCTGATCTGGATGCCGTTCATCGTGATCGCCACGGCGTGCGCGTGGTTCTTCATGGACAGCCTCACCCAGGCCAAGCCGGACGGGCAGTCCTACAAGCTGGCGCTGTCGAACCAGCACACGTGGGTGATGTCGTTCCTGTACATCGGCACGTTCGGGTCGTTCATCGGCTACTCGTTCGCGTTCCCGTCGCTGATCAAGATCAGCTTCGTGGACTACAAGGGCTGGGTCGCGCTCGCGTTCCTCGGTGCGCTGATCGGGTCCATCGCCCGGCCGCTCGGTGGCTGGCTGGCGGACCGGATCGGTGGCGCGAAGGTGACGGCCGGGACGTTCGTGGGCCTCGCGATCGGCACGATCGGCGTGATCCTGAGCGTGGACACGAAGAGCTTCGGGCTGTTCTTCGGCTCGTTCATCCTGCTGTTCATCCTGGCCGGTGTCGGCAACGGCTCGACGTACCGGATGATTCCGGCGATCTTCCGCACGCAGTCGGACGACGACAAGTCGGCGAAGCGCCAGGCGGCTGCCGTGGTCGGCATCGCAGGAGCGATCGGCGCGGCCGGCGGTGTGCTGGTGAACCTGGTCTTCAAGTTCTCGCTTGAAGGTTCGAAGACGCTGACGCCCGCGCTGACCGCGATTCTCGTCTTCTACGGGCTGTGCCTCGTCACGACGTGGTGGTTCTACCTGCGGCGCACCGTGTTCGCGGCACGGCCGTCGCTCGCCTACGCGGGCGTGTGACGCACACCTCGCTGAGCTGCGGAGAGAGTTTCCTTTAACACCCGCGAAATGTTGCGGAACTTGGGATGACACACCGCCCGGTGAGCATAGCCGGGCGGAAGGAGGAGCGCCCGATGACTCAAACGCTGGTTGTGATCGGCAACGGCATGGTCGGCCACCGGCTCGTCGAGATCCTCCGCGACTCGTCCTGGCGGATCGTGGTGTTCGGCGAGGAGTCGCGCCCTGCCTACGATCGAGTCGCGTTGTCGTCCTATGTGGACACATGGAGTTCGGCCGATCTGGAGCTCACGCCGTTGACCGGCTGTGAGCTCCGGCTCGGTGAGAAGGCTGTTTCCGTCGACCGGGAACGTCGTGTGGTGGTCGGGGCTTCCGGTGTCGAGGTGCAGTACGACGCGCTGGTGCTGGCGACCGGCTCGGTGCCGTTCGTGCCGCCGGTTCCCGGTCGGGACCTGCCCGGTTGCCACGTGTACCGGACGATCGACGACCTGGACGACATCCGGGCGACCGTGCAGGCCGCCTCGCGTCCCGGCCGGCACTCCGGCATGGTGCTCGGCGGTGGTCTGCTCGGGCTGGAGGCGGCGAACGCGTTGCGCGGCATGGGAGTCTCGCCGCACGTCGTGGAGCTGGCGCCGCGGTTGATGCCGATCCAGGTCGACGAGGGCGGTGCCGGGCTGCTGAAGCGGCTGGTCGAGAAGCTCGACCTGACCGTGCACACCGGGACTTCCGCTTCCTCGATCGAACGCGACGGTTCGCGGTTGATCGCTCGACTGGCCAACGGTGTCGAGCTCGACCTCGACGTCGTGGTGTTCAGCGCGGGTATCCGGCCGCGGACCGATCTGGATCTGGGGCTGGAGCTCGGGCCGCGCGGTGGCTACCTGGTCGACGCTGCCTGCCGGACGGCTGATCCACGGGTGTTCGCGATCGGTGAGTGCGCTTCTGTCGAAGGCGTCGCCTACGGTCTGGTCGCGCCTGGTTATGCGATGGCCGAGGTCGTCGCGGACCAGATTTCCGGTGGCTCGAAGGTTTTCCCCGGTGCGGACGTGTCGACCAAGTTGAAGCTGCTCGGTGTGGACGTGGCGTCGTTCGGTGACGCGCACGCTGCTACTGAGGGTGCGCTGGAAGTCGTCGTCAACAACGCGGTTGCCGGCACCTACAGCAAACTCGTGGTGTCGGATGACGCTCGCACTCTGCTCGGCGGCGTGCTCGTCGGTGACGCTTCGGCGTACGCGTCGCTGCGACCGTTGGTGGGGCGCGAGGTTCCGGCTGGTCTGTTGCAGCCGGGCGGGGCCGTTGACGTCGAAATGCCTGCGGATGCTCAGGTTTGCTCGTGTCACGCGGTGACCAAGCAGACCGTGACCGGCGCGATCCACTCCGGTGTCGCCTGTGACATCGCCGAGCTGAAGGCGTGCACCAAGGCCGGTACCGGCTGCGGTTCGTGCGTGCCGATGCTGAAGAAGCTGCTGACCGAGTGCGGTGTCGAGCAGTCCAAGGCGTTGTGCGAGCACTTCACGTACTCGCGTGCCGAGCTGTTCGAGATCGTCCGTGCGACTCGTGTGTCGACGTTCAGCGCGTTGATCGAGAAGCACGGCACCGGACGGGGTTGCGACATCTGCAAGCCCGCTGTCGCCTCGATTCTGGCGTCCCTGGGCAACGGGCACATCCTGGGCTCGGAGCAGGCCTCGTTGCAGGACACCAACGACAGGTTCCTGGCCAACCTGCAGCGCAACGGCACGTACTCGGTCGTTCCGCGCATCCCCGGCGGCGAGATCACGCCGGAGAAGCTGATCGTCATCGGCGAGGTCGCGCGCGACTACGGGTTGTACACCAAGATCACCGGCGGCCAGCGCATCGACCTGTTCGGTGCGACCGTCGACCAGCTGCCGGAGATCTGGCGCCGGCTGGTCGACGCGGGTTTCGAGTCCGGTCACGCGTACGGCAAGGCGTTGCGCACGGTGAAGTCCTGCGTCGGCACGACCTGGTGCCGTTACGGCGTCCAGGATTCCGTTGGTCTCGCGATCGAACTGGAGCTGCGGTATCGCGGGTTGCGGTCGCCGCACAAGCTCAAGTCGGCCGTGTCGGGTTGCGCGCGTGAGTGTGCCGAGGCGCGCGGCAAGGACTTCGGTGTGATCGCGACCGAGAACGGCTGGAACCTCTACGTGGGCGGCAACGGCGGCTTCACCCCGCGCCACGCGGATCTGCTCGTGTCCGATGTGGACACTGCTGAGCTGATCCGGATCATCGACCGGTTCCTGATGTTCTACATCCGCACGGCCGACCGGCTGCAGCGCACCTCGGCGTGGCTGGAGGGGCTCGACGGCGGGCTCGACCACCTGCGCGAGGTCGTGGTGGAGGACAAGCTCGGCATCTGCGCCGAGCTGGAAGCCGCGATGGAGTCGCACGTCTCGGACTACGCCGACGAGTGGCGTGGTGTGCTCGAGGACCCGGAGAAGCTGTCGCGGTTCACGTCGTTCGTGAACGCGCCGGGCACGCCGGATCCCACGATCTCGTTCCGCGCTGAGCGGGGCCAGCGCGTTCCTGTCCAGCTCGGGATTCCGGAGGTCGTCAGGTGACCGTCGTCTGTGCCTTTGAGGTGTTGCGCCCGGACCAGGGCGTCGCGGCGCTGCTGCCCGACGGCTCGCAGGTGGCGGTGTTCCTGACCGCCGACGGGTCGTTGCACGCGTTGGACAACGTCGACCCGTTCAGCGGGGCCGCCGTGCTGTCACGCGGCATCGTGGGCGACCGCGGCGGCGTTCCCGTCGTGGTGTCGCCGGTCTACAAGCAGGCGTTCGAGCTGGCGACCGGCAAGTGCCTGGACGAGCCCGCGGTGTCCGTCGCGGTGCACCCGGTGCGCGTGCGTGACGGCATCGTGGAGCTGACATGAACGAACCGCTGGCAGGCTTCACGATCGGCGTGACGGCAGCCCGTCGCGCCGACGAGCTCATCGCGATGCTGGAACGCAAGGGTGCTTCCGTGCTGCACGGACCTGCGTTGCGAATCGTGCCGTTGCCTGACGATGCTTCGTTGCACCAGGCGACGTTGGAGCTGGTGGCGTCCCCGGTCGACGTCGTCGTCGCCACCACGGCCATCGGGTTCCGCGGGTGGTTCGAAGCCGCCGAGGGATGGGGGCTGGCCAGCCGGTTGTCGCGGGCGCTCGAAGGTGCCGTCGTGCTACCGCGCGGGCCCAAGGCCAAGGGCGCGGTCCGAGCGGCCGGGCTGGTCGAGGCCTGGTCGCCGTCGTCCGAGTCGAACGCCGAGCTGTTGCAGTACCTGTTGCGGATGGGCGTGACCGGCAAGCGGGTCGCGGTGCAGCTGCACGGGGAGCCGTTGCCGGACTTCGTCAACACGTTGCGTGCTGCCGGAGCCGACGTCGTCGAGATCCCCGTGTACCGGTGGGAGCCGCCTGCTGACGGTCGGCCGCTCGACTCCCTGATCGATGCTGTGTTGGCCGGGCAGGTGGATGCGTTGACGTTTACTAGTGCGCCGGCTGCTTCGTCCGTGTTGCGGACGGCTGGGCCTCGGTACTCGTCACTGGTTTCTGCGTTGCGGCGGGATGTGCTGGTCGTCGGCGTTGGGGCGATCACCGCTGGGCCGTTGGTCGCCGCCGGGATTCCGGTTGTGCAGCCTGCTCGGTCGCGGATCGGGTCGATGGTGCGGGAACTCGCGGTGGAGTTGCCGGCTCGGGCTACTCGGCTGCGGATCGCGTCCTTTGATCTGGAGATGCGGGCTCAGGCTGTGGTGGTGGACGGGGAGTTGCGGCCCGTCGCTCCTGCGCCCATGGCTGTGTTGCGGACGTTGGTGGCTGCTCGGGGGCGGGTTGTTTCTCGGCAGGATTTGTTGGCTGCCTTGCCTTCTGGGGGTGAGGAGCATGCTGTTGAGACTGCTATTGGGCGGTTGCGGACTGCTCTTGGGGCGCCTGCCATGGTGTGCACCGTGGTGAAGCGCGGGTATCGGCTTGCGATGGAGCCCGCATGAAGCTGGTGTTGACATGAAGCTGGTGCTGGCGTTTCACGGGACTCGGGATCCGCGTGGGGTCGCTGTGTGCGAGGAGATCGCGGATCTCGTGCGGGTGCAGGTGAATGTGCCTGTTCTGGTTGCGTTTGCGGATGTTTTGCAGCCTGATGTTCGGGCCGTTGTGGATGGGCCCTGTGTTGTGGTGCCGGTGTTTCTGGCTGCTGGGTATCACGTTCGGGTTGATATTCCTGCGCAGATCGGGGTGCGGTCTGGGGTCGTGGTGACTTCGCCGCTTGGGTTGGATGCTGTTCCTGTTGTTCGGGAGCGGTTGGTGGAGGCTGGGTTTCGGCGTGGGGATGCGTTGGTGTTGGCTGCTGCTGGGTCTTCGGATGCTCGGTCGTTGGCTACTGCTCGGCGGGCTGCTGAGATGTTGGGGGCTTCTGCGGTGGGATATGTGGCTACCGCTGCGCCTCGGATTGCTGATGTTGTTGCTGAGGTTAAGGCACGCGGGCGGCGGGTGGCTGTTGCTTCTTGGCTCTTGGCGCCTGGGGTGTTTCACGGGTCGTTGGTTGAGTGTGGTGCGGATGTTGTGTCTGCACCTGTTGGGGCGCATCCGCTTGTGGCTGATGCGTTGGTGCGTAAGTACTACGAGGCTCGGGCTTTGGTGCTTCGGACTGCTTGAGGGTGGCGGCCTTCGGCCGCGCGCTTCGGTTGCCGTTGCCGTCTCCCTGTCGCGTTGGCGGCTGGCGGTTTCGTGTCCGTAGGTGGTCGCCTTGCGTCGTCGGAGTTCCGGTTTCGTAGCGTTCCCCGGTTGCGTGCGTCGGTTCCGGTTGCGTGCTTCCCCTTGGGAGCTCTGCCCCAAACCCCGCCAATCTGATCAGGGGGCCAGCGCTGTGGGTGGGTTGATGGCACGCCTGTTGCTTA
>NZ_JBFAYI010000069.1:0-13292 GCF_040681245.1 Lentzea sp. NPDC051838
CAACAGGCGTGCCATCAACCCGCCGACGGCGCTGGTGGGTCTTTGATCAGATTGGCGGGGTCTGGGGCAGAGCTCCCAGAACGCAACCGGAACACGCCTAAGCAACAGCACCACCTACGGACACGGAACAGGCACCCGCCAGCCCAACCGGGGGACGGCAACGGCAGCCACGCGCCCGCCGAAGGCGGCCACGAAGGCGGCCACGAAGACGGCCACATGATTACCGAGCCCTTACAACTCCCCACAGCCACTGCGAACCACCCCAGAACAGGTGTCGAATAAGAACCATGAAGCCCGCCAAGGCAGCACTGACCGGTCTGCTAGCACTCCTAGCCGCCCTAGCAGCCGGCCACCTGGTAGCAGCCTTCGTAGGCCCATCCGCCTCCCCCTACCTAGCCGTGGGCAACGCAGCGATCGACCTGACCCCGTCCTGGCTGAAGGACTTCGCAGTAACCACCTTCGGCACCAACGACAAACTGGTCCTCCTGACCGGCATGGCGATCGTCCTGGCTGGAATCGGCGCAGCAGCAGGCCTGGCCAGCAGAACCACCCCAACGCCAGGCACAGCGGTAGCCGTAGCTCTAGGCCTAGTAGGCATAGCAGCCGTCCTGACCAGACCAGACGTGGGCCAACTGAGCGTCCTGGCCCCAATGGCCAGCCTCGCAGCAGGCGCCTACACCTTCCGCTACCTGCACAAACTCTCTCAAGAGAGCGAATCTAGCCAGAGCGCATCCCACCAGAGCGCAGCCCAGCAGAGCGCATCCCACCAGGGCACGTCCCCAAACACCCAGCCCACCGAGGACAACTCCCGCCGAGGCTTCCTGATCACCGCAGCCCTATCCGTAGCCGCAGCAGCAGTAGGCCAGTTCTGGGGCAACAGAACAGACGTAGAGGGCAGCAGAACCGCAGTAGGCGACCTGACCCCCAAAACCAAAGCCCCAGAAATCCCGATCAACGCGGACTTCGCCAAAGACGGCACCCCGTCGTTCATCACCAGCGGCAAAGACTTCTACCGCATCGACACGGCCCTGAGCGTCCCCAGAATCCGCGCCGAGGAGTGGACCCTCAGAGTCCACGGCATGGTCGACCGCCCGATGGTCCTGACCTTCGACGAGATCCGAAACCGAGACCTGATCGAAGAAACGGTCACCCTCACCTGCGTCTCCAACGAGGTGGGCGGCCCGTACATCAGCAACGCGAACTTCATCGGCATCAAAATCGGCGACGTCCTCAGGGAAGCCGGCGTCAAGCAGGGCGCGGACCAGCTCTTCAGCACCAGCGACGACGGCTTCACCGCGGGCAGCCCGCTCGACTACGTGCTGGAACGGGGCCTGATCGCCATCGGCATGAACGGCGAGCCCCTGCCGGCGGAACACGGCTTCCCTGCCAGGCTCGTGGTCCCGGGCCTGTACGGCTACGTCTCGGCGACGAAATGGGTGACCGACCTCAACGTCACCACGTTCGCCAAAGAACAGGGCTACTGGATCCCACGAGGCTGGGCCGCCAGAGCGCCGATCAAAACAATGTCGCGAATCGACCGCCCGAAGGGCCTGAGCAAAATCCAGGGCAGAACCACGGTCGCAGGCACGGCCTGGGCCCAGCCGAAGGGCGTGGCCAAGGTGGAAGTCAGGGCAGACGGCGGCCCGTGGCAGGAAGCCGAACTGGGCGCGGACGTCAGCGACAGCACGTGGCGCATGTGGCGCCTGGAACTCGACCTGAAACCGGGCAGCCACACGGTCGAGTGCAGAGCGACCGACAAAAGCGGCTACACCCAGGACCAGGCACGTTTGGACCCGATTCCGGACGGCGCCACCGGGTGGCACTCGATTTCTTTCACAGTCCAGTAGAACGGCGAAGTGGCCATCGCGGGATCCGGTGACAACCTCATGGTGAACCAAGCGCCGGCGACGTCCCGACCGAGAACGCGACCGTGTTCGTGATCGGCGAGGTGCTCACCCCGTAGTGATCAAGAACCGATCCAGCGCTGGTCACAGGCTGTGACCAGCGCTGTCGCGTCTCCCGAGGGGTCGACCAGCCGACTTTGTGCATGCGTTCACAAGCGGTACGGTGTGGGTATCACCAACGCCGCGGGGTCACTGCGGTGAAGCACACCCGGAGGTCGGAGAGCGTGGCATCACAGCGGGGCGAAGGTGAGACGACCACCACCCCTGCGGAGCCTGCCGACAGGGAGCGCGCCCGCGCGATTCCCGAGGCGGCGGTGGCCAGGCTCGCCGTGTACCTCCGCGTGCTGTCCGGCATGGCCGACCAGGGGGTCACGGCCGTCTCCAGCGAAGAGCTGAGCCAGGCGGCGGGCGTCAACGCGGCGAAGCTCCGCAAGGACCTGAGCTACATCGGCAGCTACGGCACGAGGGGCGTCGGGTACGACGTCGAGGTCCTCGTGAGCCACATCGAGCGCATCCTCGGCCTCACCCGCAACCACTCCGTCGCGGTCGTCGGCATCGGTAACCTTGGTCACGCTCTGGCCAACTACGGGGGCTTCCCCGGCCGTGGTTTCCCGGTCACCGCGTTGTTCGACGTGGACGAGGATCTCGTAGGAATCCCTGTTGGGGGCATTCCCGTCAGCCACATCGACGACATCACCGCGGTCTGCCTGGAGCGGGAGGTCTCGATCGGTGTGATCGCGACCCCACCGCCCGCCGCTCAGTCGGTTTGCGACCGTTTGGTATCTGCGGGCGTCCAGTGCATTCTGAACTTTGCACCAGTTGTCCTTCAGGTTCCAGACAACGTCGAGGTGCGCAAGGTTGACTTGGCGGTCGAGATGCAGATCCTGTCGTTCCACGTTGCTCGACGTGCGGACGAAGCTGCGCACGTCTCGGTCGGCAACAACGGACTCGGTGTGGACGGGATGGTGATTCGCCCGTGAGCGTGAGCCAGACGGCTCCGGCAGACGTGGTGAGTGCATGAGTGTGCTCGTAGTCGGTCTGTCGCACCGCACCGCCCCAGTCCCGGTCCTGGAACGCGTCACCGTGGCCGAGCCGAACCTGCCCAAGGTGCTCGGTCAGCTGCTCGCCGCCCCCAGCGTCTCCGAGGCGATGGTCCTGTCGACCTGCAACAGGGTCGAGGTCTACGCCGTCGTCGAGTCGTTCCACGGCGGTATGTCCGAGGTCGTCGACGTGCTCGCGCAGCACGCCCAGGTCGACCCGCAGTCGCTCTACGAGCACTTTTACGTGCATTACGCCGCCGCCGCCGTGGAGCACCTGTTCTCCGTCGCGGCCGGCCTCGACTCGATGGTCGTCGGCGAGTCCCAGATCCTCGGCCAGCTGCGCGGTGCGTACGCGGCGGCGGACGAGGCGGGCACCGTCGGCAAGACCGTCCACGAGCTCACTCAGAACGCGTTGCGCGTCGGCAAGCGCGTGCACGCCGAGACGGGCATCGACCACGCGGGTGCGTCGGTCGTGTCCGAGGCCCTCGGCGACGCGGAGGCCGAGCTGGGCACCCTCGTGGGCAAGCGCGCGCTGCTCGTCGGCGCCGGTGCCATGGGTGGCCTGGCCGCCGCGCACCTGCGCAGGGCGGGCATCGGCGAGGTCGTCATCGCCAACCGGACGCAGGCCAACGGTGTGCGTTTGGCCACGTCGCTGCAGTCGGAAGGCGTGCCGGCGACGGCCGTCGACCTGTCCGCGCTGGCGGGCGAACTCGATCTCGCGGACATCGTCTTCGCATGCACCGGGTCGGTCGACACGGTCGTGCGCGCGGACATGATCAGCACCCGCACGAGCCCTCTCGTCGTGTGCGACCTGGGCCTGCCCAAGGACGTCGACCCGGCCGCGGCCGAGCTGCCGAACGTTCGTGTGGTGGACCTGGAAACGCTGCAGCGCCGCCTCTCGGACGCACCCGCGGGCCAGGACGCGCGGATGGCCGCTCAGCTGGTCGCCGACGAGGTGAAGGCGTACCTCGCGAGCCAGCGCTCCGCCGAGGTCACCCCGACCGTCACGGCACTGCGCAAGCGGGCCGCCGAGGTGGTCGACGCCGAGCTGCTCCGTCTTGATTCGCGACTTCCCGAACTGGACCCCGCGACACGCGGTGAATTGGCCAAGACGGTGCGCCGCGTTGTAGACAAGCTCCTGCACACGCCGACCGTCAGGGTGAAGGAGCTCGCTTCCTCACCGGGTGGTACGGGCTACGCGGAGGCTCTCCGCGAACTGTTCGGGCTCGACCCCCAGACGCCTGGGACGGTCAGCCAGACCAAGAAGTCTTCTGTGGATGGTGAAACGCGGTGACCCGCACCCTACGGATCGGTACCCGAGGCAGCGCACTGGCGCTCGCCCAGACGGGCACCGTGGCCGAGGCGCTCAAAGCTGCCGGAGCACAGGTCGAGATCGTCGTCATCAAGACGCCGGGTGACCTGTCCGACGCGCCCATCGCGCAGATCGGCATCGGCGTGTTCACGTCGGCTCTGCGCGACGCGCTCGCGAACGAAGAGATCGACGTCGCCGTCCACTCCTACAAGGACCTCCCGACCGCGCCGGACAAGCGTCTGGTGCTCGCGGCGGTGCCTCAGCGCGAAGACCCGCGCGACGCTCTCGTGGCGCGCGACGGTCTCACGCTCGGCGAGCTGCCGCCGGGGTCCACTGTGGGCACCGGCTCCCCGCGCCGTGCGGCCCAGCTGGAGGCTCTCGGCCTCGGGCTGGACATCGTTCCGTTGCGCGGCAACGTGGACACCCGCATCGGCAAGGTCAAAAACGGCGAGCTCGACGCCGTGGTGCTGGCCCGTGCCGGCATCGCGCGCCTCGGTCGCACGAGCGAGATCACCGAGAACCTGGAGCCCATCCAGATGCTTCCCGCGCCCGCGCAGGGTGCGTTGGCAGTCGAGTGCCGGATCGACGACGTCGATGCCGAGCACCTGATCCAGTCCACTTTGGACGATTCGGCCAGCCGGGCCGCTGTGACCGCCGAGCGCGCCATGCTGGCCGCGCTCGAGGCGGGCTGCAGCGCGCCGGTCGGCGCGCTGGCCGATGTGGTGGAAGACCTCGACGACGAGGGCAAGGTCGTGTACCGACTTTCTCTTCGCGGGGTCGCAGCGACGCCGGAGAACGATCTCCTCCGCGCGTCCGCCACCGGTGACTTGACCGAAGCTGAGGAGCTTGGCCGGGCGCTGGCCGCCGAGTTGCTCGACCTCGGGGCCGCTGTTCTGAGCGGTCCAGAGGCGTAATCGATGGGGAGTGCCCTGATGACCCGCGCACGCAAGACCCCCGGACGCATCGCCTTCGTGGGCTCCGGCCCAGGCGACACCGGGCTGCTCACGGTCCGGGCCCACGACTTGCTCACCCGTGCGGAGCTCGTGGTCACCGATCCGGACGTCCCTTCGGACGTCCTCGCGACGGTGGCCGAGGGAGTCGAGGTCCGCCCCGCTGTCGGCGAGTCCGCCGACGTGGCCAAGGACCTGGTGAACGAGGCGCGCAACGGCGCGACAGTCGTCCGGCTCGTCGCGGGCGACCCGCTGACGCTCGACTCGGTCGTGAAGGAAGCGCAGGCCGTCGCGAAGTCGACGATCCCGTTCGACGTCGTTCCCGGCGTGCCCTCGGGCACCGCGGTTCCGGCGTACGCGGGTGTCGCGCTCGGTGGCGTGCACACCGAGGTCGACGTGCGCGCGGTGAGCGACTGGGCAGGCCTCGCCGCCTCGCCCGGCACGCTCGTGCTGCACGCGACGGGTTCGCACCTCGCGGAGGCCGCGTCCAACCTGGTCGAGAACGGCGTGGCGTCCCAGACGCCGGTCGCCGTGACCGCGGAGGGCACCGGCTTCCAGCAGCGCACCATCGACACGACGCTGGCCTCGCTGGCTGCCGACGCAGGTGAGCTCAACGGCCCGCTGGTCGTCACGGTCGGTGCCGCCGCCGCCGCGCGTTCGAAGCTCTCCTGGTGGGAGTCGCGGGCGCTGTACGGCTGGCGCGTGCTGGTCCCGCGGACCAAGGAGCAGGCCGGCGCGATGTCGGAGCGTCTGCACTCGCACGGCGCGATCGCCGTCGAGGTGCCGACGATCTCCGTCGAGCCGCCCCGCAGCCCCGCGCAGATGGAGCGTTCGGTAAAGGGTCTGGTCGACGGCCGCTACCAGTGGGTCGTCTTCACCTCGACCAACGCCGTCCGCGCGGTGTGGGAGAAGTTCCGCGAGTTCGGTCTGGACGCCCGTGCGTTCTCCGGCGTGAAGATCGCCTGCGTCGGCGAGGCCACGGCCGCGAAGGTGCGCTCGTTCGGCATCATCCCCGAGCTCGTGCCGTCCGGTGAGCAGTCGTCCGAGGGTCTCCTCAACGACTTCCCGCCCTACGACGACATCCTGGACCCGGTCGACCGCGTGCTGCTGCCGCGGGCCGACATCGCCACCGAGACGCTGGCCGCGGGCCTGCGCGAGCGTGGCTGGGAGATCGACGACGTGACGGCGTACCGCACCGTGCGTGCGGCCCCGCCGCCCGCCGAGACCCGCGAGATGATCAAGTCCGGTGGCTTCGACGCGGTGTGCTTCACCTCGTCGTCGACCGTGCGGAACCTGGTCGGCATCGCGGGCAAGCCGCACGCCCGCACGCTCGTCGCGTGCATCGGCCCGCAGACCGCCGAGACGGCGCGGGAGTTCGGCCTCCGGGTCGACGTGCAGCCCGAGGAGGCGAACGTGCCCGCGCTGGTCGACGCGCTGGCCGCCCACGCCGCCCGGTTGCGCGCCGAGGGAGCGCTGCCTCCTCCGCGCAAGACCAAGCGTCTGCGCCGCAGCTAAATCAGTGAAGCCGTCGGGGCCACTCAAGATTTCTTTGGGTGGCCCCTTCGACTCTCTCGTGACAAGGGAGTCCGCCGTGTACCCACTTCACCGGCCGAGGCGTCTGCGCACGACGCCCGCCATGCGCCGCCTGGTCAGTGAGACCGAGGTGCGCCCCCGTCAGCTCGTTCTGCCCATGTTCGTCAAGGAAGGCCTGGCCGAGCCCGCGGAGATCGCGAGCATGCCCGGCGTCCTGCAGCACACCCGTGACTCGTTGCGGAAGGCCGCGGTCGAGGCGGTGCAGGCCGGTGTCGGCGGCATCATGCTGTTCGGCGTTCCCGCCGAGCGCGACGCCGTCGGTTCCGGTTCGACCGACCCGGACGGCATCCTCAACGCCGCGCTGGGCGACCTCCGCGCGGAACTGGGCGACAGCACCGTGTTGATGTCGGACTGCTGCCTCGACGAGTTCACCGACCACGGCCACTGCGGCGTGCTCGCCGCCGACGGCACGGTCGACAACGACGCGACGCTCGAGGTCTACGGCGAGATGGCCGTGGCCCAGGCCCGCGCCGGTGCTCACGTCGTCGGCCCCAGCGGCATGATGGACGGCCAGATCGCCTTCATCCGCAACGCTCTGGACCAGGCGGGCCTGCAGGACACCGGCATCCTCGCCTACTCGGCCAAGTACGCCTCGGCGTTCTACGGCCCGTTCCGCGACGCCGTCGAGTCGCAGCTCTCCGGTGACCGCAAGACCTACCAGCAGGACCCCGCGAACGCCCGCGAGGCGATCCGCGAGGTGCAGCTGGACCTCGCCGAGGGCGCGGACATGGTCATGGTCAAGCCGGCGCTGCTGTACCTGGACGTGCTGCGGTCCGTCGCCGAGATCTCGGACGTTCCCGTTGCGGCGTACCAGATCTCGGGTGAGTACGCGATGATCGAGGCCGCCGCGCGGAACGGCTGGATCGACCGCGAGCGCTCGATTCTCGAGTCGCTGACGTCGATTCGTCGCGCGGGTGCGGACATCGTGCTGACCTACTGGGCCGTGGAAGCGGCGCGGTGGCTGGACAGGTAGTCGAGGTTCCGAAGCTGATCAACCTCTCGCGCTGGCTCTGGATCGCCAGCGCGGGAGTCGGGATGGTCAGGTTCGTCGCACAGCTCTTCGACCGCGAGACGCTGGTGGCGGAAGCGCGCCGCCAGAACCCCGCGCTCGGTCAGGACCAGATCGACGCGGGCGTCAACGGCGGCGTCCTCTTCGGACTGCTGATCGCGGTCGCGATGCTCGTCGCGTACACGCGGCTGGCGAACACGATGGCCCGCGGCCGGAACTGGGCGCGTGTGGTGCTGACGGTGCTCGGCGCGGCATCCGTCGCGTTCGGACTGTTCCGGCTGGTCGCGTTCGGCAGCGGCGTCGCGGCGTCCCTCGGCGTCGAGATGCGGCCGGTGGACCTCGCCGTCACGTTCGTCACGACGGTCGTGGACACCACCGCGATCGTGCTGATGTACCGCGTGTCGGCGCATTTCAGGACGCGAGTCACGGTGGACAGCGCCTTCCTGCGGTCCTAAGTTCCGACCGTGACGTCTCCGAAGGAATCGGGCACTCCCGGCACGATCATCGCGGGCTACTGGCTCGTCGTGACCGGTGTCGCGTTGAGCGTGCTGGCCGCGTTGTACGTGCTGCTCAACAAGCAGCAGCTGATCGACGCCGGCATCCAGGGCAACAAGGATCCGAACATCACCGCGGACGTGATCGCCTCGACGGTCAACGGCCTGGTGATCGTCTCGCTGGTGGTGACCGTCGTCCTGGGCGGGCTCGGGGTGTGGTTCGCCGGCAAGATCAAGGGCGGGCTGAAGAAGAGCCGGACCGGCTTGATGATCGCGTTGCTGATCGACCTGTTCTTCCAGATGATCACGAACAAGCTCGGCATCGTGACGGTGCTGGTCGCCATCACGGGCCTGGTGCTGTTCTTCTTCCGCCAGTCGTCCGACTACCTGACCGAGCGCGAGCAGACGTCGTGAACGACGCGCCCAGGTCGGTCAGGATCGCCGTCGGAGTGTGGCTCGCGACCGCGGTGTTCGTGCTGTTCACCAACGCCGGCCTGTGGTTCCAGCGCGGTGAGATCGAGCGCTTGAGCAAGAAGTCGCCGGGTGAGGTGACGATCTTCCTCGTCGTGCTCACCGTCATCGCGGTGATCTTCGCCGGTCTCTACGTCTGGCTGACCAGGGTGTTCCTGAAGCGCAGGAACTGGGCCCGGATCGCGTTGTCGTTGATCTCGATCCTGCACATGCTGGTGTTGCTGGCTGTGGGTGTCAGCCCGGCGACCTTGGTCACGCTGCTGCTCATCTGCGTCGCGATCGTCTTCACGTGGCAGGCGCGTACGGCACAGTGGATCGCGGAGGTGCGTGAGCCGTGACCGATCCGCAGAATCCGCCGCAGAGCCCCAGCCCGTGGTCGAACCCCGAGAACCCGCAGTGGCAGAGCCCGCCGGTGAGCTCGTACCAGGTGCAGTCGGTGAACAACATGGGGATTCCCATGCCACCGCTCGGACCCGTGCCGCCGCAGGAGCTCCCGCCGCAGCGTCCGGCGACGATCACGGCGGCGATGTGGATCTGGATCGCGGGTGCGGTGCTCTCCGTGGCGGTGTTGCCGGTCATGTTCCTCACGAACGCCGAGTACTTCCTCGCCTCCGACCCCACGGTGGACCGCACGACCGGTCAGTTCGGCGTGGGGGTTCTGGCGGTGCTGTCCGGTTTCCTGATGCTCGTGGCCGCCGCGCCGTACATCGCGTTCGCGATCGTGCTGCGCAACGGGCAGAACTGGGCGCGCGTGCTGCTCGCCGTCCTCGGGGCGATCGGGTTCCTGTCGACGCTCGGGATCGCGTTCATCGCCCTGGCAGCGGACGTGTGGCAGCCGGCCACCGCGATCGCCATCGTCACGCTCGGGCTGACCGTCGCGGCCGTGGTGCTGCAGTTCCTGCCCGCGTCGAACAGGTTCGTGCGCTAGTGCTGTACCGCGAGTCCGGCAGCAGCTGGTGGCCGATCCTGTGGGGTCCCGCGTTCGCGGTCGCCGGCTATCTGGTCGAGCTGATCACCGGGCCCGCGTCCGCGGCTCTGTGGACGATCGTGGGCCTCGGGCTGACGCTCGGCGCGGTGTTGTGGGTGTACGGGCGGATCAAGACCGGCAGCGTCGAGCTGACGACCGACGAGGCCCAGTTCGGCAGGGAGAAGCTGCCGGTAGCGATGATCGAGGCCTGCCGGGACGTCGGTGCGCCGACCGGTGCGCGGGTGCTCGGCGGCGGCTGGTCGGTGCCGAAGGGGACGGCGGCGGTGCCGTTGCGTCTGCTCGACGGCACCGTGGTGCTGGGGTGGGCGCGCGATCCGGAAGCCTTGCTCGCAGCCCTGCGCCCGGTCGTGAGAGGGTGAGCAACGTGACAGAGGCCGTGACTGAGCCGGAGATCGCCGTGGAGGAGCCCGAGGCGGTGCCACCCGCGGGTCCGAGCCTGCACCAGCCCAAGCGGTGGCTCATCGCCGCGGGTGAGGTCGTCGCGATCGTCCTGCTCGTGTGGCTGGCGGTGTGGTGCTGGAACCGAGGCATCGTCAAGCTCTCGTACCCGATCGACGGCCACGACCTGACCTCCACGCGCTACCACGGCAACTGGATCGGCACCTCCGTCGCGTCGCTCACGCTGGCCGTGATCCTGGCGCTCGACGCGGTGCGGCAGGTCGTGCTGGCCGTGCGCACCCGGCCGCAGAAAGCCGCAGAAGCCGACGTGTGAGACTGGGGTACGTGACTGCGAGTCGATCCCAGGCCCTGTTCGAGCGCGCGTCGACGCTGACCCCCGGTGGGGTCAACTCGCCGGTGCGGGCGTTCCACTCAGTCGGCGGCACCCCGCGCTTCATGGTGCGCGGCGAGGGCCCGCACCTGTGGGACGCGGACGGCAACCGCTACGTCGACCTGGTGGCCTCGTGGGGGCCGATGATCCTCGGGCACGCGCACCCGGACGTCGTCTCCGCCGTGCAGAAGGCCGCTTCCTCGGGCCTGTCGTTCGGCACGCCCACCGAGGGTGAGATCGAGCTCGCGGCCGAGCTGATCGACCGCGTCGAGCCCGTCCGTCAGGTGCGGCTGGTCAACTCGGGCACCGAGGCCACGATGAGCGCGATCCGGCTGGCGCGCGGCTTCACCGAGCGGCGCAAGGTCATCAAGTTCGCCGGCTGCTACCACGGCCACGTGGACGCGCTCCTGGCCCAGGCCGGCTCCGGGGTTGCCACGCTGGGCCTGCCGACCTCGCCCGGCGTCACGGGCGCGCAGGCCGCGGACACCATCGTGCTGCCGTACAACGACATCGAGGCCGTGCGTTCGGCGTTCGCCGAGAACGAGGGCGAGATCGCCTGCGTGATCACCGAGGCGGCGGCCGGCAACATGGGCGCGGTCGCTCCCGGCCCTGACTTCAACGCTTCGTTGCGCGAGATCTGCGATGCCTCCGGCGCGTTGCTGATCATGGATGAGGTCATGACAGGCTTTCGCGTCTCGCGGGCCGGTTGGTTCGGTCTGGAGCGGGTGCGCGGCGACCTCTACACGTTCGGCAAGGTCATGTCCGGTGGCCTGCCCGCCGCGGCTTTCGGCGGCCGCGCGGACGTGATGGCCCGCCTCGCGCCGTCCGGTCCCGTCTACCAGGCAGGCACGCTGTCCGGTAACCCCGTCGCGGTGGCCGCCGGCCTCGCGACCCTGCGCGCGGCGGACACCGAGGTCTACGCGGCACTGGACCGCAACGCCTCCCGCCTGGGTGCGCTGTTCACGTCCGCGCTGACCGAGGCCGGTGTCGAGCACCGCGTCCAGTTCGCCGGGAACCTTGTGAGCGTGTTCTTCGGTTCTTCAGAGGTGAAGGACTACGCGGGCGCGCAGGCTTGTGAGACCTGGCGCTTCCCGCCGTTCTTCCACGCCCTGCTGGAACGAGGCGTCTACGCGCCGCCGTCGGCGTTCGAGGCCTGGTTCGTGAACGCCGCCATGGGTGAAGAGGAGTTCGCTGTGATCGCTGACGCGTTGCCCTTCGCGGCCCGCGCTGCCAAGGAGGCTCGCCAGTGACCCGCACCGTCGTCCATCTGCTCCGGCACGGTGAGGTGCACAACCCGACCGGGATCCTGTACGGGCGGATTCCCGGGTTCCGGCTGTCGGAGCGCGGCGTGAAGCAGGCACTGACCGTTGCGGAGTCGTTGGCGGAGAACGACATCGTGCACGTCGTCGCGTCGCCTTTGGAGCGTGCACAGCAGACTGCCGCTCCTATCGCCGACTCGCATCGGCTGGAGTTGGCCACCGATGAGCGGTTGATCGAGGCCGACAACCAGTTCGAGGGGTTGAAGGTTGCTGTCGGGGACGGGGCGTTGAGGTCGCCTCAGCACTGGCCCAAGCTGATCAACCCGTTCAAGCCCTCCTGGGGTGAGCCGTACATCGAGATCGCTCATCGGATGTTGGGGGCTGTGCAGAAGGCTCGGGCCGCGGCTGAGGGGCATGAGGCTGTTTGCGTTTCGCATCAGTTGCCCATTTGGACTGTGCGGCGGTTCTTGGAGGGGAAGCGGATGTGGCACGACCCTCGTAAGAGGGAGTGCTCGCTGGCCTCTTTGACTTCTTTGATTTTTGAGGGGGAGCAGCTTGTTCGGATTGCTTACTCTGAGCCTGTAGGGGCTACTAATCCTCGGGTGACTGGGGCATGAGGGCATGAAGCGGCTGCTGGTTTTGCTGTTGTTGGCTGTCTCTGGGTGTACCGTTGGGAAGGATGCTGCTCAGGTTGGGGCTGGGGATTTTTATCTCGTGGCTCCTGGGGGGCAGGTCAAGATTCGGTATTCTGGGGCTGATCGGAAGCTGTTGAAGGGGCTCGAGGGGGAGTCTCTTATGGAGGACGGGAAGACCGTTCGGCTTTCTGATTACTCTGGTAAGCCTGTTGTCATCAACATTTGGGGGGCCTGGTGTGGGCCCTGCCGGACTGAGGCGCCTGAGATGCAGAAGATTTTTGATGCCGGTACGCAAGTCATTGGTGTCGACGTCAAAGAAACCGCGAAGTCGCATCCTCAGGACTTCATTCGGGATCGGTCACTGACCTACCCCTCCATCTACGATGGTTCCTCTCGTAGCTTCATCAACGTTTTCAAGGGGCTTCCGGCTAATACTGTGCCGTCTACGTTTGTGGTCGACAAGGATCACAAGGTTGCTGCGGTGTTTTTGGTGCCGGTGTTGGCTTCTGATGTTCAGTCTGTGTTGGATGAGTTGGCCAAGGAATGATTTGGGCCGCCTTCGGCGGCGCGCTCCGGTTGCCGTTGCCGTCTCCCCGTTTCGTTGGCGGCTGGCGGTTTTGTGTTCGTAGGTGGGCGCGTGCCGTAGGTTTCCCGGCGGTTGCGTTCTGGGAGCTCTGCCCCAGACCCCGCCAATCTGATCAAAGACCCACCAGCGCTGCGGGTGGGTTGATGGCACGCCTGTTGCTTACAGCGGCTGCCGGTTGCGTAGGTGCTTGCGTTGGTGGGGTGGGTCCCGTCACGAGTCGCGTCCGAGCGAGCCACACCAGAGGGGTTGGGTCAAGTCGACGAAAAGCGTGTCGACTTGACC
>NZ_JBFAYI010000070.1:0-8716 GCF_040681245.1 Lentzea sp. NPDC051838
AATCGCAGGGTTACTGGTTCGAGTCCAGTTGGGGGAGCGTAACAGCAGGTGAGGCCCCATCCGATCATGGATGGGGCCTCACCTCGTTTCACGGATCCCCGCTTTACCCCTCGGAATCGTCGCGACTCAGTTCGGCCGGCGGGAGGGGCACGGGGTCCACACCGTGGCCGAGCGGCCCGACGACCGCGAGCGGCTCCAGGGCAGCGGCAGCGCCAGTCTTGCGCACCTTCCGCTTGAAGTAGTTGTCCTGGGTCATCGACACCTTGGCGTGGCCGAGCTGGTCAGCAGCGGCGCGAGCGGTCAGGCCCGCGTCGTCCATGATCGAGGCCACGGTCTTGCGGAACACGTGACTCGTCACCCAGCCGTAGCCCGCCACCGCGAACGCCTCCTTGAGGTCCGCGTTGGTGTTCGACGGGTCACGTAGACCGCCCAGCGGAGCGGTGAAGATCGGGTCGTCCGGCTTGGCGTCCGCCGGTCGGCGGCGGATGAGCATGGCCACGGCCCAGGACGGCAGCTCCAGCGTCCGGTAGCCGGTCTTGCTCTTGGGCTTCGGCTTGAGCACCAGCCCGACCTTCCTGACCCGGATCACGATGGCGCGCACCTCGACCGTGCCGGCCTCCAGGTCGACCGCGTCCCAGACGATCCCCGCTGTCTCACCGATGCGAAGCCCGGTCGCGAGCATCATGTCGGTGAAATCCGGCAGGTCTCGCCGCATGGCGACCGGGTCGGTGGCGATCCTGGCCCTCAGCTCTTGCGCCTGAGCGATCTCCAGGGCGCGGGCGGGCCCAGCGGCGCTCTCGATCCGCCGTACGTCCCGGACGGGGTTGTGGTCGAACGCGTCGTGCCGGGTGGCGAGGCCCAGTACGCCGCTCAGCACCGTCCGGGTCATCTTGGCGACCGCTTGCCCGTTCTTCTCCGCCGTGTCCTTCACGACGCGGTCCACTCTGGACACGGTCACTTCGGACATCCGCAGTTCGCCGATCGCTGGGATGATCTGAGTGTCGAGGCGATCGCGGTACTGCCGCTCGGTGCCGGGGGACTTCTTGCCGGACCTCACCTCAGCCGCGATGTCCTGGAACCAGAGTTCGGCCACCGCCTTGAGCTTCGTGTCCTTCGTGATCTCGGCGGACGCGTCGATCCGGCCCCGGTCACGTAGCGCCTCCTTGAGCCGAGCGAGCGCCTTGGCCGGTGTGGGCCCGGTGCGCTCGACAGTCCGCGTGACGCCGTCGTAGTCGCGGTAGTTCGTCACCGCCCGGAACTTGCCGTTCGGGGTCGGGTAGCACCTGATCTCGCCGTAGGTGCCGATCGGCAGACGTGGACGCGCCATCACGCGGCCCCCGCAGGCTGCGCCTTGAACCACGCCCTCACGACGTCCGGGTCGTAGCGGACGTGCTTGCCGACCCGCCGGCCCTCAGGCCCGTAGTTCGTGGTGCGCCAGCGGTACAGCGTCGCCACCGGTACGCCCAGGTACAGGGCGACCTGATGAATGTCCCAAAGCGACTCGATCATGCCGCTACCTCCTGTTCGTACTTGCGTTGGCGTTGTTCCTTTCGACCCTCAGCGATGGCGAGCGCGAGGGTTCGTTCGGCGTCAGTGCTGTAGCCGGAGCCGGTGTAGGTCCAGTCGTTGATCACCGTGACCGTGTTCGGGTCGTAGCCCATGCGGTCGAGGACTTCGAGCGTGCGGAACGTGCGCTGTTCCTCGCGGATGGCCTTGAAGGTGGTGCTGTAGCGCTGCGACTTGCTCAGGAAGTGGCCGCGAAACCCGAGCATGTGCGCCCAGCGGCGCAGGTTCAGCGACTCGTAGCCGTCCAGGCCACCGAGATCCCACGCGGTTTGGATCATGCGTCGGTGGTGGTCGGAGACCTTGAGGTGTCCGATGTGGAGTTCGGAGAGAATGCGGCGGTCCGCCGCTTCGCTCTTGCCGGTTCCCTTGGTGGCGTACTTGGCGACGTAGCCGGCCAACCGGGCTTCGCTGATCTCGCCGTCCTGCTCGACCTCGGCCGCGTTGCTGGGCCGGATGGTGCGGTAGTCGACCTGCTCACCCCAGCACAGGGTCAGGATCTGGCCGTCAGGGCGGGCAACCTCCAGGCTCACCGAGCGCGCGGCAGCCTGGATCGCGGACGCCAGGAGTTCGGCCGTGGCCCACCTGGGCGTCGGGTCACTCGGACCCTCAGGGCCGTCTACGCGGATGACGCCGTGGAAGTGGACGAGGCCGCGCCGCTGGTATTCAGCGACCTTGGCGTAGGACAGCCGGGCGTGGTGCTTGAAGTCGTTGGCGCGCAGGCCGACCGCCTTCATCAACGCGCGCTTCACGTTGCGGATGAACCGCGCCCACAGCTCACCGGCGTTGGCCTGCCAGAGGATCGAGCCCACGTAGTCGTAGGTGTCGGGGTCAACCGGCGTGCCGATGCGCGGGTCGTCGGGGTGGTGCCAGGAGCCGCACGCGCACGGGATGGTCTTGCCTCGACTGCTCTGGCGTGCCGAGTGGACCTTGCCGAACGAGGGGGCGGTGAGGGTGGCGAAGCCGCGGGGCTTCTCCGTGACCGTGGTCGGGATGCCCTTGGAGCCACCGGCAAGCCCAGCGTGCATCAGGTGGTAGGCGTCGGCGGCGTAGCGGTCCGAGCAGGCCGGGCAGACGCTCTGCCGGCGGTTGCCGCACGGGACCAGGATGTCCCCGCCCTTGTGCTCCAAGACCTGCCCGGCGTGGTCGTGGAGCTGCCACGCGCCGAACATGCGGATGGGCTGGGCGCATCCGCCGATGGCGGTGACCTTGTCGCGCCAGTCGCGGTAGTCGACGGAGCGCAGCTTGCGGACGATGCGGTCTTCGAGGCTGGTGGCCGGGTCGGCAGGCAGCACGAGGCGTCTCCTCTCGTTCAGGCAGCGGTGGTGAGGGCGGGGAGCTGGGTCAGTCGAGGTGGTGAGCGGTGATGCGGACGAGCAGCGCGAGGCGGGCGGCGTTGCGCGAGCGGTAGTCGAGGTCGCTGCACCAGCGGGCGGCGGTGTCGCCGTCCTGACGCCAGCAGGCCCACCAGCGCACCGGGCCGTAGTGCGAGCCCTTCCACTTACGGCCGTCACCGACCCAGCCGATCCACGTGTCGTCGACCGTGACCCGGTAGACGACCGTTCCTCCGCTCCAGGTGCCGTGCGTCGGGTCCTCGTTCAGCGTGATGTCCATCAGCGGTCCCTTCCGTTGTGGCGCAACGAGAAGCGGGACACGGCTCAGGGGAGTGGCCGTGTCCCGCTCATGTGGGCAGCAGAGGGGTTGTGCGCTGCCGGGGTTCAGGTGGCGGTGAGCTTGTCGAGGTCGTTGGCCGTCGCCCAGCGCATGAACGGCCATGGCTTGCCGTCGGTGCGCAGCGGCACATCGGCGGAGGGGTCGCGGTGGTTGGGGATCAGGTCGCTGTCGCCGTTGAACTCAAGGAGCGCAACGCGTATCTCGTGCAGGTCGTCGCAGTGTTTCTGGTCGCAACGGGTCCACACGGAGCCGTCGGGGTGGGCGTGGTCGTAGTAGGTGGGACAGAGCACGGCGGTTCTCCCTTGGAGTCGGCGGGCCTAGGTGAAGGCGTGTCCGTTGCGCTGCTGGACTTCTGCGGCGATCTGAGCGGCCATTTCGGGTGCGACCTTGATGACCTGGCGGACGTCGTCGGCGGTCAGCTCACGTCTCTCGTTAGCGAGTTCGGCTGCTTTGGCCTTGACCTGGTTGAGGATCGGTTCCGGCAGCCGCACGCGGGTTCCCGTGGCCAGCGCCGCCGTGGTGCTCGGTGCCTTGCGCGGTGCGGGTCCCTCGACCGGCGCGGCCGGGGCGGTCGTGGCGTGTGCAGCGTCGCGGTAGGCGCATGCGATCGCCTCGTTGAACTTGTGCTGGATCACTGGCATGACTTCTGCGACGCCGTAGACGACCACTGGCACGATGAGGTGGATGGCGAAGTTGCCGCCATCGAAGTGCACTCCCGGTGTCCACAGTGGCGTCAGGGTGGGCCACAGGCTCATGACGAGGGTGGAGGTCAGCAGGATGCGCTTGAGGTACCGCACCCACGGTTCGCTGACCTCCAGGCCGCGCGAGAGGATTTCGGCCTCGAACATCAGCAGCGTGATCAGCAGCCCGGCGAGCATCGGTTCGGCGAGCCATGCGCCCCACCACAGCGGGTCCGACTTCGCGCGGGTGCCGGCGAGGAACGCTTGCACGCTGGTGGTGGTGAAGCCGAGGCCGAGCGTGAGGAAGGTCCACATGCCGCGCGTGATGGCGCGACGCTTGGACTCCAGCCGTACGGCGGCCATGTCCGGATCGTTGACGAGGCCGCGAAGGTGGGCGGACTCGGCTTTGCGGTGGCGCAGGTCAACGACTCGTTTCGTGACCCCGGCCGCCTCGTTGATCTCGTCAGAGTCGTTGTCCTGCAAGGGTTTCAGCTCCCTTCGGTGAACAGATGTGAGTTCCAGCGCCACTCAGCGGCGGCGGCTTCGAGCAGCCCGGCCACCTCGGTGCAGATCTCGCCGGCGCGCTGGTTGTCGGTCTTGCTCGGGTTGTCGCGACCTTCGAGCAGTCCCCGCGCGAGCAGGCCGCCCAGTTCGGCGGCGAGTCCGGGGAGGCGGGTGTCGAGGTCGTGCATGGCGTCGCGGAGCACCGCGATCACTTCCGCTTGCTCAACTGCTCGTGCAGCTGGTGGCCGGCGGGAGTGAGCACCATGCGTGCGGCGGTGAAGGTCTCGCCGGACTCGCTGCTGAGGGTGGCGGACTCGGCCCAGATCACGAAGCCGCGTTCGA
Organism: Lentzea sp. NPDC051838; assembly: GCF_040681245.1. Lineage (NCBI taxonomy): Bacteria > Bacillati > Actinomycetota > Actinomycetes > Pseudonocardiales > Pseudonocardiaceae > Lentzea > Lentzea sp. NPDC051838. Next base: position 4,764 of record NZ_JBFAYI010000070.1, read on the forward strand.
CCATGATGTGCGTGGTCGAGGACTCGTCGTCGCTGATCGGCTGCGCGGGTCCGTGGTCGTGCCTGATCCAGCCGTAGTCGTTGACCAGGCCCTCTCGGGTGTAGAGCACGCCCGAGACGATCATGCCCAGGACCGACTCGACGTCCGCTTTCATCCAGTCCGGCGGGAAGTCGTTCCAGTCGGACGGGTAGGGCTTCGTGACGTTGTTCATCGGTGCGTCTTTCCTTCCCTGTGTTCGCGGGACAGCCGACGCCAGTGCTCGGCTTGTTCCTCGTGGATTTCGGAGAGGCGGTGTGCGATCTGAGCCGCGTCGACCGCGTGTGCCTCGGGCAGTTCGCCGTGGTCGTCGGCGAAGCGCCGGATGATCGCGTCGTAGTCGTCGGCCAGGCTCAGGACGTCGGCCTGAGTGGACACCGGATAGGCAGTGGTCATCGCGACGTCCTGGTACGCAACATGGTCGACCGGCGCAGCAGCCCGAGTCCGCCCGGCGTGAGCTTGAGCGGGTACACGGTCTTTGCGATCACGCCGTGCCGGACCGAGGCCGGTGAGTCGAGCTTCACGAACCGTTGTGCCAGCAGGCTTTCCACCACGTCGCACATCCCATCGGGGGCGTGGCGGCAGTGCCCGTCACCGTCGAGGTGCACAACGCGGTCAGTGCCGTCCAGGCGCCCGTAGCGGCCGTTGTGGACTTCGTCCAGCACCTCGATCACGAGGTCGGCCTTACCTCCGTAGCCGGACCGTGGCGCCGGTAGTGGTGCCGGGGTGGCGTCGGTCGTGCCCGCGAACAGGTCGAGCTGACCGGGGATCGTGCGGGCCATCACCGCTCACCTCCACGCAGCTCCGCGTAGAAGGTGCGGCCGGCGGTGGCGCTGATGAACAGCGTCAGCACGTAGTCACGCGGAGGCCAGGCGTCGACGTCCAGCCAGTCACCCCGGCCCGGCACCAGCACCCCAGCACCGATCAGAGCCGTCACCGCGAGCTGGTCGTCCGCGTCGACACGGACACCGTTGCGGGCGCCGGTCAGCCGGTACACGCGGTCCACGGTGAGCGAGAACCCCAGCCCGTTGGCGTCGACTTCGGCCAGCAGCCGGAGCACCCGGTCACGGTCGAGGTCGCGGCACCGGGCCAGCCACGAGGCGGGCGAACCGGGACCGGCGAGACGAAGCGGCGAGGTCATCGTCATCACCGCCGTTCCGCGAGTTCGCGGCGGTACAGGTTGGCGAGCGTCCGCTTGAGACCGAACAGGCCCAGGCCGACGCCGAACACCGCAAGGATGAAGGCACCGTTGAATCCGCCCCACAGGTAAAGCACGAACAGCACGGCCGCGCCGACGATGGCCCAGCGGACCATTTGCCACGTCGCCCAAAGGGCGAAACCGAACCTCCACATTTCAGGCCACCACCTTTAGGCCGCCCGTGCGGCCACTCGTCACGAACTCGATCAACTCTTGAATCTCGGAGTCGTCCACATAGGACGCTCGGACGCGCAGCGGTACGCGGGACTTCTCCTGCACCACGTAGCCGATACCGGCCGTGCCGACGTCGTTGGGGATCTCGTCGGCCAGAGCACCGCGCAGGCGGGCGTTCTCGCCCAGCGTCATGTCCACGTGCGCCGCACTGGTCACGCGCAGGCAGATCCGCACCGTGAACAGGTCGCGCACCGGCACGACGTCCTTGGACGGTTCCTGCACGAAGCCGCACATGCTGTGCCCGGTCGCCCGGCCCTGGGTGCCGACGTAGGACAGCGCCTTGCGCATCGCCCGGATCACCGTCATCTCGCCGAAGCCGAGCAGCGCGCCCATCTCGTCGATGATCAGCAGGTTGAGCGGGGTCTCACGCGAGATCGAGAACTTGCGCTTTCCCTGCTCCGCCAACGTCCTCTGGACGCGTTCGAGGTCGGCGACGAACTCCTCGACCACCTCGACGCAGTCCTCGGGTTCGGCCGCGTAGCGGTAGGCGATCTCCTCGGTCTTGACCAGCTCCATCCGCTTCGGGTCCAGCACCCACAGCCGCACGAGGCCGTCACGGATCAGCGGAGCGAGCACGCGAAGCAGGGACCACACCAGCGAGCCCTTGCCCGAGCCGGTCGCGCCCGCGCCGAAGATGTGCTGACCGATCACCGGGACGCGCCAGTCGTTGCCGTACTCGTCCTCACCGATGACGACGTTCATCAGGTCCACCGTCTCGGCGTCCCACGACATCGCCGGGGCCTCGATGACCTCACCGAACGACTCACGCCGTTGCACCACCAGTGCGACGATCTGCGGCCGGATCTGCTCGATCCCGACCCGTTCGGCGTTCAGCGCGACGGCCAGTTCCTCGGTCTTGCTCTCCCACAGCTTGGCCGTCTGGCCGGGGATCATCCGCACGTACACCGTGTCCACAGAGGACGCAGCAGAGCGGAGCTTGGTGATACGCGGGACCTGGTGCTCACCGGTCTTGCGGTGCGCCGGCGCCAGGTCGACCGCCAGCATGGTGTCCTTCCACCACTTGCCGGTGTAGCGGGAGAACCAGCGGCGGCGCCACGCCCGCAGCACCGGGGCCGCGAAGTAATCGAAGCTGTCCGGGTGTGCCCGGTACCAGCTGCCCAGCGCCGTCAGCGCCCCGCCGGTGAGCGCGCCCGTGGTCGAGATACCGAGCATCACCGTGGAGGTCCCCAGGGCACCCGGTACCACCACCATGCCGGGGTGCCGGGCCGTCCACAGCAGAGCCCGCCACTCAACGCCCGTCTTGCGGTTGGAATACCTCATCGTGAATCGCCCTTTCCTGGGAGAAGCCCAGCCCCAGGAGAAATGCGTTCACAGTTCGCGTGGAGCCGGGCCACCTCCACGCATCGTCTATTTCCTAACTGTCACTGATCTTTGAACGCACGTCCTCCAGTGCGACAACCAGAGCACCCACCGCCCTGCGTGCCCGCTCGTGCGAGGAGCGGATTCCGCCGACGTCCGGAATGCCCTTGGTCGTGTCGCGCAGCGCCTTCATTCCGATCGCGATCTCGTCCAGCACGTTGTCCACCGCGTACGACATGTCACTTCACCGCCCACTCGCGCGAGACGAGGTCCGCCTCGTGGCGCTTGGCCCTGGTCCGCAGCGTGCCGACCTGCTCGTACACCTTCTTGAGCTGAGCGGCGAGTTCGTCCTTGGTCGGCAGGGAGAACCCGGCGCCAGCCTTGGAGTCGTCCACGCGCTCGATGAGCTTCCCGGCCTCGATCAACCCCTCCTCCAGGGTGTCCATTGCGCCGATGAAGTGGCCGTACCGTTCGAGGGCTTTCTTGGTCTTGTAGTCCTCGATGATCTGAATCGCCACGATCGTGCACCTCCTCTTTCCTCATGGGAGCCACGAAGACCGCCGGAAAAATGATCGGCCGGAGGTCAACGTGAATCCCCGGCGCGACTATTGCGCCGGAAAAAGGCATGGATTGGCCCACTGTGTAATTATCAAGGTTCGAAAGGAATCCCCTGCTATTCGACGGCGACGCCTACCGACGCGGATTCGCGAAGGTGGTTCGACGGTCACAGAGGCCAGATGAAGCGCGACGCGCCAGGCGTCACCGGGCAGCGCCCGCGAGTCAGGCGATCTTGACCAGACCCGTTGCGCGGTAAGCGATGCCGGACACGGTCTCGCCCCGGCCGCTCTTGAACGAGTAGAACGAGGCGCGCGGGTCAACGAGGTCCACGATGTCGCCCTCCTCGAACTCCTCGCCGGGGTCGGTCGCGAGGGTCACCTTGATCTCCTCGCCCTTCTCCCCCTTGGCCTTCATGAACACGGTCGCGGTGAACTGCTGCGCACCGTCCCGGTCCGTCACGATCTCGGTGTGACCGTCCACCTCGCGTGTCTTCAGCGTCGGCAGCTCCGTCAGCATCAGGCGACGGTCGCTGAGGATGATCGGCATGTTCTTCACGGGTGTTCCCCTCGGTGTCGCGGTCGCCTTCCGGCGAACCATCTCCTCTAGA
>NZ_JBFAYI010000070.1:8814-10802 GCF_040681245.1 Lentzea sp. NPDC051838
CGGACCTCGTTGCAAACGCGAACGATCAGCGAGCGGGGAAGTCGTATTCGAGCAGGTAGGAGGGTGCGACCTTCACGGTGTCGCAGACCTCGACCGGTACGCCTTGCGTGTCGTATGCGGTCCGAAGGACCAGGAGGACCGGCACGCCGTCCCCGATCTCCAGCTCACGACGCTCGTCAGGGGTTGGCATTCGCGCCCCCACCTCCTCGGTAAACCGAGCGAGGGTGTGTCCCTGATCTTCCAGCCGGGCGTAGATGCCGCCAGGGCCGGAGTCGGGCTCTTCGATCTTCGTTCCAGCGGCGAAGGAGGCAGGGATATAGGACACGGCAGTCTCGACCGGGCGGCCGTTGGCCAGGTACCGCCGCGATCTGACGACGACCTCACCGTCTACGGGGAGGTGGAGCCGCTCAGCTACCGCAGACGGTGCCGTCTCTCGTGAGATGCGCACTCGATCCACGCTTGGCGCGTATCCGACCTTGTCTGCCTCGGCCAGGAACGCGGCCTTGCCCTCAGTGCGGTGCTTACGCGCGAAGCGATCAGATGCGACGCGGCGAACCGGTGGTGCCGGCCGAACAAAGGTTCCCTTGCCGTGCTCGGCCACCACCAGACCCTCGTTCCGCAGCTCCTGGAGCGCGTTCCTCACGGTCATCCGGGCAACGCCGAAATGCTCGATAAGCTGCGCCTCGGAGGGGAGCTGCTCGTTCGGTGCAAGCTCACCGGCGGTGATCGCACGCCTGAACATGGCCGCGATCTGCCGAGCGGGCGTCTGGTCGAGCCCACGGTCGATCTTGCCAAGCTGGAACATCGCCACTCCTCGCAACACCTCTAGACATGCTCTAGTCTTCCATATGTGGAAGCGATCGGAGGTGATGGTGTTGGGTGAGTTGCCGAAGCACTCTGTAAGCGTGGCAGGCGTTGTAGTCGATTCTGCTGATCGCGTCCTCGTCATCCGCCGTCAGGACAACGGTGACTGGCAGGCCCCCGGGGGAGTTCTCGAACTCGACGAGTCCTTTGAGGACGGTGTTCGTCGTGAAGTCGCAGAGGAGACCGGGATCGACGTTGAGGTCGAGCGACTGTCCGGTGTCTACAAGAATCTCAGCCGAGGCATCGTCGCACTAGTTTTCCGTTGCAGGCCAAGGACTCTGGCGGCCGTGACGACGGACGAGGCGAGCGAAGTCCGCTGGATGACGCTCGACGAGGTTCGAGAGAGCATGAGCCCCGCCTTCGCCGTGCGCGTTTTGGACGCTTTTGAGGCGCAGGCCCAGGTTCGTGCCCATGACGGAGTCAACCTCACGCGTGCCTGATCCCGCCAGGTTGTCGGCCGGTAGGCGTCGTGTCCAGAGTTTCTTCTCTTCATCAAGGCGGCCCCTGCGGGGCCGCTCAGGTCGCCGCTCTATCCCCGTTCGACAGGGGCTTCACGGCCCCATCCCTTTGTCGCTCGGGTAAGCGTGCGGGGCCCGGCCTCCGGCCACCCACCCGCACCCGGCGACGGAGGCGGGCCTACCCCGATCGAACGGGACAGCGACCTAAGCGGCCCCACAGCCACCGCAGTGGAGTAGGGGAGTGCCGGCGGAGGCAGTGCGCGTAGCCGCCGGAAGGCTCCCCCGCCGCCCCTTGTTCCCGGCCATCGTTTAACACCTGGAGAGCTGCGTCGAGAGCGCTGCGCGTCGCTGCGCGATGGCCCAAAAGCGGGGCCACACTCGACACAGCTCTCCAGGAGCTAAGCGCAGCAGGGACGAGGGGGACGGGGGAGGAGTGGTCGGTGTGGTCGTCGGCGGCTACGGTGTGGGTGACCAATGCTGCTCCGTTGGCCGACACCGGTAGCCGAGTGGTTCAAGATCGTCTCCACGCTTTACCCCTGCAAAAAGGTGCGGAACAACGCGAAATGTCGCTGAACTCAACGTCATTCGAGTGTGGATCTGCGCAGCTCACAGCAGGTATGGAGAAGCGACGGCAAACGTCGAAAGAAGTCGATCTTAAATCGCAGG
>NZ_JBFAYI010000071.1:0-10797 GCF_040681245.1 Lentzea sp. NPDC051838
CGCTTTTCGTCGAGTTGACACCCCTGACCTGGTGTGGCTCGCTCGGACGCGACTCGTGACGGGACCCACCCCACCAACGCAAGCACCTACGCAACCGGCAGCCGCCCAGCGCAACAGGCGTGCCATCAACCCGCGTATGGCGCTGGTGGGTCTTTGATCAGATTGGCGGGGTCTGGGGCGGAGTCCCAGAAAGCAGCCGCCGGAAACCTACGGGACGCGCCCACGCACGGACTCGCAACAGGAACCCGCCGACGCAACCGGGGGACGACCGACAAACCGGCGCCCCCGCGATACGACATCCGAGTGACGGAACCCAAAAAGACCCCCGCTGACCAGCAGCGGGGGCCTTTTCACGTGAAACTTACGCAGACAATCAGTCCTGCTCAGCCCCAGGCGTCGTCTTAGCGACCTGCATCAAGAACTCGATGTTCGTCCGCGACTTCCGCAGCCGATCCAGCAACAGATCGATCGCCTGCTGCCCATCAAGCGCATGCAGCACCCGACGAAGCTTGTGCGTAACAGCCATCTCATCGGGCGACAGCAGCAGCTCTTCCTTACGAGTACCGGAAGAGTCGACGTCCACAGCCGGGAACGTCCGCTTGTCCGCGATCTTCCGGTCCAACTTGAGCTCGGCGTTACCCGTGCCCTTGAACTCCTCGAAGATCACCGAGTCACCAGCAGAACCGGTCTCCACCAGCGCGGTAGCGATGACGGTGAGCGACCCGCCACCCTCGATGTTGCGAGCAGCACCCAAGAACCGCTTCGGCGGGTACAGCGCAGTCGAGTCGACACCACCGGACAGGATGCGGCCGGAAGCCGGCGCAGCCAGGTTGTACGCACGACCCAACCGAGTGATCGAGTCGAGCAGAACCACCACGTCGTGGCCCATCTCGACCAGCCTCTTCGCCCGCTCGATCGCAAGCTCGGAGATGGTCGTGTGGTCCGACGGCGGCCGGTCGAAGGTGGAGGCGATGACCTCACCCTTCACCGAGCGCTGCATGTCCGTGACCTCTTCCGGACGCTCGTCGACCAGGACGACCATCAGGTGGCACTCGGGGTTGTTCGTGGTGATCGCGTTGGCGATCGACTGCAGCACCGACGTCTTACCGGCCTTGGGCGGCGACACGATCAGCGCACGCTGGCCCTTACCGATGGGCATCACCAGGTCGATGACGCGCGTGGTGAGGATGTGCGGCTCGGTCTCCAGGCGCAGACGCTCGTTCGGGTAGAGCGGCGTCAGCTTGGTGAAGTCCGGGCGGTTGCGCGCCTCGTCCGGGTCCAGGCCGTTGATCTTGTCGACGCGGACCAGCGGGTTGAACTTCTGGCGCTGCTGCTCGCCGTCGCGCGGCTGGCGGACGGCGCCGGTGATGGCGTCGCCGCGGCGCAGGCCGTACTTGCGCACGAGCGAAAGCGAGACGTAGACGTCGTTCGAGCCGGCCAGGTAGCCGGACGTGCGGACGAACGCGTAGTTCTCCAGCACGTCCAGGATGCCCGCGACCGGGAGCAGGACGTCGTCCTCGCGCACCTCGGTCTCGCGGTCGGGACGCTCGCCGCCCTCGCCACGGCCACCGCGGCGGCGGCGGTCGCGGAAGCGGCCACGACGGCCGTCGCCGTCGTCGTCGCCCTGCTGCTGGCCACCGCCCTGACGGTCGCGGTTGCGGTCACGACCACCGCGGTCGCCGCGGTCCTGACGGTCGCCACGCTCCTGGCGGTCACCACGGTCGCCGCGCTCCTGGCGCTCGCCGCGGTCCTGACGCTCGGAACGCTCGCCACGCTCCTGACGCTCGCCGCGGTCGGAACGCTCCTGGCGCTCTCCGCGCTCAGGACGCTCGGCACGCTGCTCGGACTGCTGACCCTCGCCGGCCTCGGCGTTTCCGCCACCACGACCGGAGCGACGGCGGCGGTTGCCACGGCGGCCACCGTCGTCGGACTGGCCGGACTCGGCAGGGGCAGCGGCGGCGGCAGCGGGCTTCTCCGCTACCTCAAGCTGCTGCTGAACAGGCTTTTCGGCGACGGCCGGCTTCTCGGCGACGGGAGCCTTGGCGGGCTTTTCAGCCTTCGCGGGCTTCTCCGCTTTGGCAGGCGCCCCAGAGCCCTGCTTCTCCTTGATGGCCGCGATCAGGTCGCCCTTGCGCAGGCCTGCGGTTCCGGTGATGCCCATTTGGCCCGCGAGCTCACGAAGCTCAGCGAGCACCATGCCGGACAGACCCGCGCGGCGGCGCGGCGTCGTGCCGTTCGAAGGGGTGGACAGAGCGGTCTCCTCGGCTCCAGAACCAGAAGCAGCTGCGACGTCGCTGCTCAGCAAATCGGTGTTGCTCACACATGTCCTTCCTGACCAGGCCCCGCCTCCTACGCGGCCCAGCGGACCCGTCTTCCCACGTCAACTGGGGAACGACGGTCAAGTCCGATGCAGACGGAAGCACACACCGCTTCCGGCAGGCACGGGACTTTTCTCAGGTCACACGGCGATCGGGTGCCTCTTTTGCGTCCGCCCCGCCCGCACGGCACAGAGCCGGAACACAAAAGGATTGCGACCCGGAACGAGTGTCCGGGCGCGACACCGGCGCCCGTGCGCGCGGTGACTGATCGCCCCCGAGGGTAGACGCCGCCCTCCCCCTATGCAACAACCGGGGTCGGGCGTGTCAGTCCAATGGACGAACGCGCACTCCAGCGGTGTCGACGTCGAGTCTCCGCACGTCGAAGCCGTGCGTGTCGACCTCGGAAGGCAGGTCGCCGAAGGCGATCACGGTGGGTCCCGCTCCGGACACGCAGGCGGGAACACCGAGCTTGCGAAGATCGTTGATCACCCGAACGGTGTCGGGCCACGCGGGCTCGCGGTAGTTCTGGTGGAGGCGATCCTCAGTCGCAGCAAGGAGAACGGACGGATCCGACGTCAGCGCGTGCACCGCCAGGGCAGCCCGTCCCGCGGCGTGCGCGGCGTCCGTGTGCGGCACTTCCGCCGGAAGCAGGCCGCGCGTGGTCTTGGTGGACGACTCCTGCGAGGGGATGAGAACGACCGGGCGCACCCGTGCGTCGGGGTCCATCCGGACCGCGCGGTAACGCTCTCCTTCAGACCACGCAACGACTACGCCGCCGAACAAAGAGGCCGCCGCGTTGTCCGCGTGGCCTTCGAACTCAGCAGCGATTTGCAACGCGTCCGTGTCCAACTCGCGACCCGTCAGGGTGAATCCCGCTGCGACACCCGCCACGATCGCTGCGGCCGACGAGCCCAACCCGCGTGCGTGCGGAATGGTGTTGCGGCACCGCAGCGCGAGCCCGCCGTCATAACCGGCAGCGCGGACGGCCCGCACGACGAGATGCGACTCGTCGAGCGGGACATCGCCTGCTCCAGCACCGTCCACGACGATCGACAGGCCGTCGGCGGTGGCCACCTCGACGTCGTCGTACATGCCGAGTGCCATCCCGAGCGCGTCGAACCCCGAACCGAGGTTCGCGGTCGACGCTGGGACGGAAACCAGGAACTTCACGCCAGCTCCAGCGCGTGCGCGACGGCACCGGGGTCGACCGGGACCGGCTCGACCTCGGTGGTGCCGAGCAACGCGGTGTCGGGGTCCTTCAGACCGTGGCCAGTGACGGTGCACACAACCGTCGAGCCGCGAGGCAGCCTGCCGTCCTCGGCGGTCTTCAGCAGACCGGCGATGGACGCGGCCGACGCGGGCTCCACGAAGATGCCCTCGGACGACGCGAGCAGCCGGTACGCGGCCAGGATCTGCTCGTCCGTCACGGCGTCGATCAGGCCACCGGACTCGTCACGCGCGTTGATCGCACCGGTCCACGACGCCGGCGACCCGATCCGGATCGCGGTCGCGATGGTCTCCGGGTTCGCGACGGGCTCACCGGACACCAGCGGCGCGGCACCCGCGGCCTGGAAGCCGAACATCTTCGGCAGGCCCTGCGAGTACGACGTGTAACCCTTCCAGTACGCGGTGATGTTGCCCGCGTTGCCGACCGGCAGGCAGTGCACGTCCGGCGCCTGGCCGAGCACGTCGCAGACCTCCCACGCGGCGGTCTGCTGACCGACCAGGCGCACCGGGTTGACCGAGTTCACCAGCGTGACCGGGTACTCGGCCGCGGTCTTCGACGCCAGCTCCAGGCAGTCGTCGAAGTTGCCGTCGATCTGCAGGATCTTGGCGCCGTGCATGACGGCCTGCGCGAGCTTGCCCATCGCGATCTTGCCGCTGGGCACCAGCACGGCCGCCGTCAGACCGGCCTTGGCCGCGTACGCAGCCGCGGACGCCGACGTGTTGCCGGTGGAGGCGCAGATGACCGCCTTCAGGCCCGAAGCGAGTGCGTACGTCATGGCCACGGTCATGCCGCGGTCCTTGAACGACCCGGTCGGGTTCGCGCCCTCGACCTTCACCCACACGTCCGAACCCGTTGCCGCGGACAGCCTTCGAGCGTGCACCAGAGGAGTGCCGCCCTCGTGCAGCGTCACGACCTCCGCGCCTTCGGGAATCTCGATGCGGTCCCGGTAGGCGTTGATGAGACCGGGCCAGCCTGCTCTGACAGTCGAATTTTCCGGGCTCACTCTTCGCCCTCCACCCTCATGACGCTGACGACGTCCCGCACCACGGGGAGGCCACCGATTTTGTCCACAGTGGACCGCAGCGCGGCGTCGGTCGCCGCGTGCGTGACGATCACCAGGCTGGCGTCCTCGGTGCGGCCTTCCTGGCGCACCGCGGCGATGCTCACGTCGTGCTCGGCGAACACCGCGGCGACCTGAGAGAGGACACCGGGCTTGTCCGCCACGTCGAGGCTGATGTGGTAGCGGGTGGGCGTGTTCCCCATGGGCTGCACGGGAAGCGCGGCGTAGGCCGACTCGCGCGGACCGCGTCCGCTCGCGACCTTGTTGCGCGCCACGGCGACCAGGTCGCCGAGCACCGCGCTCGCCGTCGGGGCGCCACCGGCACCCTGCCCGTAGAACATCATCTCCCCCGCCGCGTCTGCCTCGACGAACACCGCGTTGAACGCGCCGTTGACGGAAGCCAGCGGATGCGTCCTGGGGATCATGGCCGGGTGAACTCGAACGGCGACTGATTCCTGGCCGGACGGCGACGTCACGCGCTCGCAGATCGCGAGCAGCTTCACCGTGCGCCCCAGGCCCTTCGCCGCCGCGATGTCCGCCGCGGACACCGAACGGATGCCCTCGCGGTACACGTCCGCCGCCGTCACGCGCGTGTGGAACGCAAGGGAGGCAAGGATCGCAGCCTTCGACGCGGCGTCGAACCCGTCGACGTCCGCCGTCGGGTCCGCCTCGGCGTAACCGAGGCGCGAGGCTTCCTCGAGCGTCTCGCCGTAGCCCGCGCCCGTGGCGTCCATCGCGGACAGGATGAAGTTCGTCGTGCCGTTCACGATGCCCATGACGCGCGTGATCCGGTCTCCCGCAAGGGATTCCCGCAACGGGCGCAGCAACGGGATCGCACCGGCGACGGCGGCCTCGAAGTAGAGGTCCGCACCGGACGCGTCGGCGGCCTCGAACAGGTCGGAACCGTGCTCGGCCAGCAGCGCCTTGTTCGCCGTGACGACGGACTTGCCCGCCTTCAACGCGTCGAGCAGCAGCCCGCGCGTCGGGTCGATGCCGCCGATGACCTCGACGATCACGTCCACGTCCGGCGACGACACCAGGCCGGCGGCGTCCGTGGTGAGCAGGTGCTCCGGCACTTCGCGGTGTTTGTTCGGCCTGCGCACGGCGATGCCGGCGAGCTCAACCGGCGCGCCGATGCGCTGGGTGAGGTCCTCGGCCTGGTCCGTCAGCAGCCGGACTACCTCCGTGCCCACCGTGCCGCAACCCAGCAAGGCGACCCGAATCGGTTTCACGGCTCTCATACCTCCAGACGGAACAGGTCGTCCTCGGTCTCCCGGCGCAGCAGCAGCCGCGCCTCTCCACCGGTCACCGCGGCGAGCGCGGGCCGTGGAAGTCGGTTGTACCCGCTCGCCATCGAGTAGCAGTAGGCCCCGGTCGCAGCGATCGCCACCAAGTCTCCCGGCGCGAGGTCATCGGGCAGCCAGCAGTCGCGAACCACGATGTCACCGGACTCGCAGTGCTTGCCCACCACGCGGCACAGCACCGCGCGCGACTCGGGCTCCGCTGCCCGTGAGACCAGCTTGCAGTCGTAGACGGCGTCGTACAACGCCGTGCGGATGTTGTCGCTCATGCCGCCGTCGACGCTCACGTACCGGCGGCGCGCGCCACCGTCCAGCTCGACGTCCTTGATGGTGCCGACCTCGTACACGGTGATCGTGCCGGGGCCGACGATCGCGCGGCCGGGCTCGACCGCGATGCGAGGCATCTCCAAGCCGTTGTGCTCGCACTCCTTCTGCACGATGTTGTGCAGCTGCCTCGCCAGCTCGGCGGGCGGGGGCGGGTCGTCGTCCGGCGTGTACGCGATGCCGAGACCGCCACCGAGGTCGACCACGGTCAGCGAGTCGATCTCGCCGTGCTCCTTGCGGATGTCCGCGAGCAGGCCGATCACCCGCCGGGCCGCGACCTCGAAGCCGGACGCGTCGAAGATCTGCGAGCCGATGTGGCTGTGCAGCCCGACGAGCCTCAGCCCCGTGGCCTTGAGCACGCGGCGCACGGCCTCGGCCGCGTCACCCGACGACAGCGAGAAGCCGAACTTCTGGTCCTCGTGCGCGGTCGCGATGAACTCGTGCGTGTGCGCCTCGACGCCGACCGTCACGCGGATCAGCACCGGCTGCACCACACCGCGTTCCCGCGCGATCTGGTCGAGCCGCGCGATCTCGTGGTACGAGTCGACGACGATCCCGCCGACGCCCGCCTCGACGGCCGCGATCAGCTCGGGAACGCTCTTGTTGTTGCCGTGCAACGCAATGCGCTCGGCCGGGAACTCGGCCTTCAACGCGATCGCGAGCTCGCCGCCGCTGCAGACGTCGATCGAGAGGCCCTCTTCGGCCACCCACTTCGCGACCTGCACGCTCAGGAACGCCTTGGACGCGTAGTGCACGAGCGTCGGGTCGCCGAACGCCTCGGCGTGCTCACGACAGCGTGCGCGGAAGTCCTGCTCGTCCATGACGAACAACGGCGTGCCGTACTGCTCGGCGAGCCCGCGCACGTCCACGCCCGCCAGCTCCAGAACGCCATCAGCGTTGCGGGAGGCGTTGCGCGGCCACACGGTCGGGTGCAGGTAGTCGAGCTGGTCAGCGGTGGTAGGGCGGTCGCCGGCGGTGTTGCCGGGGACCATCACATCTGCGTGCCGGGGTCCGGCCGGGTGCGCGCGCATCACATGCGCTCCGGGGCGGTCACGCCGAGCAGGCCGAGGCCCGCGGCGAAGACCCGCCTGGTCGCGTTGACGAGCTGAAGCCTGACCTGGTGCAACGGAGTCGTCTCCTCATCGCCGCGGGGAAGCACGCGGCAGTCCTGCTGGAAGCGGTGGTACGTGCCCGCGAGCTCTTCGAGGTAGCGAGCCACGCGATGCGGTTCCCGGAGTTCGGCGGCGGTGGCCACCACGCGCGGGAACTCGCCGATGGTGCGGATGAGGTCGCCTTCGCGCTCGTGGGTGAGCAGCGCGAAGTCCTCTCCTGGCGTGATGCCGAGGTCTGCGGCGTTGCGCAGGATCGACGACGTGCGCGCGTGGGCGTACTGCACGTAGTAGACCGGGTTCTCGTTGCTGTGCTTGCGCAGCAGGTCGAGGTCGATGTCCAGCGACGAGTCGACGCTCGAGCGGATCATGGCGTAGCGGGCGGCGTCCACCCCGACCGTGTCGACCAGATCCTCCATGGTGATCACAGTGCCCGCGCGCTTGCTCATCCGCACGGGCTGGCCCCCGCTGACGAGGTTCACGAGCTGGCCGATCAACACCTCGACGCTGTCCGGGTCGTCGCCCAGCGCGGACGCCGCGGCCTTGAGGCGCGCGATGTAGCCGTGATGGTCCGCCCCGAGCATGTAGATGCACAGGTCGAAGCCACGGCCGCGCTTGTCGACGAGGTACGCGATGTCACCCGCGATGTAGGCGGGGTTGCCGTCGCTCTTGATGACGACACGGTCCTTGTCGTCACCGAAGTCCGTGGACCGCAGCCACCAGGCGCCGTCCTTCTCGTACAACGAGCCGTTCGCCTTCAGCTTCGCGACCGCCTCCTCCACGCGGCCGCTCTGGTGCAGCGAGTCCTCGTGGAAGTAGACGTCGAAGTCGGTGCCGAACTCGTGCAGGCTGCGCTTGATCTCCTCGAACATCAGCCCGACGCCGACCCTGCGCACGGTCTCGGGGTCACTCAGCGCACCCGGCTCGCGGCGCAGCACCTCAGCGGCGATGTCGCTCACGTACGTACCCGCGTAGCCGTCCTCGGGAGCCGGCTCGCCCTTCGCGGCGGCGATCAGCGACCGGACGAACCGATCGATCTGCGCACCCGCGTCGTTGAAGTAGTACTCCCTGGTCACAGCCGCGCCACGGGCTTCGAGCACCCGCCCGAGCGCGTCGCCGACAGCCGCCCAGCGCGCGCCACCCAGATGAATCGGCCCGGTCGGGTTGGCCGACACGAACTCCAGGTTGATCTTCTTGCCGCCCAGCTCCGCACCGGTGCCGTAGCCGTCCTTCAGCGCGTCCTGGACGATCGCGCCCTGGGCCTCGGTCGCGATCGTGAGGTTCAGGAAGCCGGGACCGGCGACGTCGGCCTTCGCGACGGCGGCCTGGGTCTGCAGGGCCTCCGCGAGCCACGTGGCGAACTCGCGGGGCTGGACTCCGACCTTCTTGGCGAGCTGAAGCGCGATGTTGGTGGCGTAGTCGCCGTGCTCGGGGTTCCTGGGTCGCTCGACCGTCACCTGCTCAGGCAGAGCGGCGGTGTCCAGACCTCGGTCAGCCAGCAACTGGGCAACCGTGGTCCGAACCAGATCGGCGAGCGCTTCAGGGGTCACGACGCATGAGTCTAGAGAAGCGTTGTCGCAGGTCTCGACCGGGTTACCGGGTCTCGGAGGGTGAGACGGCAACAGTTAACGAGCACGTGGTATCGCTACGCGCTGACAGTGATCAGACACGAAGTCCCTACACTGGCGCCGGTTGACCAGGACGACATCTGAGGCGGACATGACCAGCGGCAAGAAGACGAAGGCCACACGCAACAGCGTGGCCGCAGCGCGTTCCTCGGTGGTGGCGAGCAAGCCGAAGCCGTGGGGCACCATCATCGCGGTAGTCGCCGTGCTGGGCCTGGCCGGCGGCGTGTTCGGGTATGCGTACACGCAGATCCACGCGGAGAACGTCAAACAGGCCGCCCTGGCCAAGTGGAAGCCCTCGGACACGAACAAGGACCCGTCGACGCAGCTCGCGGGCATCGTGACCAAGGAGTACAAGGGCTCCCGCCACGTCGACCCGACCCAGCGCGTCGCCTACGACCAGACCCCGGCGTTCGGCGGCCCGCACGACTCGCAGTGGGCCGACTGCACCGGCGTCGTCTACGACAAGGCCGTGCGCACGGAGAACATGGTCCACGGCCTCGAGCACGGCGCCGTCTGGATCGCCTACAACCCGGACCAGGTCAAGGACGACGCACTCGCGAAGCTCAAGACCAAGGTCGAGGGCGTCCCGTACATGATGCTGTCGCCGTACCCCGGCCTCGACAAGCCCGTCTCCCTCCAGTCCTGGGGCCACCAGCTGAAGGTCGAGAAGGCCGACGACGAGCGCGTCGACCAGTTCATCTCCTCACTGCTGCGCAACCCGAACACCTACCCCGAGGTCGGTGCTTCGTGCGAGAACACTCAATTCTTGTCGAACCCGGCGCCGTTCGTCGCTGACAAGCCCGGCGCCGACGCCGTGCCCATGGACGGCGGCAAGGACGAGTCGACCACCGAGAGCCAGCAGGGCCAGAACCCCGCGAGCACGCCTCCGTCGGGCTCCAGCTCCACCCCGCCGTCCAGCTGATGACGGTCGACACCGAAGACGTCGAGGTGTCCGAGAGCTCTTCTTCCGGAGCAGCTCGGACCCTCGTCATCGGCGCCGCGGTCCTGGCAATCCTGCTCCTGGGCGCGGCAGTCGGCCTGCTGGTGAAACTCCCCGGCTCCACCACGTCAGCAGTCCCGGCCTCGGGCTCCGTGGACGTGGGCTTCTGCCAGGACATGTCCCAGCACCACCTGCAGGGCATCCAAATGGCCAACATCGCCCGCGACCGCTCCACAGACCCGGAAATCCGCCAGCTGGCGTTCGACATCGCCTCCACCCAACTGGAGCAGGTCGGCCGCATGAAGGGCTGGCTGATGATGTGGAACGAGCACGAGCAGAACATCTCGGGCGTCTACATGGCCTGGATGAACGACTCGGGCGTGCACGGCCACGGCGCCACCACCCCAGAAGCAGGCAAGCCGCTGATGCCAGGCATGGCGGTGACCGACGAGCTGACCAAGCTCCGCACGATGCCCGCAGGAAAGGACTTCGACGTCTACTTCCTGCAGCTGATGCTCCGCCACCACATGGGCGGCGCACCAATGGCCGAGTACGCCTCGACAAGGGCAAGCCAGCCGTTCGTCCGCACGCTCGCCGACAACATGCTGAAGAGCCAGTCGAGCGAAACCGACCTGATGAAGGACTACCTGGCGAAGCGCGGAGCCGCCCCGCTGCCGTAGCCAGTGATCCGACAAGACGAAGGCCGCCTCCGGACACGGGGGCGGCCTTTCGCATTGAAGGCAAAGGCGAAGCCGAGCTGCCCTGGCGACGCCGAAGGCGAGCTGCCTGAAACGTGCGCTCCGGTGGCCCCCGTCACGAGTCGTGGCTGAACGTTTGCCGCGCCGGGGAGGGGAGGTCAAGTCGACACGCTTTTCGTCGACTTGACCTC
>NZ_JBFAYI010000072.1:0-9271 GCF_040681245.1 Lentzea sp. NPDC051838
TGTGGGTTTCAACGCCAGTAATAGCGTGTCGTTTGGACACCCCCTCTCGGGCGCGGCCAACGATCAGGCACGACTCGTGACGGGACCCACCCCACCTTTTCGTTGTGAGGCAAGGGCAGCTCGCCTTCGGCGTTGCCAATGCGCCTCGGCTTCGCCATTGGTACTGCTCGCCTTCGGCCTCGCACGTCCTCTGGTAGCCCCAGACCCTGCCGTGCCCCCGCCCCGCCGTGCGCCGCCTCGCTCGGACCCTGCCTTGCCCCGTCTCGCCCTAGACCTGCCCCGCCCCAGCCCCTTGCGGTGCCTTGCCGTGCTCCTGCCGCGCCCCAGTCCCAAACCCCTGCGGCGCCTCGCCTCTCCTCGCCCAGCCCCTTGCGGTGCCTCGCCCCAGCCCCGGCCCAACTCACTGCCCTCGCCCCGCCCTCGCCCTGCCCTCGCCCTGCCCCTGCTGTGCCTCACCCGCCCCTCACCCGCTGCGTGCTCCCGCCCTCGCCCCCTTAGGTGCCTTGTGGCCCTCGTTCGGCGTTCAAGTGGGGTTCTGCGGGTAGCTGAAATTTCTGCCGTGCCGGGTGGGAACACTTGGGTGGGCGCAAACGTTCGCGGGCGGCGAAAAGGCTGCTCGTAGCACGGATTTGCGATCTGAGGTACCCCGGATGGCCTAGTGGGACGGGCAGTGATCAACCGAGTTGAACCTGTGATTGGCCACTGGGTACGGGGTGGTGGTGGGGGGCTGTTAGTGTTGCGGGCTGAACCCGGATGTCCTCCGGGTCGCTTGGTCGTGGCTGCCTGCTGCGGCCTGCCAACTACCGCATGTGCCGGTCCCTGGGGGTCGGCAACGCTCAGGAGGTTCGCGTGCTCGGCGCATTCCGCTCGGCTCTCGCGACGCCGGATCTACGCAAGAAGATCCTGTTCACTCTCGGGATCATCATTGTGTACCGGCTTGGTGCGACCATGCCCGCGCCGGGCGTGTCCTTCAAGAACGTGCGCGCGTGTGCTGAACAGCTTGAGGGTCAGAACATCTACTCGCTGATCAACCTGTTCAGCGGTGGGGCGTTGCTCAACCTCTCGATCTTCGCGCTGGGCATCATGCCCTACATCACCGCGAGCATCATCATTCAGCTGCTCACCGTGGTCATTCCGCGGTTCGAGCAGTTGAAGAAGGAGGGGCAGGCCGGTCAGGGCAAGCTGACGCAGTACACGCGTTACCTGACCATTGGTTTGGCGATCCTGCAGTCGACCGGACTGGTGGCCCTCGCGGTGCGCGGGCAGCTGTTCGGTGAGTGCGACCAGGACGTCATTCCTGGCAAGGACAGCATCTTCACGCTGATCGTGCTGGTCATCACCATGACCGCCGGTACCTCGGTCATCATGTGGCTGGGTGAGCTGATCACGGAGAAGGGCATCGGCAACGGCATGTCGCTGCTGATCTTCACCGGTATCGCCGCCCGCATCCCCGCCGAGGGCAAGAACATCCTCGACAAGAGCGGCGTCACCTTCGCGCTGGTCGTTGTCGCAGCTCTCGTCATCATCGCGAGCGTCATCTACGTCGAGCAGGCCCAGCGCCGCATCCCGGTGCAGTACGCCAAGCGCATGATCGGCCGTCGCATGTACGGCGGCACGTCGACGTACCTTCCCCTCAAGGTGAACCAGGCCGGCGTCATCCCGGTCATCTTCGCCTCGTCGCTGCTCTACCTGCCGGACCTGATCGTGCGCCTCACCCAGGGGTCCTCCGCTGAGGCCAACTGGTTCTCGACCTTCGTGCAGACCTACCTGGTCAAGCAGTCGAGCTGGGTGCACATCGCCTCGTACTTCCTGCTCATCGTCTTCTTCACGTACTTCTACGTCGGCATCACGTTCAACCCGGACGAGCGTGCTGACGAGATGAAGAAGTTCGGTGGCTTCATCCCCGGCATCCGTCCTGGTCGCCCGACCGCCGAGTACCTCAAGTTCGTGCTGGGTCGCATCACGCTCCCCGGCTCGCTCTACCTCGGCATCGTGGCGATCCTGCCGAACCTGTTCCTGGACCTCACTGGTGACAACCAGAACCAGAACTTCCCGTTCGGCGGCACCGCGGTTCTGATCATGGTCGGTGTCGGTCTCGACACCGTGAAGCAGATCGAGAGCCAGCTCATGCAGCGCAATTACGAAGGGTTCCTCCGCTAGATGCGACTCGTTCTCGTTGGCCCGCCCGGTGCGGGCAAGGGCACCCAGGCTGAAGTGTTGAGCCGCAAGCTCGGCGTGCCGCACATCTCGACGGGCGACCTCTTCCGGTCACACATCAGCAACCAGACCGAGCTCGGGCTCGAGGTGCAGAGCATCCTCGACGAGGGCGCGCTGGTGCCGGACTCCATCACGAACGAGATGGTGCGCAAGCGCCTCGCGGAGTCGGATGCGGTCGACGGGTTCCTGCTCGACGGGTTCCCGCGCAACGTGGCCCAGGCGGACAAGCTCGGCGAGTTCCTGGCCGTCGACGGTCACGACCTCGACGCGGTGCTGGAGTTCCGGGTCGACGAGGACGTCGTGGTCGAGCGGCTGCTCGCGCGTGGGCGCACGGACGACAAGGAAGAAGTCATCCGCCACCGGCAGCAGGTGTACCGCAACGAGACCGCGCCGCTGCTGAGCTACTACTCCGAGAAGGTCATCTCGATCGACGCCGTCGGCGAGATCGACGAGATCAGCGAGCGGGCTCTCGCGGCCCTCAACTCGCTGCGCGACGAGAAGTGACGGGTGGACTGCTTGACCGGCTCCGCACCGTCATCACAGGTAGTGAAGGCATGAGCAAGATCGAGATCAAGACCCGCGGCGAGCTGGAGGCCATGCGTGCCTCCGGCTTGGTCGTGGCGAGGGCGCTGAAGAACGTCGTCGCGGCGGTGAAGTCCGGTGTGTCCACCTGGGAGCTCGACGAGATCGCCGAGCAGACCATTCGCGACGCCGGCGCCATCCCGTCGTTCAAGGGCTACCACGGGTTTCCGGCGAGCATCTGCGCGTCTGTGAACGAGCAGATCGTCCACGGCATTCCCAGCAAGAAGCAGGTGCTGGCCGAGGGCGACCTGATCTCGATCGACTGCGGTGCGATCCTCGACGGCTGGCACGGCGACTCGGCGGTGACCGTCGGCTGCGGTGAGCTCTCGCCCGCCGACCACAAGCTGTCCGAGGCCACCAGGCTGTCGATGCTCGCGGGCATCGAGGCCGCGGTGCCGGGTGGGCGGCTCACGGACATCTCGTTCGCCATCGAGTCCTCGGCGATCGAGTCGGGTGAGCGCGACGGCATCGAGTACGGGATCGTCGCGGACTACGGCGGCCACGGCATCGGCACCAAGATGCACATGGACCCGTTCCTGCCGAACTACGGCAAGCCCGGCAAGGGGCCGAAGCTCAAGGTCGGCATGGCCATCGCGATCGAGCCGATGCTGACCCTGGGCACGGACGACTCCCAGGAGCTGGAGGACGGTTGGACCGTCATCACGCTCGACGGGACGCGGGCCGCGCACTGGGAGCACAGCGTCGCGATCACCGAGGAAGGTCCCTGGGTGCTCACCGCGCCTGAAGAGGCGTAATCCCCGAAGCATGGACTGACCCCGTTCGCCGTGAGGTGAGCGGGGTTATTTCGTTTGTCGATGCAGATATGGTCGAGTTGACGAACGAATCCAATGTCTGGGGGCATTGTGCGGTTCATCCGCTTCGTCCTGCCCGCCCTTCTGATTTCAGTTTCAGGCTGTGCTGCTTCGAAGCCGGCCACCGACCTCACCTACCAGGACGTTCCCGCAGATCAGATAGCCAACCGGATCTTCCTGGCAGACACCATCGCCGAAGTCGAGAACTGCCCGCCGCCGTTCGCCGACGTGCGGATCGTGCGGCCGAACTTCGTCAGCCCGCCGCCACCGGCCGACGGCGGTTGCGGGGGCAAGGCCCGTGCCGATGCCGGGCCCGAGTACGTCGAGGCCGTGAGTCGCATCACTGCACTGCACGACAGGGTGATCCTCGAGTGGGACGCGCGGCTCAAGTCAGGGCCGGAGGCCGCGCAGACGCGGGCGCTCGCCGCGACGTTGCTGCACTGCCTCGACCGGGCCGGGTTCATCCAGCGCGGGCCAGGTGATCCGAGTTTGGAGAGCTACGGCATCGGATCAGGCGACGAAGCGTTGAACAACGCAGCTCAGAGGTGTTCTGACGACACCGGCTACGGCAACGGCGTCGCGGCTCAGCGGGTGCGCACGCTCAAGTCGGTGCTCGGGCTGCACGAGTCGGAGATCAACGAGATCACCCGGCTCCGCACCCTGCTGGCGCGCTTCGCCAGGCCTGCTGACGGGTCTGAACGGGGCCGATTTGGGTTGCCGGAGTGAACTGCGTACACTGGTCAGGTGGCGCATCCGTCGCGCCGGTTCAGTCATGCCCTCCGAGGTGAGATCGAGCCGGGCTGGAACGCGTCCAAAGGTTATTACCACCGTCACGAAACGCGGAGGACATGGGCAAGAAGGACGGGGCCATTGAGGTCGAGGGCCGCGTAGTCGAGCCGCTCCCCAACGCGATGTTCAGGGTCGAGTTGGAGAACGGTCACAAGGTACTCGCGCACATCAGCGGCAAGATGCGACAGCACTACATCCGCATCCTCCCTGAGGACCGGGTTGTCGTGGAGCTCTCGCCCTACGACCTGTCCCGCGGGCGCATCGTCTACCGCTACAAGTGACCTCCAGTAGCAGGAGATCTCAGGCGTGAAGGTTCAGCCGAGCGTCAAGAAGATCTGCGACAAGTGCAAGGTGATCCGCCGTCACGGCCGGGTCATGGTGATCTGCGAGAACCTGCGCCACAAGCAGCGCCAGGGCTGAGCAGTTCCACCACGCGCTCGTCGAGATCATCGATGACGCAGTAACGAGAAACTCCTCGCACCTACCGCACGCAGGGCTTCAAGCGTGCGGACACCCCCGGATTCCAGGCCGGGGCCGGGACACCGGCTGTGAGAGCAGCCGGAAATGACACAGCGAGTCAGTCACCGGAATTGGGCGAGGAGCAGACCTGGAAGTAATCGACAGGAGTTAACCGCCACATGGCACGACTCGCTGGCGTAGACCTCCCCCGCGAGAAGCGGATGGAGATCGCGCTCACCTACATCTTCGGCATCGGTCGTACGCGCTCCAAGGAGCTGCTCGCCGCCACCCAGATCTCCCCGGACCTCCGGGTCAAGGATCTGACGGACGACGACCTCGCCAAGCTGCGGGACCACATCGAGACGAACTACAAGGTCGAGGGTGACCTTCGCCGTGAGGTCGCGGCCGACATCCGTCGCAAGATGGAGATCGGTTGCTACGAGGGTCTTCGGCACCGTCGCGGCCTGCCCGTTCGCGGACAGCGCACGAAGACGAACGCCCGTACCCGCAAGGGTCCGAAGAAGACCGTGGCCGGCAAGAAGAAGGCCGGCAAGAAGTAAGACCTCGCGTCTACTGCCCTCAACTTAGGAGCTCGTTTTGCCACCGAAGTCCCGTCAGGGCGCCGGGGTCAAGAAGATCCGGCGCAAGGAAAAGAAGAACGTCTCGCACGGCCAGGCGCACATCAAGAGCACGTTCAACAACACCATCGTGTCGATCACCGACCCGATGGGCAACGTGATCAGCTGGGCGTCCGCCGGCCACGTGGGTTTCAAGGGCTCGCGCAAGTCCACGCCGTTCGCGGCGCAGATGGCCGCCGAGAACGCCGCCCGCAAGGCCGCCGAGCACGGCATGCGCAAGGTGGACGTGTTCGTCAAGGGTCCCGGCTCCGGCCGTGAGACCGCGATCCGTTCGCTGCAGGCCGCCGGTCTCGAGGTCGGCACCATCCAGGACGTGACCCCGCAGCCCCACAACGGCTGCCGCCCGCCCAAGCGGCGCCGGGTCTGAGGCACGGGGAGGAGTAAGAACTAATGGCTCGTTACACGGGACCCGCGACGCGTATCTCGCGCCGCCTGAAGGTCGACCTCGTTGGTGGGGACCAGGCGTTCGAGCGCCGTCCGTACCCGCCCGGCCAGCACGGCCGTGGCCGGGTCAAGGAGTCCGAGTACCTGCTGCAGCTCCAGGAGAAGCAGAAGGCTCGCTACACCTACGGCGTCCTCGAGAAGCAGTTCGTCCGCTACTACAAGGAAGCGGTTCGTCGTCCGGGCAAGACCGGTGAGAACCTGCTCCAGATCCTCGAGGCCCGCCTCGACAACGTGGTGTACCGCGCGGGCCTCGCCCGCACGCGTCGCCAGGCTCGCCAGCTGGTCAGCCACGGGCACTTTCTGGTCAACGGCCACAAGGTGAACATCCCGAGCTACCAGGTGTCGAAGTTCGACATCATCGACGTGAAGCCGAAGTCCATGCCGACGCTGCCCTTCGAGGCTGCTCGCGCGTCCTTCGGTGACCGCCCGATTCCCGCTTGGCTGCAGGTCGTCGCCTCGAACCTGCGCATCCTCGTGCACCAGCTGCCCGAGCGCGCGCAGATCGACACGCCTGTCACCGAGCAGCTCATCGTCGAGCTCTACTCGAAGTGATCCTCTCCCTGGTGACTGTCCTTCGTGGACGGTCACCGGGGGTCGGGTCCCGCATCGGCGCGAAGGGTGTGCCGAGTGCGTTTGCCGGTCTTCGTGGCTGGCTGTTGTTGACGGCGTCAAATAGCGGGCGTCGTTGCTGAAAGGAAGAACCCAGTGCTGATTTCCCAGCGCCCCTCGCTCGGCGAGGAAGCGGTCTCCGAGACCCGTTCCCGGTTCGTCATCGAACCGCTGGAGCCGGGCTTCGGTTACACGCTCGGCAACTCGATCCGCCGCACGCTGCTCTCGTCGATCCCCGGTGCTGCTGTCACGAGCATCCGCATCGACGGCGTGCTGCACGAGTTCACCACGGTTCCCGGGGTGAAGGAGGACGTCACCGACGTCATCCTGAACCTGAAGGAGCTCGTCGTCTCGTCCGAGGAGGACGAGCCGGTGACCATGTACCTGCGCAAGCAGGGCCCCGGTGTGGTGACTGCGGGCGACATCGTGCCTCCGGCCGGTGTCACCGTGCACAACCCCGACCTGCACATCGCGACCCTGAACGGCAAGGGCAAGCTGGAGATCGAGCTCGTCGTCGAGCGCGGTCGCGGCTACGTCCCCGCGGTTCAGAACAAGCAGGCGGGCGCCGAGATCGGCCGCATCCCCGTCGACTCGATCTACTCGCCTGTTCTCAAGGTGACGTACAAGGTCGAGGCGACTCGTGTCGAGCAGCGCACGGACTTCGACAAGCTGATCCTCGACGTGGAGACCAAGCCCTCGATCACTCCGAGGGACGCGGTTGCCTCCGCGGGTAAGACCCTGGTTGAGCTGTTCGGCCTCGCTCGCGAGCTGAACATCGACGCCGAGGGCATCGAGATCGGCCCGTCGCCGGCCGAGGCTGACACCATCGCCGCGTTCGCGATGCCGATTGAGGACCTGGACCTCACCGTCCGGTCTTACAACTGCTTGAAGCGGGAAGGCATCCACACCGTCGGCGAGCTCGTGTCGCGCAGCGAGGCGGACCTGCTGGACATCCGCAACTTCGGTGCGAAGTCGATCGACGAGGTCAAGATGAAGCTCGTCGGCCTCGGCCTCGCCCTGAAGGACTCGCCTCCTGGGTTCGACCCGTCCGCCGCCGCTTCGGACTACCACCCCGGTGACACGGGTTGGGGTGCCGGTGCCGGCCTGGACCCGCACGACGACGGCCAGGACTACGCGGAGACCGAGCAGCTCTGACGCTCTGACTCAGAGCTAGAGGATCTCTTTTAGTTAACACAGGAGCAAGCGATGCCCACCCCTACCAAGGGCCCCCGGCTCGGTGGGTCTCCGGCGCACGAGCGGCTGCTGCTCGCCAACCTGGCGACGGCGCTGTTCCAGCACGGCCGGATCAAGACCACCGAGGCGAAGGCGAAGCGGCTGCGTCCGTACGCCGAGAAGCTGATCAGCAAGGCCAAGGTCGGTGACCTGCACAACCGCCGCGAGATCATGAAGACGATCCGCGACAAGGACGTTGTGCACAAGCTGATCGCCGAGATCGGTCCGTTCTTCAGCGACCGTTCCGGTGGCTACACCCGCATCACCAAGACGCTGGCGCGCAAGGGCGACAACGCCCCCATGGCCATCATCGAGCTGGTGCAGCAGAAGCTCGTCTCCACCGAGGCCGAGGCTGCGCGCAAGACCAAGTTCGCGAAGGACGAGAAGCCGGCTGCGGCTGAGGTCGTCGAGGAGGCCACGGAAGAGGTCACCGAGGCTGCCGACGCCGTCGAGGTTGACGGTGAGCCCACCGCCGAGGCCGTTGAGGCCGAGGAGAAGGCTGACGAGTCCGCCGACAAGGACAAGTCCTGAGCGGATTGAACGCTGACGAGCCCGTCGCTCCCCTTGCTGGGGGCGGCGGGCTCGTTCGTGTGCGGTTCGACCTGGGGTACGACGGGACCGAGTTCTCAGGCTGGGCCCGTCAGCCTTCTCGTCGCACCGTCTGCGGGGTGTTGGAGGACACCCTGTCGATGGTGCTGCGGGAGGACGTCGTTCTGACGGTGGCCGGGCGGACCGATGCCGGGGTGCATGCCTCTGGTCAGGTCGCTCATGCTGATCTACCGTCCACTGTGGACGTTGCCGGGTTGCCTAAGCGGTTGGCTCGTGCGTTGCCCGCGGATGTTCGGGTGTTTTCGGCCCGCGTGGTGCCTGTTGAGTTCGATGCTCGGTTTTCCGCGTTGCGGCGGCACTACGAGTACCGGGTTTCGGATGCTGCATTCGGGGCGCATCCGTTGCGGCGGTTGGACACGTTGAGCTGGCCTCGTCCGCTGGACGTTGGCGCTATGAACGTGGCTGCTGCGTTGTTGTTGGGGGAACACGACTTTTGCGCGTTTTGCAAGCGGCGTGAAGGGGCCACGACGATTCGCGAGTTGCAGCGGCTGGAGCTGGTGCGGGCCTCGTCGGACGGCGTGATCACGGCGTTTGTGTCTGCTGATGCGTTCTGCCACTCGATGGTGCGGTCGCTCGTTGGGGCGTTGCTCGCTGTTGGGGAGGGGAGGAAGGATGTTTCGTGGCCTTCCTCGTTGTTGGCGTTGCATGGGCGGGCTTCTGGGGTGACTGTGGCGCCGGCTCATGGGTTGTGCCTGGTTCGGGTGGACTTTCCTTCGGATTCGGAGTTGGGGGCTCGGGCTGAGGCGACTCGTCGGGTTCGGACGTTGTCGTAGGGCTCCTGTTTCGTGTCCGTAGGTGGGCGCGTGCCGTGCTTCCGTTCCGGTTGCGTTCTGGGAGCTCTGCCCCAGACCCCGCCAATCTGATCAAAGACCCACCAGC
>NZ_JBFAYI010000073.1:0-8599 GCF_040681245.1 Lentzea sp. NPDC051838
TAAGCAACAGGCGTGCCATCAACCCGCCCGCAGCGCTGGCCCCCTGATCAGATTGGCGGGGTTTGGGGCAGAGCTCCCAAGGGGAAGCACGCAACAGGAACATGAACTACGCAACAGGGGAACGGCACGGACACGAAACAGGCAGCCGCCAACGCAACAGGCGGACGACCTACGGAACCGGCGCGCTCACACCAGAGGCCGAATCCCCCACCGAGCCCCCCAAGACTCCCCAGGCGAAACCCAAATCAAGTCCACCCCAGAATTCAAAGCATCCGGCGGACAAGTCATCGGCTCAACAGCCACCGCGCGCCCCCGATCCGGGTAGGAGTCCGGCGTGTACACCTGCACCCAGCGGAAGGCCGGGTCCGCCCACACCTCGACGCCGCCGCTCTCGGCGGTCAGCGAGTGCCGGACCAGCCCGTCGCGTCCCGGCTCACAGCCACCAAACGGCGTGTCCAGCTGAACCCCGTCCAGCCCACGCCCGCCCCGGAAGTCGAACTCAGTCCCCTCCACCGGCACAGCTTCCCCTGAGGGCACCATCCGCGAGGTGTCGAGCGGCAGCACAGTGGTAGCCGCCAACGTCAAAGTGCACGAGTCGGTAGCAGCGTTCCCAGCCCGCGGATAGGGATGCGTCCCCACCCCGAACGGCGTCGCAACGTCCCCGACGTTCGTAACCCCGTGCGTGACCGTCAGCCCGTTGTCATCCAACGCGTACGACACGGTCAAGTACAAAGCCGCAGGCCACCCAGCCTGAGGCTCCACAGTCGTCTGCAACGAGACCAGCGACCCGGTGTGCTCCAAAACGGACCAAGGCCGCCGCCGAACCAGCCCGTGAATCGCGTTCCCGCGAGCAGGCTCGGTGACCTCCAGCTGCTGCCGCACCCCGTCCAGCACCCAGGAGGCTCCAGCTGTCCGGTTCGGCCAGGGGATCAGCACGGCGCCGGCGCTCATCGGCGGCTTCTCGTCGGCGCCGAATGTTTCCACATACGGAACGCCGTCCACCTCGAAAGACCGCAGCCCCGCGCCTACAGTCGTGATCACGGCGGTGGCACCCTCGTACGAGATCCCCAACATGAGGCAGAAGCCTACGGGGCCAGCGGAAGGATTCCCCATGAAGGTTCATCACCTCAACTGCGGCACGATGCGCCCGCCCCTGGTCGCGGGCGGCATCGTGGCGCACTGCCTGCTGATCGAGACCGACCAGGGGCTGGTCCTGGTCGACACCGGCTTCGGCACGCACGAGGTGACGGACCCGAAGGCCACGCTCGACCCGCTCAGCCGGACGCTGCTCAAGCCGCTGCTGGACATCAACGAGACCGCGATCTACCAGGTCGAGAAGCGCGGGTACGGGGCAGAGGACGTGCGGCACATCCTGCTCACCCACCTCGACCTGGACCACGCGGGCGGGCTGCGGGACTTCCCCAACGCCACGGTGCACGTGCTGGACACCGAGCTGGAGGCCGCGTCGAACCCGCGCAACGCCAAGGAGCGGGCGCGGTACCCCAAGGCGCAGCGCGAGGGCGTCACGTTCGAGACGCACAAGGCCGAGGGTGAGGACTGGTTCGGGTTCGAGGCCGTGAAGAACATCGACGGCCTCCCGGAGGACATCCTGATGGTGCCGCTCATCGGCCACACCCGCGGCCACACGGGGATCGCGGTCAAGAGCAACGACGGCTGGCTGCTGCACGCCGGCGACGCCTACTTCTACCGCGGCGAGGTCGAGACGCCGTCGAGCAACATCTTCGCGCTCAAGCTCACCGCCAAGCAGACCGAGACGATCCGCGAGCAGCGTCTGTCCAATGTGGAACGCCTCAAGGAGCTCAAGAAGACCGGCGAGGTCGAGATCTTCTGCGCCCACGACCCGGTCGAACTGGCTCGCGTCGGATGACGTTCATCCGCCAGATCCGTCTCGAGGCGCAGCACGACACCCGCCGCTACCCGTTCACGCTCCCGGTCGTCCAGCACCTGATCAAGAACCCGATCGAGCTCACGAAGCCGGTCACGTTCCTCGTAGGTGACAACGGCGCGGGCAAGTCGACGCTGGTCGAGGCGATCGCGGTGGCGGCGGGCTTCAACGCCGAAGGTGGCACGCAGTCGTTCAACTTCGCCACCAAGGCGACCGAGTCGTCGCTCGGCGACTACCTGACGCTGAGCTGGGGCATCAAGAAGCCCCGCACCGGCTTCTTCCTGCGCGCCGAGTCGTTCTACAACGTCGCCACCGAGATCGACCGCATCGGCGATGGCATCCACGCCTCGTACGGCGGTAAGTCGCTGCACGAGCGGTCGCACGGCGAGAGCTTCATGGACCTGATGACGCACCGGTTCGGCGGCCGAGGCCTCTACGTGCTGGACGAGCCGGAAGCCGCGCTGTCCGTCAAGGGATGCTTGACCGTCCTGAGGCGCATGCACGAACTGACAACCGAAGGCTCGCAGTTCATCATCGCCACGCACTCGCCGATCCTGCTCGCCGCGCCGAACGCGCAGATCCTCGAGATCACCGACGGCGAGATCGACGAAGTTCCTTACGACGCGGCGGAACCGGTCGCGCTCACCCGCAACTTCCTGGGTGAGCCCGACCGGTTCCTGAGGCACCTGCTGGACTAGAAAGCCCTCACTTGCCGAGGTTCTCGGGGTGGGTCTCCACCTTGCCGTGCAGCACCCGGTTGATGCCCCAGAGCACCAGACCGGCGAGCAGCAGGTAGCCGGCGATCTTGTAGTCGTCCCACGGACGACCGGACGTCCACGGGATCGCGAGGTACGCGCACGTGACCGCGCCGAGCACCGGAGCCCACGTCGGCGCCCTGAAGTGCTGGTGCTCCGACTTCTCCTTGCGCAGCACCAGACACGCCACGTTGACGATGGTGAAGACGACCAGCAGCAGCAACGACGTCGTGCCACCGAGCTTGCCGATGTCCGCGGTGGACACGAGGATCACCGCGACGCCGGTGGTGAACACGATCGAGATCCACGGCGTGCGGCGGAACGGGTGCACCGCGCCGAAGAACCCCGGGATGATCTTCTCGTTCGCCATCCCGTACAGCAGCCGCGAGGCCATCAACATGTTGATCAGCGCCGAGTTGATGACGGCCAGCAGGCCGATCAGGGCGAAGATCCACAGCGGGAAGCCGGGCGCGCCGACCGTGACGACCCTCAGCAACGCGCTGCTGCCTGCCTTGGCGAGCTCGTCGGACGGGATCAGCAACGACGACGTGATCGCGACCAGGACGTAGATCAGCGCCGCGATGGCCATGCCCCACAACATCGCGCGCGGGAAGATCTTGACCGGGTTGCGGCACTCCTCCGCCATGTTCACCGAGTCCTCGAACCCGACCATCGCGAAGAACGCGAGCGCCGTCGCCGAGGTCACCGCGAGCAGCACGTTGCTGCCGGACGGGACGTGGATGTCGGTGAGCCTGCTGGGCTCGCCGTCACCGTTGATGACCGCCCACGCGCCGATCAGGATGATGATGACCAGACCGGACAGCTCGATGCAGGTCAGCACCACGTTGGCCTTGACCGACTCGGACACGCCGCGGAAGTTGATGATCGCCAGTGCCGCGATGAAGACGATCGCGATACCGGTGATGACCAGCGACTCCGGGCTGAGCGCCACGTCGAAGAACTCCACCAGCAGCTGCCGCAGGTACGTGCGACCGAACGCCAGAGCAGCCGACGACGCCGACGTGATGCCGGAACACATGACCGCGAACGCGACCATGAACGTCAGGAAGTGGATCTTGAACGCTCTGTTCGTGTACAGAGCCGCACCCGCGGCCTTGGGATACTTCCCCACGAGTTCGAGGTAGCTGAACGCGGTGAGGAACGCGACCACGAACGCGAGCAGGAAGGGCAGCCAGAGTGCGCCGCCGATCTTCCCGGCCACGTTGCCGGTGAGCGCGTAGATTCCGGTTCCGAGGATGTCGCCGACGACGAAGAACAACAGGAGCTTCGGACCGATGGCCCGATGCAGTTCCGGTTGCTCCGTTTGTGGAGTCGCTTCAGCCATGCCCCAGGATTGTGCCCGTTTTGCCCGGCTACCAGCGCGAACAGGCGCGGACCTCACCCATATGGTGTAACTATGACTCGCACGGCAACGCTGCTCTTCGCGGCTCTCGCGCTGACCGCCTGCACCTCGTCACCGCCGCCGGAACAGCCGAAGCAGTACTCGGACGCGAAGAGCCTCGTGGAAGCGGTCACCAAGGCTGCCAACGAGAAGAAGACCTACCGCTTCACCATCGCGCCGCCGACCAGCGGCGGTGTCACGGCCCCCGCGAACGGCTCGGTGCGCCTCG
Organism: Lentzea sp. NPDC051838; assembly: GCF_040681245.1. NCBI lineage: Bacteria > Bacillati > Actinomycetota > Actinomycetes > Pseudonocardiales > Pseudonocardiaceae > Lentzea > Lentzea sp. NPDC051838. Next base: position 4,293 of record NZ_JBFAYI010000073.1, read on the forward strand.
GCGACCACCCGAGCATCGACGCCACCACGAAGCGTCCCGTGCAGACCGGCGGCCAGGACGAGGAGCTGCGGTTCGTCTCGACCACAGTGGACAGCGCGTTCGTGCAGCTGCCGCCGGTGTTCGGTCTGCCGCAGGACAAGTCGTGGCTGAAACTGTCCCGACAGGACAACGACGAGCTCACCAACACCCTGCTGGGCTTCCAAGACGTCATCTACCAGCAGGCCGTCTTCACCACGTACCACCTGCCGATCATCCTGGCGGGCGGCGAGCTCAAGCTGACCGCGCAGACGGGCGACCGCATCCGCTACTCGATCGCCGTCGACTACCAGAAGGCCTACGACACGCTCAAGGACGAGAACCTGCGCAACGAGGTCAAACTGGCCCTCGACCAGGGCGTCCCCGGCTCAGCGGGCGAGATCGAGACCGACGCCAGGGGCCTGCCGACGCGCATCAAGTTCTCCACCCAGTTCCAGAACGCGCTGATCGTCGACGAGGCGCGCTTCACCGACTGGGGAGCCGACGTGGTGATCTCCGAACCGAACGCGAGCGAGATCAGTCCGAGGAAGTGACGCGGTAGCGCCAGATCGCGGGCAGCAGCACGACCATCGCCACCGCGGCGACGATCACCAGCACACCACCGGCCGTGACCGCCGCGGCCGTGCCGAACGCCGCGCCACCCGTGCCGTGCAACAGGTCCGCGATGCGAGGCCCACCCGCCACGACGACGATGAACACACCCTGCATCCGTCCGCGCATCTCGTCCGTCGCGGCCGACTGCAGAATCGCCCCGCGGAACGCCATCGACACCATGTCCGCGGCACCGGCCAACGCCAGGAACGCCGCAGCCACCCACAACGACCCGGCGAGCCCGAAGCCCATGATCGCGAGCCCCCAGCCCACCACGGCGAGCGTCAACGCGACACCGTGCCGCTGCACGTTCGAGATCCACCCGGACGTGAGCCCGCACAGCACCGCACCCACTGGAATCGCCGCGAACAGCACGCCGAGCGCGAAGCCACCACCGGCCGGGTCACCGAACGTGTGCTGGGCCATCTCCGGGAACAGCGCCCGCGGCATGCCGAACACCATCGCGATGATGTCCAGCAGCATGCTCGCCATCAGCACCTTCTGCGCCCACAGGTAGACAAACCCGTCGAGCACGTCCCGCAACCCCGCGCGCCGCACCACCCCGTCCAGCGGCGGCATCGAAGGCAGCTTCCACACCGCGTAGACGGTGACGACCAGCGCGATCGCGTCCACCAGGTACAGCGTCGACAGCCCGACGACCGGCATCAACGCCCCGGCCAGCAACGGCCCGAGCACCGCGCCGAACTGCATGACCGTCGACCCGAGCGCACCGGCCGACGGCAACAGCTCGGCCGGCACCAACCGCGCGATCGACGCGGACCTCGCCGGCGCGTTGGCCGCGAAGAACACCTGCTGCAACCCGAGCAGCGCGATCACCAGCCACACCGAGCCGACGTTCAGCGCCGCCTGCGCCCACAACAGCACCGACGACACCGCGATGCCGGTGTTCGTGACGAGCAGCAGCTTCCTGCGGTCCACCGTGTCGGCGATGGCCCCGCCCCACAGCCCGAACACGAGCAACGGAACCAGCGCCACACCAGCGGCGATACCGACCCAAGCCGACGACCCGGTGAGGTCGTACACCTGCTTGGGCACGGCAACGGCGGTGAGCTGAGAGCCCACCGCCGTGACGATCGTGGACAGCCACAACCGGCGATACGCGACGATCTTCAACGGTCGAGTGTCGATCACGAACGTCGAGCGCGCGCTTCTCCCCACAGTGGCCACATGGTTAGCCTATGGCAACTAACAAGTGCTTTACGTGAATGTGTCGCCAACAACACTTCAGAGACGCACGGGGTACACCGGCTCCGGCACCTTCGGCGAGATTCGCCCTTCGACGAAGATTCCGTGCCAGATCATGAAGCACAGCACCGACCACAGCTGACGACTCCGGTCGAACTGCTCGGACTTGTGCTCGGCCAGCAGCTCCAGCACCGCGTTCTTGTCGAGCAGATGCCCGGTCTGCGAGTCCGCGATGATCCCGCGCGCCCAGTCGTACATCTCGGCCCGCAACCAGTGCCGGATCGGCACAGGGAACCCGAGCTTCGGCCGGTTCAGCACGTGCGCCGGAATGATCTTCGCCAACGCCTTGCGCAACGCGTACTTCGTCGTGCCTTCCGTCAGCTTCTGGTCCAACGGCACCTCAGCCGCGATCTTGAAGACCTCGGGATCCAGGAACGGCACCCGCAGCTCGATCGAGTTGGCCATGGTCACCTTGTCGGCCTTGACCAGGATGTCCCCGCGCAGCCACGTGTAGAGGTCGATGTGCTGCATCCGCGCGACCGGATCCCAGCCCTCGGACTCCCGGTACCAGGGCGCGGTCACGTCCTGGAAGCCAATGCCCTCCACGTACCCCGGGAACACCGCACGCACCTGCGCATCGCTGAAGTTGCGAGCGTTCCCGTAGTACCGCTCCTCCAACTTCAACGCCCCGCGCCGCAGCAAGTCCTTGCCGCGCACACCTTCCGGAATGCTCTTGGACACCGCGCCCATCAACTTCCGCACACCGCCGGGCACCTTCTCGAACGGCGACAACGAAAGCGGCTCGTGGTAGATCACGTACCCGCCGAACAGTTCGTCCGCACCCTCTCCGGACAGCACCGCCTTGACGTACTTCCGCGCCTCCCGCGCGATGAACCACAACGGCACCAACGCCGGGTCAGCCACCGGATCATCGAGGTACCAGAGGATGAGCGGCAGCTCCTCCATCATCTCGTCCGGCGACACCGTGCGGACCACATGCCGCACCCCGATCGCCGCCGCCGTCTCAGCGGCCACATCGACCTCGGAGTACCCCTCGCGATCAAACCCGCTGGTGAACGCAATGAGGTTCGGGTTGTGCAACTTGGCCAACGTAGCCGTGGCCGTCGAGTCGATCCCGCCAGACAGGAACGCCCCGACCGTCACATCCGGGTCCGAGATCATGTGCTTGGCCACCGAGTCCCGCATGACCTCGGCAATCCGCTCGTGCAACGCCTCAGCCTCGTGCGCCCCGTTGACCGGCTTCGGCGAGAACACAGGCTTGAAGTACCGGTTGAACAGCACCTGCCCACCCGGACTGACCTTGAACGACGTCCCGGACTCAACCCTGCGAATGGCCTTGTGCAACGACTCGGGCTCCGGCACGTACTGCAAAACCAGGTAGTGCTGCAGCGCAGTCTGATCCAGCTCCTGCCCGATGCCGAGCACCCCGGTCAGCTGCAGCAGCGACTTCTTCTCCGACGAGAACGCCACCCCACCAGGCCCACTGGCCCAGTACAACGGCTTGATCCCAAACGGATCCCGCGCGCCGAAAACCACCCGCTCCTGCGCGTCCCAGATCATGAACGCGAACATCCCGCGAAGCTTCTTGACCCAGTCAGCCCCCCGGTAGTGGTACCCGGCGACGATGGACTCCCCATCCCCTTGCGTCTTGAACTGGGCCCCGAAGTGCATGGCCAGCTCGGCCCGCAACTCCTTGTAGTTGTAGATCTCCCCGTTGAAGTTCAACGTGTACCGCGTGGGGTTCTCCGGCGGCCCCCAAACCAGCGGCTGGTGCGAATGGTCCAAGTCGATGAACCCAAGCCGGTTGAACCCGTACACGACCTCAGCGTCAGCCCAAGTGTCCTGCTCGTCAGGCCCCCGATGCCGCTGACAACGCAAAGCCGCAGCCACGTTGCCGCGCGCGGAGGCCGCAGCGGCCTCGGTAGAACAGATGAGTCCGAGCACTCCGCACACGTGAAACACACCTCGTAGCTAGCCGACCAGAAATCCCAGTATGCCCGTGCCCAAACCGGACACTTCCCGCAGCCTGAGGACGCGCAACCCCCAGGTCAGGTTCCGCCACACAGGAACAGAGACAGGGAGACGGGCCGGGGACGGAGGGGCTTGGGGCGCAAGCTGGGGAGGGGCGGGGAAGCGCGAGTACAAGGCAGGACGGGGCGAGCCGGGACGGTCGAGGCAAGGCGGGCGCGGCAAGGTGAGGGCAAGGCGAGGCGAGGCAGAAGCGGAAGAGAGCGGGGCGGGACGGAAGCGGAGTGAGACAGGGGCGGGAGCGGGCAAGGGCGAAGGCGAAGCCGAGCGAGGCGATGCCGAAGCCGAGCTGCCCTGGCGATGGCGAAGCCGAGCTGCCTGAAACCGTGCGCTCCGGTGGCCCCCGTCACGAGTCGTGGCTGAACGTCTGCCGCGCCAGAGGGGTCAGGTCAAGTCGACACGCTTTTCGTCGACTTGACCTGACC
>NZ_JBFAYI010000074.1:0-7329 GCF_040681245.1 Lentzea sp. NPDC051838
GTGGGCGGGGCGGGTGGGTTTGGTAATTGTCCACCCGCTTTTGGTGGACTCCCCCCATCCCTCCGAGGGTGGCTCGCTCATGCGCGGCTCGTGACGGGACCCACCCCACCAACGCACCCACAAACGCAACAGCAAGCCGCCCAAAGCAACAGGCGTGCCATCAACCCGCCGACGGCGCTGGTGGGTCCTTGATCAGATTGGCGGGGTCTGGGGCAGAGCTCCCAGAAAGCACCAGGAACGGAAGCACGGCACGCGCCCACCTACGAACACGAAACCGCCAGCCGCCAACCCAACAGGGAGACAACCACCAAACCGGCGCGACCAAAACCTCACTTAACCCCAGCCGCGTCCATCCCCCGCAGCTCCTTCTTCAAATCCTGAATCTCATCCCTCAACCGAGCAGCCAACTCGAACTGCAGATCCCGAGCCGCATTCATCATCTGATCGGTCAACGACTGCACCAGATCAGCCAGCTCCGACCGAGCCATCCCAGCCCGCTCGTGCGAAGCAACTACCCCAGAGGACCGACCACCCTCGCCGGTAGCCCTCTTCCCTCGAGACTGGTTCCGCCCAGACCCACCAACCGGAACCTCGTCCTCCACCTCGGAGTACACGGCCTCCAAAATGTCGGTGATCTTCTTCCGCAACGGCTGCGGATCAATCCCGCGCTCGGTGTTGTACGCGACCTGCTTGGCACGGCGCCGATTCGTCTCGTCGATCGCGTGCCGCATCGAGTCCGTGATCCGGTCCGCGTACATGTGGACCTCTCCCGACACGTTACGAGCCGCACGGCCGATCGTCTGCACCAGCGACGTGCCGGAGCGCAGGAACCCTTCCTTGTCCGCGTCGAGAATCGCGACCAGCGACACCTCGGGAAGGTCGAGACCCTCTCGCAGCAGGTTGATGCCGATCAGCACGTCGAACTCGCCCAGGCGCAGCTGACGGAGCAGCTCGACCCGGCGGAGCGTGTCCACCTCGGAGTGCAGGTACCGGACCCGGATGCCCAGCTCCAGCAGGTAGTCCGTGAGGTCCTCGGCCATCTTCTTGGTCAGCGTGGTGACCAGGACGCGCTCGTCGCGCTCGGCCCGCTCCCGGATGGAGTGCACCAGGTCGTCGATCTGCCCCTCGGTCGGCTTCACGACGATCTCCGGGTCGACCAGGCCGGTGGGCCGGATGACCTGCTCCACGAACTCGCCGCCGGACTGGCCCAGCTCGTACGGGCCCGGCGTCGCGGACAGGTAGACGACCTGGCCGATTCGGTCGGCGAACTCCTCCCACGTCAGCGGGCGGTTGTCCAAGGCCGAGGGCAGGCGGAAGCCGTGCTCCACCAGGTTGCGCTTGCGGGAGGCGTCGCCCTCGTACATGCCGCCGATCTGCGGGACCGTCACGTGCGACTCGTCGATGACCATCAGGAAGTCGTCGGGGAAGTAGTCGAGCAGCGTGGCGGGGGCGGTGCCGGCGCCGCGGCCGTCGATGTGGCGGGAGTAGTTCTCGATGCCGTTGCAGAAGCCGACCTGGCGCATCATCTCGATGTCGTAGGACGTGCGCATGCGCAGGCGCTGGGCCTCGAGCAGCTTGCCCTGGCGTTCCATCTGGGCGAGCGTCGTCTCCAGCTCGGCCTCGATGTCGCGGATCGCGCGCTCCATGCGCTCCGGGCCCGCGACGTAGTGGGTGGCCGGGAAGATGCGGAGGTCGTTCACCTCGCGGACGATGTCGCCGGTCAGCGGGTGGAGGTAGTAGAGCTTGTCGATCTCGTCGCCGAAGAACTCGACGCGGACGGCGAGCTCCTCGTAGGACGGGATGATCTCGACCGTGTCGCCGCGCACGCGGAAGGAGCCGCGGGTGAACGACATGTCGTTGCGGGTGTACTGCACGTCGACCAGGAGGCGCAGGAACGCGTCGCGGTCGACCTCCACGCCCGTCTCCAGGCGGATCGAGCGGTCGAGGTACGACTGGGGCGTGCCGAGGCCGTAGATGCACGACACCGAGGCGACCACGATGACGTCGCGCCGGGTGAGCAGCGACATCGTGGCGGAGTGCCGCAGCCGCTCGACGTCCTCGTTGATCGAGGAGTCCTTCTCGATGTACGTGTCCGTCTGCGGGATGTACGCCTCTGGCTGGTAGTAGTCGTAGTAGCTGACGAAGTACTCCACCGCGTTGTGCGGGAAGAGCTCCTTCAGCTCGTTCGCCAGCTGGGCGGCCAGAGTCTTGTTCGGCGCCATGACCAGGGTGGGGCGCTGCAGCCGCTCGACCAGCCAGGCCGTGGTGGCCGACTTGCCCGTACCGGTGGCGCCGAGCAGCACCACGTCGCGCTCTCCGGTGCGGACGCGGCGCTCCAGGTCGTCGATGGCCGCGGGCTGGTCGCCTGCCGGCTGGTACTCGCTGACCACGCGGAACTGCCCGTCGGAACGGACGATGTCGCCGACGGGACGGTGCTCGGAGTGCGCCTTGACGGTGCTCTCCTCTGGCGGGAGCTCGGTTGCGAAAGCCACGGGAAGCACGTTACGCCGGGGGTCTGACAATTTCTGATCGGCCCTGGTCAGAGGCCCCTCAGTCGCACGGGCAGCAGCAGTCGCACTTGCAGCAGTCACCGCAGTCACCGCAGTCGCAGTCGCACGAGTTCCGCCACTTGTCGCTCCACGGTCCCGGGTACGGGTCGCGGCAGCAGAACTGGCAGGTTCCGCACTGGTAGAGGAAGGCGCCACAGCCCTCGAAGCACCCGCGCGGTCGCGGCTGGTAGGTCAGCCTCGGGTACGCCCACAACCCGCGGCCGGGACTCGCCGGGGTGCGCCGGTCGTCCGGCTGGTCCGGGTGGTGGTGCGGGTGGTGCTGCCGCCCTCCGAAGACCCGGATGATCGACTCTTCCAGCTCGTGCACCAGCAGCTTGTGGACGAGCCGCGAGTCGTCGAACTCCACGTCCTTCAACGCGAGCCGGATGCCCGTCACCGCGTCCAGACACAGCCGGTGCGCCTCGTCGACAGTCGTTCCGGTGGCCGCCAACGGGTTCCAGGCTCCGGCCGCGCGGTCCGCCTCCAGGTCCTCCGCCGCGTCGATCAGGTGCGCGACCCGCCCGAACAGCCTCCCCACCTCGCGCAACGGCTCCGCGTTCGCGGTCCTGCCCGCGAGCAGTGCGGTCTGCGCGACGGCGAACCCGGTCGCCGTCTCCGTCGGCTCCGTCACCACGAGAACCGAGCTCCCCAGCCCCGCGGCGGCCTCGACGAGTGGCTGCCGCCGCACCGAGTCGACCATCACCGAGGCGTCGAAACCGAGATCGGCCGCCGTGCCAAGCCCCTTGGCGGCCCAGCGCTGCGCCACCGCCCGTCCAGCCCAGCCGGCCTTCCCCGCGAGCCCGTCCCCGTCGTCCACGTGGTCCTGGATCTTCAACGACGCCAGCAGCAGCGACACCGACGCCGCCAGCCGCGCCCCGGATCCGATCGCCACGTCCGCGGACTTCATCCCGCGCAACGCACAAGGCCCGGCGGACCGCCGCGACAAGCCGCTCTGCGCCTCGACCAGCGCCGAGATCAGGAGCCCGTCGTAGTTGGTGACGAGGCGCGCGAGATGACCGTGTTCGTCGCGCAAGGACAGACACATCCCGCACAGGTGCGCGAGCCACGACGATCTCAGCTCAGCGCCCATTCTGTTGCGGCAGGGGCGGATGATCCCGAACATGCGCGGCATCCTAAGTGGCCGTCACAGGTTTCGATGGCAGTATCGGCCACGTGGCACACATCCATCCGCCGAAGATCGAGTACTTCGACCTGGACGCCAAGAGCAACACGGACCCCAAGGGGCAGTTGAGAAGCGTCGACGAGTACCGGCTCACCCCGACGGGTCTCTACATGTTCCGGCCGCTCGCCGGGCACCCGAAGATCAGCCACTTCGAGAGCTGGTTCCTGCCGAAGCTCAACATCCGGGTGACGCGGCAGTCCTGGCACCCCGGCCACGTGATCGACTTCGACTTCTACGTGGACGTCGTGGAGATCAACGCGATCGGCACCGTCTGGAAAACGACGGACCTGTACCTCGATCTGATCGTCCGAACGGGTCACAGCGTGACTGTTTTGGACACGGACGAGTTGATCTCCGCAGTTCAGCACAAGTTGATCACGCCGGAACGCGCGCAATGGGCACTGGAAACCACCTACTCAGCGGTGTCGGGAATTTCAGCGCACGGTCACGATGTGGTCAGGTGGCTCACCTCTTCGGGTTGTCCCACCGCCTGGCGTTAGTACACAGAGTGTGGTCGTCATCTGACCGTGACGTAACAAATCGACCCGGCGTGTAACTGGCCGCACTTATTTGACTACCCTCGGCGTCGTGGGAGCGGTCACTACACCTCAGCTGGTCGACGTCGTCGACACCATTTCGGGCGTGCGCACTTATTCGTCCGGTGGCACTCGAACTCTCAGTTCGTGCGACGTCGAACGTTGGGGCCTCCGCATCGAGCATCCCACCCCGGAGGACCCGTTCTCCGACGCGGAAATCACGTGGCTGATGCCCGAACTGGGTCTGCGCCTCACGACCTACCGCGCCCGCTCACGCCACTCCCGCGGCACCCCGAGCGTGCTGTCCGCCGTGCGCGTCGAGCGCGACTACCGCCACTGGCAGACCACGGACCTGTTGCTGGGCCTGGCAGTTCCGGGCGGCACCACCCCGCGCATCGTCCGCAGCGAGGACTTCGCCGCCGCCGTGGCAGGCCGAGTCCTGCGCCCCGGCGACGCCGACCAGGCCCTGCGCACGGTCCACCGCACCCTCGAAGAGCTGAGCAACGTCAACCACAACCTCACCTCGTGGCTGACGTGGCACGGCATCTACGACTCCTGGCCGCCCCTGTAGGCCTTCATCCGCTCGGCAGCGGCTTGCATCCACGGATCCTTCGCCTCACCGTAGGCGAAGGCCCCGGAGTCGGCCGCGAACCGCTGCGACAGCTCCATCTTCAGCTCCGCGTACTCCTCACGAGCCGCCGAGTCGTGCCGCAACCAGTCCCGGAAGTCGACGGCCCACTGCCAGTTCGCCGCGCCCTCGACCCGCAGGTGCAGGTTCACCCGCCGCCCGGGATCCGCCCCGGCGTGCAGCCGCTTGCTCCAGTCCCCGTCACCTCGCGGCGTGTCCACGTACGGCCCCACGTACGGAAAACCGGCCTGCCCCAACACTTCCCGCAGCCCGTCGGCCGTCTCCATGTCCTCGACGGCGAGCTGGAAGTCCAGCACGTCCTTCGCCGCGAGCCCCGGCACCGCAGTCGACCCGATGTGCTCGACGTGCCGCCCACCAGCCGCCATGCTGATCCGCCGCGCCAGTCGCTTGGCCTGAGCAGGCCACCGCCCGTCGTACGGCACGACGATCGGCGATCCCGACGCATACGACTGCGTCCGCACGTTCTTCTCGAACCCGACCAGCCGATCCCACAACGTCGTGACGTCCGGAACCTCACCGCTGTTGTCGAGCCACACGTCAGCCACAGCCCGCCGCTGCTCATCCGTGGCCTGCGCCCTGATCCGGTTCTCGGCGTCCTGCCGATCCATCCCCCGGCTGCTGACGAGCCGCTGGAGCCGCGTCTCGGCATCGGCATAAACGACGATCACCAGGTGGTACGCCGCCGCGATGTCCCGCTCCACCAACAGAGGGATGTCGTGCACGACGATCGCGTCCTCGGGCGCCTCGGCCATCCGCTGCCCGGTCAACGCCCCGATGCGCGGATGCGTGATCCCGTTGAGCGTCTGCCGCGCGTCCTCGCCGGCAAACGCCTTGGCCGCCAACGCAGCCCGGTTCAACGTGCCGTCTTCGTTCAGCACGTCGGCACCGAACGCCTTGACGACCTCCTTGAGCCCGTCGGTCCCAGGCTCCAGCACCTCACGCGCCAGCTTGTCCGCGTCGATGATGAGAGCGCCGTTCTCGGCGAGCAGTCTCGCGACCGTCGACTTGCCGGACCCGATTCCCCCGGTCAACCCCACCCTGAGCATGCCGCCCAGGCTAGACCGGAGGCGTCATCGCCTGCTGGGCGAGTACCGGCAGCACAGCCAGGAGCCGAGCCTGAGGCAGGTAGCCGTTCCGGTTCCGCACCACGAACGTCGACTTCCCCAACGACCCGATCAGGAGCTGCTCGTCCTTGCCCTCGATCAACGTCCCCTTCTGCTTGCCGACGTCGACCTCGGTGATCTTCGCCCCGTCACCGCGCTCAGCCTCGACGCTCTCACTGACCCGCGTCCTAGCCGTCAACTCATCGACGTACGTCGACAACCCGATGACGATCTTCGCGTCCGTGAGGTTCTTCTTCTCGGGAATCCCGTAGTAGCAATCGATCTTCCCGGTCTTCCCGATCGAGGGCTCCTTGATCCCGATGATGATCCGAGGCTCCCCGGGCAACTCCTGCCCGAGCGTCGCGTTCATGACCTCAACGGGCACCACGAGCTCGCAGTCGTCGGGCAACGCGGGCCGATCGACCATCACCGGAATCCGCGAAGGCGTGGTGGGCGGCGTGATCTTCGGGATCTGCGGCGGCGGCCCCTGAGTCTGCGGCACCGCAGTAGACGAGCAGCCCGCGCACACCACCGCCAGCGCCACCGCGCCGAGCACCACGAAGAACTTGTTCCCACGCATAGGTTTGCCAACCTACACAACGAGGTTCGGCCTCCACCACAGAGTGAACGGGTGGAACCGCACGGGGAGGCGGCGCGCCACCACCGGCAGAAGGTGAGGCGGGGCAAGGCCAAGGTGAGAGGGCGAAGAAGCGAGGCGCGGCAAGGCGGGGTGAGAGGGAAGGCGCGAGCGCGCGGCAAGGCGGGGCGGGAGGGTGAGGCGGGGCGGGAGGGTGAGGCGGAACGGGGGGGTGAGGCGAGGCGGGGGTTGGGCGAGGCGGGGGGTTGGGCGAGGCTGGGGGTTGGCGAGGCTGGGGGTTGGCGAGGCTGGGGGTTGGCGAGGCTGGGGGTTGGCGAGGCTGGGGGTTGGCGAGGCTGGGGGTTGGCGAGGCTGGGGTGAGGCGGAGCGACGGCGAGGAGAGGAGAAGCCCGACGCGGGCAAGGCAGGGCGGGGGGCGAAGTGAGGCGGGCGGGACGCTGCGAGGACGAAGCAGGGTGAGGGACTGGGGTGAAGCGAGGCGGAATGGAGCGGCACGTGGGCTGAGACGGCCGATGCCGAAGGCAAGGCAGGGGCGATGGCGAAGGCAGTGGCGATGGCGATGGCGAAGCCGAGCTGCAGTGGCGATGCCGAAGGCGAGCTTGCTTTTCCGTGCGCTCCGGCGGGCCCCGTCACGAGTCGTGCTTGATCGTTTGCTGCGACCAGGCAGGGGTGTCAAGTCGACACGCTTTTCGTCGACGAGCGATTCCTGGG
>NZ_JBFAYI010000075.1:0-5734 GCF_040681245.1 Lentzea sp. NPDC051838
TTGTCATGATCGCGTTCTTTGGACGGAACCCGAAAATGATCAAGCGGTGGCCGTGCCTGTGTCAAAACCCAGGAGCTCCCTGGTTAAAACACCAGATCCACTTGAGGTGGATGAAAGAGCCGTTCATCGTTTTCGGGCTAGCGGACTCGGTAGCTCAGGGCTGCGAACGGGAAGGTGCCCTGGTGCAGGCTGCCGAGGACGTAGTAGCTCGTGCCGGAGCAGTCGGCGCCGTAGAAGACATCGATGTCAGCGTCCGAGATGTTCACTCCGGACCTGACGGGCGCGGTGTTCACGCACTCGCCGTTCGCGAGGTCGACCGGGGACTTCGTGCCGGTCTGGTTGGCACCGCTGAACAACGCGGCGTTGCCCTCGGCGGCGTTCGCGGGCAGGGCGAACGAGGCCGCGGCGAGCACCGCGAGACCGGTGGCGATCAGGCGCATGGGACCACTCTTTCTGGAGCTGAAACCGTTGGGGCGTCGGCATTCCCAGCGTGCCAGCGATACCTGTCGGCCAGCTGTCGGCACGTGCCGGAACCGCATCCGGTCGCAACATCTGTATGATACAGGTTTATGACAGGTTCTCGGTCTCAGCGACTGGCCGCCGAGCTGCGTGAACGCATCACGCTCGGCGACTACGGCCCGGCGGGGGCGCTGGAGAGCGAGGCCGAGCTCGGTCGCCGGTACGAGGTCAGCCGAGTGACCGTGCGCCGCGCGTTGGAACAGCTGCGCGAGGAGGGCCTGCTGGCGTCGCGGAAAGGCGCCGGTTGGTACGTGGCGTCGTTCGCGCAGCCACTTGCTCTCGGCACGTTCCAGCACGCGCGGTCCGCCGTGGCCGATGCCGGTGTGTCTTTGTCCCGGACCGTGCTGGAGTACGGGTATCTGGAGGCACCTTCAAGCGTTGCTTTGACGCTCGGTGCGGGCGAGATGTTGCGCGTGAGGTCGTTGCGGCGCACCGGTTCGTCGCCTTTGGACGTCGTGACAGAGTGGGTGCCGCTGGCGTTGGCGGCGCCGGTCAGCCGTGCCGACGCGGAGTCGCCCGGTACGTGGGAAACCTTGCGGCGCAACGGAAACCAGATCGCCGTGGTGCGTCAGAGCATCGCTGCCGTGGCCGCGGGAGATGTCGCGCCACTGCTCGGTGTCGCGGTCGGCACGCCCGTGTTGTTGGTGCGCCGCATCGCTTTGGACGCCGCGGAACAGCCGATCGCCTTGTCAGAGCACCACTACCTGGGCCACAGGTTCCAGCTCGAAGTCGAGTTCCGCGGCTGGCCCGGCGCGGAACCCCCTGGGGTAGCACCGATCCGTTCATCGGAGGACTGACCATGCGCGTGCTCGTCACCGGCGCGGCCGGGTTCATCGGCTCGCACTTCACCCGCTACTGGCTGCGCGAACACCCGTCGGACGAGGTGATCGCGCTCGACGCGCTGACCTACCGCGGCACGCGCGCGAACCTGCCCGCCGACGTGCCGTTCGTGCACGCGGACATCGCCGAGGCGGATGTTTCCGGTGTGGACGTCGTCGTGAACTTCGCGGCCGAGTCGCACAACAGCCTCGCCGTGCTGGATCCCGGCCTGTTCTTCCGCACGAACGTCCTGGCCACGCAAGCGTTGCTGGAGTCGTGCCGCCGGGCGGGTGTGCGGCGGTTCCACCACGTGTCGACGTGCGAGGTCTACGGGGATCTCGCGCTGGACGCCGTGGAGGCGTTCCACGAGGAGTCGCCGTACCAGCCGCGCACGCCCTACAACGCGTCGAAGGCCGGTGCGGACCACGCCGTGCGCTCGTACTTCGAGACGTTCGAGCTGCCCGTGACGATCACCAACTGCGCCAACAACTACGGGCCGCGGCAGTTCCCGGAGAACGTGCTGCCGCTGTTCACGACCCTTGCGCTGGACGGGGAGCAGCTGCCGATCTACGCGGCGCGCAACAACCGGCGCGAGTGGATTCACGTGCTGGACCACTGCCGGGCGATCGACGCGGTGCTGCGGTCCGGTGAGATCGGCCGGACGTACCACGTGGGCACGGGCGTGGAGGCGAGCGTCGACCAGATCGCCGACCTGGTGCTGGACGAACTGGGGCTGCCGCAGTCGCGGAAGTCGATCGTCGCGGACCGGCCGGGGCACGACCGGCGCTACCTGCTGGACGCCACCCGGATCGGCCGCGAGCTCGGATGGCGCCCGGAGATCGGCTTCGAGGCCGGTGTCCGGGACACCATCCGCTGGTACGCGGCCAATCGCGCGTGGTGGGAGCCTCTGCGCAAGCTCAGCACGATCGACGAAACGAGCTGGGCTACGCGGTCAGCGCTGCGTAACCCGGCTTGATCAGCTCGTTGATGATCGCGAGCCGCTCGTCGAACCCGATGAACGCCGACTTCATGGCGTTGATCGTGAACCACTGCAGGTCGGCCCAGCCGTAGCCGAACGTGTCGACCAGCGCGGCGAACTCGCTGGAGAGCGTGCAGTCGCTCATCAGGCGGTTGTCGGTGTTGACGGTGACGCGGAACCGCAGCTTGGCGAGCAGGCCGATCGGGTGGTCGGCGATGGTCGCGGCGGCGCCGGTCTGCAGGTTCGACGTCGGGCACATCTCCAGCGGGATGCGGCGGTCGCGCACGTACGCGGCCAGGCGTCCCAGCTGGACGGTGCCGTCGCCGGACACCTTGATGTCGTCGACGATCCGCACGCCGTGACCGAGACGTTCGGCGCCGCAGTGCTGGATCGCCTCCCAGATGGACGGCAGCCCGAACGCCTCACCGGCGTGGATGGTGAAGTGCGCGTTCTGCTGGCGCAGGTACTCGAACGTGTCGAGGCCCCTGGTGGGAGGGAAGCCGGCCTCGGGGCCCGCGATGTCGAAGCCGACGACACCGAGGTCGCGGTAGCGGACGGCGAGCTCGGCGATGCGCAGCCAGCCCTCGTTCTGACGCATGGCGCAGAGCAGGGTGCCGATGCGGATCTTGCGGCCCGTGGCGGCGACGCGCTGCTCACCGACGCGGAAACCCTCCTGGACGGCCTCGATGACCTGCTCCAGCGAGAGACCCTTCTCGGTGTTGAGCTCGGGCGCGTAGCGGATCTCGGCGTAGACGACGCCGTCCGCGGCGAGATCTTCCACTGCCTCGGCGGCGACGCGGACCAGAGAGGCCTCGTCCTGCATCACACCGCACGTGTGGGCAAAACCTTCCAGGTATCGCACGAGCGACCCCGAGTTGGCGTTGTCGCGGAACCAGCCGCCCAGAACACCCGCGTCGGTCGTGGGCAGGCCCTGGTAGCCGGAGGCATCGGCGAGTTCGATCACCGTCTGCGGGCGGAGGCCACCGTCGAGGTGGTCGTGCAGCAGCACCTTGGGCGCGCTGCGGATGGTCTCCAAGGAAAGCGGGGTGGACATTGCTACACGTTACTTCAGTCGACACGCCGTTTCAGAGTGGCCAAAATGATCTTGCTCCCGCTATGATCATTTGCTTCCTCACGGATGTTGCCGATCCGTGATCACAACTTTCTGCAACCACTGCAGAGCTTGAGTCACCCCAAGGTAGGAACATCACGGCTCGCAACTGGCCGCTTCCGGCCGGTAACTTGGCGATCAGAGTAATCGGGTAGCCTGACCGGGTCAGTCGCCCGTCCGCACCCGGCCGTTTCTTGGCGGGGGTGGTACAGAGACGTCCCGTGACGCGGATAGGCTCCCGTGGTCTCCCCCTCCCCTGGACGAAGGCACTCAGCCGTGACAGAGAACAACAACTCCACGATGTCCTTCGATCGGATGCGCAACATGCTGACGCGCGCCGCGGAGATCCGTGAGAGCGAGCAGCAGCAGATCTTCGACGCGCTGGACGAGATCCACGCCCGAATGTCGCCTCTGGAGTCGCTGGGTTCGGTCCGCAAGCGCCTGTCGGAGCTGCCGGACCGCACCGAGGTCAGCGTGCTCGCGGAGCGGCTGGACGAAGCCCTCGCCAAGCTGGAGGCCCAGGACAACGCCGTCGCCGACATCGGTCGCGCGGTCGACGCCCTGGTGGACAAGCTCGCCAAGCCCTTCGCCCAGCTGGACGGCCGCCTCGACGGCGTCGCCGGCCGCTTCGAGGGCGTCGCGGGCCGCATGGACGGTCTCGAGGACAAGCTCGCGAGCATCCACAAGCGCATCGACGACCTCGACGGCCACCTGGACAAGCAGGACGGCAAGGTCGACGCGATCCCGGGCGCCGTCACCAACCCGCTGCGCGAGCGCATCGAGGCCCTCGAAGCCGCCCTGCGCGGCCGCCTCGACGAGGTCGACGAAGGCGTGCACGAGCACCTCGACGGCACCCGCGAGGCCCTGCAGAAGATCCTCGCCGATTCCTTCTCGAGCATCCACGGCCGCGCGGACGAGTCCCGCGACGCCCTGGCCACGGCCCGCGCCGAGCTGGTCGCCGCCATCGCCGACAGCCGCGGGGAGCTGGCGTCCGCGATCGCCGACAGCCGCGAGAAAGTCACGTCCACGGTCACCGAGCGCCACAACCAGCTGTCCGCCTCGCTGGTCGAGACCCGCGACCAGCTGGCAGGAGCCGTGGCGGAGACCCGCGGCTCGCTCGCCGGCACCGTCGCCGAGACCCGCGACGCCCTGGCTTCGTCGTTGGCGGAGACCCGCGCCGAGCTGGCCACGGCAGTCGCCGACACCCAGAACGTCGTCAACGGCAAGCTCGACGAGGCCCGCACCGCCCTGTACGCGGCGATCGAACAGTCCCGCGACCAGGTAGACGCAGCCGACCGCCTGGAGGCCCTCGCCGGCCGCCTGGAGCAGGTCACCTCGAAGCTCGACACGATGACCGACCGCCTGGACAAGGTGGAAGACGACTTCGCCGCCCGCCTCACCGAACTCGGCGGCTCGGTAGACGCCAGCCTCACCAAGGTCGCCGAAACCGTGGGCGCCCGCCCGGACACCGACGCCCTGCAGTCCCTGGTCCGCAAGTCGAACCAGGAATCCGAACTGCGCATCGGCGGCCAGCTGGACGAGGCCATGGCGACCTTCGCCGAGCTCATCCTCGGCGGCGGCTCCCCGACGCCTCCCCCGCCGCCCACCGCCCTCCCCCGCCCGCAGCGCCGCACCCGCAAGAACGGCGCCAAGCCGGTCAACGGCGGCAAGGACATGGACGACGACGACTTGGCGGCCGAGGGCGCCTGACCGCCCCTCGCACCCAGGTTTCGCACGGCCCCGGAGCACCGCTCCGGGGCCGTTTTGCGTACAGCGCCAGACACGCCGAGCGCGCCATGGGTAGTGCGAGCAGGCGGAGCAGGGCGGGGAGAGCGAGCAGGGCTGGCCGGGGGCGGGGGGGGCGGGCGGGCAGCACAGACAGGGCAAAGCGGCGAGGCGGAACGAGGCGAGGCTGGGCTGGGCGAGGCGCGGGGCTGGGCGAGGCGAGGCTGGGCTGGGCGAGGCGGGGTGGGCGAGGCGGGGTGGGCGAGGCGGGGGTGGAGTTGGGCGAGGCTGAGGCGGACGGCCGAGGCGGACGGCTGGGGCTGGGGCTGGGGCTAAGCAGAGCTATGCGACGCAAGGGTTTGAGCGGAGCAGAGGTTGGGCGGAGCGAGAGGGCGATGGCGAAGCCGAGACGTCTGGCGATGGCGAAGCCGAGCTGCCTGGGGCGACGCCGAAGGCGAGCTTGCTTTTCCGTGCGCTCCGGCGGGCCCCGTCACGAGTCGTGCCTGATCGTTGGCCGCGCTCGGAGGGATGGGTCAAGTCGACACGCTTTTCGTCGACTTGACCCATCCCTCCGAGGGTGG
>NZ_JBFAYI010000076.1:0-5641 GCF_040681245.1 Lentzea sp. NPDC051838
TTGTCATGATCGCGTTCTTTGGACGGAACCCGAAAATGATCAAGCGGTGGCCGTGCCTGTGTCAAAACCCAGGAGCTCCCTGGTTAAAACACCAGGTGGACAAAAGCGCCGTTCATCGTTTGGTGCTCAGAGGCGCTTCGCGAGCTCTTCCGCTACCTCGTAGGTGTTGAGAGCAGCACCCTTGCGCAGGTTGTCACCGCACACGAAGAAGTCCAGCGTGTTCGGGAAGTCCAGCGCCTGGCGCACGCGACCCACGTACGTCGGGTCGCCGCCCACCACGTCGGCGGGCGTCGGGAACTTCTTCGCGGCCGGGTCGTCGATCAGGACGATGGTCGGCTGCTCTTCGAAGATCTTGTGCGCGGCCTCGACCGTGACCTCGCGCGCGAACGTCGCGTGGACGGACAGCGAGTGGGTCGTGACCACCGGGACGCGGACGCAGGTCGCGGAGACCTTCAGGTCCGGGATGCCCAGGATCTTGCGAGCCTCGTTGCGGACCTTCAGCTCCTCGGACGACCAGCCGTCGTCCTTCAGCGAGCCCGCCCACGGCACCACGTTCAGCACCAGCGGAGCCGGGAACGGCGAGTCCTCAGAGGACAGACCGGCGGCGGACAGAGCCTGCGCCACGTCGCCCGCCTGCACGCCGACTTCCTTGCCCGCCAACGCCGAAACCTCGGCGTACAGGCGGTCGATGCCGGACTGACCGGCACCGGACGCGGCCTGGTACGAGGCCACGACCAGTTCCTTGAGCTCGAACTCGCGGTGCAGGGCACCGAGCGACGCCATCATCGACAGCGTCGTGCAGTTCGGGTTCGCGATGATGCCGCGCGGGCGGTTGTCGATCTGGTCCGAGTTGACCTCGGGCACGACCAGCGGCACGTCCGCGTCCATCCGGAACGCGCCGGAGTTGTCGATCGCGATCGCGCCGCGTTCGGCGGCGATCGGGGCCCACTCGGCCGAGATCTCGTCCGGCACGTCGAACATCGCGATGTCGACGCCGTCGAACGCCTCGGGCGAGAGCGCGATGACCGTCAGCTCCTGGCCGCGCACGCTGATCTTCTTGCCCGCCGAGCGCGCGGACGCGATCAGGCGGACCTCGCCCCACGGGAAGTCGGAGCGGGTGTTCATGATGTCGATCATCACGGTGCCCACGGCACCGGTCGCGCCCACCAGCGCGAGTACGGGGGCGGTCATCGGCCAGTCCCTGCGTAGACGACGGCCTCTTCGTCGCCACCGAGCTCGAACGCGTCGTGCAGGGCACGGACGGCGTCGTCGAGCTGGGTGTCGCGGCAGATGACCGAGATGCGGATCTCCGAGGTGGAGATGATGTCGATGTTGACGCCGGCCGTGGCCAGCGCCTCGCAGAACGTCGCCGTGACGCCGGGGTGCGAACGCATGCCCGCGCCGATCAGCGACACCTTGCCGACGTGCTCGTCGTAGAGGACCTGGTCGAAGCCGATCTCGCCGCGCGCCTTCTCCAGCGCCGCCACGGCACGCGGGCCGTCGACCTTGGCCAGCGTGAACGTGATGTCCGTACGACCGGAGGCCGCCTGCGACACGTTCTGCACGACCATGTCGATGTCGAGCTCGGCCTGCGCCACGACCCGGAAGATCTTGGCGGCGATGCCGGGGTGGTCCGGCACGGCGGTGACAGTGATCTTGGCTTCGGACCGGTCGTGCGCGACGCCGGTGATCATCGCCTGTTCCACGTGAAGGTCCTCCACTGAACCGGACACGATGGTTCCGGTCTTGTTGCTGAACGAAGAGCGGACATGCACGGGCACGTTGTAGCGGCGGGCGTACTCCACGCAGCGGAGCATCAGCACCTTGGCGCCACACGCGGCCATTTCGAGCATTTCCTCGTACGAGATCCTGTCGAGCTTCCTCGCGTTCGGCACGATCCGCGGGTCGGCGGTGTAGACGCCGTCCACGTCGGTGTAGATCTCGCACACGTCGGCCTTGGTCGCGGCCGCGAGCGCCACCGCTGTGGTGTCGCTGCCGCCACGGCCGAGCGTGGTGATCTCGTTCGAGCCCTGCGAGACGCCCTGGAAGCCCGCGACGATCGCGATGGCCCCCTCCGACGTCGCGTCCTGGATGCGGCTGGGCGTCACGTCGATGATGCGGGCTTTGCCGTGCACCGCCGTCGTGATCACGCCTGCCTGCGACCCCGTGTAGGACCGGGCCTCGGCACCGAGCGAGTGGATCGCCATGGCGAGCAGCGACATCGAGATCCGCTCACCCGAGGTGAGCAGCATGTCGAGCTCACGCGCCGGCGGGACCGGCGAGACCTGGCGGGCGAGATCGAGCAGCTCGTCTGTCGTGTCACCCATGGCGGACACGACGACAACGACGTCGTTCCCCGCCTTCTTGGTCGCGACGATGCGCTCGGCCACGCGTTTGATCCGCTCGGCACTCTCAACCGATGAACCGCCGTACTTCTGGACGACGAGCGCCACCGACCCAACCTCCTTCGCGAGCTAAAACCCCACGTCGTAGGCAGCCTACCCGGACCACCTGGTGAGACTCTGGAGCCGTGACGCGCGTGACTACTCTGTCCGGGTGTCGTCGACCGCCTTTGACGTGGAGGCTTCAGCAGCCGTGCATGAGAGCAGTGCGCGCCCGCGGTTGGCCGAGGCGCTCAGACACCCCGCCGTCGTGTGGGCCGCTCCCGCGTTGATCTACCTGTTCGTGCGCCAGGTGGGTCTGTACGTCCTGCAGTTGGTCGTCGAGGCCCAGAACAAGCTCCACGGCTCGGCCAACACGGCCCTCGGCGAGCTCAAGTCGTGGGACGGCGAGTGGTTCCTCGGCATCGCGGCCGGCGGCTACAACGACGTCCCGGCCCGCCTGACCGACGCGGCGGGCAGGCGCACGGCGGAAACCCCGCTCGCGTTCTTCCCGGGCTACCCGGCCCTGGTCCGCTGGGCCGACAGCCTGCCCGGCGTGACCGTCGAGGGCGCGGCATTCGCCGTCAGCCTGATCAGCGGACTGTTCTGCGCCTACGGCCTCTTCGTCCTCGGCCGTGCCGTGCGCGGCGGCTCGATCCCGTCCGGCCTGATCCTGGTCACCCTCTTCGCGGCCTCCCCGATGTCCGTGGTCCTCTCCATGACCTACTCAGAGGCCACGTTCTGCGCGTTCGCCATCTGGGCCCTGGTCGGCGTCGTGAAGAAGCAGTGGATCCTGGCCGGAGTCTGCTGCGCCGCCGCAGGCCTGGTCCGCCCGACCGCAGGCGCCCTCATCGCAGCCGTGGTCCTGGCCGCCCTGGTAGCGATCTTCGGCGACAAACGCGACTGGCGAGCCTGGCTGGGCGCCCTCGCCGCCCCGTTGGGCCTGCTCGGCTACCTGGCCTGGGTAGCCATCCGCACCGACGACCTCTCGGGTTGGTTCGGCGTCCAGCAACGGGGCTGGGGCTCCAAGTTCGACGGCGGCGCCGCCACCCTGAGCTTCGCCTTCGAGCACCTCGGCAACCCGCGCTCGGTACTCGAAACCGGCACCGTCTGGCTCCTGGTCCTCGCCATCGTGCTCGTCTTCTACGCCTTCCAGCGCCGCCTCGAATGGCCGCTGATCGTCTACGGCATCGGCGTCCTCTTCATGGACATCGGCTCCAACGGCCTGATGAACTCCAAGGCCCGCCTGCTGCTCCCGGCCTTCACCCTGCTCATCCCGCTGGCCCTGGTCCTGGCCCGCCGCCGCCTCTCCACAATCCTGACGGTGCTCGGATTGGCAGTGCTGTTCAGCGCCTGGTTCGGCGCCTACTCCCTGGCCGTTTGGCAGTATGCGATCTGATGAACGAGCTGATCTCCCAGCGCTGGAGCCCTCGCGCCTTCGACCCCACCGCAACGATCACCGACGACGACCTTCACACTCTTTTCGAGGCAGCGCGCTGGGCCCCGTCCCACGGCAACAGCCAGCCCGCCCGCTTCGTCGTCGGCCAGCGCGGCACCCCAACCTTCGCCGCGATCTACGAAACCCTCCGCCCGGGCAACAAAACCTGGGCCCACCGCGCCTCGGTCCTCCTGATCGGCTGCGTGATCACCCAGGACGACCGAGGCGACCTCCCGAACATCGAGTTCGGCCTGGGCCTGGCCATGGAAAACATCGCCCTGCAAGCCGTTGACCTGGGCCTCATCGCCCACATGATGGGCGGCTTCGACAAACAGGCCGCCCACGCCACGTTCGACATGCCCGACGACGTCCGCCCGCTGGTAGTCATGGCCCTGGGCCACCACGGCAACCTGGCCGACCTACCGGAAGACCTCCAAGCGCGCGAGCAACGCGAACGCCGCCGCCACCCGCTCTCCGAAACGACCTTCACCGGCACCTGGGGCCAGTCACTGTTCGGTTGAGAAGTACTTGCTGGCGATCTCGTTGTGCAGCGGAAACGCCAACGTCTCGCACTCGAAGATCACCCGCCGCTCCGAAGCCTCCTCATTGGCCACGAACGGCGGCATGTCCTCCGCATCGATCACGGGCGCAGTGGCGAACAACAGCACAGTCGCCCCATCCGGCGTCGACACGAAGTGCAACGGCCTGAGGTCGTCCGGGTCAACGACCACACCCGCCTCTTCCTCAAGCTCGCGAGCCGCACTCTCCTGCCAAGACTCACCGCGCTCCATGAACCCGCTGACGAACGCCAACTCCCCCACCGGCGGAATCGCCCGCCGCACAGTCAACAACCCAGTGCGAGCCCCGTCCTTCACCGGAACGATGACCACAACCACAGGCACCGGATTAGCCCACACCATCTGAGCGCAGTTCGGACACGTGCGCGGGTACCCGGCCGTGTCCGCATAGGCCGTGCCGCAGTTGTCGCAGAAGTCGTCGCGCGCCATGCCTTCGAACCTAGTTCAGGCGCCTGACAAGCTTAAGGACGATCGCTCGAACGCCCAGCCAGAACAACGCAGCCAGCCCAAAGTTCACCATGACCTTGAGCTTGGCGTCAGCAGGCGCGAACAGATCCCTGAACGCGAGGGCGACCGGCTCAGCAACAGCCTTCACCGTGCTGGTGATGGCGTTGTCGGGGTTGGCCCCGCCGACGGTCAGCACCACGTGCACCACGAGCACGACCGCCAGCGCGAGCCCAACCCAACTGACAACACCAGCCGCGATCCCGACCACCCGCGTACGCATAGGCCGGGAATCTACTACTCAGTAGCGAGACACCGCACGCGCAAGCAGACCGGTCACAACCAGCCAGAACACAGCGGCGAGCCCGTAGTTCAAGAGCACATCGACGTTGTAGTTACCAGTGGCGAACAACCCGGGGAAGAACAGGGCGAGGGGCTCGGCAAGGGACCCGATGAACCTGAAGAAGGCGTTCCCCTGGTTCGCGCCGAGCACGATCATCAGGATGTAGAGCACCTCGATCAGTGCGAAGACCGCGCCGATGCCGCTGATCACGCGCGAAGCGGTGCCGCGGCCACTACCAGTACGTAATCTGGACATACCTGAACTTTTCCCAGTTCAGAGGCATCTAAAACTTGCAAGCTGACCATCTTCAGCCCCGATGGCGAGGCGATGGCGAAGCCGAGCTGCAGTGGCGACGGCGAAGCCGAGCTGCCTGGGCGATGGCGAAGCCGAGCTGCCCTTCCCGTGCGCTCCGGCGGGCCCCGTCACGAGTCGTGCTTGATCGTCTGCTGCGACCAGG
>NZ_JBFAYI010000077.1:0-1573 GCF_040681245.1 Lentzea sp. NPDC051838
GTTCTTTGAGAACTGCACAGTGGATGCGAGCATCTTTGTAGCAAGTTAGTAAGGGCATACGGTGGATGTCTTGGCACCAGGAGCCGATGAAGGACGTAGGAGACTGCGAAAAGTCTAGGGGAGCTGTCAACCGAGCTGAGATCCTAGAATTTCCGAATGGGGAAACCCGGCCCCAGTCATGTGGGGTCACCCATACCTGAACACATAGGGTATGTGGAGGGAACGCGGGGAAGTGAAACATCTCAGTACCCGTAGGAAGAGAAAACAACCGTGATTCCGTGAGTAGTGGCGAGCGAAAGCGGATGAGGCTAAACCGCGTCTGTGTGATACCCGGCAGGGGTTGCATTCGCGGGGTCGTGGGACCTCCTTGGTCGTTCTGCCGGACGATCGACGAGTCAGAAACCACTGTGGTTAGAGGAATGCGTCTGGAAAGCGCGAGCGTAGAGGGTGAAACTCCCGTACTCGAAAACCCGGTGGCTCGTTGGAGTGTTCCCAAGTAGCAGCGTACTCGTGGAATTCGCTGTGAATCTGGCGGGACCACCCGCTAAGCCTAAATACTCCCTGGTGACCGATAGCGGACTAGTACCGTGAGGGAAAGATGAAAAGTACCCCGGGAGGGGAGTGAAATAGTACCTGAAACCGTGTGCCTACAATCCGTCGGAGCCTTTAGGGGTGACGGCGTGCCTTTTGAAGAATGAGCCTGCGAGTTAGTGCTACGTGGCGAGGTTAACCCGTGTGGGGTAGCCGTAGCGAAAGCGAGTCTGAATAGGGCGTTTAGTCGCGTGGTCTAGACCCGAAGCGGTGTGATCTAGCCATGGCCAGGGTGAAGCGCGGGTAAGACCGCGTGGAGGCCCGAACCCACCAGGGTTGAAAACCTGGGGGATGAGCTGTGGTTAGGGGTGAAAGGCCAATCAAACACCGTGATAGCTGGTTCTCCCCGAAATGCATTTAGGTGCAGCGTCGCATGTTTCTCGTCGGGGGTAGAGCACTGGATGGTCTAGGGGGCCCACAAGCTTACCGAAATCAACCAAACTCCGAATACCGATGAGTGAGAGTGCGGCAGTGAGACTGCGGGGGATAAGCTTCGTAGTCGAGAGGGAAACAGCCCAGAACGCCAGCTAAGGCCCCTAAGTGTGTGCTAAGTGGGAAAGGATGTGGGGTCGCACAGACAGCCAGGAGGTTGGCTTAGAAGCAGCCACCCTTTAAAGAGTGCGTAATAGCTCACTGGTCAAGTGGTCCTGCGCCGACAATGTAGCGGGGCTTAAGCACACCGCCGAAGCTGTGTCATTCCGAGCTAGACTCGGGATGGGTAGGGGAGCGTCGTGTAGCGGTTGAAGCGGCGGAGGAATCCAGCCGTGGACGCTATGCGAGTGAGAATGCAGGCATGAGTAGCGAAAGACGAGTGAGAAACTCGTCCGCCGGATGACCAAGGGTTCCTGGGCCAGGCTAATCCGCCCAGGGTAAGTCGGGACCTAAGGCGAGGCCGACAGGCGTAGTCGATGGACAACGGGTTGATATTCCCGTACCCGTGTGAACGCGCCCATGATGAACCTTGTGATACTAACCGCCCGAA
>NZ_JBFAYI010000077.1:1668-3086 GCF_040681245.1 Lentzea sp. NPDC051838
TCCTGAGACGTGATGCGTAGCCGATTGAGGCGAAGTAGAGTGATCCCATGCTGCCGAGAAAAGCCTCTAGCGAGCTTTCACGCGGCCCGTACCCCAAACCGACACAGGTGGTCAGGTAGAGAATACCGAGGCGATCGGGCGAACTGTGGTTAAGGAACTCGGCAAAATGCCCCCGTAACTTCGGGAGAAGGGGGGCCGTAGCGCTTGAAGCTCTTTACGGGCTAGGGCGAGACGGCCGCAGAGACCAGCGAGAAGCGACTGTTTACTAAAAACACAGGTCCATGCGAAGTCGCAAGACGATGTATATGGACTGACGCCTGCCCGGTGCTGGAACGTTAAGGGGACCGGTTAGTCCTTCGGGGCGAAGCTGAGAACTTAAGCGCCAGTAAACGGCGGTGGTAACTATAACCATCCTAAGGTAGCGAAATTCCTTGTCGGGTAAGTTCCGACCTGCACGAATGGCGTAACGACTTCTCGACTGTCTCAACCGCAGGCCCGGCGAAATTGCATTACGAGTAAAGATGCTCGTTACGCGCGGCAGGACGGAAAGACCCCGGGACCTTTACTATAGCTTGGTATTGGTGTTCGATTCGGCTTGTGTAGGATAGGTGGGAGACTGTGAAGCGGCCACGCCAGTGGTTGTGGAGTCGTCGTTGAAATACCACTCTGGTCGTATTGGATGTCTAACCTCGGTCCGTGATCCGGATCAGGGACAGTGCCTGGTGGGTAGTTTAACTGGGGCGGTTGCCTCCCAAAGAGTAACGGAGGCGCTCAAAGGTTCCCTCAGCCTGGTTGGCAATCAGGTGTTGAGTGCAAGTGCACAAGGGAGCTTGACTGTGAGACTGACGGGTCGAGCAGGGACGAAAGTCGGAACTAGTGATCCGGCCATGGCTTGTGGAAGCGTGGTCGCTCAACGGATAAAAGGTACCCCGGGGATAACAGGCTGATCTTGCCCAAGAGTCCATATCGACGGCATGGTTTGGCACCTCGATGTCGGCTCGTCGCATCCTGGGGCTGGAGTAGGTCCCAAGGGTTGGGCTGTTCGCCCATTAAAGCGGTACGCGAGCTGGGTTTAGAACGTCGTGAGACAGTTCGGTCCCTATCCGCCGCGCGCGTAGGATACTTGAGGAAGGCTGTCCCTAGTACGAGAGGACCGGGACGGACGGACCGCTGGTGTGCCAGTTGTTCTGCCAAGAGCATTGCTGGTTGGCTACGTTCGGAAGGGATAACCGCTGAAGGCATCTAAGCGGGAAGCTCGTTCCAAGATGAGGTATCCCACTCTTCGTGAGTTAAGGCCCCCAGCTAGACCACTGGGTTGATAGGCCAGAGGTGGAAGACCGGTAACGGTTGGAGCTGACTGGTACTAATAGGCCGAGGACTTGTTACAAAAATGCTACGCATCCACTGTGCGGTTCTGG
>NZ_JBFAYI010000078.1:0-2211 GCF_040681245.1 Lentzea sp. NPDC051838
CTGTCAACGCTTCTTGAACTCTGACCCCGTGTGGGTCTTTGAAAGTTGACCCCTCAGAGGTTGTTGTCAGTTGTGGTCGGGGTTCTGTTGCTGGTCGCGTAGCAGGTTGCGGCGTTGGCGGGTGCGGTAGGAGTCGCCGGTGAGGGTGAGGACTTCGGCGTGGTGGACCAGGCGGTCGATCATGGCCGCGGCGACGACGTCGTCGGAGAAGGTCTCGCCCCAGCGGCCGAAGGGCAGGTTGCTGGTGACCATGACGGATCCCTGTTCATAGCGTGAGGCGATGAGCTGGAAGAACAGGTTCGCGGCGTCCTGGTCGAACGGGATGTAGCCGACCTCGTCAATAATGATCAGCTTGTAACGGCGGATCTTCTTGAGCTCGATCTCGAGCCGGTTCTGGTGGTGTGCCGCGGTCAGGCGGGCGATCCAGTTGCTGGCGGTGTCGAACAGCACCGAGTAGCCGGCCTGGGTGGCTTTGACCCCGAGTCCGATCGCGAGGTGGGTTTTCCCGATGCCGGGCGGGCCAAGCAGGATCACGTTCTCTGCCTTGGCGACGAACGTGCTCGTCGACAAGTGCGCCAGGACGTCTCGGCGCAGCGAGGGAAGGTGGTCGAGGTTGAAGTCCTCCAGGGTTTTGACCGCCGGGAAGTGCGCGGTGCGGATCCGCATCACCGTGCCTTTCGACTCGCGGTCGGCGACCTGGCGCTGCAGCAGCGCGGCCAGGTATTCCTCGTGCGACCAGTTCTCGTCACGGGCCTGGGCCGCGAGTGGTTCCCAGAACGCCCCGATGGTTGAGGTTTTGAGCACCCTGGTCAGGTAGGCGATCTGGGAGGGCAGCCCGTCCTTCGGCTTGAGCGCCGAGGCCGCAGGCTTGGTTGTGCTCACGTGTTGCTCGCTTTCCTTGGTGGTGCGGTGAAATCGACGCCGAACAAGGCGTCGTAGTCAGGCAGGGCTCGCATGGCGACGACGTGTCCGTCGGTGTGGCGGCGGGTCTGCCCGGCGGCCTCGCGGCGCGCTCGTTCCGCCGTGAAGTTCTTGCGCAGCAAGGCCGCGGCGGCCTGATGGTCGGGATCGGTGATCACGGCCTGCTTGGCCCAGCACCGTTCGTGCCGGGCGACGAGCTGGCTGTCGCAGAACACCACCACCTCCGTCAGCGAGGCGGTGACGTCGACGAATCGGCCGATCGCCCGCGGGTCGACGGAGTAGTCGACGGTGTCGACCCGGACGTAGTAGTCCCGGCCGAGCCGGACCCTCAGCTTGAGCCCGATCGGCGGGGCGACCGGCGGCAACGGCAGCATCGCCAGGTAGTCGGTCTCCAGCAACACGTCCGGCCGGCCCTGGATAGACCGGACCGTCCGGCTGTTCGCCCGGACCAGCCACTCGTCGAGCTGGGTGTTGAAGTCCGCCGGCGAGACGAACACACGGCCCGGCAGGAACGAGGTCTCCAGGAACTGGTTGTTGCGTTCGACCAAGCCCTTGAACTCTGGATCCCGCGGCGGGGCGAGCACGATCTTCGTGGCCAGCGTCCCGGCGAACGCCGCCGCCGAAGTGCTGACCCGCCCGGTCCCGCCGATCGCGGATTCCCGGTCCCAGACGAGCTTCTTGGTGACCCTCCCGATTCCGCCGATCAGCTGCCACATCCCCGACAAGATGTCGCCGGCCTGCCGCGACGGGATCATCGTCGCGGTCAGGAACCGCGAGAACCCGAGCGTCATCACCAGCACCGGCAACACACGCTCCTGACCCGCCGCGACCGGAATCCGTGTCTCCGGGAACCACAAGTCGCACTGCGTGATCTGGCCGGGCTCGTAAACCACCCGGTCGACCGGGTCGACCCCGGCATACTCCGGCCGCAACTGCGTCAGCCGCTTCTTCAACGGCGACATCGAATACGGCCAGCCGATCCGCTGCGCGATCACCGGCCCCGGCATCCGCGGCCACTCCGCCAGCAACGCCCTGATCTGCGGCTCGAACGCATCCGCGACACAACCCCGCGAGATCCTCTTGTACTGCGGAGGCCCGTCCGACCTCAGCGCCGCCCGGACCGTGTTCCGCGCGATCCCCAGCCGCCGGGCGATCTCCTTGATCGGCACACCCTCAGCCCGATGCAACCGGCGGATCTCCGCCCAGTCCTCCACGTTCAGCACCCTCCTACCTTCAGAGGGGTCAACCTTCAGAGAGCCGCTGGGGGTCAGTTTTCACGAAGCGTCGACA
>NZ_JBFAYI010000079.1:0-1585 GCF_040681245.1 Lentzea sp. NPDC051838
ACCTGGTGTTTTAACCAGGGGTGAGTTCCTTGAGACGGGTCGTCGCGTCAGCGGCGGCCCGTCTCTTGTTGTCTGTCGTGGGTTTGTGAGCTGCGGTGTTTGCGGATCACGGGGTGGCGGAGTGCGGGTGTGGAGGTTCGTCCTGGTGGGCGTCCGGGGCCGGGCTGGAAGGGTTGTCGGGACCTGGCCGGAGTGCCCAGCTCGGCCTGAAGTACCCGAAATCCGCGTTTGACTCGCAGTGGTGACATCAGGCCCGCGGGTTCCCAGCGCAGCCGGTGGTCGCCGACGAGATCCCGGGCGGCGACGAGCAGCGCGTAGGCGGCGGCGATCAACCAGCTCCACCGCTCGGCCTGTTCAGGGGTGCGCAGCCGGGGCAGGGTCCAGCCCAGGTGCTGTTTGCAGAACCGGAACAGGTGCTCGATCTGGAAACGGCGCAGGTAGGCCCGCCAGAGCCGGTCCAGATCGAACGAGCCCTCCGGGCCAGTCCACAACAGCCAGATCGGTTTCTCGCCCGGCTGGGCGGACTGGATGCGGATCACGCTGCCGCGCACGATCTCCCGGGTCTTGCCCGAGTGCGCGGTCCGGCCGGGCTCGGCCAGTTTCTTGGAATGACGCGGGTGCAGGCGGTGCCAGGCCAGTATCGACAGCTCGTGGTGGCGGCC
This sequence comes from Lentzea sp. NPDC051838, assembly GCF_040681245.1. Classification (NCBI taxonomy): domain Bacteria; kingdom Bacillati; phylum Actinomycetota; class Actinomycetes; order Pseudonocardiales; family Pseudonocardiaceae; genus Lentzea; species Lentzea sp. NPDC051838. The sequence continues at coordinate 663 of NZ_JBFAYI010000079.1, forward strand.
CCGGTCCGGGCGTGGTGGCACGATCCTGATCTCGTCGGGCTCGGGCCAACTGGCCGTGTCGGGCAGTTTCATCGCCGGTCCGTGCACCGGCGGCCGGCCACGATCGCTCGGCCGACGGGATGGTGGATCGGTGAGCATCACCGAGTCCGACCGCACCCGGATCAGCAGTTGCACCGGCTGGCCGGACAGTTGCCGGCCGATCCAGGACGGGCTGTAGTCGCCGTCCATGCACACGACCGGCGGTCGTGGCAGGCCGGTGGGCAGCCGGTCCAGCAACGCCAGGACCTGCGCGACCGCGACCGCGTGATGGTTGCCGCCGGGGCCGATCCGGGCCAGGTCGACCGGCGGCGCCCACGACGAGTGCTCCGCGTTGGTAGCGGCCAGCCACTGAAACCACCAGCCCTCGGTCACCGGGGCCCGCCGGTCACGCCGATCCTTCGAGGCGTCGTAGTTCAGCGTCCGGCCAGGACTGGTCTCCGCGTGCGAGCGGGGCCACTGCGAACAATCCAGCGCGAACACCAGATCCTCGTCCGCGGCACCCGATCCCGCCACCAGCCCGGCCAGCACCCCCGCCATCGCGGTGGTGTCGATCAGGCCCTGCTCCAGCGCCCGGTAGACACTGCCGTGCCCTCGGCGCAGCGGTGCTTCCAACGTCAGCCACGGCAACGACATCGGCCGCTGCGGACTCACCAGCAGCGCGTCGACCAGCTCGAACAACGTGTCCGGCCACGCACGCAAACAGCCATACAGATCCCGGCGCAACCGTTGCAGCGCCCTGAGTTGGGCGCTCTGAGCTTGATCGGGCACACTACGAGGCACGGCCACCACTTGTCATGATCGCGTTCTTTGGACGGAACCCGAAAATGATCAAGCGGTGGCCGTGCCTGTGTCAAAACCCAGGAGCTCCCTGGTTAAAACACCAG